>NZ_KV757605.1 GCF_001712795.1 Nostoc sp. KVJ20
TCTAATCAGTCATTCCTATGCAGAGCATAGGAACGAGATAAACCAGCGAACAATGAGAAATTGATCTTTTTTTGACTTGTGTGTACACCGTAGCCTTCTTAAGGGGAGTTAGGGGGAATCAACAAGTGTCTAAAATCACAGATCAATACTTTTCAAACAACCTCTTAGCTAAATTTGTAGTTTTCATTAAATGAAAATCAGGTAAAAGAAACATTCATAGAAAGTGTAAGGTTTTTTATCGTTGATAGTAGTCATTGCACCATCACCGAATATTTTGATATTTAGCTGGGGTAAATGTTCGTTAAATAACTAGCTAACATTTAGATACCCTGAAGGATGTTGAACTGTTCACTGATTTAAAGTAACCACAAAATTTAGCTGCAAATATCCGTGAAAACTTGCAGATAGTTAGTAGGCAATAATTTAAGAGTTTGAACTTATTTCTTTATCCTTTATGTATTTAGGTTATCGAAACTATAAAAAAATGTTTAATAACATTTGCTTTTCTTCATAAAAACTGACTAAATTATGAATTAGCTAAAACTATACAGGAGAGCAGAGAGGCAGGAGAGCAGAGGAAAAATAATAAACTCCTAACTCCTAACTCCTAAGTAATTATTAATGACTAATGATCCATTTACACCACTTATAGGACAACAGCAAGGTATAGAATTACTGACTCAGGCTGTTAGACAAAATCGGGTTGCTCCAGCCTACCTATTTGTGGGGCCAGATGGTGTAGGAAGAAGTTTAGCAGCCAGATGCTTTGTGGAATTGCTATTTTCTAGTGGAATGGGAGTCACTGCGTCTTTACAAAACCGTTTGCGTCAGGGGAACCATCCAGCTTTGTTATGGGTGCAACCAACGTATCAACACCAGGGACAACGATTAACACCAGCAGAAGCAGCCGAGAAAGGACTGAAGCGTAAAGCACCACCTGTAATTAGGCTAGAGCAAATTCGGGAAATTACCGAGTTTTTAGGTCGTCCGCCTTTGGAAGCGCCGAGGAATGTGGTAGTGCTGGAGGAAGCCCAAACAATGGCAGAAGCCGCAGCGAATGCTTTACTCAAAACCTTGGAAGAACCGGGACAGGCGACGTTAATTTTAATTGCACCTACACCTGAGTCTGTGTTGCCGACTTTGGTTTCACGCTGTCAACGCATTCCTTTTTATCGTTTAGATGCACAGTCTTTAGCTGTTGTACTTACGCAAACAGGTCATCAAGAAATTTTGCAAAATCAGGCAGTATTGAACATAGCATCTGGTAGTGCCGGAACTGCGATCGCATCTTATGAACAATTACAAACTATTCCCCCGGAATTACTCGAAGATTTGAAAAAAGCGCCTAAATCTTACCGTAACGCCTTGGAGTTAGCCAAGAAGATTGATCAGGATTTAGATACAGAAGCACAATTGTGGTTAGTTAATTATCTTCAGCAGTTTTACTGGCAACAGTGGCATCAGCCTAGTATTATCAATCAGCTAGAACAAGCTCGTAAATACTTACTTGTTTACGCCCAACCAAGGCTAGTTTGGGAATGTCTGCTTTTATCTGTGTATCAAAAATCTGATTCTATTTATATAGCAGGAGGCAGGATAGCGCAGCGTTAGCGAGTCCGCGAGCGTCGGCAGGAGGCAGGAGGCAGGAGGTAAAAGTATTACTATTCCTAGCCTTGGGGTTTTCAAAATGTCCTAACCTATGTGGCTACGGCTATGCTACTCATCGCTGAGTGCGATGCCGACAGTGGACACGGCTGGCGGAAAAACTGGAATGGTACACCGCCGCCGGATGAAGAGATAGGCACGTAAATCAAGAGCAATTAAGAAGCCGATCGCTGCTGGTCAATTTGCAGTGGGATATTTTCCCGCACGAGTTGCCAAAAGTGCTTGATTGGCGGAATTTGCAAACGGTCTTGAGTTGTCACCATAACTACTCGACGAGTCAAACTGGAAGCATCTGCTAAACCACTAGTATTATTGCTGGCTAAGGAACGAATCGCCAGGGTAGGGTCAAGACGAGCTTCCAGTAATGCTGATTGAGGTAGCAAAGCTATCAGTTCTCCTTGGCGCACGACTCCCCGGAAGGCATCTAGGGTATTTACCTCTAAAGCCGACTGGAGTGTAGCTTCCATTCGCTCAAATCTATCTTGTATTAAGCGTTGCATCCCATAACCATCTTTAAAAACCACTTGGGGATAACGAATTAGCTCCGACCAAGGAACAAATTCATATTGTGCCAGTGGATGATTCGCTGCGGTTAAAATTTCTATAGGTTCATCATAAAGCACTTCTACTACCATTTCTCTACTGGTGGTTAAAAAGCGATTATTCATCACAATTGCTAAATCCACTAATCCATCTTTGAGGACTTTCAGAGCGCGATCGCTTCCTAATGAAGTCACCCGTAATTGCACATCTGGATAATCATGACAAAATTTTTGCAACACTGGTGGTAAGTAAGATCCACAAAGTGAGTGAATCACGGCAATGCAAAGTTCCGGTTGCTTTCCGGCCATTAAATCGGCTAATTCTTCTTTAGCTGTCTGCCATTCTTGGCAAATTTTGCGGATGCGGGGTAGTAAAAGTTCACCTCCCAACGTCAGCTTGGCATGACTGGTTCTGTGAAATAGTTCTGTCCCCAAATCTGCTTCTAATGCTTGAATTTGGCGGCTAATCGTCGATTGGGTAATACCACAAGTTCGCGCTGCTTGTTGAAAGCTGCCGGTTTGGGCGATCGCTAAAAAGGCTTGCAACTGCTCTAGGCGCATTTTTATGTAGCCTGAATTACATTTATCGGTTTCATTAAGTTAACGGATTTTTAACCATAATTTAGTAGAGTTTGTTACAGGTCTTTTTCTGTGATTTATATTTAAGTAAATCAGGTTTTACCGCCTTTCTCGTCAATTATTCGCTTTGCAGGGATTTTTTCGGAAAATCTTACCAAAAAAGATTTGACTATTTTCTTATGCAATGTGTGAATCTTTAGATAAGATTTTAAATTCATCACATTATGAGGCTTGAGCAAAACTTTGAATACTTTAGTCTGTAGAACTTTTGTATTCAAAATACTAATCTTTTTCTTTATGCAGCCCAGTAAACTAGACCAAATTTTAGGACTAGAACTACAACGTCGTCGCACAGAGAAAGGTTGGTCACAGGAGTATCTTGCAGAAATCACAGGTTTGCACAGGACTTATATCAGCCAGCTTGAGCGAGGGCTAAAAAGTCCATCTGTTAGGGTTCTCAGCCATATTACCAAGGCTTTGAGTATGACAATGAGTGAATTTTTACAACCTGTAGAGGAATCCCTGAGTGTTGACGGACAGCGAGATTGAAAGATTAAGTCAAGCCATTATTGCGACTATTGCATCTCCAGTCATAGGGTCGATAGAAGATTATACATGGGAAGCAATTTTTCATTATGTTAAAGATATTCCCCTATCAGACCCCGCTTTGGGACGCAGCAAGCTTCTCTATGATGCTGTTGATTTGGTGACTAAAACTGGTTGGTCACTCAAATCCCTCCAACTGAATAGCTTCAACTTCGGAAGTTCATTTTTGTTTGTCATTCAGAGAGCAGACATTATCAAGAAGTCTATCCAACTGGGTTTTCCTGGTCTAACAGAGCAATCCTCGCCTAATGAGCTTGGAGCAGCAATTATCCAACATTGGAACGAGAAGATTCTTTTGAGTCAGGCAACACAGGGCGTTATAAATAGTTATGAAAGCATATTACTCAAAACTATCAAAGGTTATGAGTATATTTACTGCGAGTTCCCACTCGATCCTCTTGACCCAAATATATTTTCTTGGGCTTGGACGGTAGATAAAATTACTGGGAGATCAGGGGCAGGACTACAAGGAAGCGTTGCAGGCAAAACAGAATTGGTTTGGTACAAAAATCAGAAACAACTTTTCAGAGCTAGAACTATCCCTGCACAAGCAGTTCGCATTACAGTTGACAGAGTTCGTCTTACACTTGATCGATATGTAAAGACAGTTCTCTCTGCTTTGCAAGATCAAATCAATACCCAGGTTTTTGAGGATGAGCCTGAAGAATAGATGAAGCTATGACTTTACCTAGTAATGGAGGTACAGATTCACCAATTTGAGAAGCCATATCAGTATATGTTCCTAAAAAGTGAAAATTATCTGGATAAGAGTGTAATCTTGCTGCTTCGCGTATTGTAATTGTTCTATCTTGAGTAGGATGGAAAAACCTACCAGATCCAGGATGGAAAACCCATCTCGTAATTGTTCTTGCTGGCTTATCCCAATAAAGTCTCCCGTATGCGCCACTGTAGTGTTTTTTGGGAGCTAATTCACAAGGTAAGTCCCTAGCATCTTGTCCTTCACTAAGTGCGCGTGCTCTCGACAATTGAATTGGAGTCAAAGCACGAGCAACATGATTAACAATTTTCGTGCTTTGATTACGCATCATCGCTTGATATGTAGTTTGTGGAGCATCAGGATAAACTTCAGCGTTATAGTCTTGTCCTGCATCAAGTGGTGGCAAGTCTCCAATTGCATCTTTGACTGTGACAAGGGGAAAAATATTTGCTTCTAACAAATTAAGCTGAGTACAAGACTTCGGAGTTCTATAGTCACTCCTAGTATCACCAAAATGTGTTGCTTCAGGTAAATGAAGGGAATGATCCAAACTAGCTAGAAAAAAAGCTCTGGATCTTGTTTGTGGTATTCCATAATGTGCAGCATTTAATGATGAGGAAACTACTTTATAGCCTAATGATTCAAGCTTTTCTGTTATTTCTTCCCTAATTACGCCATTGTAAGCTTTCAAAATTTCGGGCACGTTCTCCATTACTACGTAAATAGGTCTAAACTCCTCTACGAATTCCAAAAAGGTTCGGTATAGCTGGTTACGGGAATCATTGAGGTTGCGATCGCCAGCAGGAATATTTCTTGAAAATCCCTGACATGGTGGGCCGCCAATTAAGGCTGTTAGTTTTTCTCGCTCCAAGCCCAACGCTAATCGTAAGTCACAAGGACTAACTTTACATATATCCTGATGAATGATTTTAGCGTCTGGGTAATTGTGCTTGTACGTTGCCAAAGCTTTTGCATTGACATCGATTGCACATAGACATTCAAAGCCTACCATGTGAAATCCTGTAGTCAAACCACCAGCACCAGCAAATAAATCAATAATCTTGTGTGTCATTATCGAATACTATAGTCTTCGCAAAGTATCGTCAAGCTACTCCCTGACTTCTGCTGCATTTAATCTTGGAAATTTCAGCAATTGCGATCCTTATGTTCTCACCAGCTTGGTAACTTTAACAGAAATGTGGGTTCACTCCCTCTAACTCCCCATCATCTTCAAGAGAAATTACCACTCAGCCAAAGCGATCGCTATTCCTTGTTTTAAATCTGGTGTGATTGCGTCATTATTTGCTAACTGCTGCAATTGTTGATATACGGCTTCCCCATCCAGATTTTTTAGTGCCGCGATCGCATGTAGTCTCACTGATGCATTAGAATCAGCTAGCAGCGAAATCAATGGTTCAATAGCTTGCATTTCGCCTAACTGCCCTAAAGATAAAGCGATCGCACTTTTGATGTTGACAATCTTTGTGGCTGGATGCTGCGATTGCAGTATTTGCAGTAAAATTTCTGCGGCTTGTGTAGTTTGCGGCTTTTGCACTCGCCCCAGAACTGTAACAATTTCTTGGCAAAGTGTCTCTGAAGTGGTTTGATTAAATGCTGTTTGCAAATATTCCAAACTGGATGGTGTTCCCACCCAACTTAAAGCGCGGATGGTTTCTAATTGCAGCTTTATCGGTGTGTGAGGTGAAATCAGCAAATCAAATAAATGTTTTGTAGCGTTATCACTACCCATGCGAGACAAGGAAACTGCGGCTGCACAACAAACATCAATATTAAAGTCGTAAAGCTTGGGTTGTAGTTTCGTCACCAAATCTAAGGCTTCGCGTAAGTCGGGGCGAAAACCTAAGCCAAGCACTGCTGCACGCCTAACTGTGGCGGCTATATCATCCAAAGCGTTTAACAATACTGGTAGTACACGTTCGTCATGAAAGCTGCTGAGGGCTTCAATTGCGGCGGCGCGGATTGCGGGTTGTGGATCTTGAACTACACTCAATAATGGTATGATGGTTTCTGGTTGCGGAATACAGGAAAGCGATCGCACTGCAAAAAGCCTTGTATCTTCATCTAATAAAAGTTCAGAGAGTGCAGCGATCGCAACAGTACCCATTTGCCCCAGCGCTGTAGCTGCGATCGCTTTGAGTTCTTCATCCTCATCGGTTTTCAACAATTCAATTAAGGGTGCGATCGCATCTGGGTGCTGAAATTCGCCTAAAGTCCGTGCTGCATACCAGCGTAATTCTTCCTCGGTGTCTTCATCTTCTAATATCTCAATGAGTGGTGGGATCGCAACATTTCCCAAATGAGTCAACACTTTGCTAATTTCCCAACGCTGTTGAAAATCACCCATCTCTAACATTGAAAGTGCTAATTTCAGAAGATATTCTCGGTTTTTAACTATCTCTGGATGTTCCGAGTTTGCCCCTAAAATTAGCTGTTGTAAATATTGAATTAGCAATGACCAATCAGCTGCATCGTATGCTGTTTGGGCTTGCACTAAAAGCTGATTGATATTACTCACCATACCCTGCTTTAATTATCAATCTTATGCCTCCTGACTTGAAAGTGCTGAGTACTGAGTACTGAGTACTGAGTAAAAATACTAGTCTCCAATCGCTCTTTCATCCAAGGCTTTTGAAACTCGCTTCATCGGGACTCCTCCTGCCTTCTGCCTCCACTAGGTTGGCTTGACTACAACTGAATTGCCCTCAATCTTGGCGGCGTAAGTTTTAAGGGCTTCTGTTGCTGGGCCTCTTTGCACTTTACCGTCAATCCCGAATTCTGAACCGTGACAGGGACAGGCAAATTTTTTTGCCTCAGCTTGCCATGCTACGGTGCAATTTGCGTGAGGACAGGTAGGGTTAACAGCTGTCAGATTTTCGCCTTTAGATGTACCGACTACCAACACAGGCCCAGCAGGTGAGTTTTTCGCCAGCAATTGGCCTGTTTTATCTAATTCTGCCGAAGTGCCTACTGTTTGCCAATCTCCCGTTGCTGAAGTTGTCCCAGAAGAACAAGCTGCGATCGCTACGGGTAGAGAACTCCCAATCAAACCCAAACCTACCCAATTGATAAAATCACGACGTTTCATAGGTGCTGAAATGATATTTAAGTTTTAGCTAACATCTGCTACCCCATTTTGGATTCAGAATTGATCTACAGCAATTCAAATCCCTTTGATCATTTCAAATACCCTTCATTAAGCGCTTTGCGTGGCTCATTGGCTGGCTTTGATGCAAAAAATGCATATATTTTATTCATTTTAAGCAATTTTACCAAAAAACCGTAACAATTTATACGATTTTAACATAAATCTGGCTTTAACTTATGAGTATCGAAATTGTTACATGAACATTATCTAAACCTGCTTGACAAATTTCCAATATCTAAATGGCGACAAGTTTTCCTTAATTAATCACGGATTTGGAGTTTAACTTTGGAATGCTCTTAAGTAAAAATAATCAGCCATAAACAATTATTAAGTTTTTATTTTCTAACCCTCGTAGATACAACACCTGATGCAACTACGGGTTGATTGATATTGGGCAATTATCACCAGATTCAGCAATTTGCATTGAGAGTCAGAATCATGACAGACACAGCAACTACCACTACCAGCCTCAATAAGTTTGAGAAATTCAAGGCGCAAAAAGATGGACTCACCATCAAGAGTGAGATAGAGAAATTTGCTGCCCTTGGCTGGGAAGCAATGGACGAAATCGATCGAGAGCATCGGCTCAAATGGGTGGGTGTGTTTTTTCGCCCAGTCACCCCAGGTAAGTTTATGATGCGGTTGCGGATGCCTAACGGTATTCTTAGCAGTAGTCAGATGCGTGTTTTAGCCGAAGTAGTGCAGCGTTACGGAGATGATGGCTGCGCTGATATTACTACGAGACAGAACATTCAATTACGGGGGATCAGAATTGAAGATTTACCAGATATCTTTAATAGATTTCACGCAGTTGGTTTAACCACTATCCAATCAGGGATGGATAACGTCCGCAATATCACAGGTGATCCTGTGGCGGGGTTGGATGCAGATGAATTGTATGACACACGGGAGTTGGTACAGCAAATTCAAGATATGCTCACCAACAAAGGAGAAGGGAACCCAGAGTTTAGCAACTTACCACGGAAGTTTAATATTGCGATCGCAGGTGGAAGAGACAATTCAGTTCACGCTGAAATAAACGATTTAGCTTTTGTTCCAGCATTTAAGGAAGCAGGGGAGCAGGGGAGCAGGGGAGCGGAGGAGCAAAATTTCCCCTCGACCCATTCCTACCAAAAAGTTTTCGGCTTTAACGTTTTAGTCGGTGGCTTTTTCTCAGCCAAACGTTGTGAGGCGGCGATTCCTCTGAATGCTTGGGTGGCTCCAGAAGATGTGGTAGCTGTATGTAGAGCGGTTTTGGAAGTATTTCGCGATCATGGCCCGCGTGCTAATCGGCAAAAATCGCGCTTGATGTGGCTAATTGATGAATGGGGTGTAGAAAAGTTTCGAGCAGAAGTAGAAAGCCGTTTGGGTAAATCATTGTTACCCGCAGCCGCAAAAGACGAAATCGATTGGGAAAAACGCGACCACATTGGGGTATATAAACAAAAACAACCAGGGTTAAATTATGTAGGCTTGCACATTCCTGTCGGGCGGTTGTATGCCGAAGATATGTTTGAAATTGCGCGTCTAGCGGAAGTTTACGGCAGTGGCGAAATCCGTTTTACAGTTGAGCAAAACATTGTTATCCCCAATATTGCTGAATCACGTTTAGAAATATTTTCAACAGAACCCTTGCTGGAAAGATTTTCGATTAATCCTGGTTTACTGGCGCGATCGCTAGTATCTTGCACAGGCGCACAATTTTGCAACTTTGCCCTCATCGAAACCAAAAACCGCGCCTTGGAAATGATTAAAGCCTTAGAAGAAGATTTAACCTTCACCAAACCAGTGCGAATTCACTGGACAGGTTGCCCCAACTCTTGCGGACAACCCCAAGTTGCAGACATCGGTTTGATGGGAACTAAAACTCGTAAAAATGGCAAAACTTTGGAAGGCGTTGATATATATATGGGCGGCAAAGTTGGCAAAGACGCTCATTTGGGAACTTGCGTTATCAAAGGCATACCATGCGAAGACTTGCAGCCAATATTGCAAGATTTACTCATCAAAAACTTTGGGGCAAAACTCAAGCAAGAAGCTTTAGTAATTAACAGTTAGTGAGTAGCTGGGGAGGATGAAATAGGAAATAAAATCTTAGTTCGTAGTGAGTAAGCAAGGTTAATTAGGACTAAAGTCCTCTCTGCGAGACGCTACGCGTAGCTTGCTTCCCCGGAGGGGTACACTACAAACTTGAATTTATTTACGTTTCGCAACTTAATTGGTAGTGCTTAATAAATGACAAACAATAAAGGACAAATGAAAAATCTTTCGCGCAGAAAATTTATTTTAACCACCACCACTGCGGCGGCGGCTTCTATCCTGGCTCATGGTTGTTCTTCCGGTAGCAATACAGCGTCAACAGGTGGTAACGCACCCTCTGCGGCTCCGGCTGCCAATGTCTCTACAGTAGCTAATGCGCCAAAGGTAGAAACAAGCAAAGCCAAATTAGGATTCATTGCTCTAACTGATGCTGCTCCCCTAATTATTGCTAAAGAAAAGGGTTTCTTTGCCAAATACGGGATGACTGATGTTGAAGTCATCAAGCAAAAATCTTGGCCTGTCACCCGTGATAACTTAAAAATCGGCTCATCTGGCGGTGGTATTGATGGCGCACACATCCTCAGCCCCATGCCTTATTTGATGACCATTAACGATAAAGTGCCAATGTATCTTTTGGCAAGGTTAAATACCAATGGTCAGGCTATTTCTGTTGCTAATAAATTTAAAAACCTGAATGTAAAATTAGAAAGTAAGGCGCTGAAAGAAGCTGCGAATCTTGCCAAAGCCGAGCAAAAAGCCTTGAAATTTGGTATGACCTTTCCTGGCGGCACTCATGATTTATGGATGCGCTATTGGCTGGCGGCTGGCGGTATTAATCCAGATCAAGATGTGGTGTTATCACCTGTACCACCACCGCAAATGGTGGCAAATATGAAAGTCAGCACTATCGATTCTTTCTGTGTGGGAGAGCCTTGGAACGCTCAATTGGTCAACCAAAAATTAGGTTATTCAGCTTTAGTTACAGGCGAGTTGTGGAAAGATCATCCAGAAAAAGCCTTTGCGATGCGGAAAGATTGGGTTGATCAAAATCCTAATGCTGCACAAGCATTGTTGATGGCAGTTTTGGAAGCTCAACAATGGTGCGATCGCGCCGAGAATAAAGAGGAAATGTGCAAAATCTGTTCTGACCGGAAATACTTTAACGTTGCTGTTGCAGATATTTTAGAAAGGTCTAAAGGTAATATTGACTTCGGCGATGGACGGACTGAGCAAAACTTTTCACATCCGATGAAATTCTGGGTAGATAATGCTTCCTATCCGTACAAGAGTCACGATGTTTGGTTTTTAACAGAAGAAATTCGCTGGGGCTATTTACCAAAGGATACTAAAGTTCAAGAAATAGTTAATCAAGTCAATAAAGAGGACTTGTGGAAACAAGCAGCTAAAGCTATTGGTGTTGCTGATGCTGAAATTCCTAAGAGTAGTTCTCGTGGAGTTGAGACTTTCTTTGATGGTGTAAAATTTGACCCTGAGAAACCAGAAGAATATTTGAAAAGCTTAAAAATCAAGAAGGTTTAATGAAGCTTTTAGGGACAATCAAATATCTAACATAATTCTAGTTATTAGTGAGATGATTCTCGCTAATAGCAAGGTTTGTTAGGACTGAATTCCTTACTACAAACTTTAATTTTTACGCTTGGCTACATAAAGGCAATTGGAGAAAAAAGGTAATGGCAGCTATCCTTGGAAGTCGCAACTTCAGAAAAAATAACCGCAAAAATTTCAATAAATTAGTTTCGCAGAAAATTGTGCCGCCACTGGTAGCATTAGGTATTTTCTTAGCGATTTGGCAACTAGTTTGTTTAACTCCTAACTTTGGGTTACCAGGCCCAATAGAAACATTTTCAGAAACTTGGAACCCGTTTATCATTGATCCATTTTTTGATAATGGTGAAAGTGATAAAGGTTTGGGCTGGCAGATACTTAGTAGTTTGGGAAGAGTCGCTTTAGGCTTTTCGTTAGCAGCAATTGTTGGCATTGCATTGGGGATTTTTGTTGGTGCTAATAAGTTACTTTATAATGCCGTAGATCCTATTTTTCAAGTGTTGCGGACAGTACCACCTCTAGCATGGCTACCAATTTCCCTGGCAGCATTTCAACAAGCGAATCCTTCAGCTATTTTCGTAATTTTCATTACATCCATTTGGCCGATTGTGATCAACACCACGGTGGGCGTGCAACAAATTCCTCAAGACTATGTAAACGTAGCTAGAGTTTTACGTTTGAAAGGATTAAAGTATTTTCTAAAAGTTGTGTTTCCTGCAACTGTTCCTTATATATTCACAGGGTTACGCATTGGCATTGGTTTATCTTGGCTAGCAATCGTTGCAGCAGAAATGTTAGTCGGCGGCGTGGGAATTGGCTCATTTATTTGGGATGCTTACAACACAACCACAGAAACTAACTTAAGCGAAATTATCCTCGCACTAATTTATGTCGGTTTAGTCGGATTGATTCTAGATAGAATGGTTGGCTTTATAGCTAGCAAAGTTGTACCAGACTAGGAAATAGAGAATAGGGAATAGGGAATAGGGAATAAATTACTTTCCCAATTACGAATTACGAATTACGAATTACGAATTAAAAGATGACTACTTTTGTTGAAGTTGACCATATTGACCGTGTATTTGAACTTCCGAATGGCGGGAAATATATTGCTTTAAAAAACATTGATTTGAAAATCCAAGAAGGGGAATTTGTTTCTCTAATTGGCCATTCTGGTTGTGGTAAATCTACTTTACTCAACATCATTGCAGGTTTAGATAGAGCAAGTGTTGGAGGTGTGACATTAGAAGGGCGGGAAGTTAGAGAACCCAGCCCAGATCGGATGGTTGTATTTCAAAACTACTCTTTGCTGCCTTGGTTAACAGTACGGGAAAATATCGCCCTAGCTGTGGATGAAGTGTACAAGGGTAAGCCCAAAGGCGATCGCAGAAGCATTATCGAAGAACATATTGATATGGTGGGGCTGCGTCTGGCGGCAAATAAACGTCCTAGCGAGTTATCTGGGGGAATGAAACAACGGGTAGCGATCGCTCGCGCCTTAGCAACTCGTCCCAAGTTATTACTGCTAGACGAACCCTTTGGAGCCTTGGATGCCCTAACACGGGGTAGTTTGCAAGAGCAACTGATGAAAATTTGCAACGAACACAACGTTACTTGTGTGATGGTGACACATGACGTAGATGAGGCACTTTTATTGAGCGATCGCGTTGTCATGCTCACTAATGGCCCAGAAGCTCACATCGGGCAAATTCTCGAAGTGCCGATCCCGCGCCCGCGTCAACGCTTGGAAGTCGTCAAACATCCCAGCTACTACAGTCTGCGGAATGAAATGATTTACTTCCTCAACCAACAAAAGCTGATAAAAAAACGCAAAGCACAGCAGACTTCAGCACCAGTAGCCATATCCCGCAACGGCTTAGAAAAAGTCAATTTAGAAATTGGCTTTATGCCTCTGACTGATGCTGCACCTTTAATCGTTGCTCAAGAAAAAGGCTTCTTTGCCCAGTACGGTTTAGAAAATATCACCCTCACTCGTGCCAATACCTGGAAAGAAATAGCTCAAGGAGTTGTTACTGGCAAATTAGACGCAGCTCAAATGCTGGCGGGGATGCCCTTAGCCCTAACTTTGGGTGCTGGTGGTAAAAAACCAGTTCCTATAATCAATGCCCTAAATATCTCTCGCAATGCGAACGCCATCACCTTAAGCAAAAAATTGTATAGCCAAGGTGTCAGAAATCTGGCTGACTTAAAAACATCAATTAACGCTGCTCCCGACCAAATTCTAACTTTGGGTGTAGCTCACTCTACTTCAATGGTGAACCTAATTCTGCGTTATTGGCTGGCCGCTGGTGGCATCGATCCCGATCGAGATGTCAGCCTAACGGTGATTCCACCAATGGAAATGGTTTCTCAACTTAAAGCCGGAAATATTGACGGTTACTGTGCTGGAGAACCTTGGAATTATCTTGCTGTTCATCAAGACTTAGGCTTTGTTGCCGCCACAGCTTTAGAAATTTGGTCAGGACAGCCGAAAAAAGTTTTGGGAGTGCGGGAAGATTGGGCGCAGAAATATCCAGAAACTTATCTTGCTCTGGTTAAAGCACTGCTAGAAGCTTGTAAATACTGTGACGATTTCCGCAACCGCGAAGAAATTTTAGAAATAATCTGCCGTCCTGAGTACTTAGACATAGATCCTTTATATGTTCGTCCTGGTTTCGTCGATCGCTACGATCGCGGCGACGGTACAGAACCACAAGAATTCAAAGCATACAACCAGTTTTATCTCAATCAAACCAACTATCCCAACCGCACTGAGATTTTGTGGATGGCCACTCAGCTAGCACGTTGGGGTTTAACACCCTTCCCGAAAAACTGGGTGGAGATAATTGAAAGAGTTTGTCGCACAGATATATTTGGTGCGGCTGCCCGCGAACTCGGCTTACTCGATATCGGAGAAGATGACCCTGTTCACTTATTTGATGGTAAAGTTTTTAACCCATCAGAGCCAATAGAGTATCTCAAAAGCTTGGAAATCAAGCGGCAAATACGTATTGAAGAAGTATTTATTTAGTCATTGGTCATTGGTCATTAGTCGAATGGCACTAAGAAAAACCCAAAAGCTTGTGTCGTCTCGTTCCCAGCCTCCAGGCTGGGAATGTATTTAAAAGAGGCTCTGCCTCAATTCAAGCTACTGGAGGCGGAGCCTCCCAGAATGGATTCCCAGCCTCCAGGCTTGTTCCAGTCAGAACAAGGGCTGTATCTTTTCTTAGTGCCATTCGGTCATTAGTCATTAGTCATTGGTGACTGACAAAGAACAAATAACAAACTACTCATAGATAAACTCACGATGCAAATAGTAAACAGCAAAACCCAAACTAATAAACTACAAACGAAAAAAGCAGAAGATTTTTTGGTGATTGAAGGCGTAAGCAAGATTTATCCAACTTCTGAAGGCCCTTATACCGTACTGGATGGAGTTGACCTGAAAGTGCGTGAGGGCGAATTTGTTTGCATAATCGGTCACTCTGGCTGCGGCAAATCAACTCTGCTCAACATGGTTTCCGGGTTTAACACTCCCACCGATGGTATTGTTCTGCTGCAAGACAAACCCATCACCGAACCAGGCCCAGACCGGATGATGGTATTCCAAAATTATTGTCTACTGCCTTGGCTGAGTGTCTTTGATAACGTTTATCTGGCTGTTGATTCGGTGTTTCCTAAAAAACCCCAGGCTGAAAAACGGGCGATCGTCAGAGAACATTTAGCGATGGTGGGACTCACAGAAGCGGCTGACAAGAAACCCAATCAGCTTTCTGGTGGGATGAAACAGCGAGTTGCGATCGCTCGTGCCCTTTCCATCCGTCCCCAAGTCTTGATTCTCGATGAACCCTTTGGGGCGTTAGATGCAATCACAAAAGAAGAATTACAAGAAGAACTCCTGCAAATCTGGCGTGAACATCAAGTCACCGTACTCATGATTACTCATGACATCGATGAAGCGCTTTTCCTCGCAGACAGAGTTGTGATGATGACTAACGGCCCATCTGCTCACATTGGCGAAATCCTGAATATTCCCTTCTCCCGCCCCCGCAATCGTCGCCGCATCATGGAAGACCCAGAATACTACAACCTGCGAAACTACGCTCTAGACTTCCTCTTCCGCCGATTTGCTCACGCTGACGAGTAATTACCGCTTCGCGGAGTCATTTGTCATTTGTCATTGGTCATTGGTCATTGGTCAGGAATTATTCTCCTCTGCCCCCCTGCTCCCCTACCGTCCTCTTCAATTAGGAAGATTGCAATGCTTAAAGGATTATTTTCATTCAGCGATCGCTACCGTATCTTACATCAAACTTGGTTTGCTTTCTTTCTCACCTTTGTCTGTTGGTTTAACTTTGCTCCCTTCGCTACAACTATTGGCAAAGAACTCAGTTTAGCGCCTGAGCAAATCAAAACTTTGGGCATTTGTAACCTCGCCCTTACAATCCCTGCACGCCTCATTATTGGGATGCTTCTGGATCGTTTCGGCCCCAGAATCACCTATTCAATGCTGCTAATGTTTGCGGTTGTCCCTTGTTTGGCGACGGCGCTAGCGCAAGACTTTAATCAATTAGTTATCAGTCGTTTGCTGATGGGAATAGTCGGATCTGGGTTTGTCGTTGGTATTCGCATGGTGGCGGAATGGTTCCAGCCGAAGGAGATGGGAATTGCTCAAGGCATTTATGGCGGTTGGGGCAACTTTGGGGCTTTTGGGGCGGAGTTTGCTTTGCCGATACTTGCAGTTTCTACTAGCTTTTTTGCTGGTGGTGCTTCTAACTGGCGATTTGCGATCGCACTTACAGGGATCATTGCTGCTATTTACGGCGTAATTTATTACAACAGCGTTCAAGATACACCCACAGGTAAAGTCTACAAGAAGCCTAAGAAAAATGGTTCTCTAGAAGTGACCAGCGTTAAAAGCTTCTGGGCGCTGATTATCTCAAATTTTGGTTTGATTTTCGCTTTAGGTTTATTAGCTTGGCGCTTGGAACAAAAGAACATTCACTTCTTGACTTTGAGTCAAATGTATGTAGCTTGGTTGCTATTAGCAGGATTGTTTGCTTACCAAAGTTACCAAGCTTGGCAGGTAAATCGAGAACTTCTAAGTGGTAAAAAAACTTACGCTCCATCGGAACGCTTTCAATTTGGTCAAGTAGCTTTACTAGAATTCACTTACATAACTAACTTTGGCAGCGAATTGGCAGTTGTTTCTATGCTCCCGGCATTCTTTGAAAAAACTTTTGCTTTAGAGCATGTTGTCGCTGGGATGATTGCTGCTACCTATCCGTTCTTAAATTTAGTTTCTCGTCCCAGTGGTGGCTTAATTTCTGATAAATTTAGTTCGCGGAAGTGGACAATGACAATTATCAGTATCGGTATTGGTTTTAGTTATTTGACGGCACATTTTATTAATAGTAGCTGGCCAATTCCGCTAGCGATCGCAGTTACAATGTTTGCCGCTTACTTTGCCCAAGCTGGCTGCGGTGCAACATACAGCATCGTACCCCTAATTAAAAAAGAAGCTACTGGACAAATTGCCGGCAATGTGGGAGCTTACGGTAATTTTGGCGGCGTAGTTTACCTAACAATTTTTAGCTTAACCGACGCTCCAACGCTATTTACCACGATGGGTATAGCTGCTTTAATCTGTGCTTTTATGTGTGCCTTCTTCCTCAAAGAACCAAAAGGTTCCTTTGCCGCTACTTACGAAGGTGAATCACCAGAAACCGTAACTAAAAATCCTACCTTTTTAGCCGAAGAATAGACTTATCTTGCAAATAGAAAGGAAAAATAAATTCTTATAGTTCGTAGCACAATACGGTTCGGTTAAGGCAAGAGACGCGATAAATCGCCGTCTCAGTTTTCCCCCCTGCTCCCCTGCTCCCCTGCCTCTTTTCACCCCTCAATTCACCACGATTTTACGCAAAGCTGTATTAACTTGCGCTTTTCAAACAGTCGCTACATCTGAGGTTGCAAAATCAAAACAACAAAATAATACAACCGCCATGAGTGAATTTACCAAAACCCTTTGTCCTTACTGTGGTGTTGGCTGTGGTTTAGAAGTTTCACCTCCAGCCCAACATAACAAAGCAACTAATCGAGATAACCAAGGTAATCCAATTTGGCGAGTGCGAGGCGATAAAGCCCATCCATCCAGTCAAGGAATGGTTTGCGTCAAAGGTGCAACGATCGCAGAATCTTTAGATAAAAATAGATTACATTACCCAATGGTGCGAGACTCTTTAGATCAAGAGTTTCGCCGCGTTAGTTGGGATGAAGCTTTTAATCTCATCACCCAGCGCATTCAAACAGTGCGCTTCACCCAAGGGCCAGAAGCCTTATGTATGTACGGTTCCGGTCAGTTTCAAACTGAGGACTACTACATAGCCCAGAAACTCATGAAAGGCTGTCTGGGTACTAATAATTTTGATGCCAACTCTCGCTTATGTATGTCTAGTGCTGTGTCTGGCTATATTCAAAGCTTTGGCTCAGATGGCCCGCCTTGCTGTTATGAAGACTTGGAATTAACCGACTGTGCATTTTTAATTGGTACGAATACAGCCGAGTGTCACCCCATAGTTTTCAACCGATTAGCTAAGTATCACAAAAAGAACCGCAAAGTCAAAATGATTGTGGTTGATCCCCGACGCACCCCAACCGCAGAAGCCGCAGATTTGCATTTAGCCATTCGTCCCGGTACAGATATCGACTTGTTGAACGGCATCGCTCACTTGTTGATGCGCTGGGACTACATCGACACCATGTTCATGGAGGACTGCACTAGCAACTTTCCGGCTTATGCTGAGGTGATTCGCCACTATCCCCCAGAAATAGTAGCTCATCGATGTGGAATCAGCATTGAAGATTTAGAAACAGCAGCTCGCTATTGGGGGGAATCGAAGCGGGTACTGTCTTTGTGGTCAATGGGTGTGAATCAATCTTCAGAAGGAACAGCCAAGGTAAGAACAATTATTAATCTGCACCTGATGACTGCACAGATTGGCAAACCTGGGGCTGGCCCTTTTTCCCTAACTGGTCAGCCAAACGCAATGGGAGGAAGGGAAGCCGGAGGTTTGGCGCATTTATTACCAGGTTATCGGGTAGTGAAAAATCCTCAGCACCGCGCAGAAGTTGAGGAGTTTTGGGGACTTAAGCCGGGACAGATTTCGCCCAATCCCGGTTTGACTGCTTGGGACATGATTACTGGCTTGGAAAATGATGCTGTAGGGTTATTTTGGATTGCAGCTACCAATCCAGCTGTGAGTATGCCAGATTTAGAGCGCACGAAACAGGCATTATTGCGATCGCCTTTCACCATCTATCAAGATGCCTATTATCCTACAGAAACCTCTGCTTACGCTCACGTTTTGCTACCAGCAGCCCAGTGGGGTGAAAAAACTGGTGTAATGACAAACTCTGAACGAGTGGTAACTCTGTGTCAAGCATTCCGCCAACCACCAAGAGAAGCGAAAGCAGATTGGGAAATTTTCGCTGAAGTTGGACGTAGATTAGGTTTTGAAAAAGAATTTGCCTTTGCTAACTCTGCTGAAGTTTACGCTGAGTTTGTCAAACTAACTCAAAATCGCCCCTGCGAGATGACGGGTATCAGTCACGCGCAATTACAATCAGAAGGCCCGACTCAATGGCCTCACCCAGAAGAGAGCAGGGGGAGCAGAGGAGCAGGGGGAGCAGGGGGAGAAACTTCAGGAAAGCGGTTATATACTGATTTGCGCTTTCACACCCCTGACGGACGCGCTCGATTTGGGGCATATTACTCAAAGGGATTGGCAGAACCACCAGACCCAGATTATCCATTTGTGCTAACCAATGGGCGACTTTACGGACACTGGCATACGCAGACACGCACCGGGCGGATTGAAAAAATTTGCAAAATGCATCCCGAACCGTTTATCGAAATTCATCCCCGTGATGCTGCTAAGTTAGGTATTGTAGATAATCAGAGTGTAGAAGTGCGATCGCGTCGGGGTAAAGCGAAGTTTCCTGCTAAAGTCACAAAAGCGATCGCGCCTGGTACAGTTTTTGTCCCCATGCACTGGGGTTCGCTATGGGCAGACAATGCCGAAGCCAACGCCCTCACCCATCCAGAATCTTGCCCCGATTCACTGCAACCAGAATTAAAAGCCTGTGCGGTACAGTTAATACCAATTTCTGTGGAAGTTACAATCAAAAATCATCAACTCCAATCCTCACAATGGTAAGCTGTTAAGTGTAGCTCTAAAGTAGTAATTTAAAATCAGAAATAAGCTATTTTGTCAATCATCAATATTCAATAGTTATTATTGTTTTTTATGAGTCTCTAATTTTGACTGTTACCAATTACCATATCTAAAGAGGCTAAATCTATAGTTAATAGAGATTTGACTAGTATCTATTTTAGCGATGGATAAAGAAAAAACCAGATAAAGAACTTATAAAGCATTGGTAAAACATCTTTCTTTTAATCCTCTAGATTTATCTATAGGATTTTCTTTTATTTTAGAATCGGGTGCATCATTATGAAAAAGCTAGTGAGGCGAATTTTAGGAGCTACCAAAGATGAGAACTTCATGCACTTTATTGAAAACATAGAAGTGCTAGTTTCGAAAGCTCTATCTCTATTCATGGTAGTTGTAATTTTTGTAGCGATCGCAGATTTGGGATTCTTTATTTTTAAAGAGTTATTTACAGCGCCTTATGGTAAGTTTAACACAACGTTATATAAAATTTTCGGTTTATTTTTAAATATTTTAATTGCTTTAGAAATCTTAGAAAATATTACGGCATATTTGCGAAAACACGTTTTTCAGGTTGAATTAGTTATTGTTACTTCTTTAATAGCAGTTGCCAGAAAAATTATTATTCTTGACTTAGAGAAAGTTGGAGGTATTGATATAATTGGTTTAGGGATAGCTATTCTTGCCTTATCAATTAGTTATTTAATAATTCGTCTCAGTAATTCCAAAGATGCAAGTTAATTGAAGGAGGCAGAAGGCAGGAGGCAGGAGGCAGAAGTTATAAAAATTCCCCATTCCCAATTCTCCATCAACTTTAGGTTTGCCGAACAATGACAGATTTCTTTCAATTTGAAGCAGACTTTGTTGATTCCCTGCGTTGCATTCCTATGCAGGTGCGTTGCAAATTAGATACTTGTGGCATCAAGCTAAAATTGCCTGATTGGAATCAAATGACTACAGCCGAGCGTCAAGCTTTAGCCGAATTACCTTGCACTACAGAAACGGAAATTCAGTCTTACCGCGAACATATCCAGCAGTTAATTTTACAACGCACGGGTATACCAGCGAAAAAATTGCCCATCGAGCCTCATCCCGCATGGCTTGACTCTGATAATGTACCACCTGGCGTTCAAGAAAAAGCTCAAGAAATAGGTGTAACCCTGACACAGCAAAATTGGGCAGTTTTAACGCCCTTACAGCGTTTTGCCTTGATTAAACTCAGCCAGCCAGGACATGAAAATAAAAACTTTCCCAGAGCGATCGCAGAATTTCATCTGCTTTAACGTTTTTGTCTGGAAACGTGACTCAATTGCTCTCGTAAATCTGCCCATGTAATGCCTTCTAGACTGGGTAAGACAACATGAGCGGCTCCAACTCGTTCAACGGGGCCAAGTCCTACTGCCCACATCCCAGCGGCGAGAGCTGCCTCAACGCCCGCAGCGGCATCTTCTACAACCACAGATTGCTCTGGTTCGATTCCTAGCTGCTTGGCTGCGTATAGAAATAGGTCGGGTGCTGGCTTTGGTTGCTGCACACTATAACCATCAGCGATCGCATCTATTTTGTCAGCAATGCCCAATCGCTCGATCACAGTCTGGGCATTTTTACTAGCTGAACCAATACCGATTTTAATCCCAGCTTGCCGCAGTTCATCCAAAAGGGCGATCGCACCTGGCAACAAATCCTGGGGTGTCATATTTTGAATCAATTCAACATAGTAGCGATTCTTGCGCTCCATCATCTCCTGGATTTGTGCTTCCGAATACGGTTTATCTCCAAGAATTAGCATCAGAGAAGCACGACGGGATACCCCGCGCAGCGCTTCGTTAGCCTCCCGATCAAACGGTATACCCTCTTCATCCGCGAGCTTTTTCCAACCTAAATAGTGAAGTTCTGCTGTATCTGTTAACACACCATCTAGGTCAAAGATGAATCCTTGGATGTTGGGGGATTGGGGACTGGGGATTGGGAATTGGGGATTGGGGATTGGGGATTGGAGATTGGGGATTGGTGAAAAATTACCCCTCTGCCCCTCTGCCCCTCTGCTCCTCTGCTCCCCAGTCCCCAGTCCCCAGTCCCCAGTCCCCAGTCCCCCATGCAGATCAAAATCGTGCCATTGCCCGCGCCAGTGCAGTTTAAACTTCAAGCGCGTCCAGCCTGGGGGCAGATGGGGGTTGGCTACGGGCCCTTTTTCGGTTAATTGAATGCCGCCGAACCCAAAAATTACAGCTTGCCAAATGCCACCAGCACTAGCGCCGTGAATTCCATCATTGGTGTTACCTCGGTTATCTTCAAGATCCACCATTAACGCCCGTATAAACAGTTCGTAAGCTTCGATTGATTTGCTCAAATCTGAAGCTAAGATGGCGTGAACTGCCGGGCCAAGGGACGAACCATAGGTAATATCCGTGCGGGGTGCGTAGTAGTCCCAGTTGGTCTGCAATGCTTTTTCGCTGTAAGGAAAATCTGCTGATTCCCGCATTAAATAAAGCAGCATCAAGATATCTGGCTGCTTGATTACTTGATATTTGTTGATTCTGTCAACACCCAAGATAGCTTGCATGGAGCGATCGCGCCCTTCATAATCTGCTAAATCGATATCTTCCGATTGAAAAAAGCCCTCGTACTGCTCAATTAATCCTGTTAATGGGTCATGGAGAAACAATATTTTGGCGATGATATCTTGCCAGTGCGTTCGCTTTTGGGAGGTGAGTTTTAGTTTCTGTTCTAGTTCAGTCGCTCGTTCGGGGAATTTGTCAGTCAACCAATCATAAACTGCGATCGCTTTCTCTAAATGCCATTGCGCCATCCGGTTTGTAAAGGCGTTGTTGTGGACTAATTCATGGTATTCATCCGCTCCAATTACTCCCCGAATTTCGTATTGTTCACGTTCAGGATTGAATTCGACTCGGCTATCCCAAAAAATAGCGGCATCCAAAATCACCTCTGCGCCGACCTTTTGCATCCAGTCATCATCACCAGTGGCTTGCCAGTAGTTCCAAATGGCGTAAGGTATATCTGCATTGATATGAATTTCGCGATCGCGGCACCAAATCCGCACGTCTTCACCATAAAAATTACTTTCGAGTGCCCAACGTGGTGTGACTTCATCTCCGGTACCAGCACTTTCCCAGGCAAACATTGCCCCTTTATATCCATAATGGGCTGCTTTGCGTCTAGCTCCTGGTAAGGTGTGCCAGCGGTAACTGAGTAAATTACGAGCGATCGCTGGTTGGGTAAACAGAAACAAGGGCAGCATAAAAATTTCTGTATCCCAAAAAATATGACCGCGATAGCCAAACCCCGAAAGAGTTTTCGCCGGAATGCTCACCCGATCATCATGGCGTGGAGCCGCAATCAGCAGTTGAAATAGATTGTAGCGAACAGCAAAAGTAGCTGTGCTATCCCCCTCAATGAGGATGTCACTTTGCTGCCAAACCTCATCCCACGCCTGTTCATTGGCTTTTAATAAGGTTGCGTAGTCTGGCAGGTGCGCGAGTTTTTCTTGAGCGGCTAGGACTGGTGTTTCCACCTCCCGCGAGGTAAAAACTGTCACTAGTTTTTCTACTGTTACAGTCTGTTGTGCTTTACCCAAGAAGGTCGTGGTCAAGGTTGGATAACCAGGTGCGGTACTGACTTGTAAAGATGCTTCAGTGCCCGATATTTTCATCTTAGCTGCCATACAGAGTTCAATTCGGGAACTGCGGGTGCGGCGTTGCAACCAGATTCCTTGGTCGATCTTGCCTTGATCTAGTCCTTCCCAGTGATTAAAACCCTGATTTTCTGGATAGCCATTGATACTAGCTTGAACTTCAATTAACCCATCAAAATCTACTGGCGTTAGATGGCAGCGTAGCGCCAACACATGCGGATCTGCAAGACTAGCAAAGCGTTCAAAGCCGATGTCTATAGTGTTTCCACTCGGAGAGCGCCAACGTAAAGAACGGCTGAGAAGTCCCTGACGTAAATCAAGCTGGCGATCGTAGCGCAATATCTCACCTTGATCGAGACGGAAGCGATCGCCATTCACAATCACGATCAAGGGTAGCCAGTCAGGGCAATTTACCAGTTCAGTGTAAACCACCGGCACATCGTCGTAGACACCGTGGATAAAAGTAGCTGGCAATGCATGAGGATAACCTTCCTCAAAACAGCCCCTTGTTCCCAGGTATCCATTGCCGATTGTAAAGACGGTTTCTTTAGAGTGCAATTGCTCAGGGTCAAACTGGGTTTCGATTAATATCCAATCTGTGTAGATAAAATGGCGAGAACGACCTTTTATGTGCATAAGTTGGGGAATGGGGATTTTGAGCTTTTGAGGGACATGAACGGAGTTCCGAGGTGGATGAACGGAGTTCCGAGGTGGATGAAACCAGTTTTAACTCTCCCCTGCTCCCCTGCTCCCCTGCTCCCCCGCTCCCCCGCTCCCCTACCTCCCTCACCCACCTATATGCTTTTCCAAAATCTTCTCGACTCTGGGCTTATAAATGAGATGAAATAAGGTTTCCATATACCGATCTCTGGCTTCGTTATTTTCGGGAGCAACAAAGTTCCAAAAACTAAACATTTTAGCAAGTAGTAATAATTGATTGCTATGTAAATGCCAATTATATTTGTGATGAATTCGCTGACTCATCCATTCTGAAACTTCGTGCCAGTATTCACCATGAGCCTCGCATTTGTCAAGGAAATCTAAAATTTTATTTGCTGTTTCTTCTAAGTTCGTCGGATTAATATTAAATCCGTTTTCTTGGTTTTCGATAATTTCTAAAGAACCGCCAAATTGAGTAGTGAAAGTTGGCAAGCCGGAAATCATCGCTTCTAAAATACTCCGTCCGAAGGATTCAAAGCGGGCAAAATGGGCATAAATTCCCTGAGAATCTGCAACTACTCGGTAGGCTTCACCGAGTTCCCTGCTAGGGATACGCATCCCCACCCAGCGAATCTTGCCATAGAGATTATATTGATCAATAACGTCGTAGAGTTTTTGAATTTCTTCTGCTTCTTCTGAGTTTGTAGCTTCATGTGGATGTAGTTTACTAATTAAAAGAATCAGGTTGCAATGCTCTTGCAACGCCTGACTTTTGCCAAAACATTCAGCTAACCCAGTGAGATTTTTGATTGAAGTGATGGTATCAACGGCAAAGATTGGTCGCTTGTTAAGGTGATCTAAATGACCAAATATTTGGGGGTCTTCGCGGCTAAAGAGTAAGTCGTGGACTTGTGTGCAAAGGTGAGAATCTCGGTCTTCTTTTTGACTATAGGGAAAGAAAATATCTTCATTTACTCCCGGCGGCACTAAGTTAAATTTAGGACTAAACAAATCAATGCCATCAACCACATGATACAACTGTGGCATTGTGAAGCATTTATACGACTCGTATTGACCTACGGTGTCAGGTGTGCCGACAATTTCTTGATAGGATGATGTGATGATAAAGTCGGCTGCATTCATGCTAATCAAATCGGCGGTGAATTGTGCCGAGAAGTGGTATTGATCTTCTAAATCTTGCCAATATAAATTGCTAAATAAATATTTAGGTTTTTCCAAGGAATGGGCAATGTTGCACTGGGTGACTTTCATCCGGCGAGATAGGAGAAAAGCTACTAAATTCCCGTCGCTGTAGTTACCAATAATAAGATTAGGTTTGACTTTAAATTGAGCTAGTAATTGTTTTTCTGCATCTACCGCAAATTGTTCTAAATAAGGCCAAATCTCAAATTTAGAAATCCAATTATTCGTGATTTCTGGATTGAATTCACCAAAAGGAACGCGCAATATCCAAGCATTTTCAGTATCTTCAACTTTTTCTAAGTGCAGATTACAAAATGTCCCTTCACAGTTAGGAATTAGCCGGGTGAGAATAATTACATGGGGTTTAATGCCTAGTTGGTCAAGTCCAGCGAGTTTAATTTGTTCACACAGTTCATTTTCTAAGCTGCGAGCTTGTTCGAGAACGTAGATAACTTGACCGAGTGTTTCATCTCTTCCCAAAACATCTTGCTGTCCAACCCAGCCGTGGATGGAAACGAGGACGATGCGAAAGACGGCGGGGACGCGGGCTACAAATGTTTCTAAAATGCCGGGTTCTGGGGAGTAAATGAGCCGGTCGAGGAGTTCTAAGGTTTCGGAGACTCGCGCCGCAGTGTTACCCCAACCTGGCTCAAAGCCGAGTTCTTGGAGTTCAAAGCGGAAGTTTTCATAAGGTTCATCAGGCGATCGCTCACTCAGCAATTTGAGGGCTGGCTTAATTTGTTTGGCTAACTGAATACCAGAGGAAATGCGATCGCTCAACAATAGGCGAATACCATCGTATTGCAGCCCATGTAACGCTTGAAACAACATTTCTACCCAATATTGGGGGTCAGTCAACAATTGATTGCACAGGTAACGGTTGAGGAAGGCTAAACCTTGACCTATATTTCTGGCGTCGTCGATTCTTAAAGAACTCTCATAGAAGGGGTGGAGGTCGATTTCGAGGATGTGGGGTTGGTAGCGGTTGACTGAGCGATCTCTCACATCTAACAGTGCTTGAGGCGTCATTTGCTCAAACCGACTCAAATCGGCTGTCAGTTGCCAAACTTCTTGGTTCGCAATTGTGGGTCGAATCACAAACCAAGTACTTTCCTCTTCGAGAATTATTTCGTGGGTGTACTGTATCAGTTTGCCAACAGAAGAAGAGTAGTAAAAATAGGCTGGCTTTTGGGATTGATGACAGTAGTCAGCAAAAGCTTGCAAAATCTCATTTCTCAGGAAGTAACGCTTACCTGAAGAACTCAACGTATAAATTAACTGATGTAGAGCAGTTTTTTCATCACCGTTGAAGACAGCTTGAACTAGTTCATACATGATGACGAATCCTAGAAATTTAGCTAGGTAATAACCTCATATTTCTTTCCAGTCTCCGGTTCTGTGAGGTACATCTCCCCCACGATTCTAAATAACTGTAAAAATCTTTACGTCTAGCTCTGGTATGAAACTCTGTAAGTCTATGGTATTAGGGGTTGAAAGAGGGACTTTAAAACAATTCGCACAATTCGCAATTATGTTATTATCTCGTTCCCATGCTCTGCATGGGAATGGGCTATTAGANNGAGTCAGAGACTCAATGAATGCATTCCCAGTCGGAGACTAGGAACGAGATAAGCTAGGTTTTTAGGACTTGTGTGTACACCGTAGCCTTTTTAAGGGAGGTTAGAGGTTGTTTTAAAAGTATTTTGGTGTGATTTTAGACACGTTTAGATCCCCCCTAACCCCCCTTAAAAAGGGGGGAACCGGAATCAAAGTCCCCCTTTTTAAGGGGGATTTAGGGGGATCTAAAACCTTTTGTTACCGACAAGAGGACTTTTAAAACATCCTCTTAGGGGGGATCTAAAAGTGCCTAAAGTCACAGCGAAACACTTGTTCATTCAACCTTTTACAGGATTGGAGATTGGGCATTGGGTATTGCACTAAAAAGGTAGTTATTGAACAGGGAGGAAGTTTTAGCAAGTCTTTCCCCAATGCCCAAATTTAAAAAACTGCCAAATTGGCTGGAGTGGCAGCAAAGACAGATTATTCTATGTATATAAGTTAGTTCTCAATCAGGCATAAAACACTATTCCCGATTAAGCAATACAGCAAAATTTGAGCGATACCTTCGGTGGGCTACGCCAACGCCAGTAGAACATCACCCCATAAATAAATTAAATCCAGCAAGTTTTAGCATAAACAAACCAAATGTAAGCAGATTAAAGACTAGTCAAATAGTCACTGCCAAAATTATCATCCGTCGTCGTTGTATTGCAGATATATTGCTCAAGCCAATTCAGAAAACAGAATATGGTGGAATAAACTGATACACCTCGATTTAGATAACTTACATCAGGGTTAGCTATGAACTACCACATTTCTTCTTCTCAGAAAAATTTTCACAAAGCCATTAGTCCAGAACAATTAGAGCAAGTTATGGAAGCCATTACCGATGGACGATATTCATGGGCTTGTGTACTGATTTTGCGTTTCGTTGGTTACAATCCACTCCACTTTATTCCCCAACGAACTTACAGCCGTTTAATGAAAGACAATAGCCAGTTATGATGTCTTGCTGGATGCAATCGTCATCACCCACTCACAATTAATCCCCACCTTGTTATACCTATTCAATTAATGATTGCAACACATCCTTGGGTAAAGACGCGATGAATCGCGTCTCTACAAATGGTCTATTTGTCGCATTTTTTTCAAATTGGTATTAGTACATTGTTTGCGTTAGCGTCTGTCTGCGACACGCTGCGCGAATGCAGATAAGGTGGGGATTTCCGCAATCCTTGAAACTCAAAAATTACGAATTACGTTAGCGTAGCGTTAGTGACGTAGGAGCATAATTACGAATTACGAATTACGAATTAGTTATATTAAACCTAAATTAATAATTTTTTCTATTGCTTTTTCAAATGTTATACCTTGTTTCATAGCGATGTACAACAATACTATTGCGGCTGAACGAATTGAATTATCACAATGGATTAAAATTGGTTTGGGTAATTCCGTGATAGTCTGATATATCTTGAGAGTATTTTGATGATTAATATCATCAGTTTTGGTTGGGAGGTTAAGGTAGTACAATCCCAAAAGCTCAGTTTTGTCCTGTTCATCAGCCAGTAAGCCTGTTTCGTCGGGCAAGCGTAAATTAAGTACAGATTTATAACCCTCATCAGCTATTTTTTTTAGCTGCTCTAATGTAATTTGCCCTGCGATCGCTAACTCATCATTAATTTTCCTAACAATATTCATCAGCCGGATTAACCCCATTTTCCCGACGTTGCCCACATTTTAATCTTAGGAAAACAATTTGAGGAACTTGTGAGGGATTTGTCATTGGGCATTGGGCATTGGGCATTGGGCATTGGGCAAAACAGTTCCGAGTAAAGAAGTGAGATTTCCCACTCAGCACTACCCACTACCCTCTGAATAGATTGTGTAAACTGCTCAATAATTCTCTGGCGGTATAGGGTTTTGATAAAACTGCTTGCACATTAGCATCAGTGGCTTGGGCAAACACCTCCATTGAGTTCAGTCCGCTACAGGCAATAATTTGAACCTGGCTATTCATTTTTTTCAAGGTGCGAATAGCGGTAATTCCGTCCATCTCCGGCATCATTATATCCATCAATACAGCATTGATTTGATGCTTGTGTTGGGCATAAAGTGCGATCGCCTCTATGCCATTACTGGCAGCCAGTATCTTATAGTTATGGTTTTCTAAGATGATTGTGGCAATCTCCCGAATTTGTGCTTCATCATCTACCACTAAAATCAATTCTCCTTGTCCTGGGAGCAGTTCCATCTCTTCTATCTTGAACTCTGGGGTTGCTTCCACAGCTGGTAAGAACAGGTTAAATTTGCTGCCTTTACCAACATTGCTAGACACTTTGATAAAACCATCGTGGCTTTTAATAATACCCAGCGCTGTTGAAAGGCCGAGTCCTGTACCTGCATTGACTTCTTTGGTGGTGAAAAATGGCTCAAAAATTCTATCTAATATTTTTGGTGATATGCCAATTCCGTTATCGGCAACGGTAATCACAATGTAATGCCCGACTTTGGCATCGAGATTCATCCTGGCATAAGCTTCATCAATAAACTTATTTTCCGCAGAAATTGTGATGTTACCGCCATCTGGCAAAGCATCGCGAGCATTTACTACCAGATTCATCAGCACTTGATGCAGTTGTGTGGTGTCCCCAGCGATCGCCCGAATGTCTTCTGGAATAACTGTGGAAAATTCAATCGATTTGGGAAATGTCTGTTGAGCAATTTGGATAATTTCTGAAATCAGGTACTCGATTTGGATAATTGTCCGCTCTCCTTTATATCCTCGCGCAAAAGACAAGACTTGCTTTACTAAAGCTGCTCCGCGTCTGGCGTTGCTTTCTACAAGTGCCAGCAGTTGCCCAGAACGCTCCTGATCTTGAAAAAATTGTCCCTGTACTAATTGAGCCGCGGCCAAAATTGGTGTCAATATATTGTTCAAGTCGTGGGCAATACCACTTGCAAGGGTACCAAGGCTTTCCAATCGCTGGGTACGAAAAAACTGTTCTTCGAGTTGTTTCTTTTGGGTGATATCAGTGTCAACAACCAGGATAGATTTTGGTTCTCCCGCAGGATCGCGCATCAATGTCCAGCGGCTTTCCACAATAATTTTTTGACCGGATTTTGTAATTTTATGTAACTCACCTTGCCACGAGCCACTCTCAATTACCCTTTTTAGCGGTTCTTCTAGTTGCTGTTGAGTTCCTGCTGGATATAAAATCTCCCGGAGGTCTTTTCCCATAACCTCTGTAGACAGCCAACCATACATCCGCTCTGCACCTTGATTCCAGAATAAGATTTGAGATTGGAAATCTCGAACTAAGATGGCGTCGGTGGCAATATCAAGTAGAGCGGCTTGTTCAAAGATTTTTTGTTCCGCTAGCTTGCGCTCTGTGACATCCCGATTTGTGCCGATTATCCGAATCGCTTGACCAAGTTCGTTATAGTAGACTTGAGCTTTGCAGTTTAACCAGTGCAAACTGCCGTCGGGCCAGATAACTCGATACTCTGTAGATCCCTTTCCTTGCTCAATCATGTGAGCGATATTCGCAGCCACAGATTCGCGGTCTTCTGGATGGATGAAATTGAAATAGTCTTCAAAGGTTGGACACAAGGTGTTGTTCGGCAGACCATAAAGTGGCCCCATATTGGCAGACCAAATACAAGTATTGGCGATTAAGTTCCGATCCCATATACCCATTTGGACTGCTTCGGTAGCTAAACTCAATCGCGCTTCACTTTCTCGTAGTGACTCTTCGGACAGTTTGCGCTCAGTGATATCTTCGGCAATGCCACCATAATACTGAACTTTTCCTTGGTTATCATAGATAGCAAAGCCTCGATCCCAGATCCAGCGCATCGATCCATCAGGTCGCAAAATTCGATATTCTATTGAAACCGACTCACTAATGAGCTGTTGCTTTGCTGTAAAAGTTAAGCGATCGCGATCGTCTGGATGAATGGTGTCTATCCATAACTCAGGTTGCTCCAATAGATTTTGGCAAGAGCGACCCCAAATCTTCTCATAAGCAGGACTAACGTACAAGGTTCGGAATGAATCTGTGCTGGCAATCCAGATAACTGCGTGGGTATTTTCGGCAAAAGTGCGAAATTTCTCCTCGCTCTGGCGCAGTGACTCTTCGGACAGTTTACGCTCTGTGATATCTTCGGCAATGCCACCATAATAGTTAATTTTTCCTTGGTCATCATAGACAGCAAAGCCCCGATTCCAAATCCAGCGCACTAATCCATCAGGTCGCAAAATCCGATATTCTGCTGAAATGGATTTACTACCACTAAGCAGTTGCTCGATTGATTGGGTGGCGCGATCGCGATCGTCTGGATGAATGGTGTCTATCCAGGAGTCTGGCTGCTCAAATAAATGCTGGGAAGAACGACCCCAAATCTTCTCATAAGCAGGACTAACGTACAAGGTTTGGAATGAATCTGCGCTACCAATCCAGATCATTGCGTGGGTGTGTTCGGCAAAACTGCGAAATTTCTCCTCACTTTGGCGCAGTGCTGCTTCGGCAAGTTGGCGTTCGTGTAGCGCGGCTTGCTGTTCGGTAATATCTCTACCTACCCCTTGAATTTCAACAACCTCTCCTTTTTCATCACGAATTGCGATCGCATTCCATTGAAACCAGCGGATACCATTGACTGTCAATGCACGTCGCTCAAGATTAGTCAAGGGATGTAATGAAGATCCTAAAATTGCCATATCTTCCATCGCTTGAGGCAAGTCATCTGGATAAATAAACTGGAAAAATGACTGGCCACAAAACTCATCTTCTTTCCAGCCGAAGGTTTGACAAGCAGCCACATTGGCAAAGGTAATTTGCCCTTGCAAATTAACGCGGATAATTATGTCAGTTTGACTTTCCACAAGTTGGCGATAGAGGTTTTCGCTGTGTCGTAATGCAACTTCTACGCGTTGGCGTTCGGTAATTTCTTGTTGCAACAGAACGTTGGACATGACAAGTTCTGCTGTCCGTTCCGCCACTCGTTTTTCTAATTCCTCGTAAGCTTGGCGCAGTGATTCCTTTGCCTGTTGGCGATCGCTAATATCGCAAATTAACCAGCGCCAACCAACAAGATCCCCCTTTGAATCGTACATGGCAGCAGCTCTAATGCTAGCCGGGAAAATTCTACCTCCCCGTGGTTTGAGGTAAACTTCCCACTCCTGTATCTGCTGCCAATTATTCAGTCGGGTGGTAAAAGTCTGGTGATCTTGGCGAGAAATAAATAAAATTAATGGTTTGTTGACTAAATATTTTTGGCGGACAGCCAGCAACTTTGCTGCTGCTTGGTTAGCCTCTTGGATAATACCTGCGGCATCAGTTACCAAGTAACCATCTGGAGCGAACTTAAACAAATCTTGGTAACGCTCTCGTTCCAATTCTATTTGCTCACGGGCAACGGCTAACTCTTCGTTTTGTTCGCGCAGTTCTTCTTCTATTACCTGGAGTTCTTCAAGGGCTTGCTGAAGTTCCTGATTAACTTCCATGATTTCAGTCGATTGTGCCTCAACCCATAGTTTTAAGTTATTTTGAGTTTGGCAGCGGACTTGCTCTATCTCAATTGGCTGATTAACCGACTGGAATTCATCTGTGGGTTTTTGTAAAAATTGCTGTAACCCGTCAACTACCCCAACCATTTTGATCAGGTCAAAGGCTTGTAGCAAGCTACTCTGGGTAATAATTCCTAACACTTGCCCGCGATCGTCCAAAACGGGCAAACAGTGAGTTTGATGCTGACGCAATAACGATAAAGCGGTGAAAATATCTTGAGAATCTGATTGTATAAGGGTAGCTACTGGCTGTGTCATCACTTCAGCCATTGTCATCGTGGATAGGTTTATTCCCGAAGCTATAAGACTAATTACATCTTTTTCAGTAAAAATGCCTAATAATTTCCCTCTCTCAAGAACCAAGACACAACCAGTTAATGTTTGATTTCTGGGGTTTAAATCCAATGAAAAGTTGAAGCTTGTAGGGGCATAATTACTACATCTTTCCTGACTCATCAAGATAATAGCTTCAATTACAAAACTATCAGGGCTAATCGTTAATGGAGAACGATTAATAACATGATTTAAGCTAGGTAAGTTAATCAGTTGATCGTTGAATCGCATGGTTAATTTGTCAATTCTAATGATCTTTTTGATATCAGGACAAACTAGTAGAAGCTAGCGTTCGCTAGAGGAAGTAAATTGTTGAAAATAGGGAACTATTCGGCTCTAATAGAGAATAAATCACTTATATTGATAAATCTGCCCTGTAAATCTTATAAGACTAAATACAGGGTATATAGAACAAGTTAGTAACTAAACCAGGAAGTAGATAGAATTTTAGAGTCGCCAAACTCATTCTATTGTCAAATTAGAGATAGATGATCTGTTATCTCAAGAGATTACCTTAATTCATAGTCTTGTTAGGATGAAATCTTTGAAATTAATCGATGATACGAAAAATAATTTGAGGATCTTGTGAAGAGATAGATCAATAAGCCTGAGAGCATTACTTAAGAAGTGTGTATAAGTTTTGTATAAATATTAAGTATTTTAACTTTCCTCACAAGTTCCTCATATTCAAAGACTATAGTCAAAATATAGACAGATTGTTTTAGATATCTACGGGCTTCTCAACTGGCTCTCTAATTTGCAATAACACTTTTATTCACAGGATTTGAGAAAAATATGAATTACTGTCCTTGCTGTTCAAGCGTACTTTTAGAACATATACGCGGTTCAGAAACTTACTGGTTTTGTCGCCACTGCTGGCAAGAGATGCCTATTTATAAATGGAACGAATCTAGCTCGTTCGCCGATGCTGTCATGGGAAAACTACCTAAAAAAGCTCAAAAAGAAAAACGTATAAATACCACTGTTTACGTAAGCCAATGGCAATCTATCACTGAATGGATAGGGCTAGAAGAGTTGTCTACCTAATGCCAATTAGCTGGAATAGGTTAGTATAATTATTGTTTCTTGATTTCAGTAATAAATTGCCATAGAATGCGAGGCTGTAGCCCACTAATTAAGTATTAACTGACACAAATATCAGCCGAAAAGAATGATTATAGGACTTACGCACTGTACAAATTAATCATGGTATGTATTTACGAAAATAGGTCGTTTCAGGCCTTTATTAATTGTTCTTTGATGATCGGTAAACCCGCGCTGTAGGGGCACAGCAATGCTGTGCCCCTACGACAGATATGGTTTTTCAAGCCCTGTATGCTTTCTATTTGGCGTTAATGTGTAAGTCCTAAGATGGTAGTTGTATTTACGCCGTGCTGTACTTGTGAACTGACAAACAAGTAATTTACAAACCCATTGAGTATAAAATTATCCGGTCATGCAGATGATCGGGCAAAATGTGCTTCAGCACAGCTCCAAGTTTGGCATCTTGTCCAACGAGATAGCGTGTTTTAGGTTGTTTTGCAGTGAGCGCATGAACAACAGCCTGAGCGACAATATCCGCAGAAATTCCTTGAGATGCGAGAATCTGCATTTTCTTACGTACAATATTCATCGCCTGACCATAAAGATTTTGTGCCGATTGTGGTAGGTCCTGCTGTGCTATTTCAGATTGACTTAGGGACTTTTCCCAGATTGGAGTGGCGATCGCACCAGGTTCGATAATAGAAACCGAGATTCCCCAAGGTCGTAATTCCATCCGCATCACATCAGTGAGTGCAACGAGGGCAAATTTTGACGCATTATAAGCTCCCATGAACGGCGCAGGACTTCTACCAGCGATGGAACCCATATTGACAATTCGACCCCGACTTTGGCGTAATAGACCAAGAAATCCTTGGGTCACTGCTAATTGTCCGGTGACATTCACAAGCATTTGTTGTTGAAATTCTGCGATCGCTAATAATTCTAAGGGGCCAGGGACGGCAATTCCGGCATTATTAACTAAACCTAAAATCCCCGCACCACCAACTGCATTTGTTACTTGCTCAACCGCAGCTGCGATCGATTCAGCGTCGGTAACATCTAAAAAAATCGGAATGAGCCTTTGTGACCCCTTTTGTTTCAGTGTTTGAGCATCAATATCTTGACGCACGCCAGCAAAAACAGAAAAGCCCAACTGGTCTAAAAGCAAAGCACACGCCTGACCAATTCCTGTTGAGGCTCCTGTAACCACTACTGTACGTTGATTTTTTACAACCATTAATTTTCTTTAGATAATGGGACTGCCTTCTTTTCTCAATCTTTGCAAATGCCAGCACGAAGGCAATCTTCGGTTTGGTCATCTCTAGCCGATATTTGCCACGGCAAGATGTATGACTGAGTATTTGTACTGTAAGCAATTAAAGCAGTTATTATGGGAAACTGGTTTTTGACAATTGGCACGTCACTACTACTTGTAGTACTTGGCTCAACATTGTATAAATAAACAGGCAATGCCATCAGGGCAATGCAAATTGTCCGGTTCATACCCAACCTCAGCTAAAAATTTCCGATTGCGCTATGTATAGATGAGATGCCACCTTGATGAACCGGATTTTCAAAACTGAGTATTATATGTTGATGTTGTGTGAATTTACTCAGCGCTACTAGCCGCAGAGACGTGATTTTTAAATTATCGGTTCCACCCTTTTTTAGGTTAGGCATTGCCTACAAGATGGCTTCCTACTAACTTATGCAGATGCAAGCCCAAAAAACAGGAAAAAAACCCACAGCACCCAAAAACATATCTTGGTAGCTGCATTCCCCAGATAAAATAATGAAGAGTGCTGAGTTAAAATACTGCTCACAAAAAACAATTACAAAGAAGGCAGGAGGCAGAGGGCAGGAGGCAGGAGGAAAGAAGTATGAATAAAAACTAAAGTTGCTGGGTCATTGCCCAGTTTAAAAGAAGAATTGTATCGAGATGCGTAGCACGACTTGCATTGCGTCCAAGATCAATGCCACGTTTTAAAACGTGGGTTCCTCCTGCCTCCTGCCTCCTATCTCCTGCCTCCTGCCTCCTGAATCCTTACTCAGCAATCACTCAATTATAAATGTTGCCTACTAGCTGACTCATGACTCCTTCACAAGACGTAGATACTGTAAACGTTCCCAATCTCGATTCAGAAGGATATGGCAACTCAGAGAACGATCCTCTTGATGAGTTGCCAGGTGAAATCGAAATGTCCCTTTTCGACCACCTAGAAGAGTTGCGACTGCGGATTTTCTATTCGCTGATTGCTGTAGCAGTGGGCATTATCGGCTGTTTCTTTGCCGTTAAGCCAATTGTCCAGCTACTTGAGGTTCCAGCACAAGGAGTAAAGTTTCTCCAACTTGCACCCGGAGAATATTTCTTTGTCTCCCTCAAAGTTGCAGCCTACACTGGCTTGATACTTTCTAGTCCTTTCATTCTTTACCAGATTATCCAGTTTGTAGTTCCAGGGCTGACTCGCCGCGAACGCCGTTTACTGGGGCCTGTGGTTTTGGGTTCAAGTGTGCTATTTGGGGCGGGGTTAATATTTGCCTATTTACTTCTTATCCCCGCAGCTTTGAACTTTTTCATCAGCTACGGAGCAGATGTAGTCGAACAACTTTGGTCAATTGATAAATATTTTGAATTTGTGCTGCTACTGTTATTCAGCACTGGTTTAGCATTTCAAATTCCCATCATCCAACTGTTGCTCGGTAATTTGAACATTGTCTCGTCTGAACGCATGATTTCTGGTTGGCGTTACGTAATTATGGGGGCAGTTGTTTTAGGAGCCGTTCTGACACCTTCTACTGACCCCCTGACTCAAAGTCTTTTAGCTGGAGCAGTTTTAGGGCTTTATTTCGGTGGTGTTGGACTGGTGAAGCTTACGGGGAAATAACAGATGCAATAGGTTATAGGTTACAGGTTACAGGTTACAGGGAATAGCTAGAAAGATGTTCGTGCTTAGTTTTTGACCAAATGTTTAGTAGTTATAGTGACTTTGAAAAAATTGAGATTCATGTTGGCAAAGTCATCAAAGTTGAAGAGTTTCCTAAAGCGAAAAAACCAGCTTATAAATTGTGGATAGATTTTGGTAATTTGGGCATTAAAAAATCTAGTGCCCAAATTACTAAGCTTTACGAGCAAGAGGAATTAATCAACAGATTAATATTAGCTGTTACTAACTTTCCACCCCGTCAAATTGCCGATTTTATTTCGGAAGTTTTAGTCTTGGGAGTAATGCTAGACGATGGAGAAGTTGTATTAATTCAGCCAGATAGAGATGTAGCAGTGGGCAAAAGAATCCTGTAGCATACTATGGTACTTTTGGGATAAAAAATACTGTAAATATTCAGAAATTTATTAACATTAATGCAATAGCAGGTCATAATATCCATTCCGAAGTGCGTTCACCCAAATCTAGAGGAATGCTAACAGCCTTGCCGAGCCGGGGGCGATCGCGTGTTTGAGCAATAAAAGTTTGTACCTGTGTTGATCCACCCAAGGCATGAAGATAATTGGCAATGCTATCGAGATGTTCTTGGTACTCCGCCTCACTCAAGGGAAAAGAAGCTTGCTCCAGATATTTCCACATGACTTGCAAAAATATCTTTCCCTGTGCCCGCCGGAACTGGACATCGTAAGAATATCCCCACTTATCAAGCAACATCTGGCGTAATTCCTGTCCTGTCATAGCTTTTCTCAATCAGATTTTACATTTAGTTATGATGTTAAGTTCCGTGACTCCAGTATGATAAGGATATAAAGAAATGTAATGCTAACAGAAAAGATGCTTTTTATATCTTGCAACAAAGAAGTATGGCATCGTTGTGAGCGCTAGCATTTCGACTTAGACAAGAGTTCCTCAAGTACAAGTACTTTTGTCAAAATGCTTAACAAAATACACAAAGAGCGCGTAGATTATGGCTCAATTTTCTGAATCAGCAGACGTGCCCGATATGGGGCGTCGTCAGTTCATGAATCTGCTCACTTTTGGGACTGTCACTGGAGTAGCTCTGGGTGCATTGTATCCCGTTGTCAACTACTTTATTCCACCCGCAACCGGTGGTGCTGGTGGCGGTACAACGGCAAAAGACGAGCTAGGTAACGATGTTAGCGTCGCTAAATTTCTAGAAAACCGGAATGCAGGCGATCGCAACCTAGTCCAAGGACTAAAGGGAGATCCTACCTATATTGTGGTAGACAGCAAAGAGGCGATCAAAGATTATGGCATTAACGCCATCTGTACCCACTTAGGTTGTGTCGTCCCCTGGAACGTTGCTGAGAACAAATTTAAATGTCCTTGTCATGGTTCCCAGTATGACGAAACTGGTAAGGTTGTTCGGGGCCCGGCACCTCTGTCTCTGGCTTTAGCCCATACCAAAGTGAACGACGACAAAATCGTTTTGACCCCTTGGACTGAAACCGACTTCCGTACTGGTGATGCACCTTGGTGGGGTTAATAATTTTGTCCTTAGTCCTTAGTCATTCGTCCTTTGTTCAAGGCTTAATGACTAATGACTAATGACCAATGACTAATGACTAATTCAATCGTTGCCCTTATTAGAGATGAGAAATGTTTTCTTAAGAGCGAGGTTAACTCGCAGTGTTAGAGCGATTGTAAAAACATTGCTCATAGCGATCGCTACTGTGACATTTTACTTCACCAGCGATCTAGCCCTTCCCCAATCAGCTGCCGCCTATCCCTTTTGGGCACAACAAACCTATCCCGAAACCCCCCGCGAACCAACAGGGCGAATTGTTTGTGCCAACTGTCACCTAGCCGCCAAGGTTACAGAAGTGGAAGTTCCCCAATCGGTGCTACCTGACACTGTATTCAAAGCTGTGGTGAAAATCCCCTACGATCTAAGCGCCCAGCAAGTTGGTGCTGATGGTTCTAAAGTTGGCTTGAACGTCGGTGCAGTACTGATGCTACCCGAAGGCTTTAAGATTGCTCCTGAAGACCGTCTTTCCGAAGAACTTAAAGAAGAAGTTGGCGACACTTTTTACCAACCCTACAGCGAAGACAAAGATAACGTCGTCATCGTCGGCCCTTTACCCGGTGAACAGTATCAGGAAATCGTCTTCCCAGTTCTTTCTCCCAACCCCGCAACCGACAAAAACATCCACTTCGGTAAATATTCAGTTCACGTAGGTGGTAATCGGGGACGCGGACAAGTTTATCCCACAGGCGAAAAGAGCAACAACGCTGTTTATAACGCTTCCGCTACTGGCACAATTACCAAGATTGCCAAAGAGGAAGATGTCGAAGGTAATATCAAATATTTAGTCAACATCCAACCCGAATCTGGTGATGTTGTCGTTGATACGATTCCTTTAGGGCCAGACCTACTTGTTTCCGAAGGGCAAGCAGTTAAGACTGGTGATGCTTTGACCAGCAACCCCAACGTTGGTGGATTCGGTCAAATAGATGCAGAAATCGTACTGCAAGACGCTTCCAGAGTCAAATGGATGATTGCGTTCATCGCTCTTGTAATGTTGGCTCAAGTTATGCTGGTGCTGAAGAAGAAGCAGGTTGAAAAAGTCCAAGCTGCTGAAATGAATTTCTAAATTCTTTCCTAAATCATTACTTACAAGACAGGCAATAAGCCTGTCTTTTTTAATGTTTTAATGTTAGTTACACGAAGTCTGGAAATTTGGGGCTTCACTGTTAGTAAACTTTGAGCGTAAATGCTTTAAAAGCACAAACAAAATAGACCTTTTTCAAAAATAATTTATGGAAGAATCTGTTGAGTGTTAGTTTTAGGTTATTGGTATTATTGTTTAGCAGTATGTCTAAAATAAACCTCGAAACCTTTGACCTAACGCAACTTCCAATTACAGAGGATGATAATTTTGAATTTAAGTCAAGTGATACTTCACACAATGAACTCAAAAAGAAACTAAGCTGTGCAGTGTCAGGCTTTGCGAATTCTGGAGGCGGTTGCTTTGTTGGTGGTGTTGACGGTAATGGTAATGCGGATAAGGGGTTGCCTCTAAAGATTGGGAGGCAGGATTTACGCGATTGGGTTGATCAAATAATCAGTCAAGTGGAGCCAGTTCCTAAGTATGACCTCAAGCTAATACAAGATCCATCTGGTAGAGGAACAATCCAAACTGATTCGGCAGTTTTGCTAGTTGTGATTTATGAGAGTTATTTTGCTCCACACATGGCTCCAGATAAGCACTACTACATCCGAGCAGGTGCTCATACAGTTCAGGCTAAACACTTTATTGTTGATGCTATTTGGGCTAAACGGCACTTTTCAAAACCGCGATTAACTCATCTGTTTCGACTTAAACCAGAAAAAGAACAAGCGATTCAACTTGGTATTCTTGCTCTTACCGAAGCTCCAGCAGTCGATGTCAAGATTACAATCTCGCCTCAACCTCAGATGATGAGGAACTGTGAAAAACTTTTTCCGCTAAAACTATCTCTCATTGATCGCCAGAATCCTTTCTTCTTTGATGTAGCAACTTTTTTTCAAGCAGAAGAGCGATTTGGAAAAGATATTCGTCTTGAAGTAGAGTACTACGATCTTTCTGCAAATCTTTATATTTATGAAACACCAATTGAAGTTGTTGGCTCACTTCCACCAATTACCATCGGAAACGATAATCCTGAGAAAATGGTACGGACACTCGAAAAAATCGAGAAGACGCTTTCAGGGTTAAGAGTTTCACGTGAGAGTGTCGTTAAGCCCAGCCTTCTGTTGCCTAAACAATCAGACAGCGTATTATTGTCCGTTGAGAAACTAATTCCAGAGCTTCTAGCAGATATGAAAAATGACTTGTGTGAGTATCCCTTTATCCGTGAATTTGTCATTCTAAGCAATAAATGGGTTTACAATTCAGACCCTAATAACATGGTTCTCGCGTACTATTTTGAAGATCATTTGAGAAACAAATTACGAATTTTAGAGAATTACGGATTGATTTACGAAATTACTTATAATGATGTTTATCGTTTTGTTATTTCAGAAGAGCTTGCGGCATATTTGACAAGCGACAGTCAACTAGAGTAAGTGAACATTTCTCGGTTTGGGGTTGCGGCATAACAAGTCACTGCACCAGAACGTATAAATATAGTCGAATCTAGAATTCCTTGTGATTTCTCTAGCTTCCCAGTCATGGCGATCGCATTTTGAGCGATATTATTGAATCTAGCCCTAGTTAAGTTGAGGTATCTGACCATGACAGCCTCAGTAGAGTACATCCCCGTTACGCCGATTGAGTACCCAGATGAGGATGGTAAGCCGATGGCTGAAGGTGATTTACAGCGTAAGTCTCTCGTATACGCTACCACTGTACTGGAAATTTATTTCCAAAATCACCCAGATGTATATGTCGCTGGTAATCTATTTATTTACTACGAAAAAGGTTATCCAGAATCGGTTGTCGCACCAGATGTATTTGTGGTGTTTGGAGTGGAAAACCGTGACAGACGCTCTTACAAAACCTGGGAAGAAAATAATCAAACCCCAAATTTTGTTCTAGAGATTACCTCAAAAACCACCCGCAGCAAAGACCAAGGTGCAAAGAAAGGAATTTATGCCTTTCTGGGAGTGCGTGAATATTTTCAATATGATCCCACAGGTGATTATCTCAATCCTCAACTCCAGGGTTTACACTTGATCGATGGGAATTATTTCCCAGTAGCAACTAATACCTTGCCAGATGGTACGGTATCCCTATCCAGTGAAGTTTTGGGGCTAGAGTTGCGTCTAGAGGCGGGAAAACTGCGCTTTTACAATCCAGCTACAGGTCAAATACTCCTAACTCATGAAGAGGAAGCAACTGCACGACAAGCCGCAGAAGAGAAAGCGCAAAGATTAGCTGCTAAACTCAGAGAATTAAATATTGATCCAGATAGCCTTTAGCTAAATCCGGCAGTGTTAATAAAATAATAGGGTGAGTATGATTTACCCACCCTAATTATGCTTACTGAATTAGACAATAATTTCAAAGTTCTCCGTTAATCTTACGCCTGATGATTTCCATCTGGGCTTGCATATCTGCTTCTGTCACAGGCATAGGATAGCCTTTAGAATTAGGGTCACGTTTGCTCATTAAAAAACGTAGAGCTTCAATGTCTTCGCGATTTTCCACGACGTAAGCTCTCAACTCTGTAAAACTCATTTGCTCATAATTCTGGTTCATTGACAAAATCCCAGATTCCATTACTTAGTACAATGACTTGGAGTTCATCTCCAGCCAGGATGTAAACTTGCCCGGTTGTGTCGTCAAATCGAAATAAGCGGATATCTTTATAAAGATTTGACAGCATTTGACAAACCCTTACACACGCCAAGGCTTGCTCTGTTGTTGGTAAAATAAACGCTCCTCACTACTAATATAAGGTGGGCAATGCCCACCTTACTGCTGTTGATTATTTTTATGTGAGACTATAGCGGACGGTAGACTCGATAGTTGATTTCGGGGAAGATATTATCCATTAGCTCGACTTTTTCCAACCAACCACTGTCAATTTTGCCGACTTTCACATCTTCGTAGAGCTTATTAAACCGCATTAGGTGCGATCGCGTCCGTCTAACTGCATAAGGTACCATCGTTCCCGTCCGCATAATAAAAGCCCAGTCAGAAGATTGTGCTAATAACAATTCCCGCGCCGCTTGGTTCAATGCTTTTTCCCCCAACTCATCTTCTGGTTCCAGATGGGAGATTTCAATCATCCGTTCAGCAGCTTTGTGCAAATGTGGATAAATCCACGCATTCGTTTCATTTAACCAATACTCATGGAAACCCTTGAAACCCCAGCTTGACTGCGAAGGACGACAGACTTGTTGCGTTGGCTGTTCTCGCAAATAGTCTGCTAAATGGGTCATTTGATATGTTCCTTGGTCATGCCACGACTTGCGGAATAGGTAATCGATAAACCAAGGGCCTTCATACCACCAATGTCCAAATAACTCTGCGTCATAAGGCGAAACGATAATTGGCGGACGCTGCATTATCCCATAGAGATGCTCAGATTGCTGCTCTCGATTATACATAAAATTAGCAGCGTGTTCTGCGGCCTTTTCCCTAGCCCAGTAAGGATCGTAAAGCGCCTTATCTGACAGCCCTAAGCCACGCCCAGTAATTTTATGATACTTAATACCCGTATTTTTACGTTGACCATTGGGCATAATATAGGGCTTAATATATTCATATTCTGCTTCCCAGCCCAAATCTTTGTAAAATTCCCGATATTCCGCCGCCCCAGGATAGCCCACTTCAGAAGACCATACCTGTTGGGAGGATTCATGATCTCGACCGAAGACAGCAACACCAGTTTCCGTATAAATTGGGGCATAAGTGCCAAAGCGCGGACGGGGACGGGCGTAAAGGATGCCATGCCCATCAGTGAGGAAGTAGCGTAATCCAGCATCGGCTAGCATCCGATCTAAACCTTCATAGTAGGCACATTCAGGCAACCAAATACCTCTAGGTGCTTGTCCAAAGGTTTGTTCGTAATGTTCGCAAGCTACCTGAATTTGCGCCCACACTGCTTGCGGATACATTTTCATCAACGGTAAATAGCCGTGGGTAGCACCGCAAGTAATAATTTCTAGGTTATTACTGTCTTGGAACCCTTTAAAAGCTGTCACCAAGTCCCCGCCGTAGCGTTCCCACAACTGACGCGCTTCGCTGAACTCAGTCGCATAATGTTCGGCTAAATAACGAAGATGTCCGTTGTTGACATTATGTTCTGCTTCTAGTGCTATAAGTTCTTCTAGTTGAGCTAAGTGTGCTTCGTAGCGTTCTTGAAGTAGAGGATCACGCAGCATCGACACTAAAGGCGGTGTCATACTCATCGTGATTTTAAAGTCGATACCGTCTCGCTTTAAGCCTTCAAATACTTTCAATAAGGGGATGTAGGTTTCTGTGATGGCTTCATAGAGCCATTCTTCCTCCAGCACGTAGTCACTTTCCGGGTGACGAACGAAGGGTAGATGTGCATGGAGTACAAGCGCGACGTAGCCGATAGCCATAGTGATTTTGGGTGATACTTGTAAGTTGAAGGTCGAGAGGTTTGGCTGAAATTAACAATATTTTAAGACTTTATGGGGATCGTAAGAATAGTTTTCAATTGAGTTAATTACAGTGTTTATGAGGGTACAACATTTGTTATGCCTCCACCGCCTTTTGTTGTTAACTAGTTGTAATATGTGCCTATTTGTTTATTGTATAATCCTGCACTGAAAATATTTACTCTGGTTCAAGACCTTTGGCTTGTAAGCGTTCTGCCAATTTTTCACCTAACTCACCTCAACAATTCAAGGTGCATTATCCTACGGCGTAACACACCTTACTTCAAGTTTATATTTCTTCATATACATTGAATTTTGATCGCCGACTTACTCAATTGCGGGTTTGCTTCTTTTCCCGGCAATATTCTGACTTAACGTGCGTTTCTGTGGGAGACTCACGTTGGTTAAAAAAAACGTCATTTATAACTGAGTCTTCCGAGAAATCTGGCAGTATTTTTTACTTTCTAACTTGGGTTTGTACTGACTCTGCCCTTTGGCTAGCTTGTTGGGACAGCTGAGTTTGATGAGCGATGCCTAGGTTGGGCTATGTCTAAGCCAGAATTATCCAAAAAACGCTTGTTGGTTTGATTCTTCCTCTGGTAACATCACCAGATGTCCATCTGGTGTAAAGAAGCGTAATTTGCCCAAATATACTGCCAAATACAGCCCTAACTGCTGACTCCACAACCAACCTGACTCAGTGGGTACAAGGTCTTGATATTGCCCATCCACTAAGTGAAATCCCTGTAAATCAGATTCCAAGGGGGGTTCGTCACTAAAGATATCACCTGGTGGGAAAATTATACTCTCAGTGACATCTTCTAAACTAGGGGTGGCAGCAAGGGGCTGAGACATAGAAGATAGTTTTTATGTTTGTATCTATGCTCTCGTGACCAACCTTTGCATAGAAGTGCGCTCACACTCCTTTATTCCTCATCCCGGTATAACTCTTGCAAGTCTTGTAACTGAGTCTTGCGGGAAATACGGCGATATTTTTTACTTTCTAACTTGGGTTCGTATTGACTCTGCCCTTTGCCTTTGCTTTTGCTTTTTAACTTCATGGTAGATTCTGGATCGGCTTGTTGGTGTAGCTGTGTTTGATGAGCGATCGCAGCATCCAAAAATTCTAAATAATGTTCATATCGTTCCCAGTCTCCCCGGACTACGCACTCAGGCTCGTCTCGATGCAGACAATCACTAAACCGACAGCTAGTAACTGCTAATCGCTTTCTAGCTTCTGGGAAATAGTGGATTAATTCTTCTGGGATACAATCCATATCCGGCTGATTAAAACCGGGAGTGTCTGCCAGCAAACCACCGCTAGGCAACTCAAATAATTCTATATGGCGAGTGGTATGACGACCACGAGCCAGTTTACCAGAAACTTCTCCGACTCGCAACTTGGCAGAGTCAATTAGCGTATTGATCAGGCTGGATTTGCCAACGCCGGAAGGCCCAGCGATTACAGTTATTTTATTGCTCAAATATTTGGCTGCTTGGTCAGTATTAATACCATCTTTAACACTGATAAATATTGGTTCATAGCCCCAACCAAGTAGGCGATCGCTAACTTGTTGCTGTTCCTGCGGTGAAACTAAATCACTTTTATTCAAACATAAAAGTACATCTAAACCAGTAGACTCAGCCTTAATTAGAAACCGACTCAGTTGATAAGGTTCCAAAGGTGGATCGGCAACGGCAAATACCAATAGGATTTGGTTGACATTGGCGATCGCCGGACGATCTAATTCGCTTTGACGGGGTAAAACATCAGCGATCGCACCCCGTCCCCCAGCCCAATCTGGTTCTTCTACCACAACGCGATCGCCTACCATCACCTGTTGTCCGATTTTTTTCAGACGTGTTCGCCGGGTACAGAGAAGCAGGGGAGGCAAGGGGGCAGAGGGGCAGAGGGGCAGAGGGGCATTTAAATCCAGTTTCTCCTCTGCTCCCCTGCTCCTCTGCTCCCCATCCTCTTGATCCATCTGTACTCGGTAAAAATTAGCCTGTACAGCTACCACCGTACCCAATAACTGTCCAGTTGCGGCAAAATTTTCCCCTGTCATTGGCCAGCAAGTGGACGGCGCACTAACAGAGAAAAATAACCAGCACAATCTGTAATTTGTTCTACCTGATAACCTGCCATTGTCAGACTATCGGGAACCTGCTCAATCGGCTCACCAGGGTCTAGCCAGACTTCTAGCAAACCTCCCAATGGCATTTTTTCCAGACGTAATTTTGTCCGCACAAAATTAATTGGGCAAGGAGTGCCGCGTAAATCAAGTTGAGCATCGGGAGTTGAAACAGAAGAGGGCTTGATCACTTAAATAAATTTCCCAAAAATCCTTCTAGACCGCCTTTACCAGTGCGATCTCCCTTAATTTTAGCCAGCTTCTCCAACAGTTCCCTCTCCTCTGGGGTGACTTTATTGGGAATATCAATTAAGACGTTCAGCATGTGATCCCCACGACTGACGGGATTACCCAAGCGGGGTACGCCGCGATTTTCCAACTTCATCACCGTATTCGGCTGAGTTCCCGCTGGAATAATTAGTTCCACTGGGCCATCTACCGTATCTACCTCTAACCGACAACCTAAAATTGCTTGCAGGTAGCTAACTTTGATTTCCGAGAGAATATTAATCCCATCTCGTTGGAATTCTTCGTCCTCATTGACGAACAAGTAAACATACAAATCCCCAGGAGGGCCACCGCGCTGACCGGAATCTCCTTCACTAGAAATCCGTAAGCGTGTGCCATTATCCACCCCAGCCGGAATGGTAATTTTGAGTTTCTTGGTGACTTGATTTGCGCCCTTACCATCACAGGCATCACACTTATCTTCAATCACCATCCCTGTCCCATTACAGGTGGGACAAGTAGAGACTTGGGTGAAACTGCCAAAGGGTGTTCTTGTGACACGGCGGACTTGACCAGAACCGCTACAAGTTGAACAAGTCCGGGGGCGGGTTCCAGGTTTAGCACCAGAACCGCTACAGACTTCACAATTTTCTAAATGTGAAATGCGAATTTCTTTTTCGCCACCAAATACCGCTTCCCGAAAGTCTAACTTCAGGTCTAGCCGCAGGTCATCGCCCCTCGCAGGCCCACTGCGCCGTCTTTGTTGCGTGGGATTACCCATACCGCCAGCAAAGCCACTAAAAATGCTTTCAAATATATCGGCAAAACCACCCATATCGCCGACATCTTGAAAGCCTGAGCCAGCAGCACCCGACACACCCTCTGGCCCAAAGCGATCGTAACGAGCGCGGGTTTCGGGTTCTGAGAGTACCTCATAAGCGCGGTTAATTTCTTTAAAGCGATCCTCCGCCCCCGGTTCTTTGTTCACATCTGGGTGATACTTCCGGGCTAAACGGCGATAGGCTTGTTTGATTTCTTCTTTGTCGGTGTCACGAGAGACACCCAGGATTTCATAATAGTCGCGGGCCATATAGCAAAGGTAAAAGTTAGAAGGAAGAAAGCAGAAGTCAGTAGAACGTCACTCACGGTCGCTTGCTACTTTACGGGAAGGCTTTTGCTTTACAAAATATGTAAGAGCAACACAGTATCCTTTAAAGGGAAGCTTGCCGGAGTCCAGGCAGAAGATAAAATTAATTTTTGTTAATAACTGATTTTACCCTTTACCTTTTACAAAAATCACCGACAAATCTTGAGCACAGGTGCTTTCCTCGTGGGAGACGACAAAAGCTATAGAAGTTAAGAACAGGGGAAGCCTCTGCTCAGACTTCTCACTGCCGAGTCGGCTGTCTCTTTTACAATTGTGCTACTTAGGAGAGGAAAACCCCGCCCATCAACCAGAGGGGCTAGCCGCACCATTAGGTGTGGAAAACCACCCTTACAATGGAAGTCCATTTGAACTGGCACATTGCCTAGTTCAAAGTAATTTGCTTCTACAATCTAGCAAACCGCTGGGGTCTTGTGAAACTTCGCTAAATATTTAGATATATTAAAATGTCTTAATGAAAATTTGCAACTTAGTGACTGGGGATTGGTGACTGGGGATTGGGACTGAGGATTTACAAGTGTAGGGGTAGAGAAGGGTTCAGAGAAAAGGAATTTTCGCTCTGCGTCCCTAGTCCCCAGTCCCCAGTCCCTAGTCCCCAGTCCCCAGTCCTCAGTCCCCATTCCCAACCCTTAATCTATCGCCTCATAATCAGCTTGTGCGGTACTTTCTTCGTCAAAATCAAAATTGAATTGTGGTATTAGTGTACCGTTCATTGGTGAGTCTGCTTCTGGGGTAAAGTGACCACCTGAAGACTCCTCAATCTCATCACTTTGGCTGTTAGCTCGATTGTAGACATCAGCACCAATTGCAAATAGAGTTTGTTGGAAGTCGTCTAAGCGCTGCTTAAATTCCACTGTGGAAATGCTGGAGTCAATCATTGCAGCTTGGAGTTGTGAAACTTTTTCACTAGCCAAGGTTTTCATCTGGTCGCCGATAAAGTTGCTATTGTCCTTGATAGTAGATTCATAGCTGAACAACAAATTATCTGCTTGGTTTTTAAGTTCAACCAATTCTTTACGTCTTCTATCTTCTTCGGAAAACAGTTCGGCTTCTTGGCGCATCCGTTCGACTTCGTTGGTACTCAAGCCACCTGTATTGGTAATCCTAATACTCTGTTCTCTACCAGTACCTTTGTCTTGGGCAGAAACCTTCAGGATGCCGTTAACATCGATTTCAAAGGATACTTCAATTTGCGGTACACCACGGGGCGATGGGGGAATTCCTGCGAGCAAAAATTTGCCGAGACTCTTGTTATCTCGTGACATTGCCCGTTCACCTTGGAGGATGTGAATTTCTACCGAGGTTTGCCCGTCAACGGCTGTGGAAAAAACTTGTGATCTACTCGTAGGAATTGTGGTGTTGCGCTCAATAATCTTGGTGAATACTTCACCCAAGGTTTCAATTCCCAAAGACAGAGGGGTGACATCCAATAGTAAGAGATTATCGACTTCGCCACCCAATACACCTGCTTGGATAGCGGCTCCCAACGCTACAGCTTCGTCAGGGTTGATGGAGCGATCAGGGGCTTTGCCGTTGAAAAACTTAATCAGGGCGTTTTGGACTGCGGGAATACGCGTAGAACCACCTACCAAAATAATTCGATCTATGGCTGATGGTTTGAGATCCGCATCTTTGAGCGCTTGGATCATCGGTTCAATGGTCGCTTCAATCAATTTCCCTGCGAGTTCTTCAAATTTCGAGCGGCTGAGTTCCATCTCCAGATGCTTTGGCCCGCCGTCATCAGCTGTGATAAATGGCAAGTTGATGGAAGTACTTACCATACTGGAGAGTTCAATTTTTGCCTTTTCCGCTGCTTCCCGCAGACGTTGCAACGCCATCTTGTCTTTGGAAAGGTCGATTTTCTCTTGTTCTTGAAAGCGTTCCATCATCCAAAGAACGATCGCATTATCAAAGTCGTCTCCACCCAAGTGGTTGTTACCACAAGTCGCCTTCACTTCAAAAACGCCATCCCCAAGTTGCAGGATCGATACGTCAAAGGTACCGCCTCCTAAGTCAAATACTAAAATTAGCTGCTCTTGGTCTTGCTTTTCTAATCCGAAAGCTAAAGCCGCAGCTGTTGGTTCATTAATGATTCGTAGGACTTCTAATCCTGCGATCGTGCCAGCATCTTTAGTGGCTTGTCTTTGAGCATCCGTAAAATATGCTGGTACGGTGATCACTGCTTGAGTGACTTCCTCACCCAAGAAATTTTCTGCATCCTGCTTCAGCTTTTGCAGGATCATGGCAGATAGTTCTTGTGGCGTGTAGTTTTTTGAGCGAATTTGGACATCAACGGTATCATCTCGACCTTTGACACAGTTGTAGGGGACGCGATCGCGTTCTACTTCAGTGTCTTCCCAACGTCGCCCGATAAATCGTTTAATACTGTAAATTGTGTTTTCAGCATTGGTTACGGCTTGGCGCTTTGCCAATTGACCAACCAAGCGATCGCCACTCTTCCCAAATCCCACAATACTTGGAGTAGTTCGTCCACCTTCAGAATTGGAGATCACAAGTGGTTGACCGCCCTCCAAAACTGCGACGCAACTGTTAGTAGTGCCTAAGTCGATCCCAATAACTTTTCCCATATTTGACAGTATTTTTACTGAGTCTTTCTGCTGTAATGTGTCGCGGACTAATACCATTTTGGATTTTAGATTTTAGATTTTGGATTGTGAAACATTCATTGGATAAGTGTTTCAGTTTTCCATCTGTCGCAATCATTTTTCAAATTGGTATAACTTTTTTGCTCTGAACCAAGGCTAGCGGATAACGTCTGTGCAACCCCTGTTGCTGGTAGCAAGAGAGAAGGTGAAACACAGAGAGTTATCCAAAGCCTTGTCCTTGTATAGGTACGCGATGCTCGTCCTTGCTAGAACCCAGGCACTTGAGGTCAGCGAGGCGAGCGATTACAGCTTAACTGTTGGCTGAACTCGACTGATCTTCTGATGCCGCAGGGCTATCTTCCTTGGGAGCAGCTACTTTTACCATTGCATGGCGTAGCACGCGATCGCCTAAGAAGTATCCGCGCACTAACTCTTCTAACACTGTTCCTTCAGGATGTTCATCCGTAGGTTCCCGCATTACTGCTTCATGCAAGTTAGGATCAAATTCTTGACCTTCAGGACGCATTGGTGATACACCCAAGCGCTTCAGGCTATCTACTAATTGTTTGTAAACGCCTTGGTAACTTTTGTGCATGGTCATTTCGCCATCAGATTGAGGTTTCAGGTGCGATCGCGCCCGCTCAAAATTATCGACCACTGGCAGTAATTCCAAAATCGTGTTCCGCTTCACCTGCAACTCTAGGTCTTCTTTTTCTTTACTAGTGCGTTTCCGGTAATTCTCAAAATCAGCGGCAATCCGCATATATTGAGTACTACGCTCCTCTAGTTGCGTTTTAACGGACTCGATTTGTTGAGTTAGTTCTGCCAAAGCTGCTGTTTCCACTTCAGTTTTCTCAGTTGCAGCGACGCTATTTTCAGAATTGAGAGTAGCAGCATCCCCTGACATATTTGTTTGGGCTGCCACTTGCTCTGTCACCTCGCTTCCAGATTCATTGAAATTAATTTGGGCTGGGGGGTCACTCTTCATTGCTTGCTTTACCTCTGTTGGTTCACCCAATTGCTGGCTTGTATTGTTTATCTGTTTATTTTCATCCATCATTATCTACTCATTCCAGATCCTATTTATGGCAGTGTATCTCCACAGCTTGCAACCGTCGTCATCCACGACGTGCCGCTGAGGCTGATTTTATTGCCGACAAGTTCCTGAAACTGATATAACCGTCATCTTATTGTGACAAATGGTGAACACGTTAGCCCAGACGCTACTAAGGCGGGAACCCGAACGAGTAGGACTGGGGACTGGGGAGATTGGTCAATAGATCCGCGCTATAGGGGTTTAGCAATAATGAGTAGAAAATTGTGGGTTTTGAGACCCGATAAATCGCCGTCTCTACAAGTATTTTGGTCTTATAGGACTCATATTTGATTTGGTGAAAAAACTCAGTACAACTAAGAAGCCTTCTTGACTGTAGCAAGATTGCCTATTGCCTATTGCCTATTGCCTGCCTACGCAAATTAGTTCAGAAATCAAAGCGGATTCCTATAGCTGAACTGTATTGAGCTATCGCTAACAGAACTGTTTCAGAGACTTATGACTTTTTTGGCAAATGAGAATTCTGTCTCACAGCCTGGGAATACTTTAAGCAGAGGTTTCCCTACTCATTCGCTCATTTATGAACTCGTCACCACAACGGCGCAGTACCGCTCTAACTACCAGAACAGAGTTTTCGCCTTTTGGCAACAAGCTAGTGCAATCTGGCTATGTCAATACCGAACAGATGAGGCAGGCATTAATTGAAAGCCGCAAATCTGGCAGACCCTTAACGGAAGTCTTAGAGTCAATCACTGGGCAACAACTATCGCCTGAGTTGCTCAGGCAATACAAAAAACAACAGCTATTTGAACTGAAAATACTATACGGAGTTGAATTCCTTGATCCGGAAGTCAACTCCGTTGGCAACACGATGATGGGGAACCTGATTGAAACCCTCATCCCAGTGGATATCTGTCGTCGTCATCGTTTAGTACCACTATCAAAACACGAAGACCAAACCCCACCCTCAGTTTTAGTGGCGATGGTCGCTCCAGATAATCTAGAGGCTTCCGATGACCTGAACCGCATTTTGCGCCCGCAAGGCTTGGCGTTGCAGCGCATGGTGATTACCCAGGAAGACTATCAACAGCTAATCAACCAATATCTGGATGAAATGGCTGTTAAGCAGAAGCACCTGGAACAAGAAAAGTTTACAGATATTAATCAGGATTTAGAAAACCTCGGAAATCTCGATCTTGCCGATGCTCCTGAAGAAATGGAGGCTGATCTAGGGGCAGCGATGAAGGGTGCAGAGGATGCCCCAGTCATCAACCTAGTTAACAGAATCCTGGCTAAAGCTTTGCATGAGGGCGTTTCTGATATTCATATAGAACCGCAAGAAGAAAACTTACGCATTCGCTTTCGGAAGGATGGCGTATTGCGTGAAGCTTTTGATCCCCTACCGAAAAAAATCATCCCAGCAGTGACAGCCCGATTTAAGATCATCTCCAATCTAGACATTGCTGAACGCCGTCTACCCCAGGATGGACGCATCCGGCGGATGTTTGAGGGACGCAAAGTGGATTTCCGGGTGAATACCTTACCCAGTCGCTACGGGGAAAAGGTGGTGCTGCGGATTTTGGATAACTCCTCCACCCAACTGGGATTAAATAAGTTAATTACCGATCCAGAGACTTTAGATATTGTCAAGGATATGGTCAGCCGTCCCTTTGGGCTAATTTTGGTGACTGGGCCAACAGGTTCTGGGAAAACAACCTCGCTATATTCTGCACTTTCAGAAAAGAATGATCCCGGTATTAATATCAGTACTGTGGAAGACCCAATTGAGTACAGCCTTCCAGGGATTACTCAAGTACAGGTGATTCGGGAAAAAGGGCTAGATTTTGCTACCGCATTGCGGGCTTTCTTGCGGCAAGATCCAGATGTGCTACTGGTGGGTGAAACGCGGGATAAAGAAACGGCAAAAACAGCCATTGAGGCTGCCTTGACCGGTCACTTAGTATTAACTACCTTACATACCAATGATGCCCCAGGTGCGATCGCTCGTTTGGGAGAAATGGGGATTGAGCCTTTCATGGTTTCTAGTTCCCTAATTGGCGTTCTAGCTCAACGTCTGGTACGGCGTGTATGTTCTGAATGTCGCATTCCCTACACTCCCACAACCGAGGAACTAGCTCGTTATGGTCTATCAGCTTCCTCTGATGTGGGAGTCACCTTCTACAAAGCTAACACCTTGACATTAGATGCGATCGCAGATGCCAAAGGCAAAAATCAACTTTGCCCAAAATGTAATGGTATCGGCTACAAAGGGCGTTGTGGTGTGTATGAAGTCATGCGAGTCACCGAAAACCTGCAAACCCTGATCAACGAAGATGCACCCACGGAACGCATCAAGGAAGTGGCAATAGAAGAGGGCATGAAAACCTTGCTGGCTTACAGTTTGGATTTAGTGCGTGAAGGTTCCACCACTCTAGAAGAAGTAGAACGAGTGACGTTTACCGATACTGGTTTGGAAGCAGAGTTAAAAGCCAAACGCAAGACTGGTCTTACCTGTCGGACTTGCGAGGCCACATTGAAACAAGAATGGCTGGATTGTCCTTACTGTATGACAGCTCGGTTTTAAGACTAGTCATTAGTCATTAGTCATTGGTCGATGCCTCGTAAATTTAAACAAATGACAAAGGACAAGTGATAAAGGACAAATAACAAATATTAAGAGGAAACATAACTATGGAAATGATGATTGAAGATTTGATGGAGCAACTGATTGAATTGGGTGGCTCGGATATGCATTTATCCGCAGGTTTGCCTCCCTATTTCCGCATCAGTGGTAAACTCACCCCCATAGGTGAGGATGTATTGACAGCCGATCAATGTCAAAGGCTGATTTTTAGTATGCTCAACAACACCCAGCGTAAAACTCTAGAGCAAAACTGGGAGTTGGATTGTTCTTATGGTGTTAAGGGTTTAGCTCGCTTTCGGGTCAATGTCTATAAAGAACGTGGTTCTTATGCTGCTTGCTTACGGGCATTAAGTTCTAAGATTCCTAACTTTGAAAAATTAGGTTTGCCAGATATTGTGCGGGAAATGACAGATAAGCCCAGAGGGCTAATTCTGGTAACAGGCCCTACAGGTTCCGGTAAGACAACTACCCTAGCGGCAATGATTGACTTGATTAACCGCACCAAGGCAGAGCATATTTTGACGGTGGAAGACCCAATTGAATTTGTCTACGAACCAATAAAAAGCTTGGTTCACCAGCGGCAACTGGGTGAAGATACCAAGAGCTTTGCTAATGCCTTGAAAGCAGCTTTGCGGGAAGATCCAGACATTGTTCTGGTGGGAGAAATGCGCGATTTGGAAACGATTTCTTTGGCAATTTCCGCTGCGGAAACAGGACACTTGGTATTTGGGACGCTACACACCAGTTCTGCCGCACAGACAGTTGACCGGATTATTGACGTTTTCCCCCATGAAAGACAAACCCAAGTGCGGGTGCAGTTGTCTAACTCCTTAGTGGCGGTATTTAGCCAAACCTTGGTGTCTAAGAAAAACCCTAAACCCAATGAATATGGTCGGGTGATGGCTCAAGAAATTCTGATTGTTACTCCTGCTATTTCTAACTTGATTCGAGAAGGCAAAACATCTCAAATTTACTCAGCTATTCAAACTGGCGGCAAATTGGGAATGCAAACTCTGGAGAAGGTTTTAGCCGATTTTTACAAAGCAGGAACGATTTCTTTTGAAGCGGCGATGTCTAAAACTTCTAAGCCAGATGAAATCCAACGTCTCATTGGTAATTCTACACCGCAAGCAGCTGCCGCAGGTGCGAAACCCGGTGCGACTGCCAAAGCGCATTAAAGGAACTGGGGAAATGAGGAGGATGAGGGAGTAGAGAGGAAGTTGCAGTAAGTCTTTCCCTTATGCCCCTCAAAAGTTCCCAGTTATGAGTGCTGAGTTGGGAATCTCACTTCTTTACTCAGAACGGGATAAACACCCCGCAACCGCTAACGGAATTGTTTTGCCACATGCCCAATAAATAACGACTATTTTGAAAAAATTAATTTATGCCAAACTACGTTGCCCGTGTTCGGGATTCTCAAGGAAAATCCCGAACGGAAAAAATTGTTGCAGAATCCTTGACGCAAGCTCGTACTAATCTCAGAGATCAAGGTTTTGTAATCCAAGAACTCAAGCAATCTCAGGGATTTCAGCCAGATGTTGCTTTCAAAAAATTCCAGAATTCCTTAGTGAAGGTTTCTGTGAAGGACAAAGCCGTTTTTTCTCGTCAATTTGCCGTTTTGATGAATGCGGGAGTTGCGATCGTTAGAAGTCTGGGGGTGCTTTCTGAACAGTGTAGTAATACTAAATTGAAACAAGCCCTTGTGGAAATTAGTACCGATGTTCAAAGCGGAATGAATCTTTCAGAGTCAATGCGGAAGCATCCTGACTGCTTTGATGGATTATATGTGAGTATGATTCAAGCTGGCGAAGTTGGTGGTGTTCTAGACGAAGTATTAAATCGTTTAGCCAAGTTATTAGAAGATGTTGCTCGCCTACAAAACCAAATTAAATCAGCATTATCTTATCCCACGGTCGTAGGTTTTATCGCAGTTGCGATCTTTCTTGGTATGACCATTTTTCTTATTCCCATTTTTGCCAAGATTTTTACAGAACTCGGGACTGAATTACCAGCTCTAACGCAGTTTTTGATGGATGCTAGTCAATTTTTGAGAAGCCCGAAGGTTTTCGTGCTTATCGCTGTTCTTGTAGGACTGAAAGTTGCCTTTACACAATACGGTAAAACTCCTGTTGGCCGCATCACAATTGATCGTCTTTCCCTCAAGATGCCATTGTTTGGTGACTTAATTCAAAAATCTTCGGTTGCCCGCTTTAGCCGGACTTTTGGTTCTTTGACTCGTTCAGGTGTACCAATTTTAACTTGCTTGGAAATTGTCCGAGATACATCAGGAAACCAAGTAATTGCCAATGCCATAGATGCAGCCCGCATGGAGATTCAACAAGGAGGAATGATTAGCCTTGCTTTACAAAAAGATGCTGTTTTTCCGGCTATGGCAATTCAGATGATTAGTATCGGAGAAGAAACTGGAGAATTAGATGCAATGTTGATGAAAGTTGCCGATTTCTATGAAGATGAAGTCGAGCAAGCTGTAAAAGCAATGACTAGTATTTTAGAACCAGTGATGATTGTAGTTTTAGGGGGAATGGTGGGAACCATTTTGTTAGCGATGTATCTACCGATGTTTGCGGTATTTGAAAAACTGGGATAAAAGATTAATAGTTAAGAGTTAGAAGTTATGAGTTAGGAATTAAATTTTCTATTCCTAACTTTTAACTCCTAACTCCTCACTCTTAACTCCTAACTCCTCACTCTTAACTCTTAACTCCTAACTCCTAACTCCTCACTATTTAATAAACTATGACTGTGCAAAAATCTCAGTACGAGGCGAGTTTGGCAGAGTACAGCAATCATCTAGCTGCGATCGCCTTACTAAAGCAATATCGGCCATACTTGGAGATGATTCCCAGTCTGCGCCGTCCAGATGAAAGTGTCATCACTATCCCTTTGCCGATTGTTCGGCTTCGCAACACTGCTACAACAACCCCACAAACGATTTGCTTACCCTGTGATGTAGCAATTTTGATGTGCGATCCTGAGTGGAAAATCAAAACTGGAGCCGAAATTTTAGTTTTTATTCATCGCGCTCACGAAGACTTTTCTGATTTGTTGGGACGTTGGCGACAAACCCAAGTTTTTCTTGACAATGATTATGAGTGGTTGATGCCTCTCCGGCACAGTCATATTTTGAGTGAGGGAGCGAATACCATATATCCTTTGTTTGTCGTTTTTAGTGAGACTTTAGAACGCATCCAAAGAGGCCTTGTGGGAGCCGAACTCCCATTTATTATCCAAACACCAGATTTGCTACTTGAGGAAAATTTCACAGATATTTTCTCTCCAGAAGTTCCACCAGCTTAGAAAAAGTTGGGAAATATATAGGAATTCGCTTTGATTTCTGAACTAATTTGCGTAGGTAGGCAACAGGCAATAGGCAATAGGAAAGAAGGCTTCTTAGTTGTACTGGGTTTTTTCAGGAATCAAATATGAGTTTTATACCAGTTTTGTATTAAAGGACATATTGGTACTTAAGTACAAAATTGAACTTTGGACACAAATATTGAATCTGCAATCTAGCAGTAAAGTCGCAGACTTAAAGACAGCGACATAAAAAGAGCTACAAGTAGCTTTAACTCAAGGTTTGTAGTGATGACTGAAGCTATCACTACAAGCAAATATTAATATTTTTATATTATCTATAGCAATCCGATTTGATGCTTGAAAAAATTTAAGTATACTTAGGGTGCGTTAGGACTTTGTTCTAACGCACCAAAGTCTTTGGACGGTGTGTTACGCAACTTTTTCACACCCTACATGTATTTCAATAAAATAACATAGTTTTGATTTATCCTTTCCGACTTACTTAGTTATACAAAAATTTATTTTTACTTTTTGAATTTTTAATAGGAGAGTGATGAGGATTTGGCGAAGTTTCAGTAATCTTACTGTTACCAATAAATAATTGTCGTAGAATTAGAGACATTTCAGAGCAGATATTTTATACTAATGAATCGTTTTTCTCAGAAAATAACGAATTCTCAAGAGAGCATTTCACAACAAACTCAGTTGGGTCAGATGTGTGGTTCTAAACGTCTATTTCGCGATCGCTATGAAATACTGCAAATTTTGGGTAGAGGTGGTTTTGGCATCACGTTTTTAGCCAAAAATGCCATATTACCAGGGAATCCCCTGTGTGTCATTAAACAACTTTCTCCAAAAGTGACTAGTCCCCAAAGTTGGCAAAGAGCATGTACACGCTTTGAAAAAGAAGCAAGAACTTTGGGTCAACTCGGCAGTCATTCGCAAATTCCCATGCTACTAGACTACTTTCAGGCAAATGGGGAGTTTTTTTTAATTCAAGAATATGTGCCGGGTTTGACTTTGGCACGAGAGGTGCGGCAAAATGGGCCTAAAAGCGAAGCCGCTGTCAAACAGTTTTTGCAAGAATTATTACCTGTATTACAGTATCTTCATAAACATCATGTGATTCATCGCGATATTAAGCCCCAGAATTTATTGCGGTGTGAGTACGACGGGCGGGTAGTGCTAATTGATTTTGGTGCAGTGAAACAGCAATTAGTTAATGCTTATGAAAACTCTATCAATCAAGCTGCAAACACCAACTTTATCGGGACTAGAGGATTTGCACCACCAGAACAGTTTTCTCTACGTCCAGTTTATGCCAGTGATATTTATGCATTGGGTGTAACTTGTATTTATATGTTGACTGCAAAAAGTCCTTTAGAATTTGACTATGACCCAAATACTGGTGAGATATGTTGGCAAAAACAGGTAAATATTAGCGACAGTTTCGCCCAGATTTTAGCAAAAATGGTGAAACTTACGTTAGATGAACGGTTTAAGAGTGCTGATGAAGTGATGAAAGCCTTAAGTTATGAAAGTTATTTGCCTAGTTTGGCTAACTGTCTAACTACCCAAAAATTAAATAATAAAAGTATTACACAGCACGAAATTACACAATACGAAAATTATGATGTATACGTACCACCTGTAGCCAGAACTGCAAGTGCCATTCGGAAATGGAGATCAAGGCTTAAGGAAACAAGGTAGCATAGTTTAGTTGAAGCCTTTTTTTATTTCAAGTATCAAATGAATAATTAATCATGGACTATTTAAAATAGCCAAAACAAATTTAGTAAGCATTTTAACTATATTGGCTCGTCAGTGATGATTAATTAATCAGGGTTTATCTTTAATACTTAGTAAGTTATCGCTTGCCAATATACAAGCAAAATTACTAGGTTTAACAGTTCAGAAAAATATTTCTATTCAGATTAATATATAATCGATAGAATAATTAATCTTATGGCTCTCGTAGTTTTCCACAGATGAGGAAGACTGACTACTATTTACAAACGCTAGCTATATAAGTAATTCCCCAATCCCCAGAACAGGGTTTTCTACCACAAGTAAGCGAGAGTCAATATTCTTAAGGGAAAGTTCGGGGCAAACTTAGCCTAAGTTGTCATGCAGTCGCGCCTGTCAGATCATGATCTGCTGCTTAAATCCCGATTGCCCAAATCCCCTGAATCCTAATGGAAAGAAGTTTTGCCAAAGTTGTAGCACCCCATTGGTGTCACTTTTAAGAAATCGCTTCCGTGTCATCCGAGTCCTTTCAGATGAGGGGGGATTTGGGAGAACCTATCTATCAGAAGACGTAGATAAACTCAATGAACGTTGTGTTATCAAGCAATTAGCTCCAAAATTTCAAGGAACTTGGTCGCAAAAAAAGGCGATGGAGTTGTTTGCTGAAGAAGCGCAACGATTACAAGACCTTGGGGAACATCCCCAAATTCCGACTTTGCTAGCTTACTTTGAACAAGATGGCTGCCTATATTTAGTGCAGCAGTTTGTCAATGGAGAAAATTTGTTAAAGGAGTTGCAACAGCGCAAGGTATATAATTCTAGGGAAATTCAATCTATTTTGTTAGATTTACTGCCCATCCTGAAATTTATCCACGATCGCAAAATCATTCATCGCGATATCAAGCCAGAAAATATTATCCGCAATAAAAATGATGGGCGATTAAACCTGATTGATTTTGGCTCCTCAAAGCAATTTACTGCCAAAGTTCAGCATAAATCTGGTACATCCATTGGTTCACATGGTTATTCTCCCTTAGAACAGATTAGAGATGGTAAAGCTTTCCCCGCCAGTGACTTGTTCGGTTTGGGGGCTACCTGCTTTCATCTGCTTACGGGAAATTCCCCCTTTCAATTGTGGATGGAATCTGGGTACGCCTGGGTGAGTAATTGGCGGGAATATTTACGGAGTCCATTAAATCCTGAGTTAGATTTTGTCATCGACAAGCTTTTGAAAAAAGATGTCCATGAACGTTACCAGTCAGTCGATGAAGTTCTCAGAGACTTGACTCCCAAACAACTCCTCGCACTACCACCAGCGGGTAAGTCATCTGGGAAAATACCACCGACTAAAGCTCCATATTTACCAAAAAGTTATCCCTTACTGAAAACTTTCATATTGGTAAGTGCTTTCATTCTATTGTTCGGATTTCAAGAATCTTGGTATAAACATTTTCGCCGCATCCAAACCAGTTTAGTCTCTAGGCTGAGTCAGCATAATAGTTCTACCAAAGATGAAGCATTTTTAGGTCAGCCACTAAATATTACTTTGGGAAAGGCTTCCTTAGCTAATACCCTTCAAGGACATGAAAACTCGGTTTTATCCGTCGCCATCAGCCCCGATGGCAAAACCATAGCCAGCAGTGGCGACGATCGCAAAATTAAACTTTGGAATCTCGCAACAGGTAGCCCAATCTCTTCATTCAACACCTATTCTCAGCAGGTGAATGCCGTGGTAATTAGCCCAGATGGCAAAACTCTGGTGACTGGTAATGATGACAACACCATCAAAATTTGGAATTTGGGCACAGGAAAACAAATTCGCACTCTGACAGGGCATTCTGACTCAGTTCATGCCCTAGCCATCAGTGCTGATAGCCAGACCCTACTTAGTGGTAGTGATGATAACACCATCAAGATATGGGATTTAGCAACAGGAGAGCAAATTCGGACACTGGTAGGGCATACATTCTGGGTGCGATCAGTGGCCATCAGCCCTGATAGCGTGATTCTTGCTAGTGGGAGTTTTGACAAGACGATCAAAATCTGGAATCTCACAAAAGGGTACTCAATCCGGACACTAGAAGGAAATTCTCAAACAGTAACAACAGTGGCTATAAGTCCAGATGGTAAAACTTTAGCCAGTGGTAGCCGCGATCGCACCATCAAACTTTGGAATCTAGCTACCGGAAAAGAAATTCGTACACTGGTGGGACATGTAAACACTGTCACAACCTTAGCCTTCAGTGCCGATGGTAAAATGATTGCTAGTGGTAGCCGCGATCGCACCATCAAACTTTGGAATCCAGCCACAGGAGCGGAAATTCTCACATTAGCGGGGCACACTAACACAGTGACATCCGTTACCTTCAGTCCTGATGACAAAACCCTTATCAGCGGTTGTGAAGATAATACTATTAAGATTTGGCGTTTATCTCAGTGATTGGGAACTGGGGATTGGGGATTGGGGATTGGGGATTGGGGATTGGGGAGAAATGACAAATGACCAATGACAAATGACAAATCCCCAATTGCGATAGACTGTCTCAAGTGGGGAGGGGTAAAAATGAGCAGCATCACCAGCCATCGCCGCGATCGCAGGTTTGGGATTAAAATACCGAAACTGTTTTTAGGTTGGCAGCAAGTATTTGGAGAAGCACGCACCCGAATTTTATTCTGGTACTTGCTGATTTTGGGGATAACCTTTCTCATCGCTATACCCGCCTTTCGCTATAAGCTCTACCAGCGCATTGATGAACGGGTTCGTCGAGATATGGTAGAAGATATGGCGGCTTTTAATGCGTTAATTAAAGGTGAAACCTTTGCTCCAGATGATGCACTCGCTGAGGACGATTCAGAAGACATAGTGATTGGGCCAGAGCAATTGAAATGGTTGTTGGCTGGCAAAAAACAAATCGCTCCTCCAACTTCCAAAGAAGATTTGATCAGACTTTTCAGAGCTTATCTGTTATATCGACTACCAGAGGATGATTCTTATTTCATCACGTTTGTTGATGGTGAATTTTATAAATCTAGCCCCAGAGCGCGTCCTAAACCACTTGCTAAAGACTCACCACTCATGGAGCGGTGGGCAAAACAAACTCAACCAGAACAGGGAGAAAAAGAATTTTCCGATCCCGATCTTAGTAAGATCCTTTACATGGTGGAACCGATTAAAATTAATGGACAAACTCAGGGAGTCTTCGTTGTTGCCCATAGTGCAGTTGGTGAACGTGCAGAAGCCCTAGAAGCAGTTTCGGTAATTATTGAGGTTTCTAGTCTAGTGTTTGTGGTGTCCTTCATCCTGGCGTGGTTGGCGGCGGGACGGGTGCTATCTCCTCTACGGACAATTACTGCTACTGCTCATGCAATTAGTGAGTCAGATTTAACCCAACGCTTACCTGCGCGAGGTAAGGGAGAACTGGCAGAATTAGCAAAGACATTCAACGAAATGATGGACAGACTAGAGGCAGCTTTTGCTACGCAGCAAGAATTTGTCAACGATGCTGGGCATGAATTGCGGACTCCAATTACCATCATTCGCGGACATCTGGAACTGATGGGAGATGACCCCCAAGAGCAACAGGAAACCTTGGCGCTGGTCATGGGAGAATTAGACCGGATGAGCCGTCTGGTGGATGACATGATTTTGTTGGCGAAGGCAGAACGCTTAGATTTTTTGCAGTTGACGACGGTGAATGTAGCAGACTTAACCCAAGAGTTATTTGTCAAAACTCAGGCATTAGCAGAGCGAGATTGGCAAATAGATGCGATCGCAAGGGGTCAGATTATAGTTGACCGCCAAAGAATTACTGAGGCTGTGATTAATCTGGCGCAGAATGCGACTCAGCATACAGCAAAGAGTGATACTATCTCCATAGGTTGTGCGATCGCTAAAGGAAAGGTGCGTTTCTGGGTACGCGATACAGGCGAAGGCATTCCCCTTGTTGATCAAAAACGGATTTTTGAACGTTTTGCTCGAACTTCTAACAGTCGTCGTCGCTCTGAGGGTGCGGGATTGGGACTGTCAATTGTCCGAGCGATCGCAGAGGCCCACGGTGGACAAGTGTTACTTCGGAGTCAACTAGGAAAAGGTTCGATGTTTACCATCGTTTTACCCCTCGATCCCCCGCAGGAAATGAGTGCTTATGGCCAACATTCTCATCGCTGAAGATGAACCCCGGATTGCTTCATTTATTGAGAAAGGATTGCGATCGCAAGGATTTACAACAACAACTGTTACCGATGGGTTGTATGTGCTAGACATAGCACATAATGGAAGCTTTGACTTACTAATTTTGGATTTGGGATTACCTGGAAAAGATGGATTTCAGGTACTCGAAGAACTGCGGGGACAGGGGGAAGATTTACCTGTAATTATCCTCTCGGCTCGGAGTGATATTCACGATAAAGTTGCTGGACTAGAAGGGGGCGCAGATGATTATGTCACCAAACCCTTCCGATTTGAAGAACTTCTGGCGCGGGTAAAGTTGCGTTTGCGAAGTGCTAGACCTGTGAGAAATGACCAAGAATTTCTCCTCCAAGCGGGTAACGTGGTGCTTGATTTGCGAACTCGACAGGTAAAAGTAGGCGATCGCTTTGTAGAATTACCTGCTCGTGAATTTACAATGGCAGAAATGTTTTGTCGTCATCCCGGACAAGTTATAAGTCGCGAACAACTGCTAGATTACGTTTGGGGCTACGACTATAATCCAGGTTCTAATATTGTCGATGTATATGTCGGTTATCTCCGCAAGAAACTAGGTAGTAACCTCATTGAAACCGTTAGAGGGATGGGTTATCGCTTGCGAACCTGAAAACTTTCTGGATGATGCGCTGGCAAAACTAACCGCTGGTTTCCTCTCCCATCTCCTAAGCCGGCTTGTTGTAATTCTTCGAGTCATAACTATATAAATTACAAAGAAAGGCAGGAGCTAGAAGACAGGAGACAGAAGGAAAAAATTATTAACAGAAACTACTTTACATCTGTGGAAAACCTGTGGAAAAACTATGGCAGTTTTCCACAAGGTAATTATACTTAATTAAGTTTTACTAGCAAAATATCAAGTTTTCCACAGTTTTTTCCACAATCTAAGTTAAATTTAATCAATTTTTATACGTTACTTAATATTATTGACTAATTATTCAGTCATCAAGGCTAATGTTTACGGTGCTGGTTGTGGAAAACTTAAAATAAATCTTCACGATGGTTTTTGGGAACGGCTAGTCATATTGATGCGATCGCTCAGTTGGCGTAGAGTTTGTGCTAAAGTGCGATCGCTCTCCTGGAGTTGAGTAATTTTATCGCAACTGTAAATCACCGTTGTATGGTCTTTACCACCAAACTCCTCCCCAATTCTCGGCAAACTCAAAGCCGTGTGTTGGCGCATGAGATACATTCCCAATTGACGCGCCCAGCTAATCTCTCTTCGCCGCGAGTTACTTTTGAGATCGTCTATTGAAACATCAAAATTATCAGCCACAACCTTTAAAATTGCTTCTGGGGTAGCTGCCATTTTTTCATTAGGCGGTTCTAAAACTGGTGTGATATTTTCCACCGTCATCGGTAAACCCCAAATAGAAATATAAGCCACAGCCCGAATTAAAGCTCCTTCTAACTCTCTAATATTAGAAGTATAGTTAGAAGCAATATACTCAATTACATCGCGGGGAAGCCGAATATTTTCATCCTCAGCTTTTTTCTGTAGAATTGCCATTCTAGTTTCTAAATCCGGCTTTTGGATATCGGCAATTAACCCCATAGAAAACCGAGAACAAAGACGTTCTTGTAAGCTAGGAATCTGGTTAGGAGGGCGGTCGGAAGCAATAACTACTTGTTTACCAGCTTCATGTAAAGTATTAAAAGTATAAAAGAATTCTTCTTGAGTGTATTCCTTCCCTTCAAGGAACTGAATATCATCAACTAATAAAACATCAGCGGCTCGGTAATGCTCTCGAAAACTTTGCATACTATCCTTACGGATTGCCGTAATTAAATCATTAGTAAACTTCTCAGTAGAAACATAAAATATTTTACAATCAGGAGAGATTTCCCAGCGATAGTGACCAATAGCTTGCATAAGATGAGTTTTACCCAAACCTACACCACCGCATAAAAATAAAGGATTAAACTCTTTACCAGGGGATTCTGCAACCGCCAAAGAAGCAGCGTGAGCCATCCGATTGTTGGCACCAACTACAAATCGCGAAAAGACATATTTAGAATTTAATTCAGTAGTTTTATGATTGTGATTAGGAACAGGTTCAGAAATACTGTTAGGATTTGGTGATTCCCCAGAAACCTCTCGTTCACTAAAATTAGAAACTTCATCACCTTGAGCAACGGTAATATAAATTCCCACGGGATGACCGAGAATATCTTGTACTACATGAGCAATGGTATTGATGTAATACTTCTGTAACCAATTACGAGCAAATGGGTTAGGAGTGCGGATAACCAAGCAATTATTTTCTAATCGCTCTGCACTAGCAGTTTTGATCCAAGTTTCAAAGGTAGGCCGGGATAGTTCAAGCTGTAGGCGCTCTAGTACCTGACTCCACAAACTTTCTATGGGAATTTCGGGAATTTCCATTATCCACCACCTTGGCTGCTAATTGTCACAATAGAAGAGAAAGCACCAATTTAGCATTGAGACACGCTAGACCTAGAATAAGCTTTTAAGTTGTAATCATTTTGGGACATACCCAGTAGGCAACATCCTAACACCCACCGACTGATACGGAGAAGCAACGACACATGAAGACAACAAAGCATCACTCAGCGCCCAAAAATATTGGTACTAGGCGTTTGCCCCACAGATTGTGGATGCTCTTATATGGGGTAGGAGTGGTGTTCCTGGGGAGCTGCTCTCTTCTACCTGCTAAGACTTTTGAGACTCGACAAAACCAGACTCAAGCCCAAAATACAGCAGAACCTAATCCGGTAATTGTCCCCCCGCCAATTTTCTCTTCGTCTGGAGATCCTAATTTTGTGGTGAAAGTAGTGCAAAATGTGGGGCCTGCGGTAGTTCGCATTGATTCTTCCCGCACAATCACTTCTCGCCCTCGCGTACCAGGCGAATTTAACGATCCATTTTTCCGGCGATTTTTTGGAGACGCAGCGCCACAGCCTAGACAACGAGTAGAGCGGGGTAGCGGCTCTGGATTTATCATTAATTCTTCAGGTCAAATTTTGACCAATTCCCATGTGGTAGATGGTGCTGATAGAGTGACTGTCACACTCAAAGATGGCCGGACTTTTGATGGGAAAGTACTGGGTGAAGATGCAGTAACGGATGTAGCTGTGATCAAAATTGATGCTAATAATCTGCCAACCCTAGCTGTGGGTAATTCCGATGCCTTGCAACCAGGAGAAGCAGTAGTTGCCATCGGTAATCCATTGGGCTTGAATAATACCGTCACTTCTGGGATTATTAGTGCTACAGGTCGTTCTGGTAGCGATATCGGTGCTAGTGACAAGCGGGTTGATTACATTCAAACAGATGCAGCGATTAACCCTGGTAACTCCGGTGGGCCATTGCTAAATGCTCGTGGCCAGGTAATTGCGATGAACACAGCGATTATTCAAGGCGCTCAAGGTTTGGGATTTGCTATTCCCATTAACACTGTGCAAAGAATTTCCCAGCAATTAATTGCTACAGGTAAGGTGGATCATCCTTATTTGGGTGTTCAGATGGTGACACTGACACAAGATATTAAAGAAAAAATAACAAGTAGAGCAGGCGATCGCTTAAATCTTACAGCAGATGAGGGCGTTTTGCTGGTTGAAATTGTGCCGCGATCGCCTGCTTCTGAGGCTGGACTACGAGTTGGTGATGTGATTAAAAGCATTAATAACCAGCCTGTGACTAAAATTGACCAAGTACAAAAGCTAGTAGAAAATAGCAAAATCGGTACTAACTTACCAATAGAAGTGGAACGCAATGGGCAAATTGTTCAAGTAAGAGTTCAACCTGCCCCTTTACCAGTAAGACGTGAAGGATGATGTTTGTCATTGGTCATTTGTCATTTGCCCAATGCCCCATTCCCCATTCCCTACTCCCTATTCCCCATTCCCCATTCCCTACTCCCCATTCCCCATTCCCCATTCCCCATTACTTAAGGGAGTTTCATCATGAGTGAGTTAGCGCCAATAATTCAATTAGGCAATCCAACACTACGCCAAAAAGCTGCTTGGGTTGAGAATATTCAAGATGAGCATATCCAAAAATTAATTGAAGACTTAATCACCACTGTTGCCAAGGCTAACGGGGTGGGAATTGCTGCACCTCAAGTAGCGCAATCCTATCGTTTATTTATTGTGGCTTCCCGTCCTAATGCCAGGTATCCCAATGCCCCGGAAATGGAACCTACTGCTATGATTAATCCCAAAATCATTGCTCACTCAACTGAAGTTGTCAAAGATTGGGAAGGTTGTTTAAGTGTTCCAGGAATTCGGGGGTTAGTTCCTCGATATAAATCTATTGAAGTCGAATACACTGATTCTCAAGGCAACTTACAAAAGCAAGAATTAACCGATTTTATCGCTCGGATTTTTCAACATGAGTATGATCATCTCGACGGTATCGTATTTGTTGACCGCCTAGAGAACACTCTCGATATGATTACTGAACAGGAATATCAACAACGAGTAGTTAAATAAATAAGAATGGGGAATGGGGAATGGGGAATGGGGAATGGGGAATTTTTATAACTTCTGCCTCCTGCCTTCTGCCTCCTGCCTTCTGCCTCCTACCTCCTGCCTCCTGCCTTCTGCCTTCTGCCTCCTGCCTCCTGCCTCCAGCCTCCTGCCTCCTGCCTCCTGCCTTCTGCCTTCTGCCTTCCTTGATAAAATAATATAGAAAAATATGGCAACTTTTGTAGGTTGTGATACGCTATCTGCTTTAGGAGTGTGGAGGAACCGAAAATGACTAAGCTGCGCGTGGGGTTACTATTTGGCGGTCGTTCGGGAGAACATGAAGTTTCGATCAAATCAGCACGGGCGATCGCTAAAGCCTTGAGTGCAGAGGAAAATGCTAATAAGTACGAAATACTGCCTTTTTACATCCAAAAAGATGGACGCTGGCTGGCGGGAGAAGCACCCCAAAAGGTTTTAGAAACCGGCAGTCCGCTGCTGGAATCAGAACAGTCAACTTCTGAAGCCCAAACTCTAAGCAAGTGGCAATATCCCTCTCAAGTTGCCCAAGTGGATGTTTGGTTTCCCATTCTCCACGGCCCCAACGGTGAAGACGGGACAATTCAAGGGTTACTCACCTTGATGCAAGTCCCCTTTGTTGGTTCTGGGGTGTTAGGTTCGGCAGTGGGAATGGATAAAATTGCCATGAAAATGGCCTTTGAGCAAGCGGGACTACCACAAGTAAAATACAAAGCAATAACTAGAGCGCAGGTTTGGTCTAATCCTTGTGTGTTTCCGAAATTGTGTGATGAAATTGAGGCAGCATTAGGTTATCCTGCTTTTGTCAAGCCTGCTAATTTGGGTTCATCAGTGGGTATTGCCAAAGTGCGATCGCGTCAAGAATTAGAAGCCGCCTTAGATAGTGCTGCCAGTTATGACCGAAGGCTAGTTGTAGAAGCTGGTGTTGTAGCCAGAGAAGTCGAGTGTGCCGTTTTGGGTAATGAGCAACCCCAAGCCTCTGTCATTGGAGAGATTACTTATGACAGCGATTTTTATGATTATGAAACTAAATATACTGAGGGTCGCGCAGATTTACTGATACCTGCACCTCTTCCAGATGCGATCGCCCGTCAAATTCAGGACATGGCTTTGCAAGCTTTTGCAGCTGTTGATGCTGCGGGGTTGGCAAGGGTAGATTTTTTCTATGTGGAAGCGACACAAGAAGTTTTTATTAACGAAATAAATACCTTGCCAGGCTTTACTGCAACGAGTATGTATCCCCAACTCTGGGCCCAGAGTGGAGTCTCTTTTCCAGAATTAGTTGATCGGTTAATTCAACTTGCTCTTGAAAGAAATTCTCCTAGCTAAGGGAGAAAATAGACTAACAGACTTTTAGATAATCACAGCAAAAAGTCACAATAAATACAGAATTGTGGCAAAATTTAGCCAGATTTGGTAGCTTATGTTTTACAAAAAAGCTACTAAAATCTGAAATTTTGTTACGGATACCTGATGATTAACTCCTCCAGTACAATTTATTGACTAGAGGGGTACAAATCTGAAAGTAATCATGGAAAAAAGTCAGAGTGTACAGCGCGAGCGAACCCAACTAAGAAGGGCTACTCCAGAGCTGACAAACAGGAAATCGAGATTAAAACAAAGCTCGAATGTTCTGATATATCTGGTCACACATCATCCTTGGCTATTGTTAACTGGGTGTTTAGCCATGTTTCTAGGAGGTGGTGCTTTTGCCCTGTATAGCTTAGGTAATGCTGGCCAGGTAACACAAGAAGAACCAGAAAAAATCCCAGTTATAGTTGAAGAACCAATCAACGTGCCCTCTGAGAGTAGTAATCCTACACCTTTATGGATGGTAGCTGCGATCGTCCTCAGTTGTGGTAGTGGTTGTTTGCTCATTTTCCGAATGCTTAACCGGACAACGCAACCGCAAAAAGTCCAAAAACAGGTTAACCGCCATCAGGCACGCTTGGCACAGAATCATTACCAAAAATTGGAACCACGTCTTCCCAAGAACCAACCAATTTTTGTGCCACAGCCACAACTGATGCCCCTTATGCAGATGCAACCTAAAACAAAGCATCTGGTAACGGTTCTACCAGCAGAACACAAGCACCACCTGGATACGCGCACAGAACCTTTGGCAGACCTAATGGATCTTCGTAAAAATAGTTCATTGTCTGCAATTTTACGCCAGTATTAATACTACCGTAAAGTAAAACCCGGTTAAATTAACACTTTTTGCCAATTAGCTTGGCTAAGATTCCCGACTTCTCTAAGAAGTTGGGAATCTTGTTATATATGAATGATTGAACAGAGAAGACAGGAGGGCGTTTACCGAAAATCCTCCTGAATGCTACATAGCTGATTAACTGCTTTTAAAAAGTGAGATATGAGCAATTATAAAATTTAAAAACATGCCAAAATGGCAACCAGCTTTTGATTAACCAAGTTAAATTGTATGAAGATAAACGACTTCAAGGGTTTTGTTGTCAGGGACTACCACGTAAGCAAATTCCTTTTGTAAAACACTATTTGCTAAGTGATTTACAAAAATAAAAAACTATCTCTACCAATTATTTACAGAGTATTTTTCTCAGTAAATAAACATCAATAATCAAGTTTGGCATTTGCTGCGACAGGAATATTAAATGCGTACGGGCGTTGTTGTTGAAATACGCATTAGCCCCCAAATAACGGGCAACGTCTGTATACATTCCTGTTCACTTCAGCAGCAAATGGCAGAGTGGGAGTTTGAAGCTAACGGATATGCTTCCTCCCACTCTCTTTTTATCGGAAGAGAATTTAGGAGTCAGAATTCAGGAGTCAGAATTCAGAATTCTGAATTTTCCTTTAGAAGTTAGTTTCTCGTAAAAACTTAAGAATCGCTGCATTTAGTACTTCAGAAGCACCAGTTGAAGCATCATGACAGCAGTTAGACAAAATCTGTAATTTGGAATTGGGGATATGCCGATGCAATTTTTCACCATGACTAGCAGGAAACCAACTATCTTGTTCACCCCATAAAACTAGTGTAGGACACTCAATTGCACTCAGTTTATTTTGAATTTTGGTGAGCATATTTGGCTTATTTGCTTGCCAATTCTCAATTTCTAGCGCTGCTATTTGTAACTCTTCGGCAACTTTTGCGATCGCACCAGGTAATTCAATAAACGGGTAAGTTATCCAATAGACATCTTCCTGTGTCAAGATTGAGGGATCAAATAATACCCCACGTCTTTCTATTGCCATAATTTCTCTAAATAGAGGTGCAAACAAATATGCCAGACGTAAGGAGTCAATTGTTTGCATTACTTCCAAGGGCGTTTGGGCAAGTAACCACATAGCCCAATGGGGTAGTTTTTCTGTAAAAACAGGTACATTTACTACTACAAGCCGCCCGATTAACTGCGGATTTTCTTGAGCAAGAGCAAGGGCAACTAATCCACCCAAAGATTCAGCCACAATTACCGCTGGTTCATCACATAATGCTTGAATAATTCTTTGAAATTCAATAACTTGATGACCATTGTCTTCTCTACGAAATGATGGTTTTTCCGAAAAACCAAAACCTTTGGCATCAAAACAAATTACCCGGTAATGTTTAGATAATGGTGCTATGCTGTGGCGCCAATTATAGCTCCAACTACCCATGCCATGTAATAAAATTAGCGGTTTCCCTTTACCTTTTTCGCCATAAGCAATTTGTACAGGATACCCTTTAGCATCAGTAATAATTAGACTTTGCCGCCCTTTAGGAAAAGTAGCTTGCCACCAATCTTTCATTCCGTTATCAATAAATGATTTAAGCAATTATGGGTTTTAAGTTGCATAGCAACTAACAAGAAGTTCGGCAAACGCTAATTACGAATTACGTTAGCGTAGCGGTAGCGAGTCCGCGAGCGTCATTACGAATTACGAATTACGAATTATTCTAACCGCCTGTTAAGGCGTTCCACAGGATTCTAATTAGTATCACGGGCAACGCTACTAAGACAATAGAGATTAGCAACAACCCAGCCAAAACGGCAAGAATAAACCACTTGTCTGCACTCTTTTGCTCGCTGGGAAACTTTAAGTACTCTTCTAATAGCTTGATATTATTAGTGTTAGCTCTCCAGGCAAAATCAAAAAAGTCTCCCAAAACTGGGACAGTGCCTACCAAGCCATCAATGATCACGTTCACAACCATTTTACCTAAAGTGGCTCTAGATACACCTAGCCGCGCTGCTTCTAGGATGATGTAGCAAGAAAACATCACTCCCAAAAAATCACCACCAATCGGTATGAGTCCTAAAATTGGATCTAGACCAAAACCAATCTTTGTGCCAGGAATGGTAATAACATTATCCAGTAACCGACTTAGCTGACGCAGGCGCTTTAAGGTGGGTGCTTTGGCATCAGGTTCAATCATCGAAAATCGAGGCGGAGAATCAGACATGAAGGCGATCGCTAACTTTGTATTGAATCGTTAGACATTTTACTCCCCTAGTGAGCTTTTGCAAAAATTTTCTCAGGGATTTACTAATTAATATTTTTCGTGAGATTGCGACTGCGCTTTTAAGCGGATATCATCGCCCACAGTCACATTCAACTGATCGCCGATTAGCATAACAGCAGCGCTCATCGACAGCCAGAGCATTAAAACTATCACAGCCCCTACAGCACCATATACTTTATTATAATTGCCAAAATTCGCCACATATAGCCGAAATATGGCAGACAACATCGCCCAAAAAACAGCTGCTAAAATTGCTCCAGGCATCATTGGCGTGCCTGGGTTCCACTTACTTGGGCCATAGCGATAGACAAAGCCAAAGGCAACAGCAACAATACTTAAAGCTAAGGGCCAGCGTAACAGCTGCCAAAGATGCAACAAAAACATCAAAGAACCATTTCCGCTTACTACCATTCCCAACAACCAATCGCTAGTAAACACTGACAAAGAAGCCAATACTAAAAGCAACATAGTACCGACTGTTAATCCCAGAGAGACTAGCTTGGCTTTCCAAAAGGGGCGGATCTTTTCTGGAGGAATTTGATGGATTTGGTCGAGGGCTGTCATCGCAGTACTCACCGCCCCAGAAGCAGTCCAAATTGCTAATATAAAGCTCAGAGAAAACAAACCGCTATTTCTAGAATTGGTAATTTCTGTAGTCGCAAAATCACGAATCAGAACCAGGGCTTCTTCAGGTAGGACTTGACTTAGTAGTATTGCCAGTTGTTTAAAGGTGTTTTGTAAAGATTCTGCCAATAAGCCAATAGCTGTGATGATCGCAAGAATTGCTGGAAACAGCGATAGCATGGCATTGAAGGCGATTTCCGAGGCGAGTCCCAAAAGTCGTCTTTCCATTGTCCGGGAAAAAGTTTTTTTGAGCGTGCGCCAATTGAGATGGCGAAAAAAGCGGAAAAAACGAGGCTTTGGCATGGATTTAGAGTTAAAACTGATGAGGTTTCTTAACTACTTTGCCAAATTTTGCGTAGCGATCGCATCTATCTTTTTACCGCAAGAATACCGAGTGAGAAATCCAGGTTGTACAGACGCGATTAATCGCGTCTCTCTTGACTAATGACCATTGACTAATGACCATTGACTAATGACTATTGACTATTTATTTATGAATCAAGATTTAACACAACAGTGGTTGACAGAAATCCAGACAATTAAAGAGCAGATGGCAGAGTTGCAACACGACCGCGATGCAGCTTGGGAAAGTGCCCAAAAATGGCGTCAGCTTTATAACACAGAAGCAGAACAGCGCCGCACAGATGCCCAATTATCCCAACAGGCGATCGCTTCTCTCAAGGCAGATTTGCATAAACTTAAGGGTATTGAAGCAGAGACACTGGCTGCTGGGACATCAGTTACAGCGATCCAAGAAGAAATAGAACAGCTAAAATCTGTGGAGGACTTGCAAGCTAAACTCATCGCGGTAATCAAAGAACGCGATCGCTTTTTCCAAGCTTTGAAAACTGAGCAAGATAACCACGCCCAAACCCGCAATAGCCTTACTACTGCCTTGGGCGATGCTATTGATAGCTTGACACGTGAGCGATCGCTAGGAGTAGGAGACAAAGAAACACCAATTTCTTAAGTCCGCGCAGGCGGACAAAAGTTTGTGTAGCCGCGATTTCTAATCGCCAGGTATATTTGCTTATTGGTTTTAACCCTTTGTACTACAAAAAAATAGAAAACCTTCTATTTCCTAGGTATTTCTGCATAACCCCGATTTATTCCAATATTCAAATTTCCTCTACGCCTTGAATTCGCTTTTTCTATACCAATCAACCGATAAATTGTATTTACAAATGGTGGATAAATTTGTCCAATTGCAAGCAATAATTTAGTCATACTTTCGTTAAGCAGACCGCCATTGACTATTACCTCTGCCTGGTTTTGCTTAAGAGCTTTGATGACTGCATTTGCCACATCAGTCGGTATGGAAGTACCTGCAAGCTGAGGAATTTTTAAATCACTATCAACAGTCATCCCGGCTCTACTGACATATCCCGGACAGATCGTTGAGAGATTTACACCAGTACCAGCTAATTCTTCTCGCACAGCATCACCCCACATAATCAAACCAGCTTTACTCGCAGAATAAATGCTGTTGTAAGCAACTCCCTTTTTGCCGCCCAGAGAAGCAATATTAACAATATGTCCTGTCCCGCGTTCTAACATACTTGGCAGTAACAAACGCGTCAATTCCATAGGAGCAAGTAAATTAGTCGTAACTACTGACTGGATTTCTTCGAGAGAATAATCTACAAAAGTTCGAGAAATGATTATTGCAGCATTATTAATTAAAATATCAACTGGCCCTACAAATTTATTAATCTGATTCACTAGAGTAGAAAATTCTGTCACGTTTGTTATGTCAAAGGGAATACTTATTCCTTTACCGCCAACTATTTTGATTTCATCACATGTTTTGTCTAACCCTGACTTGGAACGAGAAACGCTGACTACAGTCGCTTTTTCTTTTGCCAAAGTACGAGCAATATATACTCCTAATCCACGCGAAGCACCAGTCAAAAGTACTGTTTTACCTTTAAGACTTGTCATGATAAATTCCTGGTATTTTAATGCTGCGAAAATTTATAGATTACGAACAACAAATAATTTATAAAGTCAGAAAATTAGGAGTAGCGATCAGCAAAATATATGATCAATAATTAATTCGTGCAAAATCGAGATAATACTTGCGAACCCTGCTCTTTATCCAGTAGTAGTCTGTCAATAAATAATTGATGGATAAATTTTCTGTAGAGACGGCGATTTATCGCGTCTCTCTAACCTTACAAGTGCCTGACTTTTCAAACCAATATTATGTCAGTGAGATACTTAATTGCAACTGATATGCAACACCATAAGTCTCTTTTGGTCTGGATAAAAGTTAAAGGGCAAGGGGTAAAGGTAAATTCAAACCCTTTCCCTTTGCCCTTTCTCCCTTAACCGAAAACTGTTATGAGTTACCTAACACTAACGCTTCACGTTAATCTTAAAATCCCATTGCCTCAGCGACTGCGCCCAATTCTGCTGCAATACCCTGTTTAAATTGACTGTGATTGTGTTTAATGGCTGTATCTGGGTCTTTGAGACCATTGCCTGTGAGGACACAAACCACTGTTGCCCCTGTGGGAATTTGGTCTTTCACTTGCAATAAACCGGCTACAGAAGCGGCGCTAGCGGGTTCACAGAAGATACCTTCTGATGCTGCTAAAAGTCGATAAGCGTCAAGAATTTCTGCATCGGTGACGGCGTGGAAATTTCCCTGACTTGCGGTTTGGGCTGCGATCGCTAAATCCCAACTAGCAGGGTTGCCAATGCGAATTGCTGTCGCTAGGGTTTCGGGATGCGCCACTGGCTGTCCATGTACCAAGGGGGCTGCACCTGCGGCTTGGAATCCCATCATTCGGGGTAAGCGATCGCACTTTTTGGCTTGATGATATTGACAAAATCCCATCCAATATGCTGTGATATTCCCGGCATTGCCCACGGGGATACATAGCCAGTCTGGGGCATCACCCAGCGCATCAACGATTTCAAAGGCTGCTGTTTTCTGCCCTTCTAGGCGGTAGGGATTGACCGAATTCACCAAAGTGATTGGATAGGTTTCAGCCATCTCGCGGACAATTTCTAGGGCTTGGTCAAAATTACCTTTAATTGCCAATACTTCTGCCCCGTACAGCAACGCTTGAGCTAATTTGCCCAGTGCCACATAGCCGTCGGGAATCAGTACAAAGGCATTCATGCCCCCACGCCTCGCATAAGCGGCGGCGGCGGCTGAGGTGTTGCCTGTGCTGGCACAAATTACCGCTTTTGCCCCCGCTTCCTTGGCCTTGGAAATTGCCATAGTCATCCCCCGGTCTTTGAAGCTGCCGGTAGGGTTTAGACCATCGTATTTTACAAAAACCCGAACTTGTCTGCCAATACGTTCTGCGATCGCTGGCACTGGTATTAGCGGTGTATTTCCCTCTAATAGAGTGACAACCGGTGTTTTTTCGCTGACGGGCAAATATTCGCGATAGGCTTCTATCAGTCCGGGCCAGGGTTGGCGATAAGATGTAGCAACAGACAGGCTCAAAGTCACGGGATTTAAAATTTCTTAATGTAAGGATTGGATATTTTAGAGAGGGTGGGATCAGGAAGTGCAAAATAGGGAAGAGGAAGAAAGTGAATTTTTCTTTGCTAGTTCCCAGTTAAGAGTCCCTTAATTCCATTAAGAATATTATTTTTTGTGGTGCAGGCGTTTCACTTGCTATTTTTTATTTTATTTAGAACGTCAGTTTATCATAACCGCCACAGTGACATTAGGTTCAACAAATTAGCTTGGGGCAGAGAGGAAAACTCTTCTCCCTGCTCCCTTTCTTCTGCCCCATTCCCCATTCCCCATTCCCTTGTGGATCGAGTTTTTCATAATTTGGCGTAATTCTTGATAGAGTCTACATATAATTTCTTGCGTAAATTCACCAAAAACAGCGATAATAATTCGTACAAGCATAATTGACAGGCTATCAATTAAGTACCATCTCACTGGATGGAAGCTTTACACACTTGGGGCGATGTTTTATTTGGAACACAGCCATTATGATCACCGTCTCTTATGATTGAACCCAAAATCCATTAGAGTAATTGATTGAAAATACACAATAATATAATAAAGCTGAAAAGAGCATTATTATATTATTTCTAATGGTGTGAGTTAAATTGTGGATTTAATTAGCGATGCCTACTTGTTTATCTAATGTTTCCGATCGCGAGTCCCAGGCTAACTGGGTCAGTAAGTTAACCAAGTCTTACTATCAAGACGATCAGCAAGCTAAATTGATGCATTTACAGGCAGAGGTAGACTCTCTGTTGCAGCAGTTGGAAAACCTGAAGCACCAACGTCTAGCCGAAACTAACCAACAACAATAAGTTAGTCTTCTAGATAGCGATGTCTACGACGGGCTACGCCTACGCTTTTCCCCTCTTTAATTTAAATTTGAGTAACGGGGAAATTTGAGTCAGGGGTGCGTTATTCAAAGCGCTGATTTTTCTCTGACCAGCGCTTCAAACTGTAATTATGAGCATTTTCTACCAACAAAGCTAAGGATTGCACCCCTGAAAGCTTGGCGATCGCAGAGAGTCTTTGTAAGTAATTTCCTGTAAAATCAGTGTAAATGACTTTATTCCGATCAGATAAAATTATAGTCCGGTCACGGCGTTGCTCTGTGTTCTCCCCCTGAATTGCAGGTTTAGACTCATTCAACGATGTTATTGCTTCTGGTGAGATAGTCAGTATTATTTCTGGTTGAGCGTTATTTGTTAAATCAATCACTTGAACAGGCCAGTTACCCAATTTTTCCTGCATCTGTTCAAAACTAGGAATAGCACCAGCCGGAACTTCACCAGATTGCTGTAAAGATTTCCACAAACTCGATAGCATTACCTTCACCCCTTGGGGATTTTGTTGATATAGTTCCCGTAGAGTAATGGGAGATGGTTGCACCCATTCTAGTGCTGCATTGGTCAGGGCTAAAGGTTTTGGTTGAAGAACATCGTTTTGATTATCTGGAATTTTTGGGCCAGCAGCTAATAGGCGCAAAACTTTACCCCGTAGTTGCACTGCTTTGATAGCGGCTATAGTAATTTGTTGTTCTCCATTTGGTAACCAGACCACAATCTGGATTTCAGGGTCAGAAGTGATGCCCAAAGTTTTCCCCAAAAATTTAGCGGACTCAGTTTTGGGTAAGTTGAAATTCTCAAAAGGGAAATTTAGCCAGCGTTTTCCGTCATTAAATGCACTCACCTCCACCTGATACCAAACTTGGTTATCTGTGAGTTTCAAATCTGCTGAGGAATTTGTTTGCAGCCAGTCGGTGTTAATAACTTGAGTGATTGGTTGGACTGTACCAATAATCTGACTAGGGTGAGTAGAGGATATTTGCGACTTTGTACCCTCACCATTGAGTCTTGCTAACAGACTTTGAATATAAGCAAGATTATCTTTTGTAATTTTTGGTTGCGCCTTTAACCAAGAATTAGCATGTCCTTCTCCCCGCTGAACTGCTAAAATCAAAGCGAACCAAGCTTGCACCTCTCGTCTATTTGGGTTCACCCGCAACGCCGCCGCTGTGCGATTCCACAACCGTTTTTCATCAGCTTTGAGTAGGGTGGCAATTTCTTGGGCATTATGTGGCGACGCTTCAAACACCTGTAAAGCCTTCTCCCAGCGACCATCAATCAAATCTGCTAGTGCTTCTTGACTAGGACTTGCCCAATTTTTTTGGGCTTGGATTTTGGTAAGTTGGGAATGCAAACGAATCAAATCCATTTGCGCTTGCGCCGCCTCTGGTAAAACTCCCTTGCGCTGTTTTTTGATTGACTTCAACCATTCAAAGGCTGGTGTCCACAGTCCACTACGGGCAATTGACAGGGCATTTTGGTATGCAGAATCCTTGAAAGCTGGTGATTTGAGGGTAATTTCCTCCAATTGAATTGGTTTGAGGAATAACTTCAGAGGCTTGACTTGATAAACCTGTAAGTGGGGTTCTAAACCTATAGTTTGATCAACAACTAACTCTTTTGTACCATCACCAGTTACCTGCTGCCATTTGGGCAATTGTCCATTAGGACTAGTCCAAGACAACATTTGTAGTAAATTCGTGCGTTCTGGATTGTAGTATACAACGTGACCGTATGCGAACGCACCAGTTCCTTGTTGGCGTTGACCCCGCAAATCAAACCAAACCCCTGGTGATGGTGTCCCACCTTCAAAACGTTGTACCTTATTTAAAGGTAGAGGAATATTAATATCTTGGGGTTCTAATGTTCCATCAAGTAAGGGAGAAATCACAAAGGATTCATCTGGGCCAGTTATAGGTAATTGAGTCGCTAGATAGTAGTAATTTTCTGACTGAGATTTAAACTCTAACTCTTCTGAGCGCTCGTAAACCCTGAGTTCCACCAGTTCTTCACAATCAGATTGACAATTAGCACGCTGCTGAAAAACTGGCAGTAAAAATGATTTTTTCACATCTTGATGTAAAGGCAGAGTTTCCCCAAATATTTGGTTTTTTTTACTCAAATCGAGTTGAATTTGTTCGAGAGTTTGGGGGCGTTCGTGATTACCAAGGGGGATTTGCGCCCATGCAGGTAAAATTTTATTTAGCCAGCTTACCTGGTCTGGATTGAAAATGAAGAGAACGCTAATCCAGGCAAAAGCCATAATTAGACTAGCACTACTTAACAGAATTGCGATTGCTAGCGTTGACGACAAACAATTTCCCCGTTTTAGTTTTTTCTGGGGTTTTTTAACAACGCTTTTCATCGCACCTGCATGAGGTTTATTTTGTTTAGAGGCTTTTGGTGTCAGCTTGCGTGAACGATTTGCCATAGATTAGGAACTGGGGATTAGGGATAAGGAATTAGGGATTGGGAATTAGGGATTAGGGATTGAGAAAACTCTTTCCTAGTCCCCAGTCCCCAATCCCCAGTACCTAGTCCCCAGTCCCCAATACCCTGTTATACTCGTCCTTTCAGAAGTTGCCCAGAAGCATTAAGTCTAATTTGGGACAAAATCCGTAAATGTCCCCATGTGAACCCTAGATGATCGCGAATACACTCTTCACTTAAGTATGTGAGCAGAGTGTAAAAAATTGAAAGGTAGACTTATTAGCCGCAGTCATCGCAAAACCTGGATGCTCGCATGGTTACTAATTGCGGGAGTACATGGAGTTGCACAAAAAGCACTAGCACAAGAATACATAGATACAATAACTACTCAGGAGTCAGGAGTTAAGAGCGATAATATTATTCCCTCATCTCCCTCCCCAGAAGAACCGATGGCGCAAGTTACATCGGTTTCTCAACTCAAGGACGTACAACCAAACGATTGGGCATTCCAAGCATTACAGTCTTTAGTAGAACGCTATGGTTGTATAGCTGGCTATCCAGATAGTAGCTATCGCGGTAATCGCGCCTTAACTAGGTATGAATTTGCCGCTGGTGTGAATGCTTGTTTAGATAGAGTCAACGAATTAATCACTACAGCCACCAACGATTTAGTGACTCGCGAAGATTTAGCAATATTACAAAAATTGCAGTCAGAATTTTCCCCTGAATTAGCAACTTTACGGGGTCGTGTCGATAGTTTAGAAGCCAGAACAGCCGAAATCAAAGCCAACCAATTCTCAGCAACAACCAAACTCAACGGACTACTAATAGTTGGCGTTCAAGGACGGACTAGCAATCGTGGTGATGTAAATCCTAGAAATGGACAAAAAGATACAGATGATGCGGGGACAAACACTAATGTCATATCCCTCGCGCAACTATATTTAACTAGCCAAATCACTCCCAATAGTTACTTGTTTACAGGTCTTATAGATGGTAAAGGAAGAACTACGCCTAGATTTACTAATAGCGTTTCCCGAAATGACGTTTTACTTGGCTACGAATTTCCTACAGATAGCTTGATTGTAAGTGACCTCAATTTGCATTGGCTGGTGACAGATAAATTAGCAGTAATGGTGGGAACAGAAGGCGTAAGTATGCCAGCTGCTTTCCGAGGCCCCAATCGGGTAGAAAGTGCTGCAACAGGGCCGCTGTCTTATTTTGCCCAAAGAAACCCAATTTTAAATATGGGATACGGTCACGGTGGTATAGCTATTGATTGGCAATTTACTAAACGCGCTAGTTTGCAGGCAATTTATACTAGTTATCAACCAGGAAATCCTGGGACAGCTAGTGGTTTATTTGATGGAACCACCACTACAGGTGTGCAATTACTGCTGACACCAACTGATACTCTCGATTTAAGTTTGTATTACGTTAACAATTACTCTTCTGATGGTTGTTTACTAACCTTTGTTGGCGATGAATGCTTAACTACAGTTAATACCACTACCGGAAGATCAGCACCGCTGCAAACTAACGCCGTGGGTGCGACTGTAACTTGGCAAATTTCTCCCCGCATTAGCGCAGGTGCATGGGGTGGTTATACTAAATCTTATATTCCTGGGCAATCAGGAAATGTAGAAACTACGAATTATATGGTGTTCATGAATTTCCCTGATTTATTTGCTAAAGGTAATTTGGGAGGAATTTATGTTGGTCAACCTCCTAAAATTACCAGTAGCAACTTACCTGTGGGGAATAATGTCCCTGATTTTGTAAATAGTGGTTTAGGACGTGCAGGTGGACAACCAGGAACGACCACTCAAATCGAGGCATTTTATCGTTTTCAGCTAACAAATAATATCAGTATTACACCAGGAATAATTCATATCTTAGAGCCTGGTCATACACCAGATAGTGACTCAGTTACTATCGGCATTTTGCGAAGTACTTTTAGTTTTTAATTTTTTGTAAATAAAAAAGGTTTGGCGGTGAGCCAAACCTATATATAAATCCAGTGCATAACAACATCCCGAATTAATTTACTCATTATTCTATTCATAGGGCATCTTCCTATAGGATGTGTGCAAATATCCTGAAACCTGATAAGACATTACTCCAGTATTATTGAATACCTAAAATATAAAATTAATCTGCCATAGGTTAGAGGCTATGGCAGATTAATTTAGATGTTAAAATTAGCAAAAAAACTAGCAGTATTTTTATATCCAGAACTTACATTAAAGCGATTTTTCGAACTAGCAAGCAAAATAAAAGACGGGATGGTTTATCCCGTCTAAATAGCTTGAAAGTGGAAATACACCTTGAACTGTGGAAAAATAGCACAAATAAAACTCAATAGATTGTAAGGCTAGCAAATAATCTTAACAGAAAATTTTAGTTGAGCTTAGTTTTTTTTAATGTTTTAATTATTTGCATTCTAGCAAATATATCATATTTTGCTTTGAGTGTAATGCCAAAATGCCAAATAATCAGCAATAAAAAAGACGGGCTTTAGCCCGTCCTATGTATAATAAGTAAAAACATCTTGGTAATTTCTGCAATATATCAAAATACTCTAATTACAATGTGCCAAATTGCCAAATACTTAGCAATAGAAGATGAATATTAATTTATCTGTAATTGGATATTTTTATCAGCTATAAATTTTACTATCAACATAAATGAATAGTTATCTAGATTGCCTCCTATTCGGTGTAAACTATCACAATAAGAAGAAGAGTAAATTGTGAAGACTTGAGAGGTTTGTCATTTCAAGGGGCTGGGTGTTTGCTCATCTCTACTAATTTGCAGCAGCGATCGCAGTAGCTCGGTTTTTATACCTTGATTCCTTAACGCCATTGTTGTTGCGGTGCAGAACGCAGGTTTTATAGAGTAGAAGCGATGAAAACCCCTGTATGAGATTTGTTTGCTCTATTTTCACCCTTGGCGTTGCTTGCTGTTTATTAGAGTGTTAGGCTGAGATTTTCTGGCTAAACCACCTGTATAGGCTGTTACTCAGAAAAAGTCTGGCTATTACTCCGATTTTGGTAGTGAGAGAAAGGATTTGGTCATGGCAAGAGATGAGGCTTATCGGGAAGCAGAGCAGCGTATTGAAAAGGCAAGGCGAGAGGGAGCAGTAGAACTCGAACTCAGCGATATGGAACTCACTGAGATACCAGAAGCGATCGCATCCCTGACACAGTTGCAACAGCTTGACCTCTCTCACAACGAACTGACGGCACTGCCAGAAGCACTCGCATTCCTGACCCAGTTGCAAGAACTTAACCTCTCCGAGAACCAATTGACAGAACTGCCAGAGGCGATCGCATCCCTGACTGGGTTGCAACAACTTAATCTCTCCCACAACCAATTGATAGAACTGCCAGAGGCGATCGCATCCCTGACTGGGTTGCAACGGCTTTACCTCAACAACAACCAATTGACAGAACTGCCAGAGGCGATCGCATCCCTGACTGGGTTGCAACGGCTTCACCTCGGCAACAACCAACTGACCGAACTGCCAGAAGCGATCGCATCCCTGACTCACTTGCAAACGCTTGACCTCTTTGAGAACCAACTGACGGAACTACCGGAGGCGATCGCATCCCTGACTCACTTGCAAGAGCTTGACCTCTCCAGAAACCAATTGACGGAACTACCAGAGGCGATTGTTAATCTAATCCAATTGCGTAAGCTTTCTCTTCTAAATATAGTAGAAGAAGGTAAGTTAAAATCACTACCACATTCTATTGGTCAACTAGCTAACTTAGAACACCTTGATTTAGAAGGCAACAAGTTAACCTCCTTACCGGAGTCATTAGGTCAACTCTCTAACCTGAAAATCATAGAAGTTGCCCATAATCTGTTGAGCGATTTACCATATTCGCTTGGACAACTTCATAGTTTGCAGATACCTAGACTTCACGGTAACCCTTTTAACCCTGAACTTGCTGCTGCAAGCAAACAAGGCACTGAAGCAGTCTTGCAATACCTGCGGACAAAGGCAGAAGCACAGATAACTCTGAATGAAGCCAAACTGATCCTAGTTGGGGAGGGTGAGGTGGGCAAGAGTTGTCTGTTGGGTGCATTGCGGGGGGATGAATGGGTAGATGGTCGCCCCACAACTCACGGGATTGAAATTAAACCTGTAATCGTCACCGATCCCGATAGTGGCACAAAGATATCACTCAATGGTTGGGATTTTGGCGGTCAACGGGTTTATCGACCAACGCACCAGTTGTTTTTCAGTGCGCCAGCCGTGTATCTAGTTATCTGGAAACCACGGGAAGGCCCCCAGCAGGGCTTTGTCAAAGAGTGGATTACGCTGATCAAAAATCGAGAACCAGATGCAAAGGTGTTGGTAGTTGCAACGCACGGCGGCCCCGGACAGCGACAACCGGACATTGACAGACAAGAAATTCTTGATCAATTCGGCAAAGATACGGTAATCGATTTCTTCCATGTAGACAGCAAACCCAACCAGGATACGACGGATTGCGCTGGTCTTGCAGAATTAAAAGATACTATTGCTCGTGTCGCTGCATCTCTTCCCGAAATGGGGCGATCCGTTCCAGCAAAGTGGCAACGGGTGCGGGAAACTTTGCAGACAAGTGACAAAGCCTATCTACCGTATGATGATGTCATTGCCATCTGCGCTGAACAGGGAATCGATGAGGAGCAAGCAGAACTGTTCCTTCGCATCTCCCATATATTAGGGCATTTCATCCATTACCATTACGACCCAACACTACGCAATATCGTCATTCTCAAACCCGACTGGCTAGCAAAAGCGATCAGCTTTGTGCTAGATGATGAAATGACACGCAAACGCAACGGTTTGGTGGAATTTCAGCATCTCAGCCAGTTGTGGAGCCATCCGCCATTTGCAGGCGAAGAAGGCTACCTTTCAAAATTGCATCCAATCTTTCTGCGGCTGATGGAACGCTTTGATCTATCCTACAAAGTGGTTTTCGAGCCGTCAGAAACTAGCAATACCAGCCTCATCGCTCAACTTGTTCCCGACACACGCCCGGAGTCATTGCCCAATTGGGGAGAGCAACCGGAAGCCGGAGATAGACAACAGGTGCAAATCTGCCGCATTGTGGACAGTCGCGGACAGTTTGCAGTAGCAGAAGGGTTATTTTACCAGTTGATTGTCCGATTGCACAAATACTCACTGGGACGGGCAAATTACGAAAACAGCATTCACTGGCAACGGGGCTTAATGCTTGACAATGACTACAACGGTCGGGCATTGCTGGAATATGTTGGCACTGATGTAAAAATTACAGTACGAGCAGCTTATCCAGAAAGGTTTCTGTCGTATCTCACGGAAGAGATTAAATGGCTAGTCGAGAATTTCTGGGAAGGGTTGCGTTGTAATGTGATGGTTCCCTGCATTGAAACTTGCGGTATGAATGCCCCTGGAAACGGACTGTTTGAGGTACAAAAACTAATTGAAAGCAAAAAGAAAAATCGTCATGAGTTCCCGTGTCCCATTTCCGGGTGTGGCGAATGGCAAAACATAGACCGACTGCTAAATAATGCGCCGACTGCTCAACCCCCATCTCAAGAAATTGGCATTGAGCAGTTCCGAGACATTGTGAAAGACGAGTTAAACGTCATCCGCCAAGATTTGGTTATGTACGATCGTCTAGATCACGCGCGTTTTCAGGTATTATCTCAGGAGCAACGCACCATTTTAAGCCAGGTCGATCAGCAGTTTGCAGAACTGATGCAAATGCTCACCGATGAAGCAAAAGACGGCCCGCGCCTGTTCAGCTTTCAGCCTGTCGATCCGAAATTTTTTGATCGCCCCAAATGGATTAGTGCCAAGTTTCAACTCACCCTCTGGTGCGAACACGCACGTCAGCCACTTCCAGCCTTAAATCCTGATGACAAGAAAAAGGGAGTCTATGAATTAGACTTGCCGCGTGAGTGGTTCACCAAGGCAGTCCCCTATCTCAGAATTTTGACCGGAACCCTGAGCCTAGTCTTACCTGTGGCAGGTTCGGCAACTAAATTTATACTGGATGATACCACCTACAAAGCCATTGAAGAACAACTCGATTTGGGACAGAAAAGCATCGAGTCTACCTTGAAGGGAAGTGATATGGCTTTAACTGGAAAGTCCAAGAGCGATGCCACCTTCTTGGAAGGCGATGCAATCCGCGCTCAAGGCTCGATTTTGCGAGAATTACACGCCCTTCTGAAACAAAAAGATCCTAGTTTTGGTGGTCTAGTGCGGGTGCAGAACAAACGCCGTGAATTTCTGTGGGTTCATCCTCAATTTGTCGATGAGTATTAATTTTATGTGAGTCTCCAACGGAGGCGCACGTTAATTTTTGGGGTGAAATGTTTTGATATCGATTTCGGTTTTCAGTACAGTTGGATCATCTGTGTGTTGAATACGAAAACCTAGTTTTTCACAAACTTTTTGCATACCGTAATTATCAACCAAAATATCAGCAGTAATTTTATTTAGTTGCTCATCTCGACTAACTTGCAGTAACCTTTGTAGTAACTCGGTTCCTATACCCTGGCATTGAGAGCGATCGCTAACCACAATAGCAAATTCTGCCTCATTCGTACTATGTATTTTACTTAATCGACCAACTGCCAATATTTCCCGTGTCTGCGTTTCGGGATTTTGAGATTCGACAACTAGAGCTATTTCGCGATCGTAATCAATAAAGCATATACGTGTTAGCCGTTCATGGGCTACTCTTGACTGGAGCTTAATTAAGTGAAAATATCTGAAATAAACACTTTGCTCTGAGAGTGTCTTGTGAAATTGCACCATCAACGGCTCATCTTCTGGACGGATGGGACGAATGGTAACTGGAGTGCCATCTCTCATCGTCCACTTGCTGACATATTGTGTGGGATAGGGTCGAATCGCTAACTTTGGTAGTTGGTCTTCTTCAACATTTGGTTCGTGGAGGATAATCCGCGCATCGAGGGCAATTAATTGTTCAGATGAAGCCAGCAACGGGTTAATATCGATTTCCTTAATCCAACGCTGTTCCACAACTAATTGACTAAATACCACCATTAATTGTTCAAGGGCAGCTATATCAACACTTTTGCGTCCCCGGACTCCTTTCAGCGCTTTGTAAATCTGCGTTTGCTCCATCATGCGCCGCGCTAAAGTGGTATTGAGGGGTGGAAGTGCGATCGCGCGATCATGAAAAACTTCAACTAGTTGTCCCCCTGTACCAAACAGCAACACCGGGCCAAACTGTGCATCCAGACTACTGCCAATAATCAGTTCATAACCAGCCATTTTTACCATCGGCTGCACAGTTACACCCAAAAATAATTCTGTAGAAACGCGATGAATCCCATCTCTTGTAGAGACGCGATTCATCGCGTCTGAATAATCAGGGTCGTGTTGTAATTTATTCTGTAAAGAGGATTCAATGTTGCGGTAGGCTTGTCGTACAGCTTCAGCATCTCTTAGATTTAACTGCACACCGCCAACATCAGTTTTATGAGTGATTATCTCGGAAAAGAGCTTTAAAACAACTGGATAGCCAATTGTTTCAGCACATTGAACTGCTTCATCCTCGCTTTTAGAAACGCAAGTTGCAACCACCGGAATACCATAAGCAGCTAAAATCTGCTTCGATTCAAACTCTGTAAGAATAGTTCGCCCAGCCTGACGGGCTATTTTGATAATTTTTTCCACACAATTACGGTCTGGTATCCCTGAAGCGGAATCAAATACAGGCATTACAGGAGTTTCGTAGATACCGCGCAGATTATAACTAGACTGCCACATATAACTAAATATCCGAGCAGCAGTATCAGGGTAAGGATATGTGGGGATATGGCTACGATTGAGAATCATCTCACCTGCTGCAATATCTGCTCCTCCCATCCAACTAGCAAGGATAGGTTTACCAGCTATATGTGCGTAGGGTTTCAATTGCTCGGCTGTTTGGGTGGGTTCTGTCATTGCTTGAGGAGTGAGAATCACCAATAAACCATCACTATTGGGATCTTTCGCAGCAATTTCCAATGCTTTGGTATATCTCTGTGGGTCAGCGTCTCCTAGAATATCAATCGGGTTGCCGTGACTCCAATGTGCTGGTAATAATTGATTAAGGGATGCGCTAGTTTCCTCAGAAATTGGTGCAACTTCTCCACCTGCTGCAATCAAAGCATCAGTAGCAAGTACCCCAGGCCCACCTGCATTAGTTAAAATTGTCAGCCGTGGCCCTTGGGGACGGGGTTGTTTTGCCAGCACCTCTGCCATATCGAACAAGTCAGAGATGCTGTTGACGCGCAACACCCCACAACGTCGGAAAGCTGCATCCAGAACCTCATCACTTCCTGTCAGTGCGCCAGTATGGGAAGCTGCTGCTTTAGCTGCTGCTTCAGTCCGACCTGCTTTTATGACAATAATCGGTTTAGTTAAAGCAACTTCCCGCGCTGCTGACAAAAACGATCGCGCATTCCCAATTGATTCCATGTAAATGACAATACTTTTGGTATGCGGGTCATCACTCAAATAGTAAATCAAATCTCCCCAACCCACATCCAACATTGAGCCAAGAGAAATAAAGGCGCTAAAACCAACGTTTTCCCGAAAACTCCAATCAAGGATAGCCGTACAAAGCGCTCCACTTTGACTAATAAAGCCCACATTCCCAGGACGCGCCATTGTACTGGCAAAAGTTGCATTTAAACCTGTGCGTGGACTCATCACACCTAAGCAGTTCGGGCCAATAATCCGCATTTTGCCCCGATGTGCTTGCTGAAGTATTTGCTGTTCTAAAGCGATACCCTCTGCACCAGCTTCTTTAAAACCAGCACTAAGAATAATTGCACCTTTGACACTTGCATCCACACACTCAGCAATAATACCTGGGACTGTTGTTGCGGGGGTGGCAATAACTGCTAAATCCACCAGTTCTGGTACATCAAAGATAGTCGGGTATGCTTTGATTCCCAAGATGCTGTGCCGCTTGGGATTGACAGGGAAAACAGTTCCACCAAAAGGATTGCTAATCAAGTTCCATAGTAGAGTGCGTCCAACACTACCAGCTTTTTCGCTAGCACCAATTACAGCCACACTTTTTGGTGCAAAGATATCATCAAGGGGATTCGCTTTCTCAGTTCGCAAAATATCATAGGCGCGATCGCCAGATGACTGGATAGGCTTTTGCATGAGTTGCTGTTACCTGTGGTGGAAATATATTTTAAACAAGTAAGCTGAAATTTTCGTCTATAATCTGGGTAATTTTTTGTAAAGCGATAGCTACTCCAATTTCAGCAAATGGTGATAAGTAGCAACCTAATTCAAAGTTTACGCCTGGTACTTTGATCCACCAAGCTGGTGGACAACGATTATAAAGAGCTTGAGTGAGAGCTAAGAGCGATCGCGGATCAGCTGTATGTCCAGCAATCATTTTGAAAGATTCAGGTGAAAGCAATTGTACCTGTACCTGAGAACTTTCAGAGGTGAAACAAGCATCGATAAAGATTGCCAAATTAGCATGGGCTAAAGCTTCAGCCAGTTCGGGGGTGAGTTGATGGACAGCCAAAGATTTCACTTTTGATAGATGCAACGCCTTAGCTACTCGTTGCCCAATGCCATCATCACTACGTAACTCATTACCGTAACCAATTGCGTAGGCGTAGCCCGTCGTAGACATCGCCTCCGGTGGAGCGTAGCCCATCGCATTAAAATTCATACTTTTTAGCTATCCAACACTATTCTGAAATTAGAGACAAAACTTGAGGAACTTGTGAGGAGATAGAGAAGCTTGGAAGAAATGCTCACAATTTCCTCAGATTGTTGACATATAAATAAACCTGTGAGTCAACATTACAACTGATCAGTACTCTGTAGCAGAAATTATGACTACAGGCGATCGCCTATAGTCAAATTCTCTCCAGTCAAGACAAGAATTGTGATTTTTATCAACAACCAAGCATCTCTATAGTCTGGTGAATCTTTTGTTTGGAGGATGATGATGAGCATAAGTGATGGAAAGAACTCAGAAAATCTCAAAAATCCCCTGCTTTTTACGTTAGAAGTCGGATTATGGCAGCAAACGGTGTCTGATTCGGCTATTGTTGGTGATGCTGCGATCGTGTCACCTCCCACGAAAGATTCTTGCTCTACATACCCCACAGTCCCTGGTATTAGTTACAAAAATTTCGAGCTATCTTCAACAGGCTTGACCCCCGAACAACGAAAAACCGCTCTGGTTCAATTACAAAACTATGAGTCTACCCAGAGAAATTACTTCCTCGGCTATCAAGTCAACCAAAGCCTCAACTATGAAGAAGACTTAAAGCCGTACCTCAACTACCACATTAATAATGTCGGCGACCCTTTCCAAAGCGGGAACTATACCATCAACAGTAAGTTTATGGAGCGTGCAGTATTAGATTATTACGCCTCGCTGTGGAATGCGCGTTGGCCCCACGATCCCAATGATCCAGAGTCTTACTGGGGTTATGCTTTAACAATGGGTTGCACCGAAGGTAACTTATACGGTTTGTGGAACGGACGTGATTATTTAGCTGGTAAGTTCCTACTCAATGACCCTACCGTTGAAGAAGAAGCTAGACAAGCTAGTTTAGCAGGTCAGCCACGCTCAGTAGAGCGCCGCCTCATCTATCAGCAGACACCCGTTTTAGAAAATAACCCAAACGCTCACACTCCAGTTACATTTTATTCAGAGGACACGCACTACTCAATTATCAAAGCCATGCGCGTGATGGCTATTCAAAATTTTTACGAGATTGGGACTGAAAAATATCCCCAGGAAAATCCACTAGCACCAGGTCAACCTTGGCCAAAAGAGGTGCCATCTCAAGGCGGTAACGATGGCCCTGGCTCGATTGATATGGAATCACTGTGCAAACTTGTCGAGTTTTTTGCCGCCAAGGGATATCCGATTCTCGTGTGCTTTAACTACGGCACCACATTCAAAGGTGCTTATGACGATGTAGAAGCAGCAGGCAACGCTCTGCTTCCTATTTTAAAAAAATATGGTCTTGATGAACGTAAGGTATATTATGATCCCGAAGATCCGACCAAGTATGATATTCGCAGTGGTTACTGGTTCCATGTAGATGCTGCGCTCGGTGCTGCCTATATGCCATTTCTTGAAATGGCGTATAACATGGGCAAAATCTCGCAGCGTGGCCCGAACTTTGACTTTCGTCTGCCCTTTGTCCACTCCATCGCTATGAGCGGACACAAGTGGATTGGCGCACCACTACCATGTGGGATTTATATGACCAAGACAAAATATCAGCTGCGTCCACCCGACGATCCAGAATATATAGGTTCTCAGGATACTACATTTGCTGGCTCTCGCAACGGCTTCTCAGCTATACTTCTCTGGGACTATCTGGCAAAAAATTCTTACGAAGCCCAGGTTAATAAGGTGCTTTATACCGAGAATATAGCTATCTATGCATACTTACAATTAAAGACCCTCGAAGAGAAACTGGGCGAGGATTTGTGGGTGAGACACACGCCACTATCACTTACTATACGCTTCAAACGTGCCAATGATGATATTGTCTTTAAATATTCTCTATCGAGCGAGACGTTGTATGTGAAAGGTCATAAGCGTGAGTACTCGCATATTTTCATCATGGCGCACGTTACAACTATCCTGATTGATGAATTGATTCAAGACCTCAGTCAGGCTGGTGCTTTTGGGAAGCAGGAAGAAGAAAAGCCAGAACTGGAAACTGATATCTACGTCACTCACAAGCCAAAAAAACTGATCCACGTTCCACATACTGGTCGTGGCTTTAAATAATTAATACTGTTATGAACTACCCCTATCTCAACGAAATTAGCCAGAAGTTAGCCAGGGGTTTTTACATCCCCTGACTTAACCTGAAGTGAATTCGACGGCTCATATAGTATCTGTCTACTTAGCTGAAAAATACCTCTCCTTGGTTTGACCAACTCAGTGCTGAGTGCTGAGTAAATTTAAGAAGTACTCAGTACTTCGCACAGGGCGTAAAAGCCCCGCAAGAGTGTGGGCGGAATCTTCTTATAGAGAGAAGGTTGATACCCGCGCATAGTGTGGGCGGTCAACTCAGCACGGGCTAAACGCCCCGCTATCCATGTACAGCACTTGGAACTCAGCACTCTTCATTACGCAAAACCTTCCCTCTCCAACTCGGAGAGGGACAGACTTGAACTAAAGTTCAAGGTAGGGAGAGGTTCATTGAAAGCTCACGTTAGCCTGAGATTTTTGACGCAACATCCCCCAGTTCCCTGATGCTTCCTGCTTTTTTGCGGGTATGTGAATCTGAGTTTTGACAAAATTTAAGTTGTAATCAGCACTGTATTTCCTCACAAGTTCCTCAAATTCTTTTTCTAATTTCAAGATAAAGATGCCCAACTATTGCATTAATTAGCTTGAAAATTTGCGAAGCAACAAATATAGATTAAGCAAAATAGATAGGCATCTGCCAAAAGTAGTGAAAAATTTTTGAACTTGGAATTACTTAGGAGCTACACACCATGAGTACCATTGTTCAACCTCAAAGAGAATTTAATTTTTTTGATTTCTGGGATAGTTTTTGTCGCTGGATTACTAGTACAGAAAATCGGATTTACATCGGCTGGTTTGGTGTGTTGGCGATTCCCACTTTGTTGGCTGCCACCATCTGTTTTATTTTGGCTTTTATTGCCGCTCCCAGCGTAGATATGGATGGCATCCGTGAGCCAATCATGGGGTCATTGATGGATGGTAATAACTTAATTACAGCCGCAGTTGTACCAACCTCTGCTGCCATTGGTTTGCACTTTTATCCGATCTGGGACGCGGCATCAATGGATGAATGGCTCTACAATGGTGGGCCATATCAATTGATTGTGCTGCATTTTCTCATTGGTATTTGGTGCTATCTAGGGCGATTTTGGGAACTAAGCTATCGTTTGGGAATGCGCCCCTGGATAGCAATTGCCTATTCTGCACCCGTCATCGCCGCTACTTCCGTTTTGCTAGTTTATCCCATTGGCCAAGGTAGTTTTTCTGATGGTTTACCTTTGGGAATCACTGGAACTTTCCACTTTATGTTGGCTTTCCAAGGTGATCACAATATCCTTATGCACCCGTTTCACATGTTGGGTGTAGCAGGTATATTCAGTGGCGCACTCTTTAGTTCTTTACATGGTTCTTTGGTGACTTCAACACTCATTCGGAAGACCGATGACAATGAATCAATTAATGCCGGATATAAGTTAGGTCAAAAGAAATTTACCTACAAGTACCTATCAGGACACTCTAGCTTTTTGGGACGGTTGTTGATTCCTATCTTTGCTAGTAAAAATCATCGTGCTTTCCATTTATTATTAGCAGCATTCCCAACGATAGGTATTTGGTTCGCAGCAATGGGTGTATGTTCGATGGCGTTTAACATCAATGGGTTAAACTTTAATCATTCCATCTTAGATAGTCGGGGTGAAGTAATTAGAACCAACGCTGATATACTGAACCGTGCCAATCTGGGTATAAATGCAATGCACGCTCCTAATGTCCATAATTTCCCTTTAGTTTTGTCTAGTGGTCAACCTATTCCAGTTAGTTAAAGATTCCATCCATCCATTTTTATGGTTGTTTTAAACCTGCCTGCAATTCTGATATTAGTCAATATTGCAGGCAATTTTTTTCTCAGAGCCGGAAACATGTATTATCAATAGGTAGTGAAAAATCACGCGACCATTCATTCCAAGAGCCAAAATAATTTCTGGCAGAAATTCCCGCCTCTTCAAGGGCTATTAATGTATTCGCAGCCCTTGAACCCTTAAAGCAGTAAATATACACAATGGACTCTGAAGTAATACCTACTGACTGACAAATTTCTCGGATTTCATCTGGCGATCGCAACGTGGGGATTTCCGATTCGGAATTCATCAGATGATGCCATTCTAACCATACAGCGTTAGGGATTCTGCCTTTGCGGGGACAAAAATCAGGATGATAGGGAGAAGAACTCAACCCAAGCCATTCATTGCGATCGCGCACATCTAATTTAATAATTGCTGGATTGTCAATTGCTTGCAACATCTCGGCAGTAGTCACCATTATGTCAGCATTGGGATGCAATCTAAATATGCTGCTTTCACGTAATGGTACTTCATCGGTAGTAGGTAATCCCTCTGTCAGCCATGCTCTATATCCTCCGTGTAAAATAGATACCTGAGTGCAGCCCAAATACTTCAGTAAGAAAGCTGCTCGACAAGATTGACCATAACCTCTATTTAAGGCATCTTCATACACAATTAACCGTTCCGCACCTGATATTCCCAGCTTGCTCATAATTTCTGCAAAATACTCTTGTAGTTCTTTTAATCCTGCTGGGGAGGAATTCTCTAAAAGATAGGTGAAAAAATCTCTAATATTTAGGGATTGAGGAATATGAGAGATAGCATAATCTTCGGGGCTTCGCGTATCGATAATGACACTTTGTAACGATTTTTCTGCTGACAGCGACGTGAGTTCTTGAGGAGAAATGAGGAGTTTTGTATTCACGCTTTCATGCTTCTATTATTCTAGCATTAGGCATTATCGCGCCCGATAGATTTGCATTTTGGAATGGAAATCACAGAAGAAGAAATGTTAAATGTTACGAGAGAACTTTTGAGGCTGTGTTGTTTTCAAACAAGAGTTCAGAATTCAGAATTCAGAAGTCAGAATCCAGAATTCAGAAGTCAGAATTCAGAATTCAGAAGTCAGAATTCAGAATCCAGAATTCAGAATAGATTAATCTCGGCAAACTTCATTTACAATATTTCCATCTTTCCCAATTAATTGAATATGTAAAGGCATTTGTCCTGCCGCATGAGTTGAACAACTCAAACAAGGGTCAAAAGCCCTGATTCCTGCCTCAACACGGTTTAACATTCCTTCAGAAATTTCTGAACTGTGAATAAAATGTCGGGCAATTTGCGCGACTGTACGATTCATTGCTAGATTGTTTTGACCTGTGGCAATTACTAAATTTACTTTCTGAAGTAAGCCATTCTCATCAACTTGATAATGGTGAAATAATGTCCCACGTGGTGCTTCACTTACACCCACTCCTTCTAATTGATTAATGCCAGCATCAGCACGCAATTTTTTAGACATTAAATCTGGGTCATTTATAATAATTTCTATGCGTTCAATGCAAGCTAAAATTTCAATCAACCGGGCATAGTGATAGAAAAATGATGAGGTAGCAGTGCCTTTACCTCTGTCTCTAAATTCTCTCAATTCTGTATCAGCTAAAGGTGTACCAATATGACTGCAAATATTCAGACGTGCTAGCGGCCCCACCCGATAAATACCACTATCTAAACGACAATGGTCGCTCTGGTCAGGATAACCTAAAGGACGATAGTAAGGAGACTTTAAATAAGAATCTGGTTGAACTGCTTCACCAATAAATTCTTGATAATGAATTGGATCGAGTTTATCAGCAATAATATTTCCAGCGCTATCTACAAAACGAATATGTCCGTCGTAGTTCTCCCACAAACCATCAGGAGTAACTAAACCCATAAATAAGCTAGGAAAATTCCCAAAGATTTGCACTTCTTTTTGATAATCATTGAGTAAGCCTTTAAATCTACCCAGTGCATCTAATATTGTGCTGCGTACTTCTGGAATGCGGTTCTGAATATGGGTGCGTCCTTCTTGCGATAAGGGTTCACGGACACCACCAGGAACCGCCCATGATGGATGTATTTTTCGCCCTCCCAATTGTTCAATAATTTCTTGTCCAAATTGACGTAAGCGGATTCCGCCACGCGCTAATTCTGGTTCAGCTGCAATTAAGCCAAATACATTGCGTTTTTGAGGGTCGCTATCCATCCCTAATAATAAATCTGGGGCGCTGAGGTGGAAGAAACTCAGGGCGTGGGATTGGATAATTTGTCCCAAATTCATCAAACGGCGCAATTTTTCCGCAGCTTTGGGAATTGTAACAGCAAGGATGCGATCGCCTGCCTTTGCTGATGCTAATAAATGACTCACCGGACAAATCCCACAAATCCGCGCCGTAATTCCTGGCATTTCCCAAAGCGGGCGACCTTCACAAAACTTTTCAAAACCACGAAATTCTGTGACATGAAAGCGAGCATCGCTCACTTGTCCTGTATCATCCAAGTAAATAGATATTTTGGCATGTCCTTCAATTCGTGTAACCGGATCGATAATAATCTTTTTCATGACTATCTTAATTTTGGATTTTAGATTGACCAGTTTTAATTAAAAATTAAAAATTAAAAATTAAAAATCTAAAATTCGGTCAACCACTACACCAATTCTCATAAATTTCTTTAGCTTCTGGATATTCATCGCAATATTCTTCAAGGGCTGTTTTCACGACTTTCTCTGCTCGTTGATGTGCTATCTCGGCTTGTAATTCCTCGATCGCATCCCAAGCAGCAGCACATTCTTCTGAACGGATGCCTTTTTGATCGCAAATAACACGAGCTTTTTTAATTTCGTCCTGAAGCTGTTGTTCTAATAAGATAGTATGAGGTTGCTCAAGAAAACTACTATTAGCTAGAATGTCAACAAGGGAAATGATACCCAGTAGTTCGCCCTGAATAACAGGCGCTCTCTGCAAATTATGGTCAGCAAATAATCGTGCTATGTATTCTAAGCCAAGGTCAGGATTGACGACGATACAAGGCTTAGTCATCACTTCATGAACACGCACACTACAGGGATCTTTACCATAAGCAATCACTTTATAGACAATATCCTTTTCAGTAATCATGCCGTAGGCGTCTTGTTCATGGCGACGATCTACAACCAGCGCTTTCCAGTCCCTTGTTCTTAAGAGTTTGACTGCTTCCGCCACTGTTGCGGAACTACGAATCGTAGCAACATCTTTAGTCATAATGTCAGATGCTTTCAACATAATGCTCTCCAAATTTCTAATAAAGCCGTAGCCACATAGGTTAGGACATTTTGAAAACCCCAAGGCTAGGAATAGTAATACTTTTACCTCCTGCCTTCTGCCTCCTGCCTCCTGCTATAAAGCTAATGCTATACGGGTTTAATAAAAGCTAAAAATGTGAGCTTTCTAAATTTCCTTGTGATCTATTAGCCCTGTTATGCAGTCGCATCCATTGATAAGCAGTAATGTTTAATAATAAACCCACGAAGAATAACAAGACCATCAAGGCTATCTGATACCAGAGAAGTGGCTGGACAAATAAATCTAAAATCACGTGTAGTAAGTTCATAATGCTGTAAAAGATAGTTAAGCCAAAATGCATAACTCGATAACGTTTTGAATCGGTAAAAGTAGTAGCAATAATTGCCAACATTGGCAGCACAAAAAAACCTAACATCAGCCACATAATTCCAGAAATATCATTGATGGTTTTGGCTGGTTGAGATTCGACAACAGGTAAACTATGAAAAAGCGGTATTAAATTCAGCTGTGTATGAAACAGTGTTCCTAGTAGAAATACTGTCCAAAGAGCAATGATTCTTTCCCGATAATTAACTGCCATAATTGTTTATAAATTTGTTTTACAATTGCCTCACTTTCAACTTAGATAAAGAATTTGAGTAACTTGTGAAGTTAACCAAACTTGATAAACTCACGTCCTGCTAATTGTGGTTTTTCTCCCCTTAAAAGTGGCTCTAACACTGCTTTAATCCGAGTTGCATCAGGTGGACAACCTGGCAAATAAATATCAACTGGAACTACTGTATGCACTGGTATTACCCGATCTAGTAGGGTTGGTACAATACCAGGCTCATGAGGAATTGTGGCGTGAATATCCACAGCTTCGATGTAACAACGCTGAAGAACAGGTTCGGCACTACCTAAAGGATTACGTAAAGCAGTAACATTACCAGTGACAGCACAATCGCCAAAGGAGACAAGAATGTGCGATCGCTCTCTCACCTTCCGAATCGTTTCCAAGTGATCTTCATTGGCTACTGCACCTTCAACTAACACCACATCTACCCCTTGAGGATATTCTTTGGTATCAGCGAAGGGACTATAAACTAAATCTACCTGTCCTGCTAAATCAATCAGCCATTCATCCAAATCGAGAAAAGACATGTGACAACCAGAACAGCCGCCTAGCCAAACCGTTGCTAATTTTAAACGAGCCATTTTCTTTTTTTTGAGGGTGATATAGGACTCATATTTGATTTTTGAACAAAACTCAGTACACCTTTATTCCTTCTTCCCAGTCCCCAGTCCCTAATCCCCAGTCCCTTACCTCTACGAGTGATTCAGAAATCAAATCGGATTGCTATAGAGATGAAATTTGACCTTATAACTCAAGACTTTAGTGCAACTTCTTGCCATTCCTGCACGATATATTGAGGTATTGAAAGATTAATGAAGTTTTGTCTATCTACAGGTATGCCAATTAACAAATTTTCAGTTGGTAATTGAGGCAAAACATTCTTGAAGTCATACTGACCGATAGTTGGTGCTGGTGCTTCATCTAGGAAAATATCAGGAGCAGTAAATACTTTACCTGTATCACTAGTAATTTTCAGAGGTAAGGGATGGGCTAGTTCCTGAGAACCAGGAAATCCCACCAACCGGAGACTTATTGACGATATTTTATTGCTATTAGAATGAACTCGCTTAAACAAGACAACCTGCCAATAATTTCCTAATTCATCATTTAATTTTTGCTGTGAGCGATAAACGATTTCTCCTGGCGCATCGTCTAATTGAATAACAGTAGCAATCACCTGTTGAGATGTGAATGTTGCTAAACCCAGGTATATATATATTGTTAATATTGCTAGCAATAGGAGCCACCAAAAAAATTTTAAGAGACGGCGTAACATTAGATTTACCTCGTTGTGCAAATTCATGATTGGTAGCTAAACAAGCCATTGCTACTTCTGGCGTGCTGTGACTAGGAAATCAAGTTTGGTGCGATGTCTTGCGACAAGCCACTTTGTGTCTACGCGTTTCATTTCTCCGACGCTTGAGCCTTTGTTAAAAAGCGCACCTGTAGGGCAAGCATTAACGCATTTCCCACAGGAAGTACAAGTATCTGAAGTTCCCCAAGGCTGATTCAAATCAGTGATTACATGAGAGTTTGTCCCCCTACCCGCCATATCCCAAGTGTGCGCTCCTTCAATTTCGTCACAAACACGGATGCAACGAGTGCAAAGAACACAACGGTTATGGTCAACACCGAAGCGATCGTGAGAAACATCGACTTTGCGATCGGGGAAATGGTAATCCAAACGCACATGATCCATACCCATCTCAATGGCCAAGTCTTGCAATTCGCAATTACCATTAGCTACGCAAACCGAGCAAATGTGATTGCCTTCAGCAAATAGCATTTCTATGATTGTGCGACGATATTTTTGCAAGCGATCGCTATTTGTCTCAACTTCCATACCCTCAGTAACTTTTGTCACACAAGCAGGTTGAAGTTTATTACTACCAGCAATTTCTACTAAACAAAGCCGACAAGCGCCAACATCTTCAACTCCTTCTAGATGACACAAAGTCGGAATATGAATTCCCGCATCCTGCGCCGCTTGGAGAATAGTCTCCTCCTCACGAGCGCTAATTAATTGTTCATTAATTGTTAAAGTTTTTACAACCATCTCTTATTGATTCCTGGTAACGCTAATGTACTTTCAAATTGCACATTTTTTCCAGTTATTGGTCTTTTATAAATACAAATGACAAATGACAAATGACAAATGACCAATGACTAATGACTAATCAAAGCCAAATACTCATCACGGAAGTAACGCAAGGTACTAAATACTGGATTGGGTGCAGATTGACCAAGACCACACAAGCTAGTATGTTTTACCATGTCACATAGTTCTTCCAGCAATTCCAAATCAGCAAAGGATGCCTTACCTTCACTAATCTTCGCCAACAATTTATATAACTGCACCGTCCCGACTCGACAGGGAATGCATTTACCACACGATTCGTCCATGCAAAATTCCATGAAGAAGCGGGCGACATCCACCATGTTGGTAGTTTCATCCATAACAATCATCCCACCGGAACCCATCATCGAACCCAGTTGAGTGAGTGATTCATAATCTACCGGACTATCAAAAGCTGCTGCTGGAATACATCCCCCAGAAGGGCCACCAGTTTGGACTGCTTTTACCACACCACCATCTGGTACGCCACCGCCCATTGCTTCCACAATTTGCCGCAGTGAAGTTCCCATCGGTACTTCTATTAAACCTGTGTTACGGATTTTGCCAGCTAGAGCGAAAACCTTTGTACCTTTGCTCTTTTGAGTGCCAATATTAGCAAACCATTCAGCACCTTTGCGAATAATGGGTGCAATATTGGCGTAAGTTTCAACGTTATTAATTAAGGTTGGATAGCCCCATAAACCAGACTCAGCAGGATAAGGCGGACGGGGATGAGGAGTACCGCGTTTACCTTCAATAGAAGCCATTAAAGCGGTTTCTTCACCACAGACATAAGCACCAGCACCGATACGAATATCAATTTTAAAATCAAAGTGAGAGTCGAAAACTTGCGTGCCTAGAATGCCAAGGCGTTGTGCTTGACGAATGGCAATTTGCAGACGATTAATGGCAATAGGATATTCTGCCCGAATGTAAATGTAGCCTTGGTTTGCGCCGATAGAGTATGCTGCGATCGCCATTCCTTCCAAAACGCGATGAGGATCACTTTCTAGTACACTACGATCCATAAACGCCCCTGGATCTCCCTCATCAGCATTGCAGATTACAAATTTGCGATCGCTTTGCTCGCCGTAGGCATCACTTTTTGCTTTGGCAACTGTTGCCCATTTCAAACCTGTAGGATAACCAGCACCACCACGTCCCCGTAAACCGCTGCGGGTAACAGTATCTACTACTTCGCTAGGAGTCATCTCCCGCAAGACATGGTAAAGCGCTTGATAACCGTTGGCAGCAATATAAGATTGAATGCGTTCTGGATCGACTTTGCCACTGTTTTCTAAAACAATTGGCATCTGGGATGTAAAAAATGGATGTGTTAAATCACCCTGTTGGACTGTTGTCTCTCCTCCATTGATAGCGGTGATAATTGATGGTGCATGATCAGGTGTGACTTTCTCATACAATTTGCTATGTGGAGATTGCCTAGAGTCCTCCCCAGTCCCCAGTACCCAATCCCCAGTCCCCAGTTTCTCCACCTGTACTAATGGCCCTTGACAGCATAAACGCATACAGCCAACGCCACGAACTTCTACTTTTTCTGTCAAATTCTCTGCTGTTACAGCCTCTTCTAGACGCTGTTTGACGACTTGGGAATTCGCAGACAGACAACCAGCGGCAACACAACAGCGAATTTGCACAAGTTTCTCTGAAGCACGTTCTTTTTGGGCAATTTCAATTAATTCAGGTAGATCCATCTTGCAACCATCCTTTGATGCAATCAAGGACTGATTCAGCAGTTTGATTGCCTAAAACAGTGCCATCAAATACTACAGCAGGTGCAATTCCACAAGCACCCAAACATCTTGCTGTTAGCAGTGAAATTTGACCATCTGCTGAAGTTTCACCAGCGTGAATGTGGACAGATTTTTCTAAATTTGTCAGGATAGCTGGAGCGCCTTTGACGTAACAAGCTGTACCTGTACACACTACACAGATATGTACACCACTAGGAGCAAGTGAAAACAAATGGTAGAACGTAGCAACGCCATAAACTCGGCTAGGTGGCAGTTTGAGACTATGAGCAACGTAAATTAATACATCGTTTTCTAAATAGCCAAAAAGTTCTTGCGCTTTATGCAATATCTCAATGAGTGCATCCTGTTGATACTGATAGCGTTTTATAGTTGCATCCAGCATCTTAAAGCGCTGATCACTGTGAGTTGCTGAGGGTGTTTTTGCCGTGTTGTTAATTTTAACAGCAAATGCTGAATTCATGGTTTGAGCCTCTTGTCTCTTCAGGATGTTCCGAGTCTCACAGTTAAGATGATAGAAGAACAATTTGAGAAACTTGTGATGACAGTTAAGTGAATTTTCGGCGTTGTTGGATGAAGGTACAATTAATCACACTCCAGACACAGAGGGAAGATTATATTTCGGGAGTAATATCTAAATTTCCGCTTAGTTATCAATCTTAATAGCTGATAACTAATGATGCATAATACCTAAGTTAGATCCTCACAACTTCCTCAGCTTTTTAGATTAACTTCAACATACAGCCGAAACAGGGTTAAAAAGTGAGACAGAGGGCAGTATTCTTTATCGAGGATGTTGGAGGCAGAGGGCAGGAGGCAGGAGGAAAACTGCCCGACGCTCGCGGACTCGCTAACGCTGCGCTATCCTGCCTCCTTCAATCCTCCTACCCTCTGCCTCCTTCCTTTGTTTCTTGTTGAGGAGTCATGACCATGCAAAAACGACTTGGCATTCTTACCAGTGGTGGCGACTGTCCTGGACTCAATGCTGTAATTCGGGCAGTTGTAAACCACGCTACTCTTACATATAACTGGCAGGTAGTGGGTATTCCTTATGCGACTAGAGGGCTTTTAGAGAAAAAGGCAATTCCTCTGAGCATACATGGTCTAGACCTACGTGGTATTGACCCCTTGTTAAATATGGGAGGCACAATTCTGGGTAGCATTAACAAAGGAGATACTCTGGCTCATGTTGACGAGATTGTTGCAGGCTATCATGCTTTAGAACTAGCTGCCTTGATTGGTATTGGTGGAGATGGCAGTTTAGCAATTCTCAACGAACTGCAAAGCAAAGGGAACTGGCAGTTCATCGCCATTCCGAAAACAATTGATAATGATGTAGGCAAGACGGAAAGAGTAGTTGGGTTTGATACTGCGGTCAACACAATTGTTGATGCTCTAAATCGTTTGACATTTACGGCTGCTAGTCACGATCGCGTGATGATTGTCGAAGTTATGGGACGGAAAGCAGGTCACTTAGCACTGCACTCTGGCATTGCAGGTGGTGCGGATGTGATTTTGATTCCCGAAATTCCCTACACAATTAAAGGTGTGTGCGAACATTTGGCAGAATTACGCGATCGCTGGGGACGCAGATTTGCAATTGTAGTCGTAGCGGAAGGCGTTCAAATAGCAGCCGATTCATCTAACTATTCATCATGCCAAAAGCCATCCTGTGGTATGGGTCAATATATTGCCGATGAAATTCGCCGTTGCAGTAACGATCAAATTGATATTCGGGTTTCTGTTTTAGGACATATCCAACGAGGTGGTATTCCTTCAGCTTTAGACCGTTTGGTAGCCACTGCTTTTGGTAAAGCTGCGGTAGATTTATTAGCCGATGGACAATCTGCACAGATGGTAGCTTGGCAAAATGGACAAGTTGTAGCAGTTCCTTTAGAGGAAGTCTTGGCTTTTAGTCCGTGTCTTGTAGATCCCAATAATTTCTTAGTGCAAACGGCGCGATCGCTCAGTACTTATATTGGTAACATTACTCCAGCGATCGTCAAAACATAATTTACAGCTATTTTCAGGTAACCCAACCGAATATTTGCAGTACTTAGTGCCATTCGGTAAAGGTCAAAGGGAAAGGGTTAAACCTGGATTCTGCTGGTGCGATCGCAAAAACTCAACGGACATCATTATTTGCCCTTGAGTAAGGTAAGCGGAGCCTCTTAATAGGCATTCCCAGTCGTCGGAGACTGGGAACGAGGTCATGCTTCTACTTTATCGAAGGAGGCAGGAGGAAAACTGCCCGACGCTCCTTTCCTGAGCTACCGCTGCGCTATCTGTAACAGCCCGCGACCATAGATAGGGTCTTGGGTTTAAGACAAGAACTCCAAAAATTCTAGTTTTGTGGCTCTTTTTCAGGAGGGTTTTGAATCCTATAAGCGAAAAAACCTCCTGCCTCCTGCCTCCTTCAATGAGTCTTCTCTGTATTAACCACCTGCAACAGCTGGGACAATACTTACTTCATCACCATCTTTAAGAGTTGTGTTTATACCATCTAAATGACGGATATCTTCGCTATCGACGTAAAAATTTACAAACCGACGTAGTTTACCTTCTTCATCGCATAAGCGCGATTTAATTCCAGGAAAGCTTTTTTCTAAGGATTCCAACAATTCTGCAATGGTGCTACCACTGGATTCTAGAGTAGCTTGATTATTGGTAAAACTTTGAAGAGTCGTAGGAACTAAAACTTTTACAGCCATAGAAGTAAAAAGTGAGGAATTAAGAGTGAGGAGTTAGGAATAAAGTTAAGAGTAAAGAGTTATGAATAAAAAAACTCATAACTCATAACTCCTAACTAAACGAGGACTTGTTGCCATTCCAAGCGATCAAGAGTACGCGATCGCTCTAGCGCACGTTCAAAACTATCGAGTTTGGCGTCAATAGTCAAGGGTTCACCAACGTAGCCTTGGATTGCTTCTTGGGTTTTCAGACCATTGCCTGTGATGTAAATCACGGTTGTTTCATCTGGATCAATCTTGCCAGCTTCTACCAGTTTTTTCAGCACGGCCACAGTTGTACCACCAGCTGTTTCTGTGAAGATGCCTTCGGTTTCTGCCAGCAGTTTGATGCCATCAATAATTTCTGCATCATTAACTGATTCAATGTTACCACCAGTCTTTTGAGCTAACTCTACAGCATAAATGCCGTCTGCTGGGTTGCCGATCGCCAGCGATTTAGCAATTGTATTCGGTTTTACTGGCTTAATAAAGTCGCGTCCTTCTTTAAAGGCTTGGGCGATGGGTGAACAACCTTCAGCTTGAGCGCCACTGAAACGAACGCTCTTGTTTTCTACTAAACCAACTTCTACAAATTCTTGGAAACCCTTATAAATTTTGGTAAATAGTGAACCAGATGCCAAGGGAGCAACAACATGATCCGGTAGTTCCCAGCCTAGTTGTTCCGCAACTTCAAAACCTAACGTCTTGGAACCTTCAGAGTAATAAGGACGTAGATTAATATTGACAAAACCCCATCCATGTGTATTAGCAACTTCTGAACAGAGGCGATTTACCTGATCGTAGTTGCCCTTAACTGCCATCAGGGTGGGACTGTAAATCAAGCTACCGAGAATTTTACCGGCTTCTAAATCTGCGGGGATGAACACACAACAGTCTAAACCGGCGTGAGATGCGATCGCAGCTGTAGAATTTGCCAAGTTACCAGTGCTAGCGCAAGAAACAGTAGTAAAGCCCAACTCTCGCGCCCTCGATAGAGCAACTGATACCACCCGATCCTTAAAGCTCAGGGTGGGCATATTCACGGCATCATTTTTTATATAAAGCTTATTTAGACCCAGGCGACGGGCAAGACGATGGGAACGAACCAAGGGAGTCATACCCGTTCCCACATCTATAACATTGTCAGTTGCGACAGGCAAAAAGGGACGGTAGCGCCAAATGGAGTTGGGCCCAGCTTGAATTGTTTCACGAGTGACAGTCAGACGTAGGGCGCTGTAGTCATACTTGACCTCTAACGGCCCAAAACATAACTCACAAACATTGCTGGCTTTGAGTTCATATTCGGCACCACATTCTTTACACTTTAAGGCTTGAAAGTAGGCAGTGCTGCTTTGGGTTTGGGTTTGGGTTTTGATTGCCTGAGTCATAAACTAGCTTTCCCTGTTTGTCTGTCGGCTGTCGCCTGATAGTAACACGAGTAAAAATACCAGTCAAACATACCCGACAAATTTTGTCGGGTATGTTTAGTATTGAAAGGAATGATTATTGTAAAACTTTAACATCAGTAATCCCTACATTTAGTATTTACACTTATGCGTCGAATGTTATAAAAAAAGAAAACAGCTTAAACTACTCAGCATTAACACTGCTAAATAATATGATTAAATTGCATTTTGGTTATGATGAATTTGCATTTATTTAAATTACTATCTCATTTAAGTAATCTAGATCAACTAGTTAACTTTCAATTTTTTTATCTAAACGACTCTATTGAGCAGTATGTCTTTCTGATGAAAAAGACGCAAAAGTGTTTTCAGATATAAGTTTTAGTGTTTTTAGCACCTGAGTTAAACCACTAAAATTTCTATGTGTGTTGCCAAAATAAAGTTACCTTTTCAACTTTGATGCACTCATTAATAGCTAGACAAGTTACTTATTTATACGGAAGATTTTTTGAGCTTTAAAAGCTACATTGCTATTTACATGAACAACTTAGCAAAATACAGTAATAAATTACACATATTTGCGATTGCCAGCCTTGAGTCTCAAGGGTAAGCATAAAACAAGTAGACAAGTTATTTCTGGTTATTGCCTCAATATAATTTTCAAGGAGTGTCAATCATTTCACTCCTTAAATATGCATTCCCGAAACGTTGAAGTTTTGGGCAGCTATATTCGGTAATTCTTTAAGGAATTGCCGAACTTTATCCTGTCTCAAAATCCAAGATACAAGTTCAGCAAACAAACAAACTACTTTTATGGTAAACCGAAACAAATCTGTCAACAAGCAGCGTAAGCCTTACCAATCTCTAGTAGCAACAGCATTATTAACTGGTAGCCTTTTCCAATTTATTGCACCTGTACTAGCTGACGGTACAGCTGCTGGTCAATCCATCAGCAACACAGCAACTGCTACCTACGAAGATCCTAACAATCCAGGAACTCCTATTAATACAACTTCTAACACCGTCACTGTTACAGTGGCAGAAGTTGCTGGTATCACAGTTGAATCTACTGGTGTAGTAGATAGTAACGGTGGCAACGTCGAAGTTAATGATTCATTAATCTTCAATTACACTATCACTAACGTTGGTAACGACCCCACCGGCTTCCGTATACCCAACTTAGCCACAACAACGGGGCCAGCTACAGTATCAGGAACCTTACCAAACGGTGGCACACCCAATAACCTGCAATACAGTATTGACAATGGTGTAACCTGGACTAACATCACAGCTGATGTGGTTGTACCAAACATTCCTGTAGGTGGTCAAGTTTTAGTCAGAGTACCAGTTACCGTCCAACCAGGCGCTCAAAACGGTGACACAATTACTGTTAGGCTTGGTAATACTCCTGCCAACGCTCAAAACGTCTTGCGGAATCCTGATGGTGGTGACGTTTACACTGTAGATAACGCTGACGGTAGCCTCATCAATGAAGTAGCTGGCGCTCCAGTTAACGGTACTAGGGAAGCTAGTGATACATCTACCGATGTGAGAATTGGTGGAGTTGTTCAAAGCTATTCTTTAGCTACTGTTCTTAAGACACGCACTGCTTACAACAACAATAATACAGCCAACTCAATTACAGATGACACCTTAACTTATGGGTTGAGTTTGCGAGTTGAAGGTAATGATCCTACAGGACGGGGAATTACCCCCGCCGCATTGGAAGGTAGAAACATCAACCTTGACGGTTCAACTGTTCCACGCATCTTAGTTTCAGATGCCATTCCCACAGGTACAGATTTAGTTTCAGTCACTCCGCCTGCTGGGTGGATAGCAGTCTACACCACATCTCCAATTGGTACTAATGCCAATGACGCAGCATGGACAACAACAGTACCAACTAACCTTGCTACAGTTACGCGCGTTGGTTTTGTCAATAATCCTGCTACCGTTACATCAGTTGCACCTAATCAAACAGTTACTGGTTTCTTCATTCAATTAACAGTAGAATCTGGTGCAACATCACCCTTAATTGTTGCTAACATCGCTCAATTGTTTGGTCAAACCCCTGGCAATACCTTCCCTGTATACGATGAATCTGGTGATCAAAATCCCAGTAACTTCGGTGGACAAGTGGGTAACATGACACCATTTCCAGGTACAGATATTAATAATGATGGTATCCCAGAGACTTTGGTTGTTGATGATGGTTTTATTAACAACCCAGGTACTCCAGAAACAGGAGTTGATGGCAACAACGATAACACTGGTGTTGGTGATGGTGGTGAAGCTAACATCTTTACGGTGGAAGTTGCTGTAGCTTCAGCAATTCTCAATGGCCCAATTAATGCGCCCAATGCCATCGGCCCATCTGGTGGAACCAATGATGACTTTACTAACAAATCTTCTCTAGTCCCAGCAGGTACAGTACCGGGAACCAGGCTTAACCCACAACCAGTAGGCTTTACAAACACCATCAGAAATAGTGGTGCTAATGCTAGTAATTATTCTCTAGTACCTATACCACCTGCAAGTAATACACCTGCGGGAAATAATGCAGACTTACCCACAGGTACGTTAGTCACCATTACCTACGGTTCTGAATCTAGATCCTATGTTTGGAATGGCACGAATTTTCTCTTTGATATAGATCGTGATCCTGCTACGGCGGGTGATCAATCAGCTATTGATGCCATAACTGAATACATTACCATTCCTAACGTGGCTGCTGGCACTAATATCAACTACGGTGTGGAAATTGATTTACCTGCTAATACTCAGTTATCCACAGATATTGACAGAGGTTTCCCAGTGCCAATTACTGCCTTTGTGGATGATGCTACTGCTGGTTTAGGTGCAGAAACTGTTCGCAACACGACGATTGACCGTGTATATACTGGCTTCTTAAAACTGCGGAAACTGTCAAGAATCCTAGACCAAAATGGACAGCCAGTGGCAGGGGCTGATGGTCAACTCAGCGATACTCCTAAGAGTCCTGTACCTGGAAACATTATTGAGTATCAGATTCAGTACAGTAACATTTCTGAGCCACAATCTGGTAACGGTAACATCATCTTAAACGCCAGCAATGTGGTGATTAATGAAAATGGTGTCACACTTCCTAATAACTGGGCGTTAGACCAAGATAATAACGGCCAAATTGATACCAGCAACATCATTGGTTCAGCTACTGACCCCAACGGTAATATTCAATTCTTCAACGGTAATCCTGCTACTAACTCTGGTAGTGACCAGACTGGAACAACTGTAACTACAGATGTGACTAGATATGTCAATAGTGTCACCGGTCAGGTAGCCCCAGGTCAGCAGAGAACATTCAGCTTCCGACGTAAGGTTAACTAATTCGTTGGGATTGGGGACTCTGATGTTTGCAAACTCATTGGCGTGGTCACTGAGCTTTGTCGTTCGCGTAGCGTCTCGTAGAGAAAAGATTGCACGATCGCTGCAACCAGTTGACCTTATCCCCAATCCCTAAATAGGAAGTAAAGAGAGGAGTGACTCTTTCTTAGCAAAAGCAGGGAAAGATAAGTCAACAATCAACATTCTGGAAGTTTTTTGAGGTGATTTATATGCAGCGTGTTTCTCTTGCAGGTTTAGGAGCGATCGCACTCATTATTACAGTTCCATTTGTCGGTCAAATTCCGGGAATCGCAAATGTATGGCATTCAGGAAGTGCTGTTGCTCAGAATATCAAAACTCAAGGGCAAATTCAATTGCGTTTAGAAGCAGAAAAGCAAGTGGTGGCACAGGATCAGCAGGGTAAGCAAAGCCAGAAATGGGAACCTTTGAAAGGTCAAGTTGTGGTGCGACCAGGAGATGTGTTGCGATATACCTTGAGTGGCGAAAATAAGAGCGATCGCCCAGTTAAAAATCTAATTCTCAATCAACCGATTCCGAAAGGAATGGTCTACGTGCTGAATTCTACCAATGTCGCCAACAATGCCAAAGTCATTTACAGCATTGATGGCGGGCGTAGCTTTGTCGAAAATCCCACTGTTAAAGTTACTCTTCCTGGTGGGAAAGTGGAAACAAAACCAGCCCCAGCCATTGCCTACACCCACATCCGTTTACAGATTCCATCACTTGCAGCCAAGACAACAGTTAAGGCGACTTATCAAACCCAAGTGCGCTGATGGAGACGAAGGGAGACGAATTTCCTGACTCGATAAAGAAGCGTTTCTAGGCGAAACCTGGAAACGAGATTTGGCTTAACTGGATTTCCACAAATAAGTGCTTTTATTAACAACAAGCTTGACATTTCAGAGGAGATGTGTAGAGTGAGCCATCCTCAAAACCAAAAGCAAATTACTTCTAGCAGTAGATGGTGGCGACGGTTAACAGCTACTCTTCTTCTGGGAAGTTTTTTGCATACTACTATACCTATACCAGCGATCGCGCAACAGACTAACAATCTGGTTGCGTCTTTGCCATTAATAAACCAAGCTACTTATACTTATACAGATTCCAGCAGTAATTATCAATATCAAGGCAGTTCTAGTCAGATCAATGTTAGTCCTAGCCCATTAGTTGACCCATTAGGGCGGATTTTAGGTTGTGCTGGCACAATTTTACCTGACTATACAGGTTTTTCTGTTGGGGTATATGAACCTAACTCTAGTGATCCAACGGGGACAGAGTTGGGCAGTTTGGTTTCTCTGACTCGAACAGAGTTACCAGATATTCCTAATAACAACATTCCTGGTGGTAAATCGCCAAATATCGAGAATAGTAACCCTTACTTCGTGACGAATAACCCTGCGGGTGTCTACAATTTTTTACTTGATCCGAATAAGGGTCAAACTGATCCAGGTAGAACCTACATTTTTGTAGTTAATCCACCACCAAATTCTATCTACAAACAGCGGCGGGTCAAGATTGAAATCCTTGCTAGTAGTGGTACACAAGGTAATGGTATCGTCCGATATGTTGCTACTTCTCTAGATGGTCAACCAATTAGTCTCACAGGCGAAACCAGGGTAGAGCAAACAGTTGTTTTAGTTCCCAATGCAGAAGTTGTGGGACTGGACTTATTAGCCTTTGAATTTACCACAAATTTGTGTCAAGCCAATCAGTTACAGATTATCAAAACAGGCGATCGCGCTGCTGCTGAACCTGGAGATACCGTAATCTACCGCCTGTCGGTGAAAAATCTCGCTGATGCTGGTTTGAATAATATATTTGTCACCGACAATCTACCTTTAGGATTCAATTTCTTGCCGAAATCTGTGCGGGGAGAATTGGATGGTCAACCAGTCACTATCACCTCAGAACGCAATGGAAACACAGTGACATTCCGCACAGACGTAACGATTCCCACAGAGAAAGTTCTGAATATTGCTTACGCTGCTCAACTCACAGCCGATTCACTGCGTGGAAATGGTCGTAATAGTGCGATCGTTAATGGCCAACGAGCTGATAACAGTTTTAGCACCAAGGATGGGCCAGCAACCCACCAGTTGAATATTCGTCCAGGAATCGTTTCTGATTGTGGCACGATTATCGGTCGGGTGTTTGTTGATAAAAACTTTGATGGTGAACAACAGCGTGGTGAGCCTGGAGTACCAAATGCGGTGATTTTTCTAGAAGACGGGAACCGCATCACTACAGATCCGAATGGTTTGTTCTCCTTAGCTAATGCTTTACCTGGATACCACACAGGTGTATTAGACCTCAGCAGTGTACCCGGTTACGCCCTAGCTCGTAACGAAAAATTCCGCGAACGCAATAGCCAATCTCGCTTGGTGCATTTAGAACCGGGTGGCTTGGTACGTATGAACTTCGCTGTCACCCCCACATTTCAGGAGTCAGTGAAGAAATGAAACCCAGACTGCACTGTACAACTACATTTAACCTGAGATTGATGGGGGCGATGCCAGTAATGGCTCTCAGCCTTGTTTTATATCCTGCGATCGCCAAAGCTGAAATCACTAGCGAAAAACTACTTTTCCCCGATTCTCCTTCGCAGGTAGACAAGGGTGTAGAAGATCCTGACTTTTCAAGTTCTCAAAAGGGAGAGGCTTTGAATTCTCCCCATGTTTTGGGAAGTTCTGACAAGCAACTTTCACCCCTCGAACTTCCCTTAACTTCTTCAGCACCAGTTACTCATACTTCAATTCCAGATATCCAGCCAAGTGAAACGGAAATACAACCATTTCAACCACCAACTTCTGTTGATTTGCCCAGAGGCTTACGTAAAATAGCAGCACGCGAAGACACAGAAACACAGATTGAAGCTTCTCCAACAGAAATACAACCATTTCAACCAGCAACTTCTGTCGATTTGCCTAGAGGCTTACGCAAAATAGCAGGAGTAGAGGACACGGAGAAAACGGAAGGGGTGAATGAAAATCTTCCCGTTTCCCCCACTATCCCTATCTCTACAGCAATCAAAATTTTGACTCCGACGGCTGACAGTGTTGTAGATGTACAAGCTAGTACGGTAATTGTACAGTTCCCCGCTGGTAGTCAAGTGGAATTGCGGGTAAATGGGGCGTTGGTAGACCCTTCTTTAGTGGGACGGACGGAAACTGATGCCACTACTAACTTGGTAACGCAGACATGGTATGGTGTCTCGTTAAAAGAAGGTGCAAACACCATCTCTGCACAAGCTGTTGGCGGAACAGAACCTCCTGTAACAGTGCAAGTCGCAGTTCGGGGAGCGCCACAAAAACTAACTTTAGAAACAGTTGAGTCCCGTATCCCAGCAGATGGACGTTCTACGGCGACAATTCGGGGTCAATTCATCGATGCAAGTGGTAATCGCTCTAACCATGATGCTGTTGTCACTTTGATCCCTACTGCTGGGGAGTTGGTTGGGAAAGACTTCAAACCCGATGAACCGGGATTTCAAGTGGAGGCGAAAGCTGGGCAATTTACAGCGATTTTGCGATCGCAGCTAAAAGCGCAAACTGTGACAATTCGTGCGATCGCTAATGATTTAGAAGCCTTTACTCAACTGCAATTTGAAACGTCACTACGTCCGAGTTTAGTGACAGGGGTCATAGATTTACGCTTGGGTGCTAGAGGTACAAATTATTACGGTAGTTTCCGTGATTTCCTCCCTCCAGATAAAGACAACAGAACACAATTAGATTTCAATTCCGCGATATTTGCCACTGGTGCGATCGGGGAATGGTTATTTACAGGTGCATACAACAGTTCTCGTAGCTTGAATGAAGATTGTAACTGCGATAATCGCCTGTTTAGAACTTACCAATTCAGTGAGCAAAACTATCCTGTCTACGGCGATAGCTCAAAAGTTGATGTAGTTGCGCCTTCTATTGACAGTGTATTTCTGCGTTTTGAGCGTTCAGCTCGTATCCCCGGCTCTGATCCAGATTATGGCATGTGGGGTGACTACAACACAGAAGAATTTGCGCGGCGATCGCAGCAATTTACTTCTATCACTCGTCAACTCCACGGTTTTAAAGCTAACTACAACTTAGGAAACCTACAAATTACAGGTTTCTATGGCAACAACTTAGAAGGGTTTCAAAGAGATACCATTGCTCCCGATGGTACTAGTGGTTATTACTTCCTCTCTCGCAGACTACTACAACCAGGTAGCGAAAATGTCTTTATCGAGTTAGAAGAACTCAATCGTCCTGGGACTGTATTAGAACGGAAACAGCTTAACCGAGGCCCAGACTATGAAATCGACTATGATCGCGGTACATTAATATTCCGCGAACCGATTCTTCGCACCGATATTGATCAAACTGGACAAGTGTTGGTACGTCGGATTATTGTTAGCTACCAATATGACGACCAAAACTCTGACGGCAATATTTATGCTGGTCGTTTGCAATATAACCTTTCCCGCAAACTTAACCAGGAAAGTTGGATAGGGGCAACTTATGTTCAAGAAAATCACGGAGTACGTGACTTTCAACTCTACGGTGCAGATGCGCTGATTGCTTTGGGTGACAAAGGGAAGTTAACCGCAGAATATGCCCATTCCACTAATGATTCTGATGTTGTGGGAAAAGTTAGTGGTGACGCCTACCGCTTGGAAGCTGAGGGAGAAATTGCCAATGGGATTCAAGGTCGTGCCTATTATCGCTTTGCTGATACCGGTTTTGCCAATAATGCCACTATCAGCTTTGTACCGGGACAAACCCGTTATGGAGCGCAGGTTACAACTAAACTAACTTCAAGTACCAACGTCAGGGTGCAATACGACCATGAAGACAATTTTGGGATTGCTCCCCAACCCCTAGACACCTTTGAAGAACTGTTTGCACCCCGTTATGAGTCCATACCTGGGAGCAAAGTTGATAATTCACTGACGACGATTTCCGCTGGGATTCAACAACGCTTAGGTAAAGCTATTCTGGATCTGGATTGGATTCATCGTAATCGGGAAGACCGTATCCCCGACAGCGCTCTGAATAGTAATTCTAATCAATTGCGATCGCGTTTTACAGTTCCCATTGCGAAAAACCTGACTTTCCAAGCCCAAAATGAACTCAGCTTATCTTCCCAAAAAGATACTGTTTACCCAGACCGGACTATTTTAGGGTTGAATTGGGCAGTACTTCCTGGTGTCAATGTCAGTTTGGCTCAACAGTTTTACACTGGCGGTCAATTTTCGGGTAATTCCATCACCAGCTTAAGTGTCAATGGTGAACACAAACTCGGTACTGATACCACCTTGACTGGTCGTTACTCAATTTTGGGTGGTGCAAATGAACTGACTACCCAAGGTGCAATTGGTCTAAATAACCGCTGGACTATTGCTCCGGGATTGCGGCTGAATTTAGCTTACGAACACGTATTTGGCAACTTCTTAGGACGAACTGCGGCAGGTCAACAATATGCCCAACCCTACGCCTTTGGTCAAGCAGCATCAGCGATCGGATTTGAGGGTGGCGATAGTTACAGCGTTGGGTTGGAATACAGTGATAATCCCCAGTTTCAAGCCAGCGCTCGTTACGAACATCGCTCCTCTTCTGGTGGTAGTAATACAGTAATTACCGCAGGTGCAGCGGGTAAAATTTCTCCGGCTCTGACGGCTTTGGTACGTTATCAACAAGCAAACTCTTCCAATCAGAAGCTTTCAGGATTGGGAGATACCGCTAATTTGAAGCTGGGTTTAGCCTACCGCGACCCCAATAGCGATAAATTTAATGCTTTGTTGCGTTATGAATATCGCCAAAATCCGACAATTATTCCTGAAACTATTTTGTTAGGTAGTGGTACGGGTTCCCAAGACCATACCTTTGCTTTAGAAGCTATTTATGCCCCTAACTGGCAATGGGAATTCTACGGTAAGTATGCTTTGCGTAACAGCACTTCTTATTTAGCCAACGATTTAGTTGGTACAAGTATGGTTAATCTGGGACAATTGCGAGCTACTTATCGTTTGGGATATAGCTGGGATTTAGTTGGTGAGGCTCGTTGGATTGGTCAATCTAACTACAGCGAGACGGGCTTTGTGGTAGAAACAGGCTACTACCTCACTCCTAATCTGCGCCTTTCTGCTGGATATGTTTTTGGTAAAGTTGATGACCGAGATTTTTCTGGAACACGTTCCGCAGGTGGCGCGTATTTGGGCTTCACGGTCAAGCTTGACGAATTGTTTGATGGTTTTGGACAGCAAAAACCTGTAGCACGTCAGCAACCAGAATCTACGGTGCAAACTCTGGTAGAGAAATTAAAAAATAGAATTCAGGAGTCAGGAGCCAGAATTCAGAATTGAATTCTGTGTGACTGGCGGATAGCGCAGCAGTAACAAGTTCGCGAACTCCTGCAAACAAGCAAGCTATGCATAGTGTAGAGAGCTTTCTGAATAAAGGGGTTCCTGAGAGGCTCCGCCTCTAGTGGCTTGACCAGAGGCAGAGCCTCTAGGAATTCGTTCCCAGCCCCCAGGCTGGGAACGAGGCAACATAGGACTTTGGGCTTATCTTAGTGCCATTTGGGTCTGAATCCCCTTCCAAGTTTTCCCAGTCCCCAGTCCCCAGTCCCCAGTCCCCAGTCCCCAGTCCCTTTTTCAAGCTTCCTTTGTCAGCATCCAAGCGGAGTAAGCATCCTCAAAAAATCTGCTTTGACGACGAGTTCCCTTATGCTTGCTGACTCTTACTTTCAGGGTAGTTGTGTAAACTCCATCCATTACCTGATGTCCATAACCACAAACTTGACCAACTTGCCCTGTTCTTTGATGCAAAGCATAATCTCCAATATTCAGCATAATTCTGATTCCCTAATTAACTAGGCTGAGTAGTTTGTTTTTGACTGTTTGTGCGCGATAAAATCACTTTGAGGATATTACCGCGCTCAAAACTGTAAAAATTAAGCTGCAATCCGGGGTCGGTTATTGGGTGCAGTTGGAGCCAGCAAACGACTGTATAGCTGAGTCAGTCGGAATGCCACACTATACCAACTAAAAGCAATTTCTGTCCGTTGCCTTGCTGCTTCACCTAACTGGTCTCGCCAAGCTGGGTTAATTAGAATGCGGTCTATGGAAGCAGCAAAAGCCACTTCATCTTTGGCGGGCGCTAGTAAACCTGTGACCTCTGGTACTACAGTAAACTGCAACCCACCGACATTACTAGCTACGACTGGAGTTTTACTCGCCATCGCCTCAATGGCAACTAAACCAAAAGGTTCGTAGTGACTGGGCACTACGCAGACATCAGCAGCCGCGTAGTAGAAGGGGAGGACGGTTTCATCTAGGCGACCGGCAAAGGTTGTACAATCTTCTAATCCGAGTTCAGTGACGATGCTGGCGATGCGATCGCGTTCAATTCCATCACTCTGACCTGGACGACTACCACCCCCAATCACTAGTTGGAGGTTAGCCTCACCCCTTAAACTCGACTTGCCAATGGCTCGTACTAAAGTTTCAATACCTTTGCGTCGGTCAAAACGACCAACATAGAGAACCATCTTGGCATCTGGTGCAATTCCCAACTTTTCCCGTGCAGCAGACCGCGGAATTTCCCCAAATTTATCAGTATCAGTACCACAGGGAATCATTTCAATGTTCCCTTTGCTGGAAACGAGTATCCGCATGTGTTTCTGTTCTTGTGGACTGGTCGCAACCACGCAGTCTACAGTTTCTAGACAGGCTTTTTCTATAGCTAGTCGCTGGGCTGCAATTACGGGAACATCACCAATACTTCTGTATTTAACCGCTCCTAAAGAGTGGTAAGTATGCACCTGAATCAGCGGTTGTTGCTTTTTCAATTCCATGCCAACCCAAGAAGACAACCAGTAATTGGTATGAATTAGGGAGTAATGGAACCCTTGGCGTTGCTGAAATCGCTGGAATTCTTCGATAAATTCAGGTAAATGGTTAAACAAGTTATCTCGCCCAATAAACTCAGCTGGGCCAGCGTTTAACCGAATAGTACGACAATTCAGACTATGTTGAGCGATCGCAGCTTGTTCAGGACTACTACGACGAGTGAACATATCCACTTGCCAACCTTGCTGGGCTAGGGCATAACCTACTTGACGCACATAGACATTTTGACCCCCAGCTTCTTCTTGACCGATTTCAACAGCCGGGTCGCCATCGACAGAAATTAGAGCAATGCGATGTTTCTTATTCTGGAACATAGCTGATTTTCACCTCAAGGCAAATAATCCTACCTCAGACGCCAGAAATCAAGATATTGTTATCCTCTCTCAAGGCCGAGGGCAGGCACAACGAACCACAAAGTTACCAGCCAAAGGACACTGACGAGAACAAGGCATTACTTGTAAGAATGCTTCTCGTTCAGTCTCTTCTCAATGCCGACGAAGTTAGCTGACGGGCTAGGACTGAGAGATGTCCTTCTTGAAAAAGTTATAAGTTGTAAGTTATGAATTATGAGTTATCTATTTAGTAACTTCTAACTCTTCATTCTTAACTCTAACTTTCTTCAAAATACGCCCCAAACTTGGTTCCTCCGCTCCGGTTTACCCTTACTCAAAAAATTTTTCAGGGAATATAGTGGATTAGGCAGACTGATTTATTTTTCTTCACAGTTTATAACGTGTCATCATCAACTATGTCAACAGTGTGAACAAAAAAAGTGTGCTGGGAATCACTTAAAAGCGCGTTGTGCCTAGCATTGGAGAATCAGGGCATAGGGGAAAATTTGAGTTTTTAAGATACTCTCAACAATAAACTTACTGATATTCAATGCTACATTTTATGGAATTTTTGGGAATGAAATACTCTTGAGAGTTTTAGTGTAAAAAAATCTGTAAGAGGATATTTGGAAAGTCAATAAATATACTCGAAACCTCTTTCTTTGCAGGAAAGAGGCTTGGAAACCCCCATTTCCTTATAGGGAAGGAGAGCAGAAGCGTTTCGAGAAATTTTATCTTAATAACGATACTTTTCAAACATCCTCCTAGCTCGACTTTATCCAATTACGCAGCATAAACTTAAATCTGCATAAGATGAAGAAGAGGGGGAATGGGGAAAGGGAAAAGGGGAAAAGGAACCCCATACTTCAAAGCAGGGGTTTCAAGTATTGACGCTGATTTTTCTCTCTACGAGACGCCAAGGGCGAACGCACTGCGTGTCTGGTAAAATCTTCTTTTTTGCTCTCCATCTTTAAAAAGAGGGGCTTTATACCTGTAGGGAAAAGTTTTTAATTCTTTCCCTTTACCCCTTACCCTTTCCCCTTTTTCCCTTATCGGTAAAAATCTACTCTTCCTGTTTTCCTAGATATACTTCAATAACGCGAGAGTCATTTTGAACTTCCTCAAAATTTCCTTCGCACAGCACCGAACCTTCATGTAAAACTGTTACTTTCTTGGCAATTTGCCGCACAAATTCCATATCATGTTCAATTACTAAAATTGAATGACTTTGTGCTAGCGCTAAAAGTAATTCGCCGATGTTATAGGTTTCTTCATCTGTTAAACCTGCAACTGGTTCATCAACGAGTAATAAGTCTGGTGACTGTGCCACTAACATTCCAATTTCTAACCGTTGCTTTTCACCGTGAGAAAGTAAACCTGCTCTAATATCTGCTTTTGGCGTTAAACCGATGGTTTCTAACAATCCTTTAATATTATTCTTTTCAACAGCATTAGAATGTTCAAACAAAGTAGAAAAGACATTTTTCTTCTTGTTAATAGTAATTTCTAGATTTTCGCGGGGCGTTAAATTCAGGTAAATTCGGGGTGTTTGGAACTTGCGCCCAATTCCCAATCGTGCAATTCGATATTCAGGTAAAGAACGCAGGTTTCTTCCTTTGAATAAAACTCGTCCTACGGTTGGTTGCACTTTCCCTGTAATCACATCCAGAAATGTTGTCTTTCCCGCACCATTGGGGCCAATTACTACCCGTAATTCACCCACATCCATGCTAAAATTAAGCTGATTTAGCGCTCTAAACCCGTCAAAATTAACAGTTACGTTTTTAGTTTCCAATATTTTCGCGTTCATGTTGCACTTCGGGGTCTTCTTCCAAGGTGGGATATGTAACAATTTGTTGACGGCGGTGGAAAAGAGAAATATTCTGACTACGCAACCATCCCACTATGCCGTCAGGAAGGACTGTGACAACTATTAAAAATAGTGCGCCTTGGAAAAATAGCCAGATTTCGGCAAATTGTTCGCTTAAAAAAGTGCGGGCATAATTTACTAACAAAGTTCCGACAATCGCCCCAATTAAAGTAGCGCGTCCGCCTACAGCTACCCAAATCACCATTTCAATCGAAAAGGCAATATCCATTGCTCTGGGTGATACAGAACCACTTTGAATGGTGTAAAATCCTCCTGCTATCCCTGCGATCGCACCGGAAACTGCAAACACCAACACCTTAAAATCTGTAGGGTCGTAGCCAGAAAATCTTACCCGACTTTCATCATCACGAATCGCTATCAACAACCTCCCAAAGCGTCCGCTTGTCAACCAGCGACAAACGCCGTAGGTGGCTGCGAGAAAAACTACCGTCAGCGTGTAGAAAATCAATTGCGTCTTGGCATCGCTGACCGTTGCCCCAAAGAAAGTTGTAAAATCTATCAGTCCGTTCGTACCGTTGAAAAATTGTTGTTGACCGTTAAAGAAGTTGAAAAATACAATAGTTCCGGCTTGGGTCAAGATAGAAAAATAAACTCCCTTGAGGCGATTCCGAAATACTAAATATCCTAATATTCCCGCCAATAACCCTGGAATTAGTACCACAGCAGCTATTGTCAAAGGAAACGAATAAAAAGGTTGCCAAAACGCGGGAAGTTCCGTAACCCCATAAAGTCCCATGAAATCAGGTAATTCTCCAGTAGGGACTTGGAGTTTGAGGTACATTGCGATCGCATATCCACCCAAACCAAAGAAAATACCATGTCCCAAACTTAGTAAACCAGTATAACCCCAAATCAAATCAATACCCAAAGCCACGATCGCCAGTGACAAAAATCGCCCCAATAAATTCAGGCGAAACTCCGAAAGCAGCAATGGCATGATAATTATAAGGAAGAGTGCGATCGCAATCACCACCCCCACCTCAATTAAAATTAACCTTCCCCCCTTCTTTATCATTCTCTGTATCCTCTGCATCTCTGCGGTTTAAACATCAACAGTACGTCCCTTCTGTGGAAAAATCCCCCCAGGTTTCCACTGTAAAAACACAATAATCAGCGCAAATACCATCACCTTTGCCATACTCGTCGTGGCAAAAAAAGTAAAGAAATCAGCTAAAGGTTTAACAGGAGTCAACAACAAAGCCAAAGTCCCAGAACCAATTAAAAAATTAGCCGTACCAATACCCAAAGCTGCCAAAATAGTACCGGCTAAATTGCCCACACCTCCAACAACAACAACCATAAAAGTATCGATAATATAGTTTTGTCCCGTATTTGGCCCTACAGAACCAAGCAAACTAATCGCACATCCCGCCACACCAGCTAAACCAGAACCCAGTGCAAAAGTAATCGCATCAACCTTTTGAGTTGGGATACCCAAACAAGCACTCATACTCCGGTTTTGTGTCACAGCCCGAATTCTTAAACCCCAGCTAGAACGTTGTAAGAATAAGTAAATTCCTGATACACAGATTATTGTTAAAGCAATAATAAATAATCTGGCGAAGGGTAATTGTACACCACCTAAAGACATCCCTGCTTGTAACCAAGTAGGCGCAGTTACATCCACATTTTGAGCGCCAAACCAAGGTTGAGTTACTGCTAACTGATAAGTTTGACTCAATAAATTGCCTGTTGTAATTGTCACCCCCAGCGATAATAAAAATATCACCGCCACAATCCAGTTACGAACTCTTCCCAAATCTGTGCGGGAATTTAAAATCCATAAACCTCCAAAAAACAACAGAGAAAATAAGCCTATACCAATTATCAATACCCAATTCACACTGCGGACAAACTGCTGAAAAATTAAACTTACTCCCCAAGTTGCCAATAGAGTTTCTAACGGTCGTCCATAGAGATAACGAATCACGCCTTTTTCTAGAATTAATCCCACAGCAGCCGTGAAAATAAAAGCGATAATCAAAGCCAAAAATATATAAACTTCAAACCATACCCCGCCCAATTGTTTACATACATTTTGCACAACATAAGTTGTATAAGCACCGAACATCATCAATTCACCATGCGCCATATTAATGACGCCCATCAATCCAAATATAATGGCTAGTCCCAACGCGGCAATCAATAATACAGCGCCAATACTAATACCATTAAATACAGCTTCTAAAAATCCTGCTAACACTTATTTCTCCTATCTATCAGCTTCTCGTTTTTAGAATTAACGTAGGATATGTTAGGCGTGCATTTCTATATTATTTCTAACAAAAAACATGACATGACCTCCTAACGCACCGTTATCTAAGATGGTGCGTTAGGCTAAAGCCGTAACACACCCTACTTATTTCTGATAGTTCGTAATCATTAATTAATTACGAATTACGAATTACGAATTACGTAGCTTGCTTCTCGCCTTTGGCGAGTATTACGAATTATTTAGGCTTTCTTGAACTTACCACCCTTAGCCGGGTCAGTCCAATCACAAGCAAATCCTTTAGTCTCTTTTACAAACTGATTCCAAGGAACTGGCTCAACTGGTGTTGGAGTAGCATAGACAATATCAAACAATCCATCTTGTCTAACTTGACCAATCCGCACAATTTTAGATATGTGATGATTGGCATCCATTGTCACTTTCCCTTCAGGCGCATCTAGAGTTTGACCATAAGCCGCCGCCCGCACTTTTTCTAAATCAGTAGTTCCAGCTTTTTGTACTGCTTGCTTCCACAAATAAACTGCAATGTATGCTGCTTCCATTGGGTCATTTGTCACCCGATTTTCACCGTACTCTTTCTTGAAAGCTGCCACAAACTTTTTATTAGCAGGTGTGTCTACTGTTTGGAAATAGTTCCAGGCTGCATAGTGACCTTGGAGATACTCTACACCAATTGCTTTAACTTCTTCTTCGGCAATACTTACAGACATAGAGGGATATTTATCTGGTGTCAATCCAGCCCCTTTCAATTGTTTGAAGAAAGCCACGTTGCTATCACCATTCAAAGTGTTATAAATCACGCCACCATTGGGCAAATTTTGCTTGATTTTAGTGATAATTGGTGTAACTTCTGTGTTACCAAGAGGTAAATAATCTTCACCAACTGTTTTTCCGCCTAAAGCTTCTAGTTGAGCTTTAATAATTGTATTAGCTGTCCGGGGAAAAACGTAGTCAGAGCCAACTAAAAAGAATTCTTTGCCCTTATTTTTTAACAGCCAATCAACAGATGGTTCGATTTGTTGATTTGGCGCAGCGCCAGTGTAGAAAATGTTTTTAGAACACTCCTGACCTTCATATTGCACAGGATACCAGAGCATGTGATTTTTGCTCTCGAATACTGGCTTGACGTTCTTACGGCTAGCAGAAGTCCAGCAACCAAAAACTACACTTACTTTATCTTGATCGATTAGCTTGGTTGCTTTTTCTCTAAAAGTATCCCAGTTAGAAGCACCATCTTCGGTAATTGCTTCAATTTGTTTACCTAAGACACCACCAGCAGCGTTTATTTCTTTGATTGCTAATTTTTCAGCATCGACAACGCTTTTTTCACTAATAGACATAGTACCACTCAGAGAGTGCAAAATACCTATCTTGATGGTATCACCCGCAGTAGCCGCCGCTGGTGAAGCAGCAGGAGGTGCGGCTGGAGTCTCTGTTGCAGTTGGAGAATTATTCGCGCAAGCTTTCAAAAAAAAGCTGCTTCCAAAAGTTGCAGAACCGTAGATTAAAAACTTGCGTCGGTTAAATTGTCTTCTCATATCTTTATGAATTTTCCTCTTGATGAATCAGCCAACTTATAGAAAGCTGACAATATCAATCTTCAAAGTGTGATATTAGTGCGATAGTTTACTAGTAAAAAGTGACGTGTTATACAAAAAAGTTCATTTTTGTAATAAAAAACAAACTTTTTAATATTAAGCTTTGTTAACTTCATAAATATTTTCATATCTATGCAATTATGTTGTGGAGGAAGAAAAATCTTTCTCTTCCACGAATGCCTGAGATTCTAGACAGTCTTTGAAGGTGCGATAAATCGCGTCTCTACATCAGGGTTTTGTTGCTCATTCTGAACTGTATTGAGTTGAAAACATCTGTCTTTTTTCAAAATGCTAGTCGCTACTGAACAGATAGCTGCTTGACACAGCAATATAAGGAATATTTTGTGTTTTTCACTGTGGGGCTTTTAGATTAGCATTTTTGTAATTATTTCATCTTCGTTGCCAGTTGCAAAATTAGCAAAGCGTTTTGCCAAAGGTGGTATAAGTACTAGGGGATTGCTAAACCCAGAAAAAACATGAACGCTTTCAAATCCTGGGATAGCACCAATTAAGGGTAGTTGATTGCCACTAAATGCCACTAAGCAATGATACCAAGTTCCTGGTAAATTCTCCAATGTTGGTAAAATTTGACCAACACTTCTTCGCAACCATTTTTCGCTTACCTCTGAGTTTACCTTGGCATGAGGATCTGCGATCACACGGCTAATTTGACCAATGCGGATACTACCGTCTGGAAACTGAATTGCACCCGCATCTAAAATTGGCGGTACTAAATCATTACCAAGTTCATCCCACAATTCATCAACTTGAGTAGATTCAGCTTCTAGTTGAAACCGTTGTAGATTAGCCGGCATAACTAAAGTGCGTAGCTTAATATCAACAGGTGGGGTTTCAATGATTTCTGCATGGGTAAAATACAGCTTGATGGAAACACCAGCAGATTTTAGCAGTTGGCGGCTGAGTCCACCCGCACAAATGACAACGTTAGCGCTGTGGTAAGTTGCAGTGGTGGTTTTGACACCATCTTGCAATACTTGCAAAACTTGGGTAATCTGCATTTCACCACCAGCACATTCAAAGGCTTGGATGTAAGCAAGTGATGTTTTTTCTGGGTGAATATGACCGTGTTTGACAGTTAAAGCACCAGATATAGCTTCTCGATTTAGCTGCGGTTCCAACTCACAAGCTTCTTGGACACTGAGTAAACGAGGTGGAATGGCAAAATGATTATATGATGCCGCAGTTGCTTCTGGGTCATTAGCGGCTGAAATAGTCAGTAATAAATCTAATTCCCGAAACTGGATATCAGCGTCTAACTCTTGAGATAGGATATGGTAACGTGCGATCGCTTCTTCGCACAATAGCCGAGTTAATGGCGTATTGCCAGACCAATAGGCAAGTCCACCATAACTATAGCGAGTTGCATTCTGTGGTGTGCTGTATTGCTCCAACAAAAGTACAGCAAAACCTGTTTTTACTAATTCGTAAGCGAGTGCAGCACCCGTAATTCCACCACCAACCACAATCCAGTCGTATATTTTCATATTAAATATCTTTCTTAACTACGAATTACGAATTACCATAACTTGCTTGTAAACGACTTAAAAGATATTCTCCCGCAAGGATAGGGGGATAAATAGGCGATTGTTCTTTCTGGCAACTTTCCAAACAAGTAATTTCGGTATCATCATTAGGATGACAGAAAAAAGCGATAGAATACCGGGACTGCTTCACCCTATCATCACTAGGAATCATCACTCGATGCTTAGTTGAGCAAAATACATGATTTGTCCAGCGTTGCATTAAATCACCAGTATTGACTATTACAGTATCAGGAATTGCAGGTGCGGCAATCCAATCTCCAGATGTTGTTTGTACTTCCAACCCGCCAATGTCATCTTGGAAAAGTAAGGTAATACTGCCATAATCGGAATGTTCACCAGCACGAACTTGTCCGGGTTTAACTGGTGTCTGCAATGGGGGATAGTGTAATAATCGCAAGGTATGATTTTGTTGATTATGTCTTGTTGTAAAAAAATCTTCTGGCAATTCCAACGCCAATGCATAAGCTTGTAATATCGTGTTGGCAAGTTCTGTACAACCATCATAAAAGATGACAATTGAAGCATCTATCCCTACAGCCACTTGTTTGTTGACATTCAACGCCTCTTTTAAGTCGCCTGGATTATTGGGGTTAAGACGTTCTCTCTCAATCCCAACGTAACCCGTGTTACTAAATTCATCACTCCAAGCTTGCTTTTGCTTGACTTCTAAAGGTAGATTGAAGAAAGATTTGCTGTGAGTGAATACTTGATTTATTAGTTTTTTTGATATTCCCGAATTTTGCAAGTACATGAAACCAATTTCATGACAAGCTTGATAAATTTGTTTCACAACAGCTTGCCGAGTTGCTGCGTTGCTACTGCTGAAGGCAGTTAAATCAATTACTGGAATGATGACCATTGATATTTCTAAATTTTTGATTTTGTTTAATGATTTAGCGGAAGGATAAACTTTGCTTAAAATTATTCAGATAGAGACTGACGAACACAAATCTTATATACAGGAAATATTTTGGGAATATTTTAACGAGACTAAGTTAATATTCAGCGATCAATTCGGCATTAATTTAGATGTTAATACATTCTTTGAGCAATATATGACTCAACTTCACGAATTTCTACACCCTTCAGGACGCTTTCTTCTGGGACAATCCGAGGCAAAAATAGTCGGCTGTGTTTGCTTGCGAAAGATTGGTGAAGATGTTGGCGAAATTAAAAGGATGTATGTAAGATCAGAATTTCGCCGAAAAGGAATCGGTCGGGCATTGTTACAAGATATCATCAATGAAGCTGTCTGCATTGGTTACTCAAGGATACGTTTAGACAGCGCCCCTTTTGCAAAGGAAGCACAGGCACTTTATCGTGCATTTGGCTTTCAGGATATCAAACCATATTTGGAAAAAACAGAAATTCCTTTAGAACATCGTGCAAACTGGATTTTTATGGAATTGATTTTAAAATCATGAATATTCGTTGTGAAACTTTGACAGACTACCCAGCAATAGCTGAGGTGAATACATTAGCATTTGGACAAGAAAACGAGGCTAAACTTGTAGAGAAAATTCGCCGTTCTGACCGCTATATTCCAGAACTTTCGTTAGTTGCAGAATTTGAAAATGTTGTAGTCGGTCATATTTTATTTAGCTATATTGACCTGGTAAGTAAAGAAACATTGCAGGTACTTGGTTTAGCACCTTTGGCAATTCATCCACAGTTTCAAAGACAAGGAATTGGTAGTGCATTAATCAAAGCCGGGTTAGAGATAGCAGAGGCAAAGAAAGAAGCCGTAGTAATTGTACTAGGTCATCCCCAATTTTATACTCGTTTTGGCTTCAAAACTTCTGTTGTTTATGGAATTGAGTCTCCCTTTCCAATACCAGAGCAATTTTTAATGGTTAAAGCACTGCAAAATTATCAGGAAAGTTACAAAGGAAAAGTGGTTTATCCATCTACTTTTGATGGAGTATAAGTCGCGCACAGGTTCAAAGATGATAGGTTATTTGAAAAGTGGTTAATTGTAATTTCATTAACAGATTTATTGAAGAAGCTGGCAAGCTGAAGTTTTGAGCGATCGCTAATTTTTCATTAACAATTCCTGACGCTGAGATTAGACCTGGAATATTTCTCTCTAAATAGATATTTTATCAACAAAATTTTGATGTTCTGGTGTAGATAACCCTTGCTGCAAAATGGCTAAAACTTTAGCTAAGTCTCCTGATAATAATGCTGATTTTGCTAACCATAACCCTGGAAAAACTTGAGAGCAAACTATATCATCTGTATTCGGTTCAAGTTGAATATACTCGCCTTCTTGTAACCTAAACCAATCAAATTGACGGTCATAAACTCGCCAGACTAAATATTCTTGTACTTGATTCCGACGATACACTTTTAGCTTTTTATGCAAATCATAGGAAGCACTAGAAGCGGCAATTTCTACAATTAATTCTGGCGCACCTTCCACATAATCATCCTGATTAATGTGCGACTGTCCACCTTGTTCTATTCTTAATAAGGCATCTGGTTGGGGTTCGTTATCAGCATCTATTAAAACTGTGGTATTGTCTGCTAAACCTACACCCGATGTAGCTGCTTTATATACTCCCAGCCAAGCCATAATGTAAGCGTGGGGTTCTCCATGACTTTTGATTCTCAATGGGGATGCCACGTAAACAACTCCTTCAATCAATTCTGCTTTCTTCAGATTAGGCATGGCATGGTAGCGTCGCTCAAATTCATGACGGGTGAGCTTGTCGCCATTTTCTAAAGGCGGAATTGCCAAAATTTGAGAAGTTGTGTCAGCAGTTATCATAATTTTCTCGATCATGCTGGAATACTGACATTACTAAACTAATGTTATCATCTCGCTAATATTTCCAGTTATGTTAAGGAATTTTAATGTAGGATGTTTTGTCGCAGAGCGCAACGCACAGTCAACAATATCAGGTGCGTTAGCCTAACTAATATTATATTATTGAATTTTTTTTCACTGACTTATACCAATTTTGTATAAAGCTGCATAGAATTAGATCCTCCCTAGCCCCCTTAAAAAGGGGGGAACTGGAAAAACATCTATCAAAGTCCCCCTTTTTAAGGGGGATTTAGGGGGATCGAGATATGTGCAACTTCACATTAAATTGGTATTACTTAAATCAAATTGACTTTTATTGTGCAATAGCACCAAGATTATACCAATTTAATTAATTATTGCAACACATCCTTGGGTAAAGACGCGATGAATCGCGTCTCTACAAATGGTTTATTTGTCGCATTCTTTTTTCAAATTGATATTATCCGAAAAATGGGTTTAAAACCCCGTGCTTCCAGCACGGCTTTAAAGTAATGAGTAAGGAGTAATGAGTTTCATAGTGGATGAAAAACGGGTATTTACTCATTACTTATTACTTATTACTCATTACTCCTGACTCATTACTCCTGACTCCAGAATCACCCTGAGTTCACGGCGGTGAGGATGACAATAATTCATCAATTAGTTGTTATTTAAAATTACTGGTGCTGAAACTATACCTTTTGCCTCTAACGTAGCCGCAACCCGTAAAATCAATGCTTCATTATATGGTGCTGCTATTAATTGCACACCTAAAGGTAATGCATTCTGACGCTGAATTGGCATTGATAAAACTGGTAAACCAATGAAAGATAATGGTTGAGTAAATAACCCTAAATGAGGACGGACAAGAATTTCTTCGCCATCCAAAATCATCGTTTGTTGACCAATTAACGGTGCGGAAATTGGTGTAGTTGGGGCAAGGATTACATCAACATTTTGAAAAACTTCCCGCACGCGATCGCAATACCATTTTCTAAACCGTTGTGCTTGCAGATACCAGCTACTAGGAATTAACGCCCCAGCCAAAAAGCGATCGCGTGTAGCCGCATCAAAATCTTGAGGACGACATCGCAATTTTTCCAAATGCAGATTTGCGCCCTCGCTAGCTGTAATCACAAAGGCTGCTGCACGGGCGCGGTGTGCTTCTGGTATGATTACGTATTCAGTGACTTCTATTGTATCAGCTACCTTTCGTACTGCTGCTAAAGCTTCCGATTCTGCGCCTTTGGTGAAATAATCACCAGCGATCGCAATTCTGATATCAGAAATATCCTGTTTAAGTTGTGGTAAAACCAATTCAGGCGGACGTTTTGTACAAATTGGATCGCGATCATCTTCTCCCTGAAGCACATCAAACACTGTCGCGATATCCTGCACCGATCGCGCAAAAGGGCCAATGTGGTCAAAACTGCTAGAAAATAAAGCTACCCCAGCACGAGATAACCTCCCGTAAGTCGGCTTGAAACCAAAAACGCCGCACAACGCCGCCGGAACGCGAATTGAACCATTAGTATCAGAACCCAACGTCAACGGTACTAATCCAGCAGCCACAGCCGCCGCTGAACCACCTGATGAACCACCAGCAACTCGCCGTAAATCATGGGGGTTATGAGTAGCGCCGTAATGAGAATTTTCCGTTACGAAGCCATAAGCGTACTCATCCATATTCAAAGCGCCAACCAGCACCGCACCCGCTTGTTTCAGCTTCGCTACTGCGGTTGCATCAAGGCTGGCTGCTGGATTTTCTGCATTGATTTTCGATCCCGCCAGAGTCGTTAAACCAGCGATATCGAAGAGATTTTTCACCGCAAAAGGCACACCAGCCAGCACTCCCGGATGATTACCTTGGGCAATTTCCCTGTCAATGCGGGCTGCATCCGTTAAAGCTGTTTCAGCAGTGATAGCCGTAAAACAGTTGAGTTGATGATCTCGCGCAGCGATTCGTGCTAATGCAGCTTTGGTGACATCCACCGCGCTAACTTTGCCTTCACGCACAGCAGCAGCTATTGTGATGGCATCGGCTGAATTAAAATTCATGCTGAAATATTAAGAGATAGAGCGTTTAGCTTTTTGAGTAATAGCAGTTCGCATAGTTTTTGTTAGTTGTAGTAAAGTAGCACTAAAACCTAAATCTAGAATACAAGATAATAAAAACCAAAAGGGCAAAAATTGGTTTTCAGGATTTTTAAAACTTTCTGTAAGAGCCATACGAGTCACAAGGTTTGACCCGATCATAAAACCATATAGCGGCCCTATTAACAATCGCACTTGTTCACTTAAACGTGTTAAATCATCACCTTCCCCTTTAAATCGATCGGCAAAAGTGGACAACGTGTTAGCTATTCCCCAAATGCTATATATGGGAATTAGAAATCGCGCGATCGCACCTCCTGGCGTAATCGGATATTCCTTAAATAGATTCTTTAAATCGGCATGGAGACGATATAGCCAAACCAAAAAAACAATGATTGAAATTAAGCTGATAAATAACGAAATGATTGATACAAGTGCATCAAGAGAAGCAAGTAGCTGGTAAAGTGGCTTTGCTATGACTTCCAACAAAGATAATAGCGTAGAAGCAATACCAAATCCTAACAGCATCCAAAGCAACCGCACCAACAATCTACCGACACCCGCAGATTTCAATGAACTAGAAGCATTGAAATTATTCATCTGATTTTCCAAGATATAGTCGGCTAATATCTTAGTATCGTTAGTTATACTGCAAGCTCAGTAATTTTACTAAAACATCAACATAGCTATTGTTGAAGTCATTATGGTTCAAACACTGGTGCAACTTCAATTTCCTCTGGTAAAGGGAAAGAATTTACAAGACTAGCGATCGCACTAATTCTCTCAAAATTTGCCACCACACCATCACGATACTCATCTCTGATCTCTAAATCTAACAACAACGCCATTTGATCAACATACTCACCCACATCAAACTCTTCTCTTCTCATCTCTCTTCCTTCGCGCCTTTGCGGTTCGTTATCTTAAACTTATAACCTCTCACCACAGATCAAATGCGATTAATTTTATACAGTAAACCCGGCTGTCATTTATGTGAAGGCTTGCAAGAAAAGCTAGAACAAATCCAAAATCTCAGTTTCGAGTTGGAAATTAGGGATATTACGACTCGTGAAGATTGGTTTGCTGCGTATGAGTATGAAGTGCCGGTACTTTTTTTATCAAACCACAGAGGCGAGGAGGAAAAAGAGGCGAGTGAGAAACCATTGCCGCGTCCTTCTCCTCGTGCTAGTGTGCAGCAGTTGGAGCAAATGTTGCGAAAGTATTTAGCCAATTAGAAAAAAATAATGCAGAATAAGCGCAAGATTAAGAATGTGACGAGGTTCACAAAATGAAATTGCGGGAATTACTAACAGCGGTAGACAGTGTTGAACAATTACCTAGCCATCCGACTTTAGAGGATGTGGAAGTTAAGGGTTTGAAGACAAATTCCCATGCTTGTCGTGTGGGAGATTTGTTTATTGGGATGCCAGGAACGCGGGTTGATGGTGGGGAATTTTGGCAAAGTGCGATCGCATCCGGGGCTGTAGCTGCGATCGTTTCTCCCGAAGCTGCACAAAAAAATCCTCCCACAAATCAGGCTGTGGTCATCAGTGCAAGCAACATAACTCAAGCTTGTGCCCAAATAGCCAGTGCTTTTTACGGTTATCCGGGGAAAAAACTCAAGCTGGTGGGTGTGACTGGTACAAATGGCAAAACTACAACTACTCATCTAATTGAATTTCTCCTCAACAAAGCTAATCTAGCTACAGCTTTGATGGGAACTCTCTACACTCGTTGGGCAGGTTTTGAGCAAACTGCTGCCCACACTACCCCCTTTGCTGTAGAACTGCAACAGCAGCTAGCTGAAGCGGTAAATGCTGGGAGTGAGTTCGGGGTGATGGAAGTAAGTTCTCACGCTTTAGCCCAAGGTAGAGTATTGGGTTGTGAATTTGATGTGGCAGTATTCAGTAATCTTACCCAAGACCATCTCGACTATCACAGCGACATGGAAGATTACTTTGCTGCCAAAGCGTTGTTATTTAGCCCCGATTATCTCAAGGGACGGGCAATAATTAATGCTGATGATTCCTACGGGAAGCGGTTAATTGCCTCCTTAGATTCTGAGCGCGTTTGGAGTTACAGCGTCAACGACAACAGCGCTGATTTATGGATGAGTGATTTAAATTACCAGCCGAATGGTGTCAGCGGCACATTGCATACACCAAAAGGTGATGTAGCTTTTCGATCGCCCCTAGTCGGACAATATAATTTAGAAAATCTTCTTGCAGCCGTAGGAGCAGTTTTACACTTAGGTATAGATTTGCAGTTAGTGGCATCTGTGATACCTGATTTCCCAGGAGTTCCCGGACGGATGGAGCGGGTACAGATTAATCCTGAACAAGATATTAGCGTGATTGTGGATTATGCCCACACACCCGATAGCTTAGAAAATTTACTGAAAGCTGCACGTCCATTTATACCGGGAAAAGTGATTTGTGTATTTGGTTGTGGAGGCGATCGCGATCGCACTAAGCGCCCAAAAATGGGTAAAATCGCTGCTGAATTAGCTGATGTGGCAGTAGTGACATCAGATAATCCCCGGACTGAAGACCCAGAAAGGATTTTGCAAGATATTTTGACGGGAATCGCTGACACAGTGCAGCCGACTGTAATTTGCGATCGTGCGATCGCAATTCGTACCGCTATTTTACAAGCAGAACCCGGTGATGGAGTGTTACTTGCTGGTAAAGGCCACGAAGACTACCAAATTCTCGGCACCGAAAAAATCCATTTTGACGACCGAGAACACGCACGCGACGCCTTACACGAAAGACTGAAGACGCAACATTAATTTGGGCATTGGGCATTGGGCATTGGGAATTGGGCATTGAAAAAAGGCAGAAGAGAAAACTCTTCCCCATTCCCCATTCCCCATTCCCCATTCCCCATTCCCCAGTCCCCAGTCCCCATTCCCCACTCCCTTCTAGTTGGAGTTTTTCATAGTTAATATTTCTTTCCGTGGGGATTTTGTAAAAAATGCACACATAAAGGTGAAAATCGAAGACAGACTTATTTCTTGCTTCATCCTTTTTGTGCTTGACTCATGAATGTTTCTCTGGCTAAGGATCTGTCTGTTTATCAACTGGTTATGGGAGTGCAAGTGCCTCCTAAACCATTGTCCCTCAGTCCTGCTACTCTGCTATCACTGGTGAGAGCGCAAATTGACTTACTAATTGAGCAGCAAATTGCAGCCACTTTATGGGTGAAGCTACCACCAGAAAAAATTTGGCAATCAGAATTAGCGCGTTATCAATCCTCGGTAGGTGCGTCTAGTCTCATTTATACTTGCCAGATTGACGAAAGTGGAAAAGGGGAAGATGAGGAAGCAGGGGGAACAGAAGGAGATAAGGGAGAAGGAAAATTAAATACCTCCTCATCCCCCTCATCCCCCACATCTTCCAATTATGTCCTCGTTCACCTACCACCAGATAGCCAACTGCGACGGGAAAACTTTTTGATGGTGTTATCGCCCCAGTTTTGCAGTTTAATTTTGGCTCATCGACCACTTAAAAAACGCAAAACTCAGACATCGGGGAAGGTAAATACTAATAAAAACCAGCCGTTGCTGATTATAACTACTGTTGAAGGGAGAGTAATTCAGCAAGTATTAGATGGTATCAAACAAGCGATTGTGCCAGAATCATCCCCAATTTTACCTGCTGATTTTATTTGTCCAAGCGTACCTCAAGCCGCATTGATGAATCAACTGTTGGCAAAACAACTACTACGACAAGATGAAATTAATCGTCAAATAATCACAGTACGCACCACCAAGTTTCAGCAGCAAAATCAAGAACTGCACAACAAAGAGCAACTCAAAGATGAATATCTAAAAAATGTATGTCAGGAATTGCGTATACCCCTAACGCACATGAAGACAGCACTTTCATTATTAAACTCCCCTAATCTTAAACCCCCCCAGCGACAACGTTATTTACAGATGTTAAATACCCAGTGCGATCAGCAAAATTCTCTGATTACTGGTTTATTGGAACTGGTGCAACTGGAACGTAATTGGGAAGGGATGGCTTTGGAGTCAGTGCGGCTCTCAGAGATTGTGCCTGGAGTAGTCAGTACCTACCAACCTGTAGCTCAAGAAAAAGGGATTATGCTAGCCTACACTATACCGACTGAACTGCCATCTGTTTGGTGCGTGAGTGGTGGTCTGAGGCAAATTGTGATAAATCTGCTGCATAACAGCATTAAGTTTACCTCTAATGGGGGTGAAGTATGGGTGCGTGCCCGTCTTCAAGGTGATCATGTCCAATTAGAATTCCGCGACACAGGTATCGGTATTGCCGAAAACGAAATTCCCAAAATCTTTGACCGTTTTTATCGTGTGCGTACAGCAGCAACAGAAGATTATGGTGGTGCTGGATTGGGGTTAACAATCGTACAGCAATTGCTACTGCGTTGTGGTGGATCTATTTCTGTAAAAAGTAAATTATATGAAGGTTCTACTTTTACAGTGCAACTGGCAACTGTTGGCAATATTCCAAAAACGATTACAGAAAATGAGTTATAAATTATGAGTTATAAGTGATGAGTTATGAATTTTTAATTCATAACTTATAACTCCTATTTATACAGTTATCAGTTAGAAGTTGGGAGCCATAGTCCCCCACTTCTAATAGGTATTTGGTACTTTCGTGCTTTTCACAATACACTGTATTATGTTTTACTTATAAGGCGATCAACTCGGACGGATACATCAGGAAAGGCTAGGGGTGAAATAGTACCTGTAGTTAGTGTCAGTTCAGTTTTGTATTCCCCATTTTTTAGGTCACGAAATACTTTTAACTGCGGAGTCTTCAGGTTGACAACCCAGTATTCAACAATACCAGCCTCAGCGTAGATGTCTTTTTTGTCACCTAAATCTTTGCTCAGAGTAGCATTGGAGAATTCAATAACCCAGAAGATATCTTCTGGGTAAGGATGGTGTTCTAGGTAGACCTCACCTAAAGGTTTGACAATCGCAACATCGGGAGCAGGTTCTGAATCGTTGGGCAAGGTAACGGGTTTGGCATCGCGGATTTTTACCCGTTCACCAAGCAGTGTGCGAAGATAATCAGCTGCTTCTGTGTTGTAGTAGGCGTGAGGTTCTCGTTCTGGGGGCATAACAATGAGATCGCCGCGTAATAGTTCAATGGGCTGGTCGTCAAAGATGCCTGCCTCTATTGCTTGGTGATAACGTTGAATTGTCCATTTATAGGTAGTTACGGTCATAATCCTTATTTAGCCTTTTTTCTACCAATTAGACATTCTTGTTTACTTTGATTTTAGCAATCATCATTTGATTGTAACGACAGTAAAATTCAATATTTTTTTTATAAGAAGAATTCAGAACTCAGGAGTCAGAATTCAGTATGAGTTCTGTACGAGTGGGTGACGAATATTGGTTAAAACTGTACTTCTCTACTAGACGCTAACGCCCGAAGTCAAGCGAAAAAAATAGGACTTACGCATTGACAGAAAATACCAAATATGAATTCTTTGAAAAAGCACGTCTGTCGTAGGGGTTTAGCATTGCTAAACCCCTACAATGACCATCGAAGAACGATTAATAAAAGGCTGAAACGACCCATTTTCATATATGCATACCATGATTAAGTTTTACAGTGCGTAAGTCCTAAAAAAATAAAATGTTTTCACCTTAAAACTCTATCCCTTTATGGGTAGAGTCTTCTGAATTCTGAATTCTGTATTCTGACTCCTGTTTTATTTTCCAATACAAAACCTGCTGAAAATTCTCTCTAAAACTGATTCAGTGACTTCTTCTCCAGTAATTTCTCCTAAAGCTTGAATTGCACCCCGTAAGTCAATTGTCCAAAAATCTAGAGGGAACTGCTGGGCAATTGTTGCTTGTACTTGTTCCAAAGACATTTTAGCTTGAGTTAAGGCTGCCGCCTGTCTTTGGTTAATGGCTAAATCCATATCAGCAGCTTGCACTTTTCCTGTTTGAACTATTTCTAAAATTGCTGTTTCTAAAGCGTCAATACCTTGATTTTGGGCGGCGGCTGTGAAAATTTTAGATTTTGAGTCGCTACCTTGATGCGCTTTCAGCGCAACTGGAATTTTAGATTGAAGAGTTGTTCTCTCACTTTCTTCGACTAAATCGATTTTGTTAATCACTATAATCAACGGACGGTGTTGTACCTTTTCATAAATTTCTTGATCGCCTTCTGTCCAACTGGCTGAAGCATCAATGGTAAGCAAGACTAAATCAGCTGCATTGGCGGCAAGATGCGATCGCTCAACACCAATTTTTTCCACTTGGTCTGTTGTTTCCCGAATCCCTGCTGTATCTAGCACTTGTACGGGAATTCCCCCGACAACTAACTGAGATTCCACTACATCGCGGGTTGTACCAGGTAAATCAGTCACAATGGCGCGATCGCTCCGGCTCCAAGCGTTCAATAAACTCGACTTACCCACATTCGGACGCCCAACAATTGCCACTTTTAAACCAGTGCGTAGCAATTCCCCTTGATCTTTGGTTGCCAATAACCTAGTTATTTCTGCGGCAATTTTATCGATTTCTGATATTATTGCTTTATCATCCAGCGGAGGAAGGTCTTCCTCAAAATCAATCCGAGCTTCAATTTCTGCCAAAATATCCAAACAGTTAGCGCGTAACTGCCGAATCGGATGAGCTAATTTTCCTTGCAAACCAGCTAAGGCACTTTGAGCCGCTTGGGGCGATTTAGCTCCCACTAAATCGGCAATCCCCTCAGCTTGAGTTAAATCCAATCGTCCATTCAAAAAGGCGCGGAGAGTAAATTCTCCCGGTTGCGCTAGTCTAGCGCCGTTTTCCAAACACAGTTGTAATACCTGCTGCACTGCCATAATTCCCCCGTGGCAATGGAATTCTACTACATCTTCACGGGTGTAAGAACGGGGTGCTTTCATAATCAGCAACAAGGCTTCATCCACCAATTGTTGCGTCTGGGGATGGCGAATGTAACCGTAGAGAATCCGATGACTTTCCCAAACTTGTCGCCCTGGTGCATGAAAGAGACTTTGGGCAATTGCCATTGCTTGAGAACCGGACACCCGCACAATCCCAACACTACCCTGTTGGGGGACAACAGCAGTAGCGATCGCGGCTATAGTTCCAGTAGTAGCAAAGATTTCCGACATGAGCGCCCTTTATAAGAGTGAGGAGTTAGGAGTTAGGAGTAAAAATCATAACTCATAACTCCCAACTCATAACTTTCTAAATGGTAAGTATTTGGACTAATGAGATGGCAACTGGCAAGGTAAAATTTATCTGGAGGGTTATGCCTGATAGTAAAGAGTTAAGAGTGAAGAGTTAGGGGTGAAAATCATAACTCACAACTCATACCTCATAACTTTTAGAGAGAGGAATTTACTGTGGAGCAAAAGATTGACTGCGCCCAAGCCTGTGTTAACGGGTGTGTTTTAGGGGATAAATGTCCCAATATCGAGTTTAGAGAAGCAGCCGCAAAATTTATTGAAGAAACTCCCTTAGAGAAAATGCTGGAGTTAGCACAAGAACGTCTGCGACAAAAAATGACGGAACCGCCAAAATGGGTTTTTCCTGAAGATCCATAATATTCCGGGCAACAGGCACAAGCAAGACAGCGTAGAAGTTAAATAGTATCTGGATACAGGATCTATCTTTTATTCTCGCAGTTTTGCCGCCAAGCGATCGCAATCTCCCTTCTTCTGTTGTGCCACTTCTCCTTCAGGAGTGGTTGAAGCATTCTAGAGAACTTAATTCTTCATCACCGCATCCAAAAGAATATTGGCATCAAAGCGGACTACATCGGTGCAAGGTAGCCCCGTTTCTGCTATTGTTTGAGCGATCGCATCATGTGCCGCAGACTCATCTAAATGGGCTGTGTTCAAAGCTATACCGACTACAGGAACACTTCCAAAAGCACCACCGGCACTAGCAACAGTTTCATAAAGCCGAATCACCTCTGGTAAGGGTGGAATTATGACATGGGGATGATTACGTACATGAACTTGTCCCGCGCGATGTCCTAACACCAGTTGGGTTGGTTGAGAACCACGAATCAGGGGTAGGGTTGCCGTTGAACCAGGATGCAACAGTGAACCTTGTCCTTCAATGTGCAAAATGTCGTAGTTTTTGCCATAGCGCATAACTATCTGTTCCACAGCACCGGCGGCAAAATCTACGCGCACGGCATCTAAAGCTACGCCGTCTCCTTCTAACATCACCCCAGTTTGCCCTGTGGCGAGGAATTTAGAACGCCAGCCCCGCAGTTTTGATGCCCAATGTAACTCCAAGCTAGTTGACATTTTACCAATGGCCATATCGGTTCCCACTGTCAACACCCGCCGACAAGGGAGAGTGCGTGCCATTCCACTCGCAACACTGATATTAGATGGCTCTTTTCGGACATCCCAAATTAGTTGCCCTGGTTTGAGCAGTGCATTTAATTCTGGGATACTTGCCATTGGTGTATGTAAACCATTCACCAGCGACATTCCCGCTTCTAAAGCGTCTTTAATTTCCAGCCAATAATCATCTGGTACAGCACCACCTCCTGGGGCAATGCCAATTACCAAGACTTCTGGTTTATACTCAAGGGCTGCGGCTACCGATGCCACAATCGGTACATCACGCTTGATGCCTGTTAATTCTGGTAGGGATTTGCCAGCACACTCGCGATCAATTACGGCTACGATTGGGGATTCACTGTAACGTAAAATCGCTAGCCCTGTTTTGCCGTGAGTCCCAACAGTTCCCTCATGAAGTAAAATAGCTACTCGTTGATTAAGTGGTAGACGCACTGTGTTGCACTCCCAAACCTGGTAAATCGTTTGGCAAAACTCTTCCTTCTTTTAGCAATGCACCCGTAAAAGGGTCATCAATTAAATTCAGGTGACTGTCTAAATCTAAATAATCAGCTAGTGGCGCTAGCTGTAATGCTGCTGTATTAGCTAGTGAACTGTCAGAATAGCAACCGAACATTACTTGCAACCGATATGCTCGTGCTGTATGTACCATTCGCATTGCCTCTGTTAGTCCCCCTGATTTCATCAGTTTGATATTAATACCATCTACGTAATTTGCCAAATCGGGAATATCAGCGCTGGTGAAACAACTTTCATCGACAAATATGGGGAGGGGAGAATGTTCTTTGAGTTTTGCTAAACTTGGTTCCTGTCCCCGTGGCAATGGCTGTTCTACATACTTTATACCTAAATCTGCCAACCAGTTGCACATTGCGATCGCATCTTCTAAACTCCAACCCCCGTTGGCATCAACAAATAATTCTATTTCAGGCGCTTCTTCTCGCACCGCCAATAGCATTTTTTTATCTGCATCTATCCCATCTGGACTACCTAGCTTCACCTTGAAAAGACGGACATCGGTAAATTTTAGCCAGTCTCGCGCTCTTGCGATCGCACCTTCAGGCGAATTAATCCCAATTGTGACAGAAGTAGGGACTATTTGATTGCGATCGAGTCCCCAAATTTGCCACAAAGGTAATCCTACACGCTTACCCAACCAGTCGTGCATTGCCATATCCAAGGCAGCTCTTGCAGCAGAAGGAACCTGGTTTTGTGTTAAAACTTGTTCAATTTGCTGCCGCTGTAAGGGGCTGAATGCTTGTAAAAGTGGCACAACTTGCTGTAGCACCTCTTTGATTGCATCAGTTGATTGCCGATGATTACCTACACCAAATGGTGATGCTTCCCCCCAGCCTTCGATCCCATCCGATGAGATTCTCACCCATACATTAGTTGTTTGTGCCGTTGTACCTCGACTAATGGTCAACGGAAATCTCTTATTTACTGTAAATAAATTTACATTTATTTGCATATTTATTATGCATATTATGATACCGCCAAAGTCAGTGTAAGTTCAAAATTTATATTATCGGATGCATCTGTTATACTTTTTTACATTCATTAGAATTTTTTTATACATACATTTTATTTTTACTTAGTTTATCGAACAGAATTCAGGAGTCAGGAGCCAGAATTCAGAATGAATTCTGTTCGATAAATGTACACCGAGGGATTAAGGGATGGGGTGCAATGACTGTGGGAATCGCAACTAAATTATCCATACATAATATTATTCAAAGCGAAAGCGTTCCATAAAACGGCGGTCAATCCAATCTTTGTAACACCATAATAATTTGTGGGGTGGTAGAGTGATAATACCTCTGGTTGCGTAGGTGTTGCCCATCGCAGATATCGCTCGTTCGTCTCCAGTACCTATTAAACTCAAATATTCTTTTTGTGGTCTATAAGGTTTAAGCGACTTACCTAATAAAATTCGCTGCAAATTCTCAAACAAAGGCTTACCTTGCCTAACAGCAAATACCCCAGCTTTTGGACGCGGATGATTTACCATTGTGGCAATATCACCAGATGCAAATACCTGCGGGTGCGTTTGAGATTGTAATGTGTCTTCTACCAGGATAAAACCTTGCTCATCAGTTCCTAGTCCAGCGGTTTTTAACCATTCGGGTGCTGAGGCTTGTGTTACCCAAAAAATTTTATTAAATTCTACTTTTAAGCCAGATTCACATTTAATTTCAAATACTTCTTTAGTTTCCCTATGAGTTATGGGTGCAATTTTACACACAGTTTCCCCAAGATGTAGCTCAATACCCCGTTCAGTTAAAATTTGCTGAAGTTGATGGCGTACTGATTGATGGTAATTGGGCATCAGTTCTTGTCCACGCTGAAATAAATGAACTTTCAGGTTTTCAATTGGTTGTTGAGCTTTATCCAAAATCTGATGTAAGTGCGATCGCATCGCTAGCGCTAATTCTACACCGCCAGCGCCTCCACCAACGAGCGCAATGCTAATTGGTTCTTGAGGATTTTTACCTACAGCTGCAATCAGTTCATACCAATGCTCTAATAGCTGCGATACTGGTTTAGCTGCGATCGCATATTCTGCTGCACCTGATACAGATATTGTGGCCGGAGTGCTGCCAATATCAACAGACAGCACATCAAAATCTACCGCAAGTCCGTTCGCACAAAGAACTTTGTTGTTTTCCAAGTCTAGGGCAACTACCGTGTCAATATACAACTGTGCCTGAGCAAAGTTCGCTAGGGGTCGCAAATCAATATGGCATTCGCCGTGGGTGTAAAATCCGGCAATGTGTCCTGGTAACATTCCAGAATAGGCTGTCTCTGATGTTGCGGTAATTAACGTTAAGCGTACTCCGGGTAACGGTTTCATTCCAAACATTTTCATGACAATAGCATGGCTATGACCCCCACCAATTAACACCAGGTCTTTAACCATTGGCTGTATTTTTTGCTGCATTTCGATACTCAGATTTAGTTCATCAATCATTATGAATAAATTGAAGAAGAATTCACGAGTCAAAATCAATGAGTTGATGATTTAGACTCACCACTCATTCCAGACTACTCAATTTGGCTCGTTGCATTATCATATTCAAATATTGACCATGAATGAAACAATAGTATGGGCAAATAAATTGTTAAAAATACGTAAGAATTCAGCACTCAGAATGGGCTAAACGCCCCGCTATCGCTAACAGGAGTCAGAATTTAAAAGGAGTGCAGCATGATTAGTACATTTATGTATCAAATTTTCTCCTATTTTTTTAACTATTCTGAATTCTGAATTCTTACAAAAATACTGTAACCACTTGAAGATTTTTTCAGTAATTATTAATACTTGTCATGCCATGAAAAATATTTCATCAAAAAATAACATCCAGCTATCAAAAATATTCTTGTGGATACCTGCTCTCCAGGAGCAAGTCAAAAAAACTCAGCTTAAGTCACCAAAACAACGCTTAAGAATAGCAAGTGAACAGCTAGGAAATAGCAAAATAGAAACCAGCCTAGCTATAATTAACGATTTAGAGTATATTGCCCATAATCATCCACAGTACCACTGGATAATCATCGATATTCTTACTACTTTTGTACGCAAGAATGCTCCTTATATGCCCCAAAGGGAAGTAACAAGCAATCTGTCAACAAAAGTTCGTGTAGATATTCAAGCAGCCCTGACTGTTATCGCCAGAAGAGATGCAAATAAAGACCCAGAAAATGAGCAACTTGATTTGAGCTTCACGGATATGAGAGGAGCAAATTTAAATGGGGCGAATCTAGAACAAACAAATCTATATCAAGCTAATCTTGCTGATGCCAATCTTATCAAAGCTAATCTAGCGGGAGCAATACTTAGTGCCGCTAACCTAGAAGGAGCTAACTTATATCTAGCCAATTTAGAAGGAGCAATCCTCAGTGTAGCCAATCTAAAAAGAGCTAACCTTTCTGGAGCTAACCTGCATTGTGCAAGTTTATATCTAGCTAGGTTGCATGGGGCAATTCTCAATGATGCCATACTCGATGGGGCAAACCTCAGAGAAACCCAATTCTCTCAGTAAAATACTAATATCATGCCCGCTTGATTAATTTTCCCTATTTCCTACTCCCTACTCCCCATTTCCTATGTACAACGTAATTCATAATTCTTGTACTGCAAGCGTTTCATTAATTTGGAATGGGTGGTTTGTTTCTGCCGTAATATAGAAGTATATTCGATATTATTCCTTAGTTCAATGAGTATCTTGACACCTATTATAATTTTCTGCTAAATGCTATACTATTTTTCCGCAACATCTAAGTAATAATTCTAGGTTGTAAGGAAAATCTTTACCATGTCTTCTAAAAAGACAGATGCTCTGTTGAATTGGTTAATAACTATAACAGTTATATTTGGCTTCTCATTGACTGTAATTTTCTTCGTATTGTCAAGTATTAAAGAATTGTCAATCCAGGAAAAAATTCAGTATAGAAACCAAGCATTAACAACTACTGCAATAGTTTTTCTCGCATCGGCAGCAATGTTTAATACTTATTATGCAGCAAGGCGTGCCCAAGCGATGCAGAAAAATGCGATCGCAGCTGAGAAAAACCTGGACATTGGCATTCAAAATGCAAAAATCAATCAAGATAGATTGATTGCAGAACGCTTTATGGGGGCAATTTCGCAGCTTGGTCATGAAAAGGTCGAAACCCGGACAGGCGCAATTTATGCACTAGAAAGAGTTGCTCAGGATTTTCCCAAAGAACACTGGACAATCATGGAAATCCTCACTGCCTTTGTGCGAGAAAATGCACCTATCAAGCACCTAAAAGGGGAGCAACAAAAACCGGAATATCAAGGGGCAGTGTACTCAAGTCGGCGTAGAGGCGGGTCGCGTCCGACACAGCCGTTAGAGCAAAATCTCCATGAAGAATTGCCAAAAATCCGCACCGATATTCAAGCAGCCCTGACTGTTATCGGCAGGCGTAATTTACTCGAAGACCCAAAAGATCAGAAACTTGATTTACGTAGCACCGATATTAGACTAGCAGACCTGCTAAAAGCTAACCTGCAACAAGCTGACCTCCGTGGGGCTGACTTGAGTGGTGCTGACCTCCGTGGGGCTGACTTGAGCGGATCTGACCTGAGTGGCGCTAAACTCATTAGGTCTATTCTCTATGAAACCAAATTACTAAAATCTAGCTTATGTGGAGCCAACCTTTGTTGGGCTAACCTCAATCGTACCAACCTCTCTGGAGCAAACCTGCGTTCAGCTAATCTCTCTGGAGCAAGTCTGCGTGCAGCAAATTTACAGGGAGCAAACCTTTATAAAGCTAACTTGCAACAAGCAACCTTAAAAGTCGCTAATCTCTCTGGAGCAAAGCTGTTTCTAGCTAATTTGCAAGGAGCAAAATTGGGGAAAGCCAACCTGCAAATGACGGGTTTAATTGGAGCCAACCTTTCAGGGGCTAACTTGAATGGAGCCAACCTTTCAGGGGCTAACTTGAATGCAGCCAAACTCCACCAAACAGAAGTTTATTTTGCCAACCTCTCAGAAGCAAGCTTAACGGAAGCTGACCTACATCAAGCAAACCTCATCGGAGCAAACTTATATAGGGCAACCTTTTATCAAGCTAACTTGACTCAAGCTAACTTGATGGGAGCTAACTTTTCAGAAGCTAACCTCAGTGATGTCAAACTGGAAGGGACAATTTTGACAGGGGCTAAAAACTTAGAGTTGCAGCAGATTAGAAAGGCACTTGGCGATCGCACTACTCGTTTACCTGATTATATCGAAGCACCGACACATTGGCGGCAGTCTGGTTAAGTTATCACAGCATCATTCGTTATTTGGGCGCATTCTACCAGTTTCACTTAGTGCTATAGTTTTTACCAAAAGTCTCCGTAAATATTTGGGAGATGAGGAAGAAACATAATTTATGTCTGATAACAAGACAGACACACCGAGAAATTTGTTTATAATTTTAACTTTATTTATTCATTTAGCGACAAACAAGAAATAAATAACAGTACTGCCGCCTTCTACAGCTTGTAGGAGAATATAGAAGAAAACAATCTTGCCTACAGTATTAATAAATGTTCAGGGAAAAACCATGCAATCAGCTTTACGTATCACAACCAAAGTTTTACCAGGAAACAAAATAGAAATTGAAATTCTAGAAGCTGAAATAGGCGATAGCGTTGATGTATTTGTGATTTTACCAGAAAAAGCTGAACCAAAACATCGTTCTGTACTCGACATTATAGAAGAAAGCCGTAGGAGACACCCTTCTCGAACTGCTGAGGATATAGACAGACAACTACAAGAAGAACGCTTATCATGGGACAGCTAATACTTCCAAAAAGTGGCTCTATTTAGAGGTTGTTTGAAAAGTTCTCTTGTCGGTATCAAAAGTTTTAGATCCCCCTAAATCCACGCCAGTTGCTCATGGGGGAAACCCCCAAGACCGCACTGGCTCCCCTTAAAAAGGGGGACTTTGACTCCGGTTCCCCCTTTTTTAAGGGGGGTTAGGGGGGATCAAAAGTGCCTAAAGTTATAGAGAAATACTTTTCAAACAACCTCTTATATGCTTTCGTAATGTTCCTGGTTTATCTATTGTTATCCTCAGTGAAGTTTTAGCATCTTGAACAATGTCTACACACTATAGAATTCACAACTGCAATCAAAATCAAAAATTCACGAGACTGAGGCAAAAACCCTTTACAATTCTCTTCCCTTCGCGCTCTTTGCGTCCTTCTCTGCGAGACGCTACGCGAATGCGGTTCGTTAAAAAAATAAATCGTTTAGGATTGCTATATGTCTGATAAAAACACAGACCCTCTGAGAAATTGGTTAATAGTTCTACCATTTATATTTATTGTTTGCTTATTTATTGTTTTTTTAGCCTTTGTGAATGTTGAAGGTTTATCAATAGAGCAAAGGTTAGATTATGGAATTAAAGCTTTAACAACTACTGGAACAATTTTTGTTGGAATTGCTGTATTCATCAATGCGTTCTATGCAGCTAAACGTGCGGAAGCTTTGGATAAAAGTGCTGAAGCTGCAAATAAGAGCGCCGAGGCTGCAAATAAAACTGCTGAAGCTGCTTTAAAGAATGCAGAAGCAGCACAAGACAAGCAAATTACAGAACGCTTTGCGAAAGCGGTTGAACAGCTTGGGAATGAAAAGATTGAAACGCGATTGGGGGCGATTTATACTCTAGAACGAATCGCCAAGGATTCCCCAAAAGACCACTGGACAATTATGGAAGTCCTTACAGCTTTTGTGCGAGAGAATGCACCTTTGAAAGATTTTTCCGAGAAAAATACAGGATATAGACATTCATTAATAATAGTCAATACTTGGAATTATCAAAAACCAAAGGAGATAGAGGAAAAACTAAAACTTGAGACAGATATTCAAGCAGCCCTTACCGTAATTGGACGGCGCAAGTCTGAAAATGAACTAGAAAATCAGAGCTTGGATTTAAATAATGTCGATATCAGGGGGGCAATCCTCTACAAAGCCAATCTGCAAGGGGCAGACCTCAACAAAGCCAATCTGCAAGGGGC
>NZ_KV757606.1 GCF_001712795.1 Nostoc sp. KVJ20
CTTAGACAGATGCGGCATCTTTTCTATGACTTTCCTCGTCCATTGCCTTAATTCCTCGCTTTTTCCTAAAAGCATTTTCCCCCACACCCTGACATTCTTCACCGCATCTGACTTGCATATTTTTGCGGTCTGACAACAGTTGTGTATTTTACCTGCTTTTCTCCCTCTTTCTTAAACCCCTACCCTTGAAAGGGGTATTGCCCACCCTACTTAACAACCCCTTCGGGGCGGGAGTAGGGAGTAGGGGAAGAAATTAGCCTCGAAAAAGGTTTAAAGGTTTAAAGTCGTACTTCGTCCCCCTGCGCTTTCTGCCCGCAAGTGGTGCGATAAAATCCTTGTATTCTCTTGGTAGCTTGAAACCCCACCCGATGAAAACCTGCTTAGTTTCCCTACTCCCCACTCCCTTTCATTAAGACTTTGGTTTATAAGTTGAAGCAACGTGCAATTCTTTCAACTGTTTTGCATCTACACTCGAAGGCGCATCTGTTAATAAACAACGCGCTTGTTGTGTCTTTGGAAAAGCAATGACATCTCGAATAGATTCTTCTCCAGCTAGCAACATTACCAAACGATCTAGACCGTAGGCAATGCCACCATGCGGCGGTGTACCATATTCAAATGCTTCTAAGAGAAAGCCAAATTTACTTTGTGCTTCTTCAGGAGATAAACCGATGGCTTCAAATACCTGCTGTTGAATTTCTCGCTGATAAATCCGCAGACTTCCGCCGCCAACTTCTACGCCGTTGAGTATCAAGTCATAAGCTTGGGCGCGTGCAGTTTTTAAGTCGCTCAAATCATCAGGATGAGGTGCTGTAAATGGGTGGTGCAATGCTTCTAGACGCTTTTCGTCAGCATTCCACTCGAACATTGGGAAATCTGTAATCCAGAGTAAGTTGATTTTTTCTGGATCAATTAAACCAAATTCTTTAGCGATCGCTTGCCGTAATCTATCTAAAGTTTTATTAACTGTAGCAGCATCACCAGCCCCAAACAACAGCAAATGTCCAGCTTTTGCACCTGTACGGCGCAAAATTTCTTGTTTTTGTTCTTCGCTTAGGTTGTCTTTAATAGCGCCAATGGTGTCAATTTCGCCATCATCCCTGACGCGGATATAAGCTAAACCTCTAGCACCGGCTTCACTGGCTTCTTTGAATAAATCGCCGCCTGGTTTAATGCGTACATTAGAAATTACATCGTTACCGTTGGGAATGGGTAAGATTTTGACAATACCACCATTGGTAACAGTGTCTCGAAAGACTTTGAAACCTGACTCTTTCACAATATCTGAGACATCAGCTAATTCCAAACCATAGCGGGTATCTGGTTTATCACTCCCATAGCGTTCCATCCCCTCAGCGTAAGTTAGGCGGGGGAAAGGACGCTGTAACTCAATTCCTTTAACCGTTTTGAAGATATGGCGAACTAAATTTTCATTTAGTTCGATAATTTCTTCTTGGGACATGAAGCTCATTTCCATGTCCAACTGAGTGAATTCTGGTTGTCTGTCAGCGCGTAAGTCTTCGTCACGAAAACAACGGGCAATCTGATAATATCTATCTAAACCGGATACCATCAGCAATTGTTTAAATAGCTGGGGTGATTGCGGCAAAGCATACCACTCACCAGGATTGACGCGACTGGGTAGAACATAATCCCGCGCTCCTTCTGGGGTAGAACGGGTAAGTATTGGGGTTTCGACTTCGATAAAACCTTCCAAATCTTCCAGATAACGACGCATGGCTTTGACAATTTGATGACGCAGTTGCAAATTTTGCGCCATGCGTTCGCGTCGCAAATCTAAATAACGATATTTCAGCCGCAAGTCTTCGCGCACTGTCTCAGTGTCAGCTACGGAAACTTGGAAAGGTAACTGTTTGCGAACAGCATTGAGAAGTTTAATTTTATCGGCGTAGATTTCCACCTCGCCTGTGGGGATGCGGGTATTCAGCGATTCTTCGGGACGTTGTGTTACCCTACCAGTGATTTCAACAACATATTCATTTCGCAGGGCGTTTGCATGTTCGTAAGAATCTGGGGTGCGTTGCGGATCACTAACGATTTGGACGATTCCAGAGCGATCGCGTAAATCTAAAAATATCACACCACCGTGATCGCGGCGACGGTCTACCCATCCGTAAAAGGTAACTGTTTCTCCAATATGTTCTTTTCGGAGTTCGCCGCAATAATGAGTTCGCATAAGTGTTAATTATTGTTTCCTGGGCTAGATTGGGAAGAAAATGTCAAAGCCTTCCCATTATCTAGCATCAATAGTAATTGTAGTAGTTCTGGTGAAATAAAAAATCAAATAATTTCACACTATTACAACTCAGTCGGCAAGAAAAATTCGATGTACTTAAGTATGTTGTGCAGCGAGTCGTTGGAATGCCGACGGTGCTGGATTATCTGCGGCGAGGTGCTGGCGTATCACCTCGGCACACGCACCTGAGCTTAACAACGAGGTATCGACTTCAAGATCATAGATGCCAGGAATGTGGACTTCATGTTGCCATAACTCAACTGGGTGTGGCTTCGCGGAGTCGGCTGCACTTCCTACGTTCCAACCTGTGTTTTGTCGTCGTTCCATAATGCTCTCAATGGGACAGCGAACGCCTACAAACAAGACCGGCAATCCGTTCAAACGTCGGGCACTATCGGACAGAATGCCCTGGGGAATTGCGTAGGCATCATGGTGTCCGACATCAACCACGACATTCAAACCTAAGCGGCTGTGAGCGGCGATGGACTCATACATAGCGCTGTACAGAATGGGAACAAAGGGTTCGAGGTCTTGACGTTCTCCCCCTGGTCGCAGACCGATCCCAGGCAGGTATCGTGCGGGAGTCATTTGCATAAACCTATCCACACCCAAGTTCATCCACAGACCATCAAATGTCTCCTGGATCACTGCGACAATGCTCGACTTTCCTGATCGAGGGGCACCATTCAGGATGATAATCTGTCCTAGCTCCTGTGTCTGCCTCATGATCACTCTTTGCGTCCTTAATACATATAGTTAGCAGTTCCACGTTAAGGCTAAAATGTTAAATCGGCAATTGAAAATGTCTCTACCTCAGCCATGAGGCATTGGCTGAGGTAGAGACATAACGGCGAATGACCCTCGCCAAGGTTTGAGTTGACACTAAATAAGTCTAAATCGATCTGCGATCGCACCCTTCACACCATCTTTAACGAGAGTAAGGGTGATTGAAGGTATCCCAAGCAGCAATGGCCGCCTTTTGCAGGCGAAAGCTGAAGTCTACTAAATCTTTCATTAATAAGTGCCAGTTTCTCTCAGCTTCATCCTGAATTACCACCCAAGAATTTTCTAAGCGATCGCGTTCCATCAATTTCCTTCCTTCAATTAATGCCCGTGCTTGACGCACAACTTTCAAATATGTCTCGCGGGTGAGAGTACCTGCTGAATCAGCCTCAGCTTGAGCGCGTCTTTTTAGCGCCTCAATTAACGCTTTAGTTTCGCGCTTCACCTCCTCAGTTTCACCAGCCATTTCAGTTTCCACTAATTCGTCGGTTTCAGAACTGATTTCTACAATTACTATGGATTCGGTAGATTCAATTACTGTGGCTTCAATGGATTCGATGTTGTTAGCATTCATAGTTAAAACATCCTTAATTGCAAAGTATGTCCGTTGATGAAAACTGCACTCTGTAATGGTAGTAACAAGTCATTGCAAATTTCACAAATGACAAATTAATAAGTTTTTGTTGGCAGTTGTTGCTCTAATTTCAGTAATGCTGCAACTCGCACTTCTGTAGCAGGATGACTGGAGAATAAGTTACTCAAAAACTGTCCAGAGATAGAATTGATAATCAATAACGGCTCATAAGCTGGATTGGCATTTAAAGGTATCTGTTTTGCTGAGGCTTCTAACCGTTGCAATGCCCTAGCTAAGGCGCGGGGATTACCAGTTAATCTAGCAGAACCGGCATCAGCAGAGAATTCTCGTGTGCGCGAAATTGCTAGCTGAATGATTGTCGCCGCCACTGGTGCAAGTATGACTGTTAATAAAATTCCTATTGGATTTCCACCTCTGTTGTCATTTCGTGAACCACCGCCAAACCATAAGCTGTAACTAACCATTTGGGCTAGGAATGAGATAGCACCAGCAACAGTAGCAGCAACAGCTTGTGTGAGAGTGTCACGATTAATAATGTGGGTGAGTTCGTGGGCGATAACGCCTTCGAGTTCGTCCTCTGGCAAGATATTTAAAATGCCTTCGGTGACAGCCACAGCAGCGTGTTCGGGATCGCGCCCTGTAGCAAAGGCGTTAGCACCTTGACTAGGAACGATGTAAACTCTGGGCATGGGAATATTGGCGCGATCGCTCAATTTTTGCACCATCTGATAAAGTCCTGGTGCTTCCTCTTCACTCACAGGCTGGGCCCGATATACTGCTAGCGCAATCTTATCTGATTGATACCAGGAAAACAGATTTGTTGCTGCTGCCAAGCCAATCCCGATAATCAAGCCACTAGAACCGCCAATTACCCAGTAACTAATTGCGATTAAAAGACCACTTAGCGCAGCAAGCAAAGCAGCCGTTTTCAATTGATTTGTCATGTTTTCGCTCTCCTGCTAATGCTGTGTAAATTTTTGAAAAAACAGCATTACTTCAGCTACACTTCGATTTTATCTAGCTAAACTTAGATATATGGTACAGAAAACCTATCAGAGAAGTACGGTTTTCTCACTTAACTTTTAGAAATACTAATTTAGTTGTTTTTGATACTTATCTTTTATCAACAAAATTGCTGGGTTATAAATCAATCCGCTTGCGTTAAAGGCTAATTGTACAAAATTGTGGGTTTTTGAGACGCGATAAATCGCCGTCTCTACAAGTGTTTTGGTCTGATGTAAAATGTATTTTTTTATAAAAAACGCATCTATCTACAGGAATAAATTACATACCCATTGCTGTTAATTTATATCCAGTTAATTATACAAATTCTGAGTCTATTCCTTGTGCTTGATATCCCTGTTCAGTAAATAGCTGAAAATCTAATTTACAGGCTTTAAAGCTTTAGTAGATTATACCAAATTTAATGTGAAGTTGCATTAATACTTGTCGGGTTTTGGGGAAAAGGGTAAGAGGGTGTTTGAAAAGTCTCCTCGTCGGTATCAAAACGTTTTCGATCCCCCTAAATCCACGCCACTTGCTCATGGGGGAAACCCCCAAGACCGCAGTGGCTCCCCTTAAAAAGGGGGAGTTTAAGGATTTTCCCCCGTTTTTAAGGGGGGTTAGGGGGGATCAACCAGTGCTTAAAATCACAGCTAACCACTTTTCAAACATCCTCTAAGGGGAAAGAAAAACTTAAGTGGACTAAATTGATTGTTCAGTCCACTTAAGTGGACTTCAGCTATGAGACTCGGAATTCATTCCGAAGCGGAATAGAAACGCAGTCCGAGATTTTTTAATAAAGATATGACTGCGACAAGACTTGTGTGTACACCGTAGCCTTAATAAGGGGGGATCGAATTATATGCAGCTTCATAAAAAAATTGGTATTACAAGTATCTTTGTGCATTAAACAAATCGCGATCGCAGATTTTGCAAGAAAGCAAAGTATTCTCACTGTGCTAGCAAACACAGCAACGGCTATAGATACTGATATAGTAATAATATTTTCAAAAATCTTTACAGCAAATGAATTGGCTGTATACATAGCAGAAATAGGCAATATGCAGCTACAAAATAAATTTGTCCAGAAAATCCCCCGTACTGTTTGGGTTTTGGGGTTTGTCAGCTTGCTGACAGATATTAGTTCCGAGATGATTAATTCTCTGTTGCCCTTGTTTCTCGTGTCAGTTTTAGGGGCGAATATTTTGACTGTCGGCATCATTGAAGGTATTGCAGAAGCAACAGCTTCAATTTTAAAAATCTTTTCGGGAGTATTGAGTGATTACTTGGGACATCGTAAGGGATTAGCGGTGTTTGGCTACGGATTATCAGCCTTTGTAAAACCTTTATTTGCTGTAGCTACCAGCCCAACTGGAGTATTAATAGCTCGATTTAGCGATCGCATTGGCAAAGGTATCCGGGTAGCACCCCGTGATGCTTTGGTTGCTGATTCCACTAATCCAGAAGTACGCGGTGCAGCTTATGGATTGCGTCAATCTCTCGATACTATCGGAGCATTTTTAGGGCCTTTGGCAGCATTTGCCCTGATGGCTGCTTCCCAAAACAACTTCCGCCTGATTTTTTGGCTAGCACTCATCCCTGGATTCTTCGCAGTGGCTTTATTAGCAGTGGGAGTGCGCGAACCAAAAACAAGTGAAATTCAAGGGAACCGAAGCAACCCTCTGCAATGGGAAGCTTTACGCAGTTTGGGTAAAGGATACTGGGTACTTGTAGCAGTGGCGCTGCTATTCAATTTAGGCAACTCCAGTAATGCTTTTTTGTTGTTGCGAGCCGAGCAAACAGGTATTTCAGCCTCATTCATCCCATTGACATTAATGATGATGAACATCACCTACTCATTCAGTGCCTACCCAATAGGAATACTTTCCGATCGCATGGGTAAATTTGGGTTACTAGTAGGCGGATTTCTCCTATACGCTCTAGTGTATCTGGGTTTCGCTTTCGTGCAGACATCTTGGCAAGTCTGGGGATTGTTTGCCCTTTATGGTTTGCATTTGGGTATGAGTAAAGGATTGCTATTGGCTCTAGTGGCAAATAGTATACCTGCAAATCTGCGCGGCACTGCTTTTGGATTCCTAAATTTGGCTGTAGGATTAGCGCTTTTACCCGCCAGTCTGCTAGCTGGTGGATTGTGGCAAACATTGGGAGCGGAGGCAACATTTATAACTGGAAGCTTATTTGCGATCGCTGCTGTTTTATTGTTAGTAATTAATAGGAAAAAATATTTACAAATATAAGGCAATACAGTTCAGTACCCAGTCCCTAGTGGTCTATCGCATTAAATATAATGAGTTTGTACTAAGCACTTCAGTGCTTAAAAATCCAGGACTAAAGTCCTTACTACAAACTTTTATAACCCTTCAGATACTACCCAGTCCCTAGTCCCCAATCCCCAATCCCCAGTTCAATTTGTATCTTGAACAAATGGTTTCAACCGGGCTGTAACTCTTAATTTACTAAGTCTTCTTACTAGTAACAGAGCTTGTTGTTTATATAATGCTGTTGGTAGCAGTCCAGGCAAATTATGCATCAACTCTCTAGCAGTGCCGATGTTACATCCCGATATTATACTGATTTCATTTGCACCATCAAAAATAGCATCTTGAGCTAAAACTTTCTCAATCTGTACTTGCCAATTTCGAGGAAACATTTCACCTCGTTCAATTCGCTGGAGGCTATTGCTATTTGCCAGAACAATCAGGCGATCGCCAATAGCAAGTTGTGTATGATCGGCAGGCATGAACTTAACAGGCGATCGCCTGAGACTTTGATATAAAATTGGTACAACTCCATAACCATAGGCAACCTCAGCCAATAGTAATCCATTCAGTGTATCTCCAGCTTCAATCATGTACTCTACTACCAAAATAGTTTGAGTATCGAAGTTAAATAAGCTGAGAATATTTTCTCCAAAAGCCGCAGCAGCAAATACTTCTGCTGAAATAGCAGAGGTACAAATAACTTGAGCATAAGGAAACAATCGTGCGACATTATCACGAAAATATCGGTCATAAGTCCGAATGACCACACGAGTTTTAGGACTTTTAGCGTATGCCATCAAAGCTATTTCCAAATTTTCCATGTCATCGTCTGTAACTACAACGACACTTTTACTATGAGCGAGATTTACCTTATCTAAAGCATCGGCAATATTATCAATAATCAGTGGTATTTTGTTGAGAAAATCGGCGTTAAGTGCTGTGCTACTAATACCCACCACAGGCTGCTTGAATTCTTCTAACAAAGCCGCGACTCGCTGACCGACTCGATTTAATCCAATAAGTACAACATGGTCTTTTTGGGGGATTGATGGCTGGTAATTATTAAAAAACTGGAACCTTGAACTTAACAGAGTATCAGTTAGCAACGCATATAAAACCCCAACAAAACCTATACCAGTTACAGTTAGCGCGAGGCTAAACAATCGCAACCATCCTGGCATATTTTCAGCCGGCTCTGGTGGCGTTTTAAAATTAACACCACCAAAGACATCTCCATATCCTCCCAAAAGCAAGACAGCAATAGCATAAAATGCTTCTATTATGTTACTTTCAGGATAATTTAAGATATAAATAATTGTTCCAAAACACCAAAGAAAAAGTACTGTAATTCCACAAATAATTGCCACCCGCAAACTCTGATAACGAGAGAATGTCCGCGAGAGATATACTATTTTATTTTTTAAATTTTTCCAGGTTCTACCTAATACAATCTCTTGCCATAACTGCTGCCAGTTATGTTTACGCACAGTAGCAATTTGTTTTAAACTTTTAAGCTGCTCTGTAACTTCGATATAAATAATCGTATCACCTGGTTTTAATGTCGTTTCTGGTTCCCAATGATGAAATTCTTTAGGCAAAGGAGATGAATCATTAGCGTAATTTAAAACCCGACGATATAAAGTATTTAATTCATGTATATGCCATTTATTAGCCCAGTTATCACTTATTTTTATCTGACGCTTTACTACCCGAAATTGACGTTCTTCCAGTTGGAAATATCCAAGATTGTCATCTCCAAGGGCTGCCAGAGCAAAGCCAGAAGCGGAAATTTGATTCGGCTCAAAAGCAATAAAATTACCAAGGGTCTGACTTAACAGTTCATTGAGATTTTGTTTGTCAGAACGTACAACCAGGCGAATTTGAGGATTTAAAAGCCTTGCGGCAAAGGCAGCTTCTATATTTACTCGTTCATTGCTAGTGACTAAAAGTACAGTTCGACACCGAGAAATGTTTGCCTGTTCTAAAACACTGCTCTGACGACAATCTCCGATGAATAAGTTTTCTAATAAACTTAATAAATTTGGTATTTCCAAATGTTGGGGTTGTTCTTGATCAATAGCATTGACAACAGCACCATACTCTTTTAGTACTGCAACGCAATGCTGACCCAAACTTCCTAGCCCACAAACTAAAAACTGATCTAGTTTTGTCTGAGAATCTTTAACAGGTTGATAATTACTTTCTGATGATGGCAGCATATAATACCGCCAATGATACACATTATTTATCTATATCGTAGAATACCAAAGATATTGACTCACAGCAAAAATGGTATTATCAATTTAATGAAAAACTATCAATGGTGATGGAGCTCGCCAAAACCGCCTTTCCAAACGGATCAATTCTGATATGGAAGGCTGATGGCTCCTACTTTCTTCGCTAACTGCGGGAGAGTAGGGCTTGGCTAAAAGCATTACCTGACTCCCCTGTAGAAAGCATCTGTCTACAAATCGCGCCTCAAGGAGTCATGGAATGCTAGCCAGTATATTGTGGATTTTAATGATGGGCTTTTTTGCCGGTCAACTTGCCCGTCGTTTAGTAGCTCCGCCTTTAATTGGCATGATTTTAGTGGGGATTATCCTTGGCCCCCAAGTTCGGAATGTCATCAGTGAAGATGTGCTGGTTGCTGCTGATGAGTTAAGAACTTTGGCGGTAATGATTATCCTGATGAAAGCTGGATTGGGTTTAGATAGAGAAAAACTGGCTCAACAGGGAACAGTGGCGCTGCGCTTAGGATTTTTGCCAGCAGCAACAGAAGCGATCGCGATCGCAATTACCGCTATGATAATTTTTAAATTTGACTTCCCCACCGGATTACTCTTGGGTTGTGTGATTGGCGCTGAATCTCCCGCTGTAATCGTCCCAGGAATGCTCAGGTTGAAAAGTTTAGGTTGGGGTGTCACAAAAGGAATTCCCGATGCAATTTTGACTGGTAGTGCTTTATCTGATGTGCTGCTATTACTAGTCTTCAGCCTACTGCTAAGTTTCTTAGGTGACGGAGGTGTTGAGCAGATTACCCTACCTGGGGGATTCACTTTGACTGCTCTGCAATTGCTGCCGTTCCAAATTATTATGCAAATATTGCTGGGAGTCTTGTTTGGCTATTTAGCAGCCCGTTTATTAGTTTTACTATTAACTAAACAAAACTGGACTCAGAATGTCGTTCAAGATACTGTAATTGCTGCCAGTTTACCTTTATTCCTGGTCATTGTTGCTCATGCTTTGCCTTACTTTTCTGGTTATTTAGCAGCAATGGCTATGGGGTTTTTCTTAATTGAATTAGATGCTCCCTTAGCCCGAAGATTGCGGGGCGGATTTGATAGTTTATGGATAGTCGCGGAGATTTTTTTGTTTGTCTTATTAGGGGCAACTATTCAACTGCAAGTATTAGAAAAGATTCTGTTACCTGGCATTATAATTCTGGCAATTGGTTTACTGATTGGTAGGATGTTGGGCTGGTATCTCTCAACTTTAGGTAGTAATTGGAATTGGCGAGAAAGATTATTTCTGCTACCAGGAAACTCAGCAAAAGCCACAGTCCAAGCTGCCATTGGGGCAATACCCCTTTCCCAAGGAATTGCCGGAGGTGAGATAATTTTAGCGATCGCAGCTCTATCAATTTTAATCACAGCACCATTAGGCGCTTGGGCAACTATGACCTTTGCGCCGAAATTGCTCACCAAAGGCGAAGTTGACCCGACCAAGGTCACAGTTGCTACTCGTACAGTATTGCTGGCAGCCGTGGATACATCGAGTTTAGCCACAGAAGTTTTAACCAAAGTCGCAGATTTAGCACGCCGCAGTAATGGGGAAGCGATCGTTTTGCATGTAATTAACACTTCAAATCAGCAAGATATCCAACAAATAAAAGAACAAAGCAAACAGTTGTTATCTGATATCAGGTATGAATTTTTGACTGTTACAGGCGCAATACCAGAAGAGATTATTCGCATTGCTAAGGAGTATCGTGTCACTGCGATTGTTATGGGCAAACGCGGACATAAATCTTGGGAGCAAGTGCTGATTGGCTCAGTCTCACAAGCAGTTTTAGAAGCCAGTCCAATACCTGTAATCGTACTAGAAAACCGTGAATCCAACTCAATTTAATTACGAATTACGAATTAATATGAAACAACTACGTCAATTTGAACCTTTTCTTGCCTTTCCCCACCTAATCAAATGGCTGCCTATTTCCGTTATAGCTGGCATTCTTGCTGGAACTGCTTCTGCGGCTCTTTTAGCATCATTGGAATGGGCAACTGATTGGCGAGAATCACATCGCTGGATTATCGCCTTCCTTCCCCTTGGCGGCTTCTTAAGTGGTTGGATTTATCATCGATTTGGTCGGACTGTAGAAGCTGGAAATAACCTTTTACTTGAAGAAATCCATAATCCCAAAAAAGTTATTCCCTTCCGCATGGCTCCTCTTGTGTTAATAGGAACAGACCTCACCCATTTTTTTGGTGGTTCAGCCGGTCGTGAAGGTACAGCATTACAAATGGGTGCTTCTTTGGCAGATCAGGTGACTAAAATACTGCATTTTAAAGGGGCTAATCGGCGAATTTTATTAACAGCAGGTATAAGTGGAGGATTCGCTTCAGTTTTCGGTACTCCCTTAGCTGGAACCGTATTTGGTCTGGAAGTTTTAGCAATTGGTAGGATTCATTATGATGCTCTTTTTCCTTCTTTGATTGCTGCGATCGTTGGAAATCAAGTCACCTTACTATTGGGTTTACATCATACCGCATACCGACACGCTCCGTTAATACCGACGCTCACAATTTGGGGACTAATTTCTGCAATTATTGCAGGTGTAATCTTTGGAATAGTCGCAAGATTTTTTGCTAAAGTAACTCACAAAATCAGCCATTTGTTTAAAACCAAGATATCTTATCCTCCAATGCGTCCTTTTATAGGCGGTGCGATAATAGCAGCAATTGTTGGGTTGAGTGGAACAACCAAATACATTGGGCTTGGTATTCCAACAATCGTTGATTCCTTCTATACTCAGCTACCTCCTTGGGATTTTGCAGCCAAATTAGGTCTGACTGCTTTAACTTTAGGTGCAGGTTTTAAGGGTGGAGAAGTGACACCTTTGTTTTTTATTGGTGCAACTTTAGGTAATGCTTTGTCGTTGCTTTTAGCATTACCTGCACCACTGTTAGCAGGAATGGGATTTGTGGGTGTGTTTGCAGGTGCAGCAAATACACCTTTAGCATCAACCTTAATGGGAATTGAATTATTTGGTCTGGAATCGGGGGTATTTATTGCTATTGGCTGTGTAGTGAGCTATTTATTTTCCGGTCATTCTGGAATTTATTCTGCACAGCGTATTGGGTTGAGCAAATACTCTGCTGTATATTTAGAAGAAGGGGTGACTTTGGCTAATTATGGTCGAGAAAAAGTTGATCCAAAAATTGATTTACCTGATGATGGGGAAGAAGAAAAAAGTAATTATGAGGAATAATTTTTTGATGTAATTAATTGATAATTGAGAGTTGTTAAGCGATAATAGGTTTGACAAATGAATAATCATGGATTCGGCAAACTAGTTACTTTTCTAAATCAATTGGAACAAGAGAGAATTAGTTACACCTTAGCTCATCATCGAGATGAAACTATGCACCTTTTACTACCTATTTTATTTACTAAATCATCGCTTCCAATTCTTCTAAAGCTTGAAAACTTCCTACTTGCCAACTACGCTCCACAGCAGCAGGGATAATCTCAGTAATAGCTATATCTGCAAAATTAGGACTGGTATTAGATTTTATATATTTCCCATCTTTCAGCAAATAAATAGAAAGATTTCCGCTATCGTAAACCCATAATTCTGGGACTCCAATGGCTTCATAAGCATCAAGAGTAGTTTTCGATGTGACATCAGTCTCAATCGCTAAATCTGGGGGCGGATCATCAGGTTGTAAGCGACGATGACCAATCATTTGTTGATAATTCTGAATATAAAAGCAAGCATCAGGTTCAACTCCTGCTACACCTTGTCGTTTAAAAGTAGTGGAACCAAAAGGTTGATATCTGATATCTTTAGCTTTCAGCAATATTTTGACAATATCAGAAATTAAATCTTTGGGAATTTCATGTTCTGGTAAAGGAGCCATAATTTCTAAAGTACCCTGGCTGTAGGCAATTCGGGTAGTTCTTTTTTCTCCTAATTCTTCTAAAATAGATTCAAATTCTTGCCAGCTAACATCAGGAATTGTCACCGTGCTACCAGGTGCTAATTGCATCTGGCTAACAGCTTTGAAAACGGGGATAGCAGCAGTCACATCGCTTCGCTCCAATTCAAAATTCAAAATTCAAAATCTATCAGGTTGCGGTGGATAATACAGCCCACCGTAACCTTTAGACTAATAGAATGAGTTTAACAAAAGCGATCGCTCTACACCTTAAACTTCTCAGCAATCCGCTTCATCGCCTCTTCCACATTCTCCCGGCTGTTAAACGCCGAAATGCGGAAGTAACCTTCACCCGCAGCACCAAAGCCAGAACCAGGGGTTCCCACAACGTTGACAGTTTGCAGCAGCTTATCAAAGAATTCCCAACTGGATAAACCATTAGGAGTTTTCACCCAGACATAAGGTGCATTCACGCCACCATAAACTGATAATCCGGCGGCTGTGAGTTTCTCGCGGATAATTTTGGCGTTTTCGAGATAGAAACTCACCAATCCTTTGATTTGCGCTTGTCCTTCTTCGGAGTAAACCGCTTCGGCTCCTCGTTGGATGATGTAAGAAACGCCGTTGAATTTGGTAGACTGGCGACGATTCCACAGTTTCCACAGTTCGACATCGGAACCATCGGCGGCTTTTGCTGTGAGTGTCTTCGGTACTACGGTTAACGCGCAACGGGTTCCTGTAAAACCTGCGTTCTTGGAAAAAGAACGAAATTCGATCGCAACATCTCTTGCACCTTCAATTTCATAAATTGAATGGGGAATCGAGGGATCGGTGATATAAGCTTCGTAGGCTGCATCAAAGAAAATAATCGAGTTATTAGCTTTGGCATAGTCTACCCATGCTTTGAGATATTCCTTGGTAGCAGTTGCGCCAGTGGGGTTATTGGGAAAGCAGAGATAAATTAAATCGATTTTCTTTGAGGGAATCTCGGCGGTGAAGTTGTTATCAGCCGTAATTGGTAGATAAACTAAACCCTCAAATTCGCCTTTATCGTTGGCATCCCCAGTATTTCCCACCATAACATTAGTGTCTACATACACAGGGTAAACTGGGTCAGTTACGGCAATTATGTTGTCATGACCAAAGATTTCTAGAATGTTGCCTGTGTCGCACTTGGAACCATCGGAGATAAAGATTTCGGAAGCATCTATATCGGCTCCCCGCGCTTGGAAATCGTGAGTAGCAATTTTCTCCCGTAACCAAGCATAGCCTTGCTCTGGGCCATAGCCTTTGAAAGTATTGCGATCGCCCATTTCTTCCACAGCTTTAATCATCGCTGTACGGCAAGCCTCTGGCAGAGGTTCAGTAACATCGCCAATGCCCAGCCGAATGATGTTAGCATCAGGATTCGCTTCTGCAAAGGCATTCACCCGCCGAGCAATTTCTGGAAACAGATAACCCGCTTTCAGTTTCAGGTAGTTGTCGTTAATAGTTGCCATTATGTAGTTATGAAAAACGCCCTCAAATAGCTTACTGCTAATTTATGAGGGCGGGGAGTGGGGAGTGAAGAAGGGAATAGGGTAAAGGTTACAGGGTACAGATTATTCCCTATCACCTATCACCTATCACCTATCACCTGTTACCTGTTACCTGTCACCTGTCACCTCTTCCCAATTAGACATTCACCGGCTGTTTATTATCGGCTGAATAATTGTTGCGATCGCTAATTACAAACTCCGTAATTGATTCTTTACCTGTAATCAATCTTGCTCCGCGATTACGAGTAAAGTAATTCCACGCCCACTGAATCATTACTACTAATTTGTTGTCAAATTCAATTAGGAAGTAGATGTGAATCACTAGCCAAAACAGCCATGCAAAGAAACCTTTCAGCTTCATAAAGCCCAAATCTACTACAGCAGAATTGTGCCCAATCATTGCTAAACTACCATGATCCTTATAAGCAAAGGGTGGTAAAGTCTTACCTGCAAGCCGCTGTTGAACTAATGTTGCTACATATTCACCTTCTTGCTTGGCTACAGGTGCAACACCAGGTAGGGGTTTACCATTTTGATGAGAAAAATTTGCTAAGTCGCCAACTACAAAAATATTGGGATGTCCCTTAATACTCAAGTCAGGTTCGACGATAATTCGTCCAGCGCGATCGCACTCTGCACCAGTGTGTTCGGCTAACACTTTTCCCATTGCGGAAGCTTTCACACCTGCTGCCCATAATACCGTTTTTGAGGCAATCTCTTTAACTTCATCGCCTTGTTTGAGGGTAACAACATCATTTTCAATATTCGTTACCAATGTTTTTGTCTGCACAACCACACCCAAGCGCGTCAGGGATGCTTCCGCTTCTTGTGATAACTCTGGTGCAAAGGGTGGCAAAACTCGATCCAAACCTTCTAATAGCAAAATCTTGGCTTCTGATGTGTCGATGTTGCGGAAGTCTTCTTTGAGGGTTTGATTTGCTAATTCTGCGATCGCACCCGCTAACTCTACACCAGTTGGGCCACCACCCACAATTACAAAGGTTAACCAAGCACGGCGTTTTTCTGGATCGGTTTCTTTTTCTGCGGCTTCAAAGGCCGAAAAAATCCGGCTACGCATTTCTATCGCATCTTCTACAGTTTTCAAGCCTGGGGCGAATTCTTCCCAGTTATCTTTGCCAAAGTAGGAATGCTTCGCTCCTGTGGCGACAATTAACGTATCGTAAGGAATTGCTTCGTCGCCTACAATAACTTTTTGCGCTTGTGAATCAATATTATTCACCTCTCCCAGCAGCACTGTCGTATTCTTGCTCTTGCTGAGGACAGAACGCAACGGCGAAGAAATATCAGCCGGAGACAGCGCACCTGTGGCGACTTGATATAAAAGGGGTTGAAATAGATGAAAGTTACGTTTATCAATCAGAGTAACGTTTACTGCCGCTTTGGCTAGTGTTTTTGCCGCATAAAGTCCACCAAAACCACCGCCTACAATAACTACTTGATGGGGTGGATTATTGTCAAGTGAATTTACCATAAGAAATATTATCCGGGATGCCGACTATTGTAACTATTCTTAACAAATTTGTATCAAACTTGTCATCATATATTTTGTATTGCCTTTTACATTTAAAGAATGATTAAAGTAATCAAAACTACAGGATAAGCAGAACTTTTCAAGAGAGAGGCGCAGACAATCATAGTTGGGAATACTTGAATCGCTTTTTACTTGTGTAAATTTATCAAAAGTAGATGTAAGGTTTATGCAAGTTTACTCAGAGCTAGTTGATTCTGGTGTTTGTGTCAAACGTGGTGAATGAGTTCGCCGCCAACGGTTAAAGCCATAGATAAGAGCAACAAAAATTAACAAATAGGGACTGTAAACAATTAACCAAATACCCAGCTTGAGTAAGCCAACAGAAAATGCACTCAAAGAGTGGGTAGAGTTGTTCCAAGTTTCCTGAACTTGCAAACCCAAGGCAGGTTGGGGACTGGTACTAGAAACTGCGGCTTCTAGGTTCAGGGTAATCGTGGAATAAGCAACTTGATTTTGTAGGCTTTTCAATTGGGCATTGATTTGTTCTATGGTTTGTCTGACATTACTTAGTTCTTGGGCAACACTAAGCACATCTCTGACAGAACCAGCCCGATCCATAATTTTTTGTAAATTGGCTTCAGTTTTCTGTAAATTCGTTAATCTAGCTTGGAAATCTACAAGGCGATCGCCTACATCTTCCGCAGTGATATTACGACTCTCGACAGTGCCCAATTTAGCTAATTGCTCTAGGGTAGGTTCTAGCCGATTCTCAGGTATCCGCAACTGTATTGTTGCTGTGTGACGCGGGTTGTCACTTTTGGGTTGTTGTTGCTTCAAACCGATTAAATCCCCTTGCTGTTTATTGATAATTTGTGAAACAGCATCAACAGTCTGATCTACAGAGTTGACAGTCAAAGAGATTGCTGCCTTTTTGATGAGTTGGGGACGAGAACGCGCTATTGGTGAAGCTTCCGCCTTTTGGGAAATACTGCTTTCACCAGCAGGTGCAGATGCTCGATTTGCCATCCCATCGGCGGCCATTTGAGGTAAAGCCGAATTGGTTGAGCGTTCAGAAGAAGCGCAACTGGTGAAAATCACCCCTCCCAATAACGCACTTAAAAATAAAGCAGATGTGCGTGGTAATTTAGTCGAAGTGTACATAATCTACCCCCAGATGGATGAATTTAACCCCAGTATTACTGAAGTAAAACTCAAAGCCTGTATTGTTGCGATTTATGTAACAGATTTGTCATTAGTCATTGGTCATTGGGCAATGATTAATAGTTTTTCTTCCCCTGCTTCCTCATCTCCCCAGTCCCTAATCCCCAATCCCCAGAGATAAATTGCATGATTGATAATTAATCTGTGTTACTCAATTTGGGGTACAATCGTAAGCCTGCCAATAAATGACGATGCTTGCTGACAGGAGATGCTTCTATGGCCCGGATGTATTATGACGAAGATGCCAATTTAGACCTTTTGGCTGGAAAAACTATTGCTATCATCGGCTATGGTTCCCAAGGTCATGCCCACGCTCTCAATCTCAAAGATAGTGGTTTGAATGTGATTGTGGGACTATATCCGGGTAGTAAATCAGTTGCAAAAGCTGAAGCAGCTGGGTTAACTGTGAAGAATGTCGCAGATGCCGCCAATGCTGCTGACTTCATCATGATTTTGTTACCTGATGAAGTTCAAAAAACGATTTACAAAAACGAGATTGAACCAAATCTAGAAGAAGGGAATGTGTTAGCTTTTGCCCACGGCTTCAATATTCACTTTGGGCAAGTTGTACCACCAGCTAACGTAGATGTGGTGATGGTTGCACCAAAAGGGCCGGGGCATTTGGTACGGCGGACTTATGAAGGTGGGGAAGGTGTACCAGCGCTATTTGCAGTTTATCAAGATGCCAGTGGTCAGGCACGCGATCGCGCCATGTCTTACGCTAAAGGTATCGGTGGTACTCGCGCTGGTGTTCTCGAAACTACTTTCCGCGAAGAAACCGAAACAGATTTATTTGGCGAACAAGCTGTATTGTGCGGTGGTTTGAGTGCTTTAATCAAAGCCGGATTTGAAACTTTAGTAGAAGCTGGTTATCAACCAGAATTGGCTTATTTTGAATGTCTGCATGAAGTCAAGCTGATTGTTGACTTGGTTGTGGAAGGTGGTTTAGCCAAGATGCGCGACAGCATTTCTAACACTGCTGAATATGGCGATTATACCCGTGGCCCACGGATTGTTACCGAACAAACCAAAGCTGAAATGCAGAAGATTCTCAGCGAGATTCAATCTGGACAATTTGCACGAGAATTCGTTCTCGAAAACCAAGCTGGTAAACCAGGATTTACCGCTATGCGTCGTAAAGAATCTGAACACAAAATTGAGGAAGTTGGTAAAGATTTACGCGCTATGTTTAGCTGGTTGAAAAAGGCTTAATAAAAGAATGTAGAGACGCAAAATTGTACTTTGTCCCGCAGTGCTAACGCGTCTCTACAACAGTTGATGCTCCCAGTATTTTGAAAAACTATACTTCTCAAAATAGATGTGGTTTAATAAACATTATTTGCTTTTAGTTTTGAGATAATCTGCAATATACTCTCCATAAGTATCACGCAGCATTTGTTCCCGAAATTTGAATCCTAATGTTTTCCCTCGACAAGATAGAGATCCGCACAAACATCGACGGACAGCAATTGATTCATATTCAGTGGTTTCGTAGTCCCAGGTAATCTCCTCACCTACTTCGATATCTCCTAAAGCAACGAAGTCATATCCTCCAAATTGATTGTTTCTTACCCCAGTATTTGGATCACAAGAATGGTTAATGACGACAGCAGGCTCGTCTAAGTTGACATACAAATTAAAATCCATCTGAAAGGAATAAATTGTTCGTTCGGGAACTTCTTCAATTGAAATACCCACCACGACAGTTTCCCCTTGGGCAAATTTTTGTCTAGCAAATACTCCTCGTCCTTTTCCTGTTTGTTGAATCGTGATACGAGAATTGAGCTTTAAAGCTGAAATTGCCTCTATTGTACTCATGAAAAAAGAACCATTTTATTTAAAAAAACTTGGCTTAATTAGAGTTAAATCTACTATGTAAAGTGATTTTTTGTAAAGTAAATTTTTCTAATTTTACTGCTGCTTTTATGGCAAAATAAGTTTCAAATATATTTCTAATATATTTTTTGAATTCATGCATATTTGCAAGATTTTATGCTCTATAAAATTTCAATTCTCACTTCAGGCTGAACTACATTTTTTAGACTGAAGTATCAAATATTTGGTATGGATTTCAGGCATTTAACCTTAATTTTTCGATACTTTTAAACAAATAGATTAAAGAGCAATACGCCTCAATACTTGTCGGTTAAGGGGAAAAGGGGAAAGAAAAAACCTTTAACCTTTACCCTTTAACCTTTTCCCCAAACCCAATTCCGAGTTAAAAATGCACAAAGCGTGCAGTATTGAAATACGCCTGGGTTAAGGATAAATACGGTTCAGTTAAGGGCTAAGTGTAGAAAATTGTGGGTTTTTGAGACGCGATAAATCGCCGTCTCTACAAGTGTTTTGGTCTTATCTGAACTGTATTGGGTTAAGGCTAATTTTGGGTTGGGTTTAGGAACGAAACCCAACCTAAGAAGTTTATGATTCTAATAAGTTAATAGTCGGTTAACTGCTCTGTACCTCAACTTTTGCTTCCGGCTCAATTTTTTGAGGGATTTGACTTAGAAACAGAGCAACTAAGACAAGAATTGCACCAATGAAACCGCGTATTCCCAGATGTTCTCCAAGTAGCCAAAACGAGAAAATTGTGGCGAACAATGGCTCAAGTGTATAGAGTAATGCGGTTTCGTCAGATGAAACCCATTGCTGTGCTAATGTTTGAAGCCAGATGACAGCAGCCGTCGCCAACAACCCTAAGTAGAGAATCGCTCCCCAGTGCTGGCGAATTGCCTCAAATTCGTTAAGGATTTGTGTGTTATTCCAGAGTACCCCTACTAACGCAATGAACAAAAGTTGAACACTAGTGAGTGTTAAAGTGGGGTGACAGGAGGCGACTCGCTCTAAAAAAAGTATGTATGCTGCATAGACAAAAGCATCAACAAACATCAATAGATCGCCAATTCCTAGTTCTCCCCCTTCCCAAAACATCACGCCAATACCAATCACAGCTACTCCAGCAGCCAGGAAACTTCTTAACAGCACGCGTTGACCACTCAGCCATCCTAGTAGGGGGACGATGAGTGCGTTCAAACTGCCAATGAATGCTGCCCGGTTTGCTGGGATCGTCTTGAGTGCAACTGTTTCTATAGCTAAGAAAAAGAAAAGCAAAAGCCCTAGTACTGTACCATCACGAAATAAAAGTGCATTAATATTACGTAAATTTAAGGTAAAAACCCCTGCCGCTATGACAAAGCGGCTGACAATCAATGCACTTGGTGAAAGACTACTAACGATGTCTTTAGTCAATGGAAAGGTTGTAGCGCTAATTACATTAACAAGGATAAGCAGTATTATTCCTTTTAAATGTAATGAATTTTTAGTTTCCATTAAACTAATTGATTGAATAATGTTTCTTTACATCCATAGAGAATGCGATCGCATAAAGAATATTGGTTTTCCTTTGTCCAGTCAGTGCCTTCAGGATCTAGGATTTTTATTTGAGTAAATTCTACTAATCCGATTTTCATGCCTTTTTACACATTGCAATTAAAAGGTAAAGGAAGTTTGCATTAATCCAATCCCAACTGTACCATTCACTGTGCTATTGAAGTTAACTAGTACGCAGGGAAAAAGCGCACGACAAAACCGAACACTGTCCAAAAACTTTCCTTTGTTATTCCATTGTCAATAAGGCTGAAGAGATTGCACAATCCTATAACAATAAATTTTTAGACATAACACAACTGGGCAACAAATTAAAAACTAGCAGAGCGCCTTTAGCTTTCAAAATATTTTTGCTTTAAGTGCGATCGCTAATCTGAAAATTCAACTTTTCAATAAAGTATACCGTATTTTAATAGATACTGATTCTAAGACAACTACGGTCACGTAAGTATCTTATCAGTGGGTATTGTGGAGCACTGAACATTTTTGCAGAGATTACAAAGAAATGTTCGGTAATTTGGTATCAGAAATCTTACAAAATTGCAACTAAATAGAGAAGCATACGGCGATGCCTTCACAATAGGCATCGCGGATTTTAGATTTAATCTAATCTAAAATCCCAAATCGATTTAACGATTTACCGCCGCAGCTTCTCGTGCTGCTGCTGCTTGATCTGGGTGAATACCCAAGCGGGTGAGATTGATGCGACCTTTGTTATCAATTTCGCGCACTTTGATAATTACTTCATCGCCCACCGCTACTTCATCCTCAACTTTGCCAACGCGGTAGTCAGCTAGTTGAGAAATGTGGATCATGCCTTCTTTCCCAGGTAAAAATTCCACAAATGCACCTATCGGTATGATCCGAGTAATGCGTCCTGCATAGACATCCCCTTCGTGCAACTTGCGGGTCATGCCTTGGATGATATTTCTAGCTCTCTTGGCCTTGTTCTCATCCACAGCCGAAATTGTCACGGTGCCATCATCTTCGATGTCAATTTTTGCACCAGTTTCCTCTGTGATCCCCTTAATAGTCTTGCCTCCAGGCCCGATGATCAGACCAATCATGTCTGAATCAATCTTGATTGTTAACAGACGTGGGGCATAAGGTGAGGTTTCAGTCCGCGGCGTGTCAATGCAGGCGAGCATTTTCTCCAGAATGTGCAACCGGGCTGCTTTGGCTTGGTGGACGGCTTGGGCTATCACCTCCAAAGACAAACCGGAGATTTTCATATCCATTTGCAAGGCGGTAATTCCGGTATCTGTCCCGGCAACTTTGAAGTCCATGTCGCCCAAAAAGTCTTCAATACCTTGGATGTCCGTCAGGACTCGTACTTCGTCCCCTTCCTTAATCAGACCCATTGCCGCGCCACTGACGGGTTTGAGAATTGGTACACCAGCATCCATCAGGGCGAGGGTGGAACCGCAGACTGAACCCATTGAGGTGGAACCGTTGGAAGAAAGTACTTCCGAGACGATGCGAATCACGTAGGGAAATTGTTCTTTTGAGGGTAGCACAGGTAGGAGCGCTCGTTCTGCCAAAGCCCCGTGACCAATTTCACGCCTTCCTGGAGAACGCATTGGCTTGGTTTCCCCGACTGAGAACGGCGGGAAGTTGTAATGATGCAGGTAACGCTTGTGCTGATCTAGCTGCATGTCATCGTTGAGGTTTTGAGCATCTCCAGGTGTACCCAGGGTACAGGTGGATAATACCTGAGTTAGTTCCCGGTTAAATAAACCGCTGCCGTGGACTCGCTTTGGTAAGACATCAACTAAACAAGAAACCGGACGCACTTGATCGAGTTTACGACCATCAACGCGGACGTTATCTTCGATGATTTGTCGCCGCATGAAGTGTTTGGTAATATCTTTAAAAGTGTTACCAAGTGCCTTCTTATTTGCAGTTGCAGCAACTCGAATGGGATCTTCTTCTGGCAGTTCGGTAATCGTCGCGGCAATTTCATCCTTGACGACATCTAAAGCTGCATCGCGTTCAGGTTTGGTCAAACTAAATTGAGACAGGATTTTTTTAATCTGACCGTTGGCGCGATCGCGGATATAATTTTCTAGCGTCTGGTCTACTTCTGGTGGTGCTTCTTGCACTATGACCAGACCCAGTTCTGCAATTAAATCTTGCTGCGCTTTGATTAAGTCCCGCACTGCTTCATAACCAAAGTCAATCGCCTCAAGAATATCTCGCTCTGGCAACTGATTGGCTCCCGCCTCTACCATGATCACGCCATGTGGTGAACCTGCTACTACTAGATCCAAATCTCCAGCTTCAGTTTCAGCATAAGTGGGGTTAATGATGAAATCATCTCCTACTAAACCAACCCGCACTGCTGCCATTGGCCCATTAAAAGGGATTTGAGCAATCAGGGTAGCAATGGAAGCGCCTGTAACTGCTAACACATCGGGTGGAACTAACTCGTCCATCGACAGCGTTAAAGCAATAATTTGTAGGTCATCCCGCAACCATGAGGGGAACAAAGGACGCATGGGACGGTCTATAAGACGGCTGGTGAGAATTGTTTTTTCTGGTGGGCGACCTTCCCGCCGCATGATCCCGCCGGGAATCCGACCAGCGGCATATAGCCTTTCTTCGTAATCTACTGTTAGGGGAAGAAAATCAATGCCTTCTCTGGCTTGCGATCGCGTAGCCGTCACTAAAACGGATGTGTCCCCTGATTCTATCAAAACCGACCCACCAGCCTGGGGAGCAAGTAGGCCTACTTTCAGTCGAATATCCCTTCCATCGAAGGATATTGACTTGTCAACTTCTGCCATTCAGTTTTTTTTCCTTCTCTTTCGCTATTCTCTTTCTGTGGCAATCCTAACATTTATGCCCTATGGCTGACTTCTGGTACATACAAAGATAGACAAGTCGTTCAATACAAAGGGCGATACATCATCAGCGCATCTACCATCTGCTCATTCTCTAGCTTCGCCGCACCTGGAATTCGCCCAATAATCTCAAATCCCAATGACTGCCAAAGTGTAATTGAAGGTATATTAGTCTCAAAGACCAAATTAAACATTACTGCTTCGTAGCCCAGGTTTGCTGCGATCAAAAGCATAGCCTCTCCCATGAACCGCCCTATACCCTGACCTCGTAACCCAGGTTGTACAATAAAACCAGCATTGCAAATATGGCTACACCGACCGGGAAAGTTTGGCTTTAAATAAAACGCCCCTAATATTTCCTTTGGCTTGTGTGTAGGATCTACAACAGATGTCCTGACAACAAAGGCATCTTTGCTTAACCAGTAAGCTGAAAATTCTGCCTGAGATAAAGGTTGCTTTTGCGGATAGGTTTTACCTTCAACAATTACAACATTCAGTAATGCTCTTACAACCTCATGCTCTTGAGGATGTATATAATCTAGTTCCACTAATATTCCATTTTTTAAAACTTTAATTAGGGGAAAATTCATTATTAACGATGTTATGTGGAATAATTACTTAAATATTTATTGTATGCACAATTTTGTCAAAAAGTCTTCTTGATAAAATGCAAAAAGTAGAATAGTTGCAATTTTAATTATTGAGTTTTGGGAAAATATAAGTAATTAGCAAATGGCGATTTTACACTGTAATTGGTTACTAAGAAATCAAAATAGTCGTTTATTTATTTGGGGGGAAACTTGGCGATCGCCACGAGTGAATTTCGAGTCTAATGGATTTGGAGATATACCAGTACATCCATTGGCAATGACATCAGTTGAGTTGAGTGAGTGGTTGCGTTCCCAGAACATGGCAATTACCAACTTCATCCAAAAACCCCAAGTTGCGATGCCTGCGGCGGGCGGAGCCATCGCAACTACTGGGCGAACCCGCAAAGCCGCCAGTGCGCCTGAAATCAGTTTACCAACGCACTCTCAAATCATTGCCCTACCAACTTATATCCCAGAAAGCAGTCATGAAGGAACAACAGCGATTTTTCCTGTACATTCTGCCAGCTTGGGGGAAAATACAGACTCCCCACAATATCTGCAACCGTGGCGAGTTGAGGGTTTTTGTCTCAACCCCAGCGAAGCAATAAAATTTCTCGCTGCTGTTCCCTTAAATGCTGCTAAAGGGGAAGATGCCTTTTTGGGTGGAGATTTACGCTTTTGGTCGCAGGTTGCCCGTTGGAGTTTAGATTTAATCTCACGGTGTAAGTTTTTACCAACAATTGACCGACAATCAGATGGTGCATTTGCTGCCAAATGGCGAGTACTTCTAGACAGTGCAGTAGATGGAACTCGCCTAGAAAAATATTCTGCGAATATGCCGTTGGTTTGTCGTACTTATCAAGAGGGACTGGGTGGAGAAGAATTAATAACTAATGCCCCATGCCCCATGCCCCATGCCCCATGCCCAATCTATGTAGACTTCCCAACCGAACCTCAAGAATTACTTTTGGGATTTCTCAACAGTACGATAGATGCCCAAGTACGAGAAATGGTAGGTTCTCAACCTCCAATTGAAGCTAAGGCAATCGCATCTTTACCACCTGGGGTACGACAGTGGTTGCAAGCCTTAACTAGTACATCTGGCACTGTCAATGCAGATGCCATTGAAGTAGAACGACTGGAAGCGGCACTCAAGGCTTGGACTATGCCGCTACAATACCAATTAACTCTTAAAACTCTATTTCGTACCTGTTTTCAACTGCGTTCTCCAGAGTCCGGTGAAACAGATTGGACGTTAGCATATTTCCTGCAAGCGGCTGACAATCCTGAGTTTTTAGTGGATGCGGCAACTATTTGGAACAATCCAGTTGAACGATTGGTTTATGAAAATCGGACAATTGAGCAACCACAGGAAACATTTTTGCGAGGTTTGGGTGTAGCTTCCCGATTATATCCAACAATAGTAGGCAGTTTTGAAAGCGAATATCCCCAAGCTTCTCGTCTCACCCCCATTCAAGCTTATGAGTTTATCAAAGCTGTAGCTTGGAGGTTGGAAGACAGTGGTTTAGGAGTAATTTTGCCTCCTAGTTTGGCAAACCGCGAAGGATGGGCGAACCGTTTGGGTTTGAAAATTACTGCCGAAACTCCAAAAGGAAAGCAGGGACGTTTAGGGTTACAGAGTCTACTAAATTTCCAATGGCAATTAGCAATTGGTGGACAGACTATTTCCAAAGCCGAGTTTGATAAACTTGTGGCTTTAAATAGTCCGCTAGTGGAAATTAACGGTGAGTGGGTAGAATTGCGTCCGCAAGACATCAAGACAGCCCAAACATTTTTTACCACTCGCAAAGACCAAATGGCGCTTTCACTGGAAGATGCTTTGCGTCTGAGTACAGGGGATACTCAGGCGATTGAAAAGTTACCAGTGGTCAGCTTTGATGCATCTGGGGCATTGCAAGAGTTGATTGGGGCGCTGAATAATAATCAGGCGATCGCACCTTTGCCCACACCAGCAGGCTTTAAAGGGCAATTGCGACCCTATCAAGAACGAGGCGCTGCTTGGCTATCCTTCTTGGAACGTTGGGGCTTAGGTGCATGTCTCGCCGACGATATGGGACTCGGTAAAACCGTGCAGTTTATCGCTTTTTTGCTACATCTCAAAGAGCAGTATACACTAGAAAATCCAACACTGCTAGTTTGCCCAACTTCGGTTTTAGGCAACTGGGAAAGGGAAGTCAATAAATTTGCACCAAGCCTGAAAATTTTGCAATATCACGGGGACAAACGCCCAAAAGGGAAAGCGTTTTTAGAAGCAGTGAAAAAGCACGATTTAATCGTCACCAGCTACTCACTGCTTCATCGAGATATCAAATCATTGCAAAGTGTCTCTTGGCAGATAATTGTTTTAGATGAAGCCCAGAATGTGAAAAACCCAGAGGCGAAGCAGTCAAAAGCAGTGCGGGAATTAGAAGCTACATTTCGCATTGCATTGACGGGGACACCCGTAGAAAATAGATTGCAAGAATTATGGTCTATTTTGGATTTTCTCAATCCTGGGTATTTAGGCAATAAGCAATTTTTCCAGCGGCGGTTTGCCATGCCAATTGAAAAGTATGGTGATACGGCTTCTTTGACTCAGTTACGTTCATTAGTGCAACCATTTATACTGCGGCGATTGAAAAGCGATCGCGACATAATTCAAGATTTACCAGATAAGCAAGAAATGACCGTATTTTGTGGTTTAACTGGTGAACAAGCTGCACTTTATCAACAAGTTGTAGAACAATCTTTAGTAGAGATAGAATCTGCTGAAGGATTGCAACGTCGGGGGATGATTTTGGCTTTGTTAATCAAACTTAAACAAATCTGCAATCACCCAGCCCAATATTTGAAACAAGCGACATTAGAACAACATAATTCAGCCAAACTTCTGCGGCTAGAAGAAATGTTAGAAGAAGTTTTAGCAGAAGGCGATAGAGCTTTAATTTTCACACAGTTTGCTGAGTGGGGTAAATTACTGAAGCCCTATTTAGAAAAACAGCTTGGGCGAGAAATATTGTTTTTATATGGTAGCACCAGCAAAAAACAACGTGAGGAAATGATCGACCGTTTTCAACACGATCCTCAAGGGCCACCAATTATGATTCTCTCTCTAAAAGCGGGTGGAGTAGGACTAAATTTAACACGAGCAAATCATGTATTCCACTTTGATAGGTGGTGGAATCCAGCCGTGGAAAATCAAGCTACAGACCGAGTATTTCGGATTGGTCAAACCCGAAACGTGCAAGTACATAAATTTGTTTGTACTGGCACTTTAGAAGAAAAAATTCATGACATGATTGAAAGTAAGAAACAACTAGCTGAACAAGTTGTAGGCGCTGGTGAAGAATGGTTGACAGAACTGGATACAGACCAACTCCGCAACTTACTATTACTCGATCGCAGTGCAGTAATTGACGATGATGCAGAATAAGTTTGTAGTAAGGACTTTAGTCCTTAATGTGAGCGCTAAAGCGCTCACTACAAACCTCGCAAAATTAATGGGACAGACCACTAGATTAAATATGCGATATTGAAAAATAAGCTAACGCGCCTACATATTGCACTATTTTCCGTGTAGACCGTCATTAGTCATTTGTGTATTACCAAGGACAAAGGACAAATGACAAAGGACAACCTCACCAGTTGATGTGCAACTTAAATGCGTAACAGCTTATCACACCTTCTTGTTTACCCTGTGCCATCATGTCGAATCACTTTGCCCACGGTTATGCATTGTTAATTGGGGTTGGCAGAACAGCCGAATCTCGATATTCATTGCCTGTCACAGTTAAAGATGTGCAAGCCCTGAAAACAGTGTTAACCGATCCAAACTTGTGTGCCTATCTGGATGATTCCGAACATATTCGCTTATTGCAGAATGAACAGACAACGCGCAGTGAAATTTTAGATGGATTAACGTGGTTAAAGGAAAAGGCTGCTGCCGATAAAGATGCAACAATTGTAGTTTTTTACTCTGGTCATGGGTGCTTTGACTTATCAAGTCAATCTTATTATTTGCTGCAACATGACTTCAAATCCACAGACATTGCTAACACCGCCCTATCTGCCCAAGAATTTACTGAAGCTTTGCGGCAGATTCAAGCAAAGCGATTGTGGGTGGTAATTGATAGTTGCCATGCAGAGGGTATGGCTACTTCTAAAGGCGAACTACCTGCTGATTTTATCGCTACGGCATTGCCCAAGGGCGTAGTCGATGCCTTGAAGCAGGGCGAAGGACGCGCGGTGTTTACGTCTTCCAGAGGCAATCAGGTTTCTTGGATACGTCCTGATAAAACCATGAGTCTCTATACTTATCATCTAATTGAGGCATTGCGGGGATCGGCTAATCAACCAGGCGATTCCAAAGTTATGCTCTCAAATCTGATCAATCATTTGGGTAAAACCGTTCCAGAGAGCGCCAGAAACCAACGTCAGGCAGAACAGACTCCGTTTTTTGATACGGCGATGGAAGATTTTCCTATTGCCATGCTGCGGGGAGGGAAGGGACTACCAAACTCAACCCCAGTCGCAGATTTGCCTAGAGTGATGAGCAATCAAGAGGTTGTAACACCTGCATTGGCAATGGCACGTCGTTCACTAGCAATTTTAGAAGAGCAGGCTGCTGGATTTGGTAAGCTGCAAATGCCAGGTCATCTGAGAATTGAGCTAGAAGAAAAACGTCAAGAAGTGGCAAATCTTGAAGCTAGACTGCAAAAATCAGAGTAAGTAATTCCCACAAGCTGCTATGGAAGATCAAACAAACCTCGAACAAATGCTTTCTACCGCCCGTATGATACTGACGGTGTTGGAACAGCAGGCGGCAGGCTATACCAACTTGACTATTCCGGCTCATCTGAAGGTACAACTAGACGAGAAACGCCAGGAAGTCACTAGCCTAGAGGCGCGATTAAGCCAGTTACAGGGACAACGCCCCGCAAGCGTGCCTGATAATCTGCCCCGCTATAACGATGTGTTTGTGGGACGAAAACAAGAAATCGCCCGTTGTTTGGAAGCACTTTCACCAGAGGAGCGCGGTTGGGGTGTGACGATCGATGGTATTGGTGGTATGGGCAAAACGGCGTTAGCGCTGGAGGTAGCATACCTAGCCCGTAAGGAAGCCTTGTTTGATGCCTACCTGTTTGTTTCTGCCAAAACTACCTGGCTCTCAGCTGAAGGAGTGCGGGAAGAAACCCTCGCTCTGTCTTCTCTCGATAGCTTCTGCCGGGAATTTGCCAAGGGGTTGGGACAGACAGACATTGTGAAAATGACTGATGCCACAGAACGCCGCCGCGCCCTTCTCGATGCTCTACGGGGACGGCGCACCCTATTAATTTGGGACAACTTGGAAACTCTGAATGCAGAAGAACGCGATATGATTGCCGAGTTTTTGCGGAAACTGCCCACCCCCAACAAAGCCATCATCACCAGCCGCCGCCGCACTGGGGAAAGCGCCGTCACCATCCGCTTAGATCGTCTCTTAGAGACAGAAGCTTTGGAGTTAATGACAAAGAAGGGAGAGTCGCACTCCCGTCTAGCCCAGGAACTAAACGCCACAAAGCCAGAGATATTGACCGCTTTATATGAAGCCTCTGGTGGCAATCCCCTAGCACTAGATTGGACATTAGGACAGGTGGCACACAAAGGCTACTCTATCAGTGTTGCCCTAGAGCGGTTGCGGAATGCCGCCAAATCTGAGGATCTCTACGGGTTTCTGTTTGCCGATGCTGCCAAAACTCTCTCTAAAAATGATCGCACAGTGCTGTCTGCCTTAGCTGTATTCCAGACACCAGGAACAAAAGCAGCACTAGTAGATGCTACAGATTTAGTCCTTACTGAAATTCAAGTTTCTTTAGAGCGGTTAGTCACTCTATCTTTGGTAAATGACTTGGATGGGGAACGCTTTGGACTGCACCCCCTCACCCGCTCCTATATTCGAGCAGCTATGGTTGGGACAGATACTATTACTATAGGGACGCAGCCGCTAGCGGGTGAAAATCGATTTGACTCTTTTATTCCAAAAGTTCTGAACTACTGGTTAGGCTACGCCCAGAAGTGGCTTGACTCTGCTGCCGAACGCAAAGTTCTGCGCTACTGGGTGGACTTTGCCCAGAAGTACGGAGGTGAGGGCAAAGATGCCTACAAAACATACGACAAGCTGGAAGCCGAGTGGCAGAATCTAGAGGGCGTGGCAACAACCCTGCGGGAGATGGCAGGTATCCCCGGTGCATTGAAAGACCGACAGGCTGCCCAAATGCTCATCGATTTGGAAAACGCTTTGTATAACTTCCTCTTCTTTCGCGGCTACTGGGATGAGCGGGTGCGCTTGGGTGAGTGGCGATATCAGGCGGGAAAGGCGCTCGGTCAGTGGAGCGATGCTGGTTGGGGTGCTTATAATGCTGCCTTTATTTACTACAATCGTGCGGAGACTGATAGGGTAGCAAGTTGGTCGGTTCAGATGGCGGAGGCGATGGAGCGGGGTGGTAGTCGTCTGGAGAAGACTGTAGCAATCGGTTTGCAAGGACAGATTGCAACGCAACGCCAGGACTGGAAAGAGGCAGAGCGACTGCACCAGGAGAGATTAGCAATTTACCGAGAGTTAGGAGAGGAAGAACGTGAGGCGATCGCCCTCAACGATCTGGGAGGAGTTGTGCGATCGCAGGGACAACATGATCGCGCCGAGTCCTACTACAAGCAAGCGTTGGCGATACAAGAAAAACTGGGAAATAAAGCAAGCCAAGCAACTAATTGCGCCTGCTTGGGACTTCTAGCCCTTAACCGCGATCGCCCTTCAGAAGCCCGCGCCTGGTACGAGCGTGAGTTAGTGCTGGCGCAGGAAGTGAGACGGCAAGACTTGCTGGCTAGCGCTCAAGTGGGTCTGGCGCGAGTTCTGGAGGAAGAGGGGCGCTACGCAGAGGCGCTACCGTTAGCACAGTCTGCCCTGGATATCCAAGAGCGTCTCCGCGATCAGGGCTTGGATTTTTCGCGCCGATTAGTTGAGCGGTTGCGGCGCAAGGCGGGGATGGAATAATTCGTAATTCGTAATTCGTAATTAATTCAAGGTTTCACGTCTATGTGTAGTCCCAGACTCCCAATCTGTAGCCGTATCTTTGCGAAACTGATATGCCCCCAACGATAAGCGCTATAGTCTGAGGTAACTGTCACAAAGTAAGATTAACCCATCCATTCCATAATTTTGAATTTTAAATTTATTATGACTAATTACACATTACAAGCAAGCCGAGAATGGTGGTCACAACAATGGCTAGACTTACTAGATTCCTATCGCTTTAAAAAGCGTTTAGAACGTGCGAGAAATTATGCTCGTCAAGGAAATGTTCTCAGCATTGAATTTAAAGGTGCAAAAGTATTGGCTAGGGTGCAAGGTAGTGAAATCGAACCCTATAAAGTTTCCCTTTCCCTTGAACCATTTACTGATGAACAGTGGGGTTATGTAATTGAAACCATGTCCCAAAGGGCAATTTTTGCTGCCAAGCTACTAGCAGGAGAAATGCCACAAAATATAGAAGAAGTTTTCACGGCTAATGGTCTTTCGATATTTCCTTTTACCCTTGGTGATGTCCAAAGTAAATGCTCTTGTCCTGATAAAGCAAATCCCTGTAAACACATTGGTGCGCTGTACTATCAGCTAGGCGATCGCTTCAGTGAAGACCCCTTTGTACTCTTTCAATTGCGTGGACGTACCAAAGAGCAAATTATCAGCGATTTGCGACAGTTACGTAGCGCCAAGATTGAAACCCCTGCCACAGAAGCGCTTGATGTTCAACAGTCAATTCCTAATACCAAGTACTCGGTAAAAATTGAATCTTTCTGGCAATATAATGAGCCACTAGAGTCATCTTTGGTAGTGATTGTGCCCTCCAGCAGTGAGACAATATTAGATGTACTGGAAGCGATTCCCCTAGCAAAAGAAGAGGAAAATACAGTAAATTCTACATCGAGTGATGTGGTAATGAAATATTTGAATACCCTTTACAGAGATGTAAGCCAGAAGGCTGTTTTAGCAGCGATGAATGTGGGAGGAAGTTGATCATAATTCGTAATTCGTAATGGGCTATGCCCCGCTACGCTAACGTAATTCGTAATTATGAATTAGGTTGATTGGGTAGTTCAATCTTCACCCACTTCCGCACTGCCCGACGAATTGCCCGTCTGCCATCTGCCCGATTTTGCTCAATCAGTTTTGGCAAATCCCGAATAGCTAAAGTAGGAAATACTAAACTGTTCTCTGATTCGACATATTCTCCATCTTGCAGGTGATAAATCTTTAGTTCACCGGAGTCATAACACCAGAGTTCTGGTACTCCCAGGCGGGCATAAATGGGAAAACGATTTAAAGACTTACTGGTAATATCAATTTCCAGTGCCAAATCAGGTGGTGGGTCTTGTTTCAAATCCAGATCCAATCTACCCCGAACCGTAGCTTCATTCTGAAAATAGAAGCAGTTATCTGACTCTACCCCTGCCATTCGGCTTTCTCGCTTCCAAGTAGTCGAGCCATAACTTTCATAGTCTATAGCCAACTCTTCAGCGATGTCTTGAACTGCAATACTAATTACTTCTTTGTAATATTCGTGTTCTGATAAAGGTATCATAATTTCCAAAGTAGTGCGATCGTAAGCTAACCTTGCTGCCCGATGCTCTCCTAAGTCTTTTAGAAGATTTTCAAACTGTTGCCAGCTAATGTCATAAAGCATTACTCGGTCTGCTCGATTCTTGGCGACTGTCATTGTTACGATCTCCAGAATATTTTATTGTCCAAACTCAAGCCTAGCCTGTTCTACCAAATCAGCCGTCACAACCTCTTGTCCTGCTTCACGAGCCAGCTGTTCAATTCTAGCTTTAGCTTGAGAGCGGACAAAAAAAGGAATATTTTGCAATTTTTCTTTAGCTTCAGATGTCCATCGCAAAGCATCAATAAAATTGGAATCGCTCATAGTATTAATTACCGTTTAATCACTAGATTACTAATTTTCCTATAAAAAAAGCCCTTGCTTTTACGCAAGAGCTTTTAGACTATTTGATTGTCAGTGATGAGATAAACTTTACAACCTAATCTAGGTCGTCCATAAACATCACTGGCTCAGTCTCACGGTTAATTCCTTTCTCAAAACCACCAGCCGCAGCCCGTGCGCGACCAGCGTGCCACAAGTGACCAACTAGGAAGAAGAATCCTAGTACGAAGTGAGAAGTCGCCAACCAAGCGCGAGGAGATACGTAGTTGAAAGAGTTAATTTCAGTAGCCACACCACCTACGGAGTTCAGAGAACCCAAAGGAGCGTGGGTCATGTATTCAGCGGCGCGACGAGCTTGCCAAGGTTGAATATCATTCTTGATTTTTTCCAAGTCAAGACCATTGGGGCCACGTAGAGGCTCCAACCAAGGGCCACGGAAATCCCAGAAACGCATGGTTTCACCACCGAAGATGATTTCACCAGTTGGAGAGCGCATCAGGTATTTACCTAGACCTGTAGGGCCTTGGGCAGAACCGACGTTAGCACCCAAGCGTTGGTCACGAATCAAGAAGGTCAAAGCTTGAGCTTGAGAAGCTTCTGGCCCGGTAGGGCCGTAGAATTCGCTGGGGTAAACGGTGTTGTTAAACCAAACGTAGATTGAGGCAATGAAGCCCATCAACGACAGAGCGCCCAAGCTGTAGGAGAGATAAGCCTCACCAGACCAGATGGATGCACGACGTGACCAAGCAAAAGGCTTGGTGAAGATGTGCCAGATACCGCCAGCAATACAAATAAAGGCAATCCAGATGTGACCACCGACCACATCTTCCAAGTTATCAACGCTAACAATCCAGCCTTCGCCACCGAAGGGAGACTTGATTACATAACCGAAGATAACTGCTGGGTTCAATGTCGGATTGGTAATAACACGAACGTCACCACCGCCTGGTGCCCAAGTGTCATACAAACCACCAAAGAACATTGCCTTCAGCACCAACAGCAACGCACCGCATCCCAAAATAATCAGGTGGAAGCCGATGATGTTGGTCATCTTGTTCTTGTCTTTCCAGTCGTAACCAAAGAAAGAAGAGTATTCTTCTAAGGTTTCTGGGCCACGAACGGCATGATAGATACCGCCAAAGCCAAGGACGGCTGAGGAAATTAGGTGGAGTACACCAACAACAAAGTAGGGGAAGGTGTCAATGACTTCACCACCAGCACCAACACCCCAGCCCTGAGTGGCAAGGTGAGGTAACAAGATCAAGCCCTGTTCATACATGGGCTTTTCGGGAACGAAGTGAGCGACTTCAAACAAAGTCATCGCTCCAGCCCAGAATACAATCAAACCAGCGTGGGCAACGTGAGCACCCAGTAGTTTGCCAGATAGATTGATTAAACGTGCGTTACCAGACCACCAGGCAAAGCCAGTGGATTCTTGGTCGCGTCCAGCGCCGCCTAAGACATTTGGTCTATTAGAGAGCGTTACCACGTGGTAATACCTCCTCAGGGAATACAAATTGTTCGTGGGGTTGATCTTGAGGAGCCATCCAAGCGCGGATACCCTCGTTCAGCAAAATATTTTTGGTATAGAAGGTTTCAAACTCAGGGTCTTCCGCCGCCCGTAATTCTTGGGAAACGAAATCATAAGCCCGTAGGTTGAGTGCTAAACCGACGATGCCGACGGCACTCATCCACAAACCTGTGACTGGCACGAACAACATGAAGAAGTGCAACCAGCGTTTGT
>NZ_KV757607.1 GCF_001712795.1 Nostoc sp. KVJ20
CCTCATCATGTCCAATCGCCTTTAATAGGTCATCTATGACAGAATAGATAGTAACTATTTCATTTAACATATTTCCCTCCTAATTTTCTGTCTAGAGGGATTTTATTGTTTTTATACCCCTATGTCATCTTTCTTGGTATGTAACTAGCAACTTGAGTTATTAGCCATAATTATCCCTTTTTTTCTTGCTCAGATTATGCCGAACAGCAAGTGGCTAATAGGTTATGCTATTTGTTTTGGAACTTTTGCTATTTCTGAGTATTATAATCACTTAACAACGCCAATCGAGCAACGAGGAAATGGTTTTGTTTACGCCTGGGCAATGCTTGCGAATTATTTAATAAATACATCGGGAACTGTGGGAATAATCGATAGAGCTATTGTATTATACTGTAAGTCAAGAGGTTATAAAATCAATATATGGTTCATAGTTAATATAATTTTTCTTGATTGGATGCTTGTTTACATAGCAGTATTGATAGTTAGCATTCCTAAATAGATAGGCATTATTAAACAGAAAACAAGGATTGTCAGGACTAAAGTCCTTACTACAAACTTTAATTGATTTACGTCTAACGACTTAGTGAGTATCCCTTGATTTCTACTAATTTAAAATCCACTATTGAGGCTCATAGTATACCTCACTAAAATAGGAAAAGCTATAGTGAAGTTCACATAACATCAGGAGTATTCACAGTGAATCAGATACAACTGACTTTAACTATTAGTTACTTGTTAATGACATGCTACTTTTTAAGTAATTGGTTAATATTTTCCCTACGTAATCCTGCTTCTACTCCAGAAGATAAATTTCTATCAGTTGTGATGTTTCTACTAACAACTATCTTCTGGCCTCTGATGATTCCGATGTCTTGTTTAGAAATGCTTCAAAAAAAGCGAATAGACTTTAGTAAAATGATTCCTGTTATTTTAGCAATATTTGTTTTTAGTATTTCATATTATTTGACCAATTGACACTCCCCTTTTCTATTGAGACGGGGATTCTTGGTTCCCTGACTCGCCGTTAGACAGCAGGCTTGCGCCCTTACGGGTGCGGCAGTCGCTCATGGAGGAGACCCCCAAGACCGCGCTGCCTTACCAACAGCCTAAGAGGGCAAATCTCCTGATTATGCCTTCAATCATCAAGTTTGAATATCTCAAGTCAAGTCTCCATTGGACTTGCATAACATATTTGTTATTTTTATCTTTGAGCTAATTTTATAGGATAGAAATTCTAAGCACTGTTTGACCCTATCCTAAGATAGAGCTTTTTATTGCCCACTGTTAGGAGAGAACTTTGGTAAACACCACAATTAAAACAACAAAATCACAAGAAGTCTTCGCCGCCGCTCAAAACCTGATGCCAGGAGGAGTCAGTTCTCCTGTTCGTGCCTTTAAATCTGTGGGTGGACAACCCATTGTATTTGATCGTGTTAAAGGCGCATATATTTGGGATGTAGATGGCAACCAATACATAGACTATGTAGGCACTTGGGGGCCAGCTATTTGCGGTCATGCTCATCCAGAAGTCATTGCAGCATTGCATGAAGCTTTAGAAAAAGGCACTAGTTTCGGCGCTCCCTCAGTCCTCGAAAATGTTTTGGCAGAAATGGTCATCGATGCCGTTCCTAGCATCGAAATGGTTAGATTTGTCAATTCGGGAACTGAAGCCTGTATGGGAGTTTTGCGGTTAATGCGGGCTTTCACCAACCGGGAGAAAATCATCAAGTTTGAAGGTTGCTACCACGGACACGCCGATGCGTTTCTAGTGAAGGCGGGTTCTGGTGTTGCCACACTTGGCTTGCCAGACTCACCGGGAGTACCTAAATTGGCAACTAGCACTACTCTAACCGCGCCTTTCAATGACCTAGAATCCGTCAAAGCCTTGTTTGAAGAAAACCGCGACGAGATTGCTGGTGTCATTCTTGAGCCAGTCGTTGGCAATGCTGGGTTTATTGCACCTGATGCTGGGTTCCTAGAAGGATTACGGGAACTGACCCACGAGTATGGAGCATTATTAGTATTTGACGAAGTGATGACCGGCTTCCGCATTGCTTACGGTGGCGCTCAGGAAAAATTTGGCGTCACTCCTGATTTAACCACCTTGGGTAAGGTAATTGGTGGTGGTTTGCCAGTAGGAGCTTATGGTGGTCGTCGAGATATTATGTCAATGGTTGCCCCCGCAGGCCCCGTATATCAAGCTGGGACACTTTCTGGTAATCCTTTGGCGATGACTGCTGGCATTAAGACTTTAGAATTGCTGCAAAAGCCAGGTACTTACGAGTATCTTGACCGGATTACTAAAAAGCTAGCAGATGGTTTGTTGCAAATTGCTAAAGAGACTGGTCATACAGTTTGTGGTGGTCAAATCAGCGCGATGTTTGGCTTATTCTTTACCTCTGGCCCAGTTCATAACTACGAAGATGCGAAAAAGTCTGATACAGCAAAATTTGGACGCTTTCATCGGGGTATGTTAGAGCATGGTGTTTACTTAGCACCTTCTCAATTTGAAGCTGGGTTTACATCTTTTGCTCACACCGAAGAGGATATTGATCAGACTTTAGCAGTAGCAAGGGATGTAATGTCTAGCCTGTGATGCGAATTATAGCAGTTCTCGTTTGGATGCAACCCACCTACTAAGCACAGCAATACTCATTGGTGTCAACTTAACGTCAAAGTTAGTCAACGAGAATGCTTTGAAACATTACCTCGTTCCCAGTCGGAGGCTGGGAACGCCCCTTGTTGGGGTTACCTCCTCCCTGACTCGCAGAAGATATTTACAAAAAAACCGTCCAAAATTACCATCTGAACGGGATTTTTTCCTATTAAGATTTAATGTCAACCTAATCTACTAAAGGTTGCACTATGATTTCAAAACTACAAGTCAGGAGGCAAAATCACCTGATCAATTGCGTGAATTACACCGTTGCTGCCTGTGATATCTGCCTGTGTCACTCTAGCATCATTGACAGTCACACCAGTAGCAGGATCAACTTTAACATTGATTGCGCCACCTTCCAGGCTTTTAACTTCGCCAGACTTCAAATCAGTGGACAATACCTTACCAGATACTACATGGTAAGTTAAAATCTTGAGCAACACTTCTTTGTTATCTGGTTTTAACAATTCTTGCAAAGCATCTGGTGGCAACTTAGCAAAAGCTGCATCAGTGGGTGCAAAAATAGTTAAGTTATCTGTGCCTTGCAAAGCTCCGGTTAATCCTGCTGCTTTCAAAGCCTTGGTTAAAGTTGTAAAAGAAGCGTTTGACTCTGCCAACGCTAACAAATTTTTGCCTTGATTATCGCTTGCCCCTGGTGCTGGTGGAGTAGTCGGTGTACTAGGTTGAGTTTCTGGTATAGGACGTGGGGTGCGGGGTGTAGGTTCACTAGGTGTAGCACCACCACGGTTATAAGGAGGCTCGTTAAAAATACTCGGTCTGGGATTTAGCGTTCCACCGCCAGTGTTCTGTGCTACTTCTTGGCGTTGTGTGTATTGAGCGTTTGCTTGAAGGTCTTGACCCTGATTATAGGGAGCTTCGTTGAAAATACTGGGGTTAGGATTTAGTGCCGATTTCGCATCAGATGGTAAAGTAATTAGGAGGCTGAAACTAGTAAATCCCGCTATGCCTGCTAACGTAGTCAGCAATTTGCTGTAATTTGTCTTCATAAATTTTGTTTGTCTTTTTGTCCACACATTACATAAAGATTTATAACATTTTGCTAGGCACAAAATCTAACCCAAGAGGAGAGTAAGATTTTTCACCAGAATAATTTGTGCTGGTGAGGTAAAATATCTAACTCCGGCTCACGCTGACATGCATGAAACATATCTAGCATATATTTTATGTAAATTGAGCAAATTTTCTCAATGACACCAAATAAATACTTAAAAAGCCCCATTTAGTGTAGTGTCAGCTATAAGAAAGTGTGAAAATCTTACATCTACAAGTTATAAATTACAATAGGCTTAGAGTAAGATTCTACTTAAAAGCCAATTTATATACAAATCTGTACGTAAAATAGTAGTTTCACAAATCCTGCACCCCAGATGGAAGAAGGCTATATCTCTGAATTAATCATTGATTATTCAACAAAAGTACAGAAATTAATTACGTAAATATCTCAATAGGCTGACGGTGACAGAAATTCAACTAACGGCTGAAGACTTGTGACTGAGCAGTTAGGTTTATTTATGTATCCCGAATTAAATTATTTAATTATTTGATATTTGAATCAATTAGAAAATAATATTTTTTAATCGATAATTTTGCCAAAAATCAGGCATCCGTTCAACGCTGATGTCAATTAAATAGACAACTAAGCAACTAACGCCAATACAAATTACTTTAACTAAAGATACAATTGTTAAAGTTAACAAAGTTGAGCAGTTACAAGGTATACAATATGCTGGAATTATACCAATGGGAACTCTCTCAATACTCAGAGAAAGTGCGCCTAATTCTAGATTTTAAAGGACTAGATTACCGCAAAATAGAGGTAACACCTGGGATTGGACAGGTAGAATTGTTCCGGCTGACTGGTCAGAAACAAGTCCCAGTATTAAAGGATCGTAATAGATACATTGCGGATTCTACGGAAATAGCTAAGTATTTAGACTTAGAGTATCCCGATCGCCCAATAATACCGCAAGATCCCAAAAAACGGGGTTTAACTTTATTAATAGAAGAATGGGCCGATGAGTCCATAGGCATCAAAGGTCGCAAAGCACTATTTGCAGCCGTAAGTCAAGATCAAAATTTCCGTAAGTCTTTATTACCCACCTCAACACCAGATATATTTAAAAGTCTGATTGGAGGAGTACCTAGCGACTTACTGACAGTGTTGGGTTTTGGCGTAGGTTACAGCCCAGATTTGATCCAGTCAGCGATCGCATCTTTGAAACAAGACTTGGAAGCCTTAACATTATTATTGGCAGATAGTCCTTATTTAACAGGAGATGAGCCGACTTTAGCTGACTTGGCAGTAGCCGGGTTATCGATATTGCTAAAGTTTCCCTCTGGCCCCTATCTGGATTTACCAGCTTCTATCAGAGGTAAAGGATTACCAATCTTTTCAGAGAATATAGATTATCAACCATTCTTTACCTGGCGCGATCGCCTTTACGCCCAATTCCGCAGACCGTTAATCACTACCACTTCAGCAACAGGGAGTGCGCCAACTTCGATTCAAATTGATTAGATAATGGGCATGGGGACTGGGGACTGGGGACTGGGGATTGGGAATTAGGGATTAGGTAATGGGAGAGAATAACTTAAGACAAATAACCAATGACCAATGACAAATGACAAATGACAAATGACTAATCAGATGAATTCGGGACAGCCATTAGGTTCGGTCATTCAAGGTTCTCTAACTGAAGGTTTAGAAGTACGATTGCATCCTGACATTTCTGTAGAAGATATGCGAGTAGGTAAATTTCTCGTTGTCCAAGGGATGCGATCGCGTTTTTTTTGTATGCTGACAGATGTAGCATTGGGAGCCGCTAATGCACGAATTATTGCTAATCCCCCCAGTTGGGAAGACACTTTTTTACGAGATGTTTTAGCCGGAAGTGGGACTTATGGTACTATCAACCTCGCGCCGATGTTGATGTTCACTCCCGAATCTGAAGAATCTTTCTCTCCAACAAATGGCAAATCGGCAAATCCCTTCCTCCCATCAATGACAGGTTTGGCTTCATTTGTGCCACAAACTAGCACGACGATGGAATTGTTACCTGTTAAAACTATTCCTAGCCACTTTAGTCAAGTTTACGAAGCCAGTGTTGACGATTTTCGCCGGGTATTTGGTTGGGAAGATGACCCCCAAAGGCGGAATTTTTCTATCGGCAAACCTTTAGACATGGATGTGCCCGTTTGCATCGATTTAAACCGCTTCGTGGAACGGAGTAATGGGGTTTTTGGGAAATCTGGTACTGGTAAATCTTTTCTAACACGGTTACTTTTGGCTGGGGTTATCCGTAAAAATGCGGCAGTCAACTTAATTTTTGATATGCACTCTGAGTATGGCTGGGAAGCTGTTGCAGAAGGTAAGAACGTCAATACTGTTAAGGGACTAAAGCAATTATTTCCTAGTAAGGTGGAAGTCTACACCCTCGACCCGGAATCGACAAAGCGCCGGGGTGTACGTGATGCTCAAGAACTTTATTTGAGTTATGAGCAAATTGAAGTTGAAGATATTAAATTATGTAGCCGAGATTTAGGACTCTCTGACGCAGCCTTAGATAACGCCAACATTCTATACAGCGAGTTTGGCAAATCTTGGATTGTCCAGTTGCTAAATATGACTAACGAAGAAATCGAGATGTTCTGCGACGAGAAGCGCGGACACAAAGGCTCGATTATGGCATTGCAGCGCAAACTCTTGCGGATGGATAGCTTGAAGTATATGCGAGCAGTTTGCCCCCAGAATTACATTAGTAAAATTGTCCAGTGTCTAGAATCTGGGAAGAATGTTGTGATAGAATTTGGTTCCCAGTCTAATATGCTCTCTTATATGTTGGTGACAAACATGATCACCAGGCGGATTCACGAGCATTACGTCAAAAAAGCAGATAAATTTTTGCAAAGCAAGAACCCGAACGATCGCCCCACACCATTGATGATTACCATTGAAGAGGCGCACCGTTTTCTTGATCCAGCGATCGTACAAAGTACTATCTTTGGGACTATTGCCCGTGAATTGCGAAAGTATTTTGTCACACTTTTGGTAGTTGATCAACGTCCGTCGGGCATAGATAATGAAGTTATGTCCCAGATCGGGACTCGCATTACCGCTTTGCTTAATGACGAAAAAGACATTGACGCAATTTTTACAGGTGTATCTGGTGGTAGCGGACTGCGATCGGTGTTGGCAAAGTTAGACTCGAAGCAACAAGCTTTAATATTGGGTCACGCTGTTCCTATGCCAGTAGTAGTGCGTACCCGGCCTTATGACGCAACTTTTTACGAAGAAATTGGTGAGCCAGCCTGGGAAGAAAAACCTGACGCAGAAGTATTCGCTGCGGCTGAACTAGCCAAAGCTGACCTGGGATTTTAGATAGTCATTTGTCATTGGTCATTAGTTATTGGTCAAATAATGAGTCATAACCAATGCCCCATGCCCAATGCCCCATTCCCCATGCCCAATTCGTAACATCCCTCCATCCTGACAGCAAATTAAGTTCGGTTATCCGGATAGTTTTTGGCAACAGAAGAGGAGTTTTTGGCGTCACTATAGATATAGTCAGTGATTTCAAGGAAGTTTAATTTTTTTTTGCAAACAGGCAATTTTGAATTATAATTAGAGGCTTTATCTTAAGATACTTTACTATCTGCCTGATTTATCGTACTATAAAGCTAAGTGAACTCATTCCGACTTCGGATTTATCGGTTGCTGTAAGTGACTGCTAAAAAGAAGAATTATCAAAAAGAACCAGTGTGCTTATAAAAGATTAGATTGAAAATTTAGGAAAGGTAGGGGAACCTATCATTGGGAGCTTACCGTCTTAACAACGGCTGTATCAATTGATTAATTGCTTTTGGTAGCTCCCAATATTTCGTGATAGATGTACTACTTTTTCCAAACCATTTTAGTAAGAAAACATACATTTTATTTACGGAGTAGAGGACATCGCACCAATGCCTACTGTCAATACCCAAACGGAAAACCTCAACACCAAATTTACGGCTGATATGGTGCGAACCTATCTGCGAGAAATTGGTCGTGTAGCACTACTAACCCGTGAGCAAGAAATTGTTTTTGGGAAGCAGGTGCAACAAATGATGACGCTCATCGACGCCAAAGAAGCTTTGGCGAAGAAGTTGCAACGGGAACCGAATATGTCAGAGTGGGCTGACCACGTTCAAAAATCGGAAACCGAGATACAACAAACGGTGGCGCAAGGTAAGCGGGCAAAGCAAAAAATGATCGAAGCGAATTTGCGCTTGGTTGTTGCTATTGCCAAAAAGTACCAAAAGCGGAATATGGAGTTTCTGGATTTAATCCAGGAAGGAACACTAGGATTAGAGCGGGGTGTGGAGAAATTTGATCCAATGAGGGGTTATAAATTCTCGACTTATGCTTACTGGTGGATTCGCCAAGCGATTACCCGTGCGATCGCTCAACAAGGTCGTACTATCCGCTTACCGATCCATATTACCGAAAAACTGAACAAAATCAAAAAAGTGCAACGCGAGTTGGCTCAAACCTTGGGGCGATCGCCTACTCCAGCCGAAATTGCCAAAGAATTGGAAATAGAACCTGCTCAGATTCGGGAGTACCTGAATATGGCGCGTCAACCAGTGTCTTTGGATGTTAAAGTTGGCGATAACCAGGATACTGAGTTGCAAGAAATGCTCGAAGATAACGGCCCGTCACCAGAGTATTACACCAACCAGGAATTCTTACGCCAAGACTTGAACAACCTGCTAGCAGAACTAACCCCGCAACAGCGAGAAGTTGTAGCTTTACGCTTTGGTTTAGAAGATGGTAATGAAATGTCATTGGCGAAAGTCGGTGAGAGATTGAATCTCAGTCGCGAACGTGTGCGCCAGTTAGAGCATCAAGCTTTGGCTCATCTGCGTCGCCGTCGTGCCAATGTCAAAGAATACGTTGCTAGTTAAAACGAGAGACGCGAAACCCCGCGTCTTTACACCACCTTGGTGATGCGCCTCCTGAATTCAGGGGGCGATTTTTTTATGCTGAAAACATTTTCTGCCAAACAGTTATAGCAGGAGGCAGAAGGCAGNNAACTCCAAAAATTCTAGTTTTGTGGCTCTTTTTCAGGAGGGGTTTGAATCCTATAAGTGAAAAAAAACCTTCTGCCTCCTGCCTCCTTCAATAACTTTTTTGGTAAAAAATGACTGCATTGATACTGATGACAAGCGATCGCATCTAGAAGCGCTTGTAAATCATCCACCCAGAAGATGTACATATAATTCTTTATTTGTATAAAATTATATACAAACTTTTATACTATCAATAAAAAATTTAATTTGATATAAGTCTGACGATAGATAAATTTTATGTAAACATGGTTTAGATTTGTAACAGGTTACACATAACTAGGTAAAACACATGGCCAACATAATTGACACTGCCACTAATAATGGTTCTTTCAAGACACTAGTTGCAGCAATCGAAGCAGCTGGTCTGGTAGATACACTGAAAGGCGCTGGCCCATTTACCGTCTTTGCACCTACTGATGCAGCTTTTAATAAGCTTCCAGCAGGTACAGTAGATGCATTACTGAAAGATATTCCTAAGCTCAAGAAAATCTTGACCTATCATGTTGTCTCAGGCAAAGTACTGGCTGCTGACGTGGCTAAACTGAAGACAGCCAAAACAGTTGAAGGTTCAGATGTGAAAATTGATGCTTCTAATGGCGTCAAGATAAACGATGCAAAAGTTGCAACCGCAGATGTTGCTGCTGATAACGGTGTCATCCACGTAATTGACACAGTTTTGATTCCTGCATAAGCAAACCTCACAATAGCGAATGCTATTTGTAGGACGGCGACTACCTAATAGTCGTTTCTCTATTACAGTCTGGTTGAATGTTTTTTAGTAAACACTAACTACCAACAAATCCATCTAGATGCTGTCTAGATGGATTTATTGTTTTATTGGTGTAGGGACGTTGCAATTGCTAGTACAACATGGCGGAAATAAACCAATCATTCCAAATCAACGAAACCCTTATGCTGTATTCATTTTTAATTTTTAATTTTTAATTCCGCCTTGCGGTACTAGTCTCTCTTTATTAGATGTAATCAAATTTTTAATTTTGCCAAACCCAAATAACGGATACCTTCGGGGGAAATGTCAAAACGGCAAGGTAAGACTTCTAAACCGAGAGCGATCGCATCCCTTAATAATTTACCATAGACGGGATCTGTGCGATCGCCAGGAGAGAACTCAGTACAATCACTGCGATTGATAAAGTAAAGCATCACCGCACGAGTAGAAGGTAACAGCGCCATTAGTTCTCGCAAGTGCTTTTGTCCTCTTGTAGTCTCGGTGTCAGGAAATAGGGCTAATCTCCCCTCAGACAAAGTTGTATTTTTCACTTCTAAATAAATCGGGCGTTCTTCATCACTCCCCGTCAAGAAAAAATCCACTCGACTTTTTTTATCTAGTCCATAAACCACCTCGCCCTTGATTTGGCTATAGTCGCCCAATTCTGGGAAAAGGTGTTTCGCCAAAGCTAGTTTCACCACCCGATTGGGCAAAAAAGTATTTATGCCTACCCAAGTCGGCTCATTGTCATGTACTTGAATTAGTTCTAAAGTGTAAGCCAATTTGCGGTTAAGATTATCGCTTTTGGAAAGCTGTACCGCACTTTGGGGAGTCGATACTCCAGTCATCGGCCCTGTATTCGGACAGTGTGCTGTAACTATCTCGCCAGAAGTAAGTTGAACGTCAGCAAAAAATCGCTTGTAGCGTTTTAGCAGAATACCTGGATATAAAGGTGGGTAACGGTAAAGCCAATCTATCATTATGAAACCTTGTTGCTGCTAGTCAATATACGTCGATTCCTTACCCACCGAACCCATATCTGCAAATCTTTTCAGCAGCTACTCTGCCCTGTCAGAGAATTTGAGTAACTTTACATATCATGGATTGTCAATTTTTGTAGTTAAATTAACAACATAGTAATAAAAAGTATTATATACTAAGTACTATAAGTCTCCCATAAAAAATCCGGGAGAATTCAATATGCAAGGAGGTAAATCCTATGCAAAAAGTGTGGACAGCAACGGAATTAGAATATGCTTTTCTTTTTACTCTTAGAAAAGTAAATTCGATAAATCTAGAAGGTTTCAAACCATTTTTTAGTAATATGCCTGTTGATCCTTATATCAAAGGCAACTATCGTTCCAGAAGATTATCTCGATTCACCATTTCGGGAAATGAGTTAATCAAATTACCTCATGGCTACTTCTTTCAAAGTAAAGAGCATAATCCATTGTTGGGCAATATAAAAAGAGAGTTTGCAGAATTAGATGATGCACTCATAAAGCTTGATATTTTTAGAAATCTTGTTTTAGCATTTAGTGATTCTTGTAAACTTCATCCTGAAGCTGAAATCGGAGTTCATCAAATTAGAATTAGTTGTTCACCAAATAATTTTAGTAATCCAGCGCCGGAGGGTATCCATCAAGATGGTACTGATTTTATTGGCATATTTTCCGTAGATAGAGATAATATTCAAGGTGGAGAAACACATCTCTATACTGACAAAAAAGAAAAACCTGTGTTTAGCAAAGTTCTAAATCCGGGTGAACTTTTATTGATAAATGACCGTGATTTTTTCCACTTTGCCAATCCCATAAAACCACAAACTGACGCTCAAGGGAGTTTCGATGTTTTTGTACTGACTTCTCCCAGCTTGCTTTCAGAATAATTTTAGTCAACTGTAAATATTTTACAATCTACGAGATATGGGGAATTGAATGTAGTCATTTCCCCAGCTTTTTTATTTGGAATCGGAAATAATCTGGCTGAGAGTGGTTTATTCAACTTGATAGCTAAAGTTGCCATATCAATTAACAAAGCTGTAATTTTTTCTATTGTTATATCACCTGGAATCGGAACTGTGTCCAGTCCGCAGCCACAAACTGCTGAATATAATAATAAATTTGTAATATCATAGGTTTGCTCATTAGCTCTTGCAGCTAGTCCAACATCTTCACACACTGGAAGCATCAGTCCAGAGTAACCACAGATTTTTACTGATACGCTTTTCAACACACGAGTCAGCATCCCAGAAATTGCGAGAGTTCCTGAATGCCCAAACTTGCCACTCATCAATTTTTCATAAGCAAAAGCAATACTAGTTTGTTTATCCAAAGATGGCGCAATAGATGTATCAATTCCTTTATATGATACGGCAAATTTATCAGATAGTTTTTCAGCAATAACTGCGATTTTATTTAATTCTAATTCTAAAATTAATTGTAGGTTTTGCTCTGCTGTTGTAATATTGTTAGCTTGTGATAATGCTTGCATTATCAAGTCGCCTAACTCTAAGCCAATAGTAAAAGATGTATTACCTGTATGGTATGCAGTAGGGAAAAAGGGAATATCTGGCTGGCAGTTTGCCCATACACAAAAACGAAAGTTGCCATAACCATTTTCACTCTCTTGGGAAATACGTTTAATAGTTTTGGCTGATTCTCTAGCATTCTCAAAATTGATGCCAGTTTCTCTATCACCAATTTTGCTAGAGCAATAAATAATCGATGTATATTTGTTAATATCTGGAATTATATCTATGGTTTCGGGTTTGCTAGCATAACCAATATTGAAAAAGCTGATATTCAGACTTTGGCAAAGTTGTTCTAGAGTTTGAATTTCATTGATCATTTCAATTTTAGATAAGCCTTGCAGATATTCTTCCCAGGTATTAGTGGCAATTCTAGTTGTTTGTACCTCATATCCTTGTTTTTCAAAAAAAATCTGCGCTTGCCGATTAAACTCAGCAGCTTGCTTAATTTTTTCCTGCTTTTGTAGGGATTGAAGTGATATACCTGTTGTAATAGTTCTAATTTTCATTGGTATAAAATTGTTATTGATATTTGTATTAAATCTACCTCCAAAACCGTGGTGTGTTGGTTTTATTTCACAGAAAACATGAAATTAAGCAAAGCCACGCTGGATACTTAGAATATTAAGGGTGAGTGCATAGGTTAGGCTATGAAGCAAGTCTGCTGGAATTCAACTAACTGAATCAACAAACAAATGCCATGAATGACGAATTCTACAATAGAGGATTGGAAAAGGCTAGGCGAAAAGACTACGCTGGAGCAATTGAGGAATTTAACCATGCTTTACAATTGACACCTTACCTTAGCGAAGCTTACTTGCAACGGGGTTTGGCATATTATGACTCAGGAGCAGTCCTTAAGGCTGTTTCAGATTATACCGAAGCCCTGAAGCTGAATCCTGATAGTCTAGAGGCGTATTATTGTCGTGGATTAGCCAGGGTGGCGCTGAAAAATTTACCGGGGGCGCTGGAGGATGTGGAACGGGCTATTCGTCTTAATCTCAATTATGCTGCTGCTTATAATCTACGGGGGATGGTGCGGCGCAAACAGGGTTATATTCAAGATGCGATCGCTAATTTTAAAAAAGCTGCACAATTATATCTAGAGCAACAGGACAAAGAGAATTGTCGCCTGTGTCTGGAATTAATTAAACAGCTACAACCCCAAGAATTACCTGTTGTACAGCAAACACATTCCACTAATACGCCAATTTTATCCACAAAGGAATATTTCACACAATTATTAGAAAAGGCTGAAAAAGGAGATACCCAAGAGGCACTTGCCGATTTAAACTGGGTATTAAAAGCCGATCCGCAAGATGCCCAAGCTTACTGCTGCCGTGGTGTTGTCCGTTGTAAAATGGGAAATTATCGAGAAGCGATCGCAGATTTTAATCAAGCATTGCGACTAAATTTCCAAGATGCCATTGTCTATCGCAACCGAGGCAAAGCCCGTTCTGTATTGGGAGATCATCAAGGAGCGATCGCAGACCTTAATCAAGCACTCCAAATACAACCCGAAGATGCCTTAGTTTATATTGCCAGAGGTAATGCCTATCGGGCAATGGGCAATTATATCGATGCAATTCAAGATTACACCCAAGCGCTGCAAATTAATCCTGATGATGCTCATGCTTACTACAATCGCGGCATTGCCTATACTTGCTTAGAAGAAATGCAAAATGCCGTGGAGAATTATCAACAGGCGGCGAGTATTTTTTGTGAACAAGAAGATTGGGGAAATTATCAACAAGTCTTAAGTAGCCTAGAAAAAATCCAGAAATTTAGTCCAGAGTCAAAAAAGCAAAAATATAACTTGCTACGTCAGCGACTTTTACGAATGGTGGGGGGATACTGGGAAATTGCCGAACGATTGATTGAGCAAAAGCAAGATTACTATCCTGGGATGTCAGACGAGTGGTATTTGCAAAAAGTGATTGATGATTTAGAACGCGATCGCGGTAGATAAAATATAAATGCCACTAAACACATAAATTCACCCGTACACTTGTACGGGTGAAAATGCGATCAATCACTTCTTATATTAAACGCACCCTATATTAACAACGTTTTAAAGTTTAGTTAGAAGTGCGAGTTTGACGGCGACGACGCAATCCAAACATACCAATTGCTCCCACTGCGAACATTGACAGAGTAACAGATGGTTCAGGAACGGTAGCGCCAATTAACTCTCTAACATTTGCCTCGCCGACATCAAGAACGACAATAACATCATTAAAGTCACGGTCAGAACCTTCATTCCACTTGCCAGTTGCAGAATCTACCCCTGAAGCGTGTAAACCTCCGTATAAATCCTCGAACGCCAGTATGATGTAGTTGTTGTAAGCGTAAGCAACGGCGTGCTGTAGTCCGTCAGCATTAGAGGCAGTTTCAGTACCAAATATATTGGCAGAGGTGCCACGATTGAGACCATCAGCTCTCAACCATAAGTCGAGTTGAGTACCTGCCGTAACATTACCAATATTGACCCCATCGCCAAATTTTAGGGCATTACCGCCCCAACCACCAACACACCCGTCTCCTTCACAAGAAATATCATTAAAAAGCAGCCCAGACTTGTTAGTAGTTCCTGTGGCATTAAAGGCTAACTGGTTTCTATAACCTGCGCCCTCATTGATAAAGTAAACAGAAACATCATGGTCGTATTTTAAGTTTAATTGAGTGGGGTCTAATTTAAATTGTCCGCTGTTTGGGAGAACAACACTTTCAGCTTGGACAAATTGTTGAAAAGGAGTGTCGTTAAAACCAGTTTGAGACTTATTGTATACCGTTGGTTGAGTCCAGGAATTATCCCAGCTAAAATCAGCAGCAGATGCAGTTTCTACTTTGGAAACTAATCCGGTTAAGGTAGCTGTAGCGGCAATCAAGGCAGTGAGTAAATTAAGTTTCATATCAAGAGTCATTAGTAGGGAAAACAATTTAGATAATGCTTTTGGGAGCAACTATCTGTGTTCTGTCGTCTCTTACTTCTAACAGCTATTCTTCTGCAAAGTCAATCGATAATTTAGCCTTTATTGGTATATTCAAATAGCTCTTTATCTAAAGTAATTCCACTTAAAACAGACTATTTTGTATCAGTTCATTTACTGTTATTAGTACTTAGCATTGAAACTGATAGATGATGAAAAATTTATGAAGAACTTATACTTCTTATGAAAATAAGATGTGCAATTTCGATACTAAAAAGCTAAAAGCTTAATCTATAGGAATTTTCATTTGAATGAGGTAAATAAGTATGGGTATAGTGTCGTGCGTGTCAACTTAAGCTTTGGCGAAGGTTATTCGCCGCTATACAAACAGAGTTTATCTCCGTACCTACGTTGATAAACTTAGTATTCGATCAAGTCAAGGAAACCTGATTAAATAAGTTTGTAGTCAAGACTGAAGTCGTCGCCGGAAGCACTGAAGTGCTTACTATGTAAGAATATTTCGTTGACTTGATGAAGTAGTATTAGTCTGTCAACATCCAGTGGGGTATCGTTAGAAGCTGTAAGTTCTGCCAAGGATGGTAGACAATCTGGGGGTTGTATTTTAGGATGACAGTTCTTGCTTGGACTTGATGACTATACTTTAGAGTGAAATAATCAAGCTTTTCCAGAGCTACATTCCCCTTCTCCCAGATAAAATTTATATATGAATGCTACACAAGAACAACTAAAAGAGCAGGTTGAGCAGGCTTTAGTCGCGGCTTTTGGCGCTGACTTCGCTGGAGTAGATCCAATTTTGGTTCCTGCTAGCAACCCTAAATTTGGCGATTATCAGGCGAATGTGGCATTATCCCTGAGTAAAAAATTAGGAAAGCAACCAAGAGCAATCGCAGGTGCGATCGTTGAGAAACTAAATGTATCCGAAATCTGCGAACCACCAGAAATCGCTGGGCCAGGATTTATCAATCTAAAACTCAAAACGGCATACTTAGAAGCACAACTCAATGCGATTCAAGCAGATCCCAGACTAGGAGTTCCAGCCGCGAAAACGCCAAAGCGGGAAATTGTGGATTTTTCCAGTCCAAATATTGCCAAAGAAATGCATGTTGGACACTTGCGTTCTACAATTATTGGCGATGCGATCGCTCGGATTTTAGAATTTCAAGGACACGATGTACTGCGGTTAAATCATGTAGGTGATTGGGGTACGCAATTTGGCATGTTAATCGCCTATCTCCGGGAAGTTTACCCAGACGCGCTTACTACCGCAAATGCTTTAGATATTGGTGATTTAGTCTCTTTTTATCGCAAAGCCAAACAACGCTTTGATGCAGATGAAGCTTTTCAAGAGACAGCACGCCAAGAAGTCGTCAGATTACAAGCAGGTGCAGAAGATACACTCCATGCTTGGAAACTATTGTGTGAACAATCACGGCGGGAGTTTCAAGTAATTTATGAGTTGCTGGATATCAAGTTAACTGAACGCGGAGAATCTTTCTATAACCCTTTACTATCTGGTGTTGTAGAAGATTTAGATAAATCTGGATTACTGGTAGAAAACCAAGGCGCAAAATGCGTTTTTCTGGAAGGGTTTACAAATAGAGAAGGTGAACCTTTACCCTTAATTGTGCAGAAATCAGACGGCGGTTATAACTATGCCACTACAGATTTAGCATCTCTCCGCTACCGGATTCAGCAGGATCAAGCAAAGCGGATAATTTATGTAACCGATGCTGGACAAGGAAACCATTTCGCCCAATTTTTCCAGGTAGCACGCAAAGCCGGATGGATTCCTGATGATGTAGAATTAGTCCATATTCCCTTTGGATTGGTGTTAGGAGAAGATGGCAAGAAATTCAAAACTCGTTCTGGAGATACTGTTCGGTTGCGAGATTTGTTAGATGAAGCTGTTTCTCGTTCCCATGCAGACTTAAAAACTAGATTACAAGAAGAAGAACGCCAAGAAACTGAAGAATTTATTAATGAAGTTGCTAGGGTAGTTGGCATCAGTGCAGTTAAATATGCAGACTTAAGCCAAAACCGCACCAGTAACTACATCTTCAGCTACGACAAAATGCTGGATCTCAAAGGTAATACTGCGCCCTATATGCTGTATGTTTACGCCCGGATTCAGGGAATTAGCCGCAAGGGTGATATTAACTTTAAGGAGTTGGGAAACAATGCTGTCCTGTTGCAGCATGAAACAGAATTAGCGCTGGCAAAATATTTACTTCAACTAGATGAAGTTATTAGTAGTGTAGAGCAAGACTTGCTGCCCAACCGTTTATGTGAGTATTTGTACGAACTGAGTAAAAAATTTAATCAGTTTTACGATCGCAATCAGGGAGTTCAGGTGTTAGAAGCGGAGGAACCGCAGCGCACATCCCGTTTAGTTTTATGTGATTTGACTGCTAGAACCCTGAAATTGGGACTATCGTTGTTAGGAATTCAGGTATTAGAAAGAATGTAAAATCATCTAGATGAGATTTTTTAACGCAGATGCACTTCGCTGAGTTTGTGATTAAGATTCCCCTGATCCAGGATTCGTCAACATAATTCGTAATTAATAATACTCGCCTCTGGCAAGAAGCAATCTACGTAAGTCATAGTAGAGATTATAGCTACTGGATACAGAAGCTCCTCTAATGTGTTCTCATAACTGGTTTAGTTTTAGAGGTTGTTTGAAAAGTAGTATGTTGTGATTTTAATCGAATTATTACCCCCCTTAGTCCCACCTTATAAAGGGGGGAAACAATAAAATCCAGTTCCCTCACGCCACATGCTTCAAGTCGGCGAAGCCGCCCAACGCAGTGGCTCCCCTTTATAAGGGGAGGGCTAGGGTGGGGTAAAAAAATTTTATACATCAATCATGACTTTTCAAACATCCTCTTAGGGACTCTCAAATAAAAAAACATCCCAAATTTTCTTGTGGGATGTTTTTTTATTTGGAACTCCCTAACCTAATCTCCTTGTTACCGCAAAAAGCAAAATATCCCTAATTCCCAATTCCCTGTAAATACCACAAGTTAAAGATGGGTTTGCTTGTTGCATCCATATTTAGTCTGGGAATAATAAATACTAATCATCATTATTGGTAAGAATTCAGAATTCAGAATGGGCTAAACGCCCCGCTATCGCTAACAGGATTCAGAATATAGGACTCATATTTGATTTCTGAAAAAACTCAGTACAACTAAGAAGCCTTCTTTCCTGTTGCCTGTTGCCTGTTGCCTATTGCCTGTCTACGCAAATTCGTTCATAAATCAAAGCGGATTCCTATAGTTAAACAATTAGGAGAAAATTTGATACATAAATTTACTAATTATGATGCTGCATTCCTTTGAAATTCTGACTTCTGACTTCTGAGTGCTAATTTCTTGCAATTATTGCTTAATTTTAGAGATAAATTCTGGTATGAACCATCCTAGATTCTTAGATAACCCCGCACCAAAACAAAACACGCAGCCACAAAACTTCTCCTTGGTATTTCTGCATCAGATGATCAATGGCATATCTGACGCAATTTTTGTCAAAGACCGTCAACATCGCTGGGTGTTACTCAACGATAATTACTGTGATTTCATTGGTCATAGTCGAGAAGAATTAATTGGCAAGTCAGACTATGATTTTTTTCCGCAAGCAGCAGCCGATGTGTTCCAGCAAACAGATGAACTGGTTTTCACTACAAATATTACTAATGAAAGCCAGAATATTTTTACCGATGCTCAAGGTATAACCCATCTCATATCTACAAAAAAGTCTTGCTTTGAAGATGAGGCTGGTAATAAATTTCTGGTGGGTAGTATTCGAGATATCATTTTACAGAATGAAGCCGAGAAAGTTTTGGGTGTAAATGGCAGAGCTAATGATATTACTGGACTCATGCAAAATAGTGAGGTACTTCGGGAAACCCTAGAAGAACTCCGGATAGTTGAAGAAGAACTGCGCCAAAAAAACGAAAAATTAGCGATCGCTCGTGAAACGGCAGAATTAGAGCATCGGCGTTATCAGGATTTGTTTGATCTCGCTCCAGATGCTTACTTAGTTACCGATGTAGACGGCATCATCAAAGAGGCTAACTATGTAGCCGCAGCCTTATTATCTGTGAGACAAAACTATCTGATAGGTAAACCATTCATCCTCTTTGTCGCTGAAGCAGATCGCCAAATTTTCATTAGCCAACTGTCAAATTTGCAGCAGGTGCAGGATTGGGAAGTCCATCTCAAGTCACGAGGAGGTACAATTTTTCCCACTAGTGTCAAGATGGTTGCAATGTATGATTCACAGGGTCAGCAGGTCGGCTGGCGTTGGTTGCTTCGCGACATCAGCGAACAGCAAGCCATACTACGCTTACGCCAGCAAGCAGAATCAGACCTACACCGCATGAATGCCGTACTCCAAGCTCAACAAGAAGCTTCCATCGACGGAATTTTAATTATTGATGAAAATCGTATAGTTACATCATCAAATCAGAAATTCTCCCAGCTATGGCAAATTCCTGCCGCACTACTTCAAACAGGCGACGATCGTCAACTTCTGAAATGCGTACTAGATCAACTAGTAAAGCCAGACGAATTTCTGGCTAAAGTGGAGTATCTTTACCAGCATCCAGAAAAAAGCAGTCGTGATGAAATTTTCCTCAAGTCTGGAAAGGTTTTTGAGCGCTATTCTGCACCCGTGCATAAACACCAAAGAGCTTGTGGTCAGACATTAGCTTTAAAAGACTATTACGGTAGAATTTGGTATTATCGCGACATTACCGAATACAAGCAAGCAGAAGCAGAACTCAGGGCTTCACAGCAAAGACTGGCGTTGCTGATTGAACAAACACCTTTAGCCATTGTTGAATGGAATACCAACTTTGAGGTTCAGACCTGGAATCGGGCAGCAGAAAGAATCTTTGGATACACCGTCGAGGAAATGTTGGGTACTGGTTTTGAGATCATAGTACCTGAAAACGCCAGAAAGCAAGTAGATGAGATTATAACCGCCCTATTAACACAACGTGGAGGAAGTTTTAGTGTCAACGAGAACATCACTAAAGATGGTAGGACAATAATCGGTGAGTGGTATAACAATCCGTTAGTGGCTCCTGATGGCCAAGTAATTGGCGTTGCTTCAATGGTGTTAGACATCACAGAACGCAAACGCGCTGAAGAGGAACAGCAAAAATTTGTCGCGTTGATTGAAAACAGCAGTGACTTTATTGGCATTTCTTCAATGGAAGGGCAAGTTCTCTATGTGAACCCCGCCGGACTCAAGATGGTGGGACTTAGTAACTTGGAAGTAGCTAAAACCAAGTCAGTGGTTGATTTTCATTCACCAGAAGCTTTTGCCGAGTTTCAGCAACAAATTATTCCTTTGATGCTTGAACATGGTTTCTGGCAAGGTGAGTTTCGCCATAGACATTTTCAAACAGGTATAGAAATTCCCACAGATTGCAGCCTATTTATGGTTAAACATCCTGAGACAGGAGAGCCTTTCTGTCGGGTAGCTGTTGTTAGAGATATCACAGAACGTAAACAAGCCAAGGAAGCTCTGCTAAAGTCGGAAGCGCAACTCCGACAACAGGCTGAAGAACTTAAAGAAGCACTCCGCGAACTTCAGTATACCCAGACTCACTTAATTCAAAGTGAAAAGATGTCCAGCTTAGGTCAACTAGTCGCAGGAGTGGCACACGAAATCAACAACCCGGTCAATTTTATTTATGGCAACCTCACTCCTGCCCAGGAATACACCCAAGATTTACTTTCACTTTTGCAACTCTACCAAAGTCATTATCCTCAACCTGTGCCAGAAATTGAGGATTTTGTAGAACTAATCGAACTGGAATTTTTGAAATCAGATTTGCCACAAATAATTAACTCAATGAAAGGTGGGGCAAACCGGATTCGGGAGATTGTGCTTTCTCTGCGAACTTTCTCACGCTTGGATGAAGCCGAAATGAAAGCTGTTGATATTCATAAAGGAATCGACAGTACTCTGATGATTTTACAAAGCCGCCTCAGTTTTAATGACAAACGCCCAACAATTGAAATAATCAAAGAATACGCCAAACTACCGCTAGTTGAATGTTACGCTGGGCAGCTAAACCAAGTATTCATGAATATTTTGTCAAACGCGATCGATGCTTTGGAAGAGTCATTTGTCATTAGTCATTTGTCATTAGTAAACAATACTGAACAAAGGACAAATTACCAAGGACAAATAACTTCCCCACAAATTCGCATTTGCACCCAACTACAAGAGCCAAATCAGGTAACAATTAGGATTGCCGATAATGGATTGGGAGTAACAGAAGATGTTAAAAAACAGCTATTTGACCCCTTCTTTACCACCAAGCCTATTGGTCAAGGTACGGGGATGGGGCTTGCCATCAGCTACCAGATCATTGCAGAAAGACATGGCGGTTCTTTAGAATGTATTTCGCAGCCAAGACAAGGCGCTGAGTTTGTGATTAAGATTCCTCTGATCCAGGATTCGTCAACATAATTCGTAATTTTAACCCGTAAGTAAAAAACAAAGTATTTCTACTACCGACAGCTACCCCTTCTGAAAAGATTAATACGAATTACGTTAGCGCAGCGTTAGCGACGTAGGAGCGTCATTACGAATTACGAATTAGTAATTATCTAAATGTCTCCACTTCTTCAGGAACCTTCATTTGGTCGAGAATTCTCCAAATTTCCTGTAACATTGGGTCTAACCCGGAGCGAGTAACTGCTGAAATCACAAAAACCGGAGCGTAGGAGAGATGATTAAGTTGGGTGGCTAACGCTTCCAAATCGACGGTTTCCCGATCAACTGCATCAATTTTGTTCAGTGCCAAAATTTGCGGGCGTTCTGCTAAACCCCGGCCATAAGCTTGCAATTCTTCCTTAATTGTGTTGTAGTCTCTAACCACATCATCACTAGTGGCATCAATCAAGTGAAGTAGCACTCGCGTGCGCTCGATGTGGCGCAAGAAATCATGTCCCAACCCTGCACCGTGCGCTGCTCCCTCAATCAGTCCGGGAATGTCGGCAAAAACAGTCCCATCACCAGTAGGTTTCCGCACTACACCTAAATTTGGGATCAGGGTAGTGAAAGGATAATCTGCGATTTTGGGACGTGCTGCTGATAAAGATGAAATTAAAGTAGATTTACCAGCATTTGGTAAGCCAATAATCCCCACTTCTGCCAAAAGTTTCAACTCCAGACGCAGCTGCTTTATTTCTCCTGGTAATCCTGGGAGAGCGTATTCTGGGGCGCGGTTACGGTTACTTAAGAAATGCTGATTTCCCAGTCCGCCTTTACCACCTTGGGCAATCAGCAAAGTCTGCTTAGGCTCAGTTAAATCCCCCAGTAATTCGCCAGTTTCAGCATCATAAATGGTTGTACCGCAGGGAACTTCGATGATCAAATCCTTTCCTCCGGCTCCAGTACAGTTACTTGGCCCACCACGAGTCCCCTTTTCTGCCTGAAAGCGATGGTTGTATCTGAAGTCCAGCAAGGTTTGTAGGTTTTCATCGGCAACGAAAATTACCGAACCGCCTCGTCCCCCATTACCACCAGAGGGGCCACCAGTCGGCACGTATTTTTCCCGGCGGAAGGCGACAATACCATCGCCGCCCTTACCAGCTTCAACTTCAATTTTTGCTTGGTCGATAAATTGCATACTTAAATAATAGTGAGAAGTGAGGAGTTAGAAGTTAGGAGTTAAAAATTATAACTCTTCACTACTCACTCCTCACTCCTAACTCTAACTAAATATATGGTGAAACATCTTCACCACATTTATCTGCCAGATAAGAGAGGGCGCGGAAACGTAAGCCTACCAGTTGGTCATACAAGGGATTAATTTTACACATCGGCGGGATGTGGACAATCTTGCGTCCAAATAAGGTGACATCCCGCTCGAAGGGACACTGGGAGGGAATCATTTTACATAAAAATCGGGCTACTCTTGGGTCTTGGATATCTAGCCCATCTAGCCAGTCACGCAGGGGGTGTAGTGCATCAATTTGAGGCTTTGTAAGTCCAGGGCTGGTGATAGTGGCGGTAACTAGCTCTGGATGTTCTAGGGTTTGGCGAAGGGCTTCTAGTAGATTTTCTGGCTGTTCTAAGGCTTGGCAGAACTGTTGCAGAACTTGATCTTCGCTGGGAGAATAAGTACCATCTGCGATCGCTACCATCACTGCTGTCCTTAAGAAATTTTCCGCTGCTGGTGTACCTTTACCCAAGACTGCGGCCAATTCTTCTGGCGTAATTATCTCTAGTGAGTCCCATTTAATCTTAGGAGCTAATTCATCTTTGGTGATGTTGGCAATTATTTTCTGTTCTTGGTCATCAAAATTACCATCAGCCCAAGCAATAGTAAGCAGTCCACGCAACCAAGCGGCAATCTGTTCGCTGCTGTAGGGGGATTGAACGGTACTTGTCATAAACTCACGTCTCAAGCTTTCCTCAGTCACTACTAAGCTACCCTACACAGTGACTATGAAGATAGTGAGAAAAGCAAAAATCAAGAAAGTGCGTAAGAATTCAGCACTCAGGAGTCAGAATTCAGAAGTCAGAATTTAAAAGGAATGCAGCATGACTAGTACCGCAAGGCGGAATTAAAAATTAAAAATTAAAAATGAAGACAGCGTAAGGGTTTTGTTGATTGGGAATGGGTGGTTTATTTACGCCGTGCTGTACTAGTGCATTTATGTATCAACTTTTTTCCTAATTATTTAACTATTCTGAATCCTGTTAGCGATAGTGGAACGTTTAGCCCATTCTGAGCGGAGGCGGAGCGTCTCCGGCTCCGCTCCTGAATTCTTACAAAAGTGCGTAGGCATCGCCACCTCAAGAAATCAACCAGAGAAGTTTTCAAATCGCAACAGTCGGTCTTGGGGTAAAATCCATTTGAGAGTAATCTTGAGAATTTTTTCTACTTAAACTGAAAAGGAGATTTAATCTGTGCTGTGGAGGTATTCATGAATAAAACCAAAGTTAATCTCGGCATCATTCAAGAAACACTACTAATTACCCTCTGGGCTAGAGCTTGTGAGCTTCAGGCAGCAGATCCAATTATAGTAGATCCTAAATCATCTGAGATTCTTGCAGCGCTCGACTACGAATTTGATAAATTCACTACTGCTAAATCTTCTCAGATAGGCTCTTGTTTACGAGGAACTATCCTCGACAACTGGGTACGCAACTACCTTAATCAACATCCCCAAGGTTCTGTTATCGAGATTGGTGCAGGACTGAACACACGTTTTGAGCGAGTAGATAACGGCAAGGTTTGCTGGTTTGACATAGATTTACCGGATGTCATGGTTCTGCGACGACAGTTTTTTGAAGAAACGGAACGCCGTAAATTAATCGCTGCTTCTGCCTTAGATACCAATTGGATTGAGCATGTCAAGTGCACTACTAAACAACCTGTTATGTTTGTCGCCGAAGGTGTGTTGCAGTATTTCAATGAACAGGAAGTGAAACTATTGTTTGCGAATCTTTTCCAGTATTTTCCTGGTTCATGGTTTGCTTTTGATTCCTTATCACCGCTAATTGTGAAGAATCAGAAATACCATGACTCACTCAAATACACTTCGGCAAAATTTGATTGGTGTATCTCAAATATTCATAAGATTAAAGACTGGAATTCATGTTACGAAGTAATGGAAGTCTGTAATTATGCCAATCTGCCAACTAAATATCGCCGACGGTTTTCTCTAATAAATCGTTTCCTGATGTTATTTCCTCCTCTGTGTGATTCGTCTCGTTTGGCATTAGTTAAATTAGGTTAAATCTAAAAAATTAAGGTATATATAATGTTTCTATTTGGCATTGAGCATGAAGTCGCTTTCTTGAATGAAGAAGGAAATTTTGCTGATTTTTCGCACACCAAATTTGCTGATTTAAATCAAATTATTGAAAAGCTACCCACATACCCTAGCGACTATCCTCAACTGCGGGTTGGGGATGCGGGTATTAAGATGAAAAGATGGTACATTGAGGGATTTGAAAGGTTTGCAGATTCCGATGAAGTGATAGATTGTCATGTTAAAGGTATTGAAATTAGAACAACTATACATTCTAATATTCAAGGCGCGATTACTGAATTATCAGAAAGTTTTCACTTGCTACGTGAGGTTGCCGCTAGCTTTGGGTTATCACCAGTTTTGGTCAGTTTTAATCCCTACAATCCGGTTTTTGAGCCTCAACCCCCATTAAACGATTATGAAATTAAACAGCTAGAGGCTTATCCTGACGAACAAACTGCTAATATTCACATGGTTTCATACGGGCCAGATTTAAATATCTCAGTGGCAGATTTATCTACTGAAGATGTAATTGATATTGGCAAAAAGTTAACCTATTACAGTCCCTATATTGTCCCTTTTAGTTATAGTTCCCCTTTTTATAAAGGAGGTTTATGGGATGGGCTATCGGTACGAACGTTTATCAGAACTGGAAAAAGACCAGCAGCCCTGGTTTTTATTCAGGAGCAGGAACAACTGATTAATAGCATACCTTCCTTGACAAAAATTGCCCGCATTCCGGCTGAAGTGGGACGTATTGAGTTTAAAGCTTGTGATAGTTGTGATGATTTTTCTATCTATGCGGCTTTGCTGACATTATTGAAAGGTTTGGTGTTAGATAAAACCTTGCTGGGTAAAGCAACTGTACCCAATGCAATGTTACACCAACTTTCTGCAAAAGAAGGGTTTGACAATGAGGATATTTTTAGTAATGCGACAAAAGTCTTACAAGCAGCCGAAGTTGCCTTAGAAGATGACCCAGATATTCATTATTTAACGCCGTTAAAAGTGCTGCTGGCGAAGCGAAAAACAAGATCCCATGAATTAATAGAAATGTTCCATCGCCTAAGTTCAATAGAAGAGGTAATAAGGCAGACTTATCAAGTTTAAAGGTAAGATTCATTTCCTCTCTCCTTTAAAAAGCTACTGTGTATACACAAGTCGAGTTGAGAATCAAATGGACAGAAAAGAACGGAAAATGATTTTTAAAATCCTTGGTTTTCCGTTATATCTTTATCAATAAATTGACACTATTGATAATCAACTTGCTCAACTCAAAACCTTGCCTACTAATGCTTGTATATTACCAAACAAGGATTTTAGAACTTGTATATATACCGTAGCTTAAAAAGCGGGGTCATAAGAGATATTTATATAACTTTATCCTTTACAAATATCCTCTAAGGTGCATATCAATTAAATTCCTTTGATTGGATAAAGTTGAGCTAAATGAACATAAAATAGTAGAGGGATTAGCCTGCGAAAACTATTGCGAAAACTATATTAAGTCGATATGTCTAGAGACTGATATTATTGTAACTACAGATATAGGAAACTTCATTCTAGAGATTGATGCAGACGTTAGCGTTTTCAAAGTAAAAGTATAAACAGGGAACCTGGAAAGAAGAACGTCAATATGAAGTGTAATCATTTTGCTAAAGAATTAAGGTGGTATTTGCCTATTATCCCTAGCTAATTCTTATATGCAGAAATACTAAAGACAATTTCTTCCTTCGTCAGGTTCGTTTTTCAATAACTTTCCTATTGCAGTGTAACTTGCTAGTTTTATTATTGCTCAAGTTTGCAAAATAAAGTTACTTGCTTCCACTCTTTCAGTGAAAGTTTTGCGTTGTTAAAGCTGTTATTGAGGACTTCAAATGAAAATTGTTGCTTCTGTTTTATCTGTGTTACGTCCAGTACGTGTTCTAGTTGTCGCTTTTACTTGCGCCATACTATTGTTCTCTAATGCTTTTCCTGCTTTTGCAATGGATAGCTACCAAAGTAACCCTACCGAAGGTACTACACAACTGCTTGACATTCAGCGCAAAACTGATGAAGCCGCTAAAGAACCACCACAAGGATTGAAAAAGGTTCAAAAGGAGTCCAATCAAGGACTCAATGAGGTTCAGGGAGCTGCTGATATTGACAAGCAAAAACGTCCTGAAAATTCACAGGGTGCAACCTCAGTGGAAGAGAATGTAAAGAATTTGTTGGAAAAAGTTACAGGTAAGTAACAGAGTTAATACCTTGATAATTTTTCAATAGTAATGAATGGGTGATTGCTTAAAAAGCAGTGACCCATTACTACTTAGTAATGTTAATATCCCAACTTCAATTCAATATAAAAATGACAAACAAAAATCCTGATTTATTTGAGAAATTGGGGTTTTTAGGTTTTTAATATTACAAACCAAATAGGACTGCGATAGCTAATTATTAAATTGGCTGAATAATACTACCTATTAAGGCATAGGTATTACTATATAATGTGATAATTAATCTAAACTCATAATGTTTCCTTTGGTTGATGTGGATTAGGTGGAAAATTTGAGAAATTAATAAAGAAGTTTGCTTAGGGATGGAAAACAATGCGTGCGATAAACATTGGTTTGACCGAAGAACAGCGTCAAGGTGTAATTAATCTGTTGAATCAAGATTTGGCAGATGCCTATCTACTGTTGGTGAAAACCAAAAAGTACCACTGGGATGTTGTCGGCCCTCAGTTCCGCTCTTTGCATCAGCTTTGGGAAGAACACTACCAAAAGCTAACTCTAAATATTGATGCCTTGGCAGAACGGGTTCGTACTTTGGGCGGTTATCCGGTTGGCACATTAGAGGGATTTCTCAAGCTTGCTACCCTCAAGGAACATGGTGGTAATGTTCCCACAGCAACGAAAATGGTAGCTAATCTAGTACATGATCACGAGCAGGTTATTCGCAACTTAAGAGACCATGTAGATCAGTCTGGTGAAGAGTTTCACGATCAGGGAACTGCTGACTTTTTAACTGGACTACTAGAACAGCATGAAGAGATAGCTTGGATGCTACGTTCATTTATTGAAGGGGAAGCAATAGATCCAGATGGTAAACAGCCAGCAACAAAAGGTAAGACTGCTGTGGGTGTGTAGTCATAACGTTTTTTAAGACCCAGTTCTATTTATCTCCCCAAAATCCGAGAGGCTTTGATTATTGCTCAATACGCTTGGGTTAAGGCTAAAAACTAAAACTGGCGTAGGCATAGGTTGGGTTGAGGAACGAAACCCAACATTATCAAGGCTTTGTTGGGTTTCGCTGTTGCTCAACCCAACCTACTATTCTTCTTAACCCAAGCGTATTGGATGATTGCTCTCCTGCCCTGCTTTTGGCACGCTGCACGAACGTAGGGAAGTTGTTGGGATTACGTTTGAGAGAAAGTTGCACACAGGGTTCATTCTGCGTGCATTTACCTATTCACCATATTTATTGCAAAAACAACATAATACATACAAGGAGTATTTAAATGGCAGAAGTTTATAAAGCAGAACGTACCATTTCTGCTGTATTCAAAGAACAGAAGCAAATTGATGATGTGATTCGACGTTTATTAGACAGGGGTGTGCCTAGAGATCATATTTCGGTCATGGGCAGAAATTTCCAGTCGGAAACGAGAATTGCTGGGTTTATTAGTAAAAAAGATGTGATTCTAGGAGGTTTGAGAACAGGGGCAGTTTTTGGTTCCTTGTTTGGTTCCTTTCTCAGCTTGCTCACGGGTGTAGGCGTATTGTTTATTCCTTTTGTCGGCCCAATTGTGGCAGCAGGGCCCATAGGTGCAGTGCTGCTGGGGGCTGCTAGTGGAGCGATCGCAGGTAGTGCAGGTGCCGGTCTAGTATCGGTTCTAACTACTTTAGGAATGCCAGAAGATAAAGCGACTATCTACCAAACCCGCTTACAAGCTGGCGAATTCTTATTGATGGCAGAAGTTCCGAGCGATCGCACTGGCGAATTTCAATTGCTGCTCGAAAGTGCTGGTGCTGAAGAAATTAACACAATTGAAAAAACCTTTGCTCGTCCTTGTCCTGGACAGTGCAATAGTCCAGAAGATTTGTCTCCAGAGGTTCGCGCTCATCTTTCTAATGAAGCTCAGAGTACATTCATTGAGTGTTATAACACCGTTTTAAATGAGAAAAATGACGAGTTCACTGCTGAACAAGCCGCCTGGGAGTCTGTTCATCAGCAATATGATGAAGATCAAAATGGCGTTTGGTCAAAAGCTAAGGTTAAAGCTTAAGAATTTCCAAGACATAAATTATCCAATCTTATTTGGTGGGTATCTTGTCGCCCTTTAGAGGTTGTTTTCCAAGTGTTTGGCTGTGATTTTAGGTGCTTTTAGATTCCGTTAAAAAGCTACAGTGTATATACAAGTTATAGAATCACAACCAGTCTGTCGAATTACCCCACCCTAACCCTCCCCTTGCAAAGGGGAGGGAACTAGATTTTCTTATTTCCCCCGAATGCATCGGGGGGGATTAAGGGGGTAATTTGACTTGTGTATACACCGTAGCCTTAAAAGGGCAAAAAATTCTCTAAATCCCCCAATTTATCGGGGGATTTAGGGGGATCTAGAACGTTTTACTACCGACAAGAGGATGGTGTGTTAGTCCGTGTTTGTCTGCGGTTTTAAATGCTTCAGTTATGGCAATTTATAGCTACCAACACGCAGATTTAACTGACCTTGGCGTGGATTTTTGCTGAATATAAATGCGCCTTCTTCACTTTCCCCACTAGATAAAAAGTCGATCTGTTGCTCTCCTGTTTCTGTAACTTTACCGTCAATCAGCAACTCAGCCATAATCTGAACTGACTCAGCCGTATCTCCTCCACTATTAACTACTTCAAAGGGAACATAAAATTGTCCATCAATTTCCCTAATTGTTTCTTTTTTAGTAACAGCAAGGATGGGAGGTTGATTTTTTTCATTCAGCCAAGTGTAGCCCACTAAACTTACAATGATTGCTAGGATAAATGAGGCGATGCTGAATGTTACCCACTCAGCGATTGAGCGCTTTGGTTGTTGTTCTGTTTTAGTCATATTGCTAACCTTCCGGCTGCACCGCCAATAGTTGCAGGTAATCCCAGTATCAAAGTGTGATCTAACCACATTGTCCAAGGGTCGCTAAAAGTTAACTTTTGAAAGAACCACAGCATAAAAGCCCCTGCTAGCAGTGAAACTAGGTAGGACATAATGGTTTCGCTAGATGGTCGTTGGAAAATTCCCTTTTGCTGTCTTCGCTTTTGCTGGTCAGAAAAGCCTGCCTGAAATACAATGCCATAGGAAATCAACAAAGATGCGGCGATCATTGCTAATTCCCAAGCTGGCGAAGTTGCAGCTGCTAACATGGGAATTTCATCTGTTGGAGCAATGTTAAATGCAATTACAGTTGCACCAATGAGAGTTGCACCCAAATCTGCGAAGGTGGCGTTTAACTCATTCCCTTTGTTCTTGGTTGTGCTGTTGGTTGCTTGTCCTTCTGCATTGCTGTTTTCAATATCTCCCAAAAGCTGGTTGGCTAATGCTACACCGAGAGCAAAGGGCACACTTTCAAAAATGATTTTACCTAAAGATTCCTTTAGGGAAGTTTCTGGTGTCAATTCTCGTAGTAGTAACAGTACAAAGGTAGAGCAAGCTAGTCCGATCGCGATCGCTTCTACAGTATCCATTGCGGCTTGATGAGCTAGCCCGGTATATCTGCGTTTCCGAAAGCCTTCTATCTGATTGAGTAAGTAAACTACAACAAACATCAATGCGATCGCCGTCATCATCAGTTGTGGTTTTGCCAGCGATCCAATCCACCAAACCTCCATTGTGTACAGCAAGGGTATGCCAAATAAAAATCCTCCACAAGCACCCCGAATGATGTCATTAATCTCACTCCTCCAGATATTTTTTTGACGTTTTGTTGGCACTCCTTTACTTTCCTTTTATTTAAAAATTTGCTTTGACTGATCTCATTCTCTATGAAGATGCATATAGCAGTCATAAATACTTCGTGAAAAGTTAGATCCCCGACTTCTCAAAAAAGCCAGGGATCTAGATAGCGTAAATTTGTGTTACGGCAACACAAGTTCAAATATAGGACTCATATTTGATTTCTGAAAAAACTCAGTACAACTAAGAAGCCTTCTTTCCTATTGCCTATTGCCTGTTGCCTATTGCCTATTGCCTATTGCCTATTGCCTATTGCCTGTCTACGCAAATTCGTTCATAAATCAAAGCGGATTCCTATAGGATTGCTATATATTAATAATATTTTTTTTACTTACGTACTTTTATAGCGTCTCGTATCTATCTTAAGATACATAATCTACCAAATTATTCTATCGGTTGATGGAAGTTAAAAACAATACTCTGTTGTTAGTTTATGTAATAGCTGAATCAACTACAAGCTGGGGATAAAACCATGAGTGCCGAAAAAAGAGTAGAAGCTACTGCAAAAAATATTGAAGGTAAAATTCAAGAGGTTGTGGGTGAAATAACCGGTAATCCACAAGATAAAGCTGAAGGACAAGCAAAGCAAGCTGATGCCCAAGTTACTCACACTGTAGAAAACATTAAAGACGAACTTAAGAAAGCTTTAGACTAATTGAGCTTTTGCAGTGCAAATAGCACTACTAACCATGATTCATTACTAATAGCCTTACATTAATTACTCCACTAACTTTTAGAAAGTGGAGTTTTTGTTATATTGGCGTAGAATCTGAAATGGTTAATCACGAACAACTTGGCCCTAAACATGATTTTTCTACAATTTAATTCAACTAATAACTGGTACGCCCAGCTAATAAGTTCCATAGAAAGATGGCAATTATTGCGCCAATGACGGCAACAATTACACCGGGGATACTAAGGGTTGCAGCAGTTAATTGAAATCTTCCTGTCTCTAAAAGAGTAACTAAAATTCCCCCAATTACAGCACCGACGATACCTAAAACCATAGTTGAAACCATTCCACCACCTTGACGACCAGGATAAATAGCTTTCGCTATAGCTCCAGCAATCAAACCTAGGATTATCCAAGCAATAATGTTCAGCATAATTTCATCCATCAGGAAACTTCATAACTAGCTTAGAAATTACAATATTGTTTTCCTTCTACCCGAAGATATAGCTAGTGAACCTCAATAAAAATTAACAAAATCATGGCTCCTATACTGACCTGTATAAGAGATGAACATGACGGAATTTGGAATATTATTCGTGAATTTACTCCCCCGATTGAACGCCGCGAAATACTCTTTAAGTAAATGGTGACAAAACGCTTCCCAACTTTTCACGCCCCAAAATATCCCTCACCTTCCCTCGACAAATAACCTGAATTCCATTAATATAAACCGCTTGCACAATCTCATCCGAACCGCGCTTAACCATTCGAGGTTCACCATCTAAAACTGGATCTGATATCTGCACTTGCGGGCTAATTGGCTGATTTAAAGCATTGGGATCGAGTAAAACTATATCGGCTTTAGCACCAATTTTGAGTACTCCTGTATCAAGACGAAACCAACGAGCAGGTTCTCCGGTAACGCGGCAAATCGCAGCTTCAGGTGAAAGGAACTTTGTTGCAACTGCTTGTTTGAGCAAAGACAAAGCTCCATCATAGTAGCCCAGGTTGCGGACGTGAGCGCCAGCATCGGTAAAACCAGGCAAAATATGGGGATGCTGCATCATCGCTAAACGGGGTTTTAAGCGATCGTTTGCTCCTGTCGCCACCCAGCGTAAATCTGTATCGTATTTTTGTAATGCGTGGATAAATAAATCTACTGGTTCTTGTTGGTTTTGACGAGCAATTTCTGCAAAACTTAACCCTTGCCAACTTGCTTCGGGACAGTGAATAACTTCCATCAAATCTAATCGGCGATGGAATGATTTACGCTTTTTACTGAGCCATTCTTGGCGAAACTGACGACAAAAAATTTTCGATGCCCATAGTTGTTGCCTTTCCTCTCGTGACTGACAGCCATTGAGTTGTGCGCCTGTGGAAAATTCTTCAAATAAGGGAGTCACAGATCCATCAGAGTAAATGGTGAAGGGTTCGGTTAGGGTTTGAAAACGCACATTACCATTTAGAAGCCGATTCCAAATAAAAAGCAGGGGGGAAAATATTCGCCATAGTTTGCGATCGTGTACGGCATCTAAAGCAGAAAGGACTGTTAGCCGCAGGGGTTTTTGTCCAATCCCTGAACCCATACGTAGAATATCTACAAAGGAAGCAAGTCGTTGTAAATTGGGTGTGACTTGAAAAACGCGATCGCACCGCCGACATAAATCTGCCAACATTGCATATTCTTTAAATTTGGCGTGTTGAGAAGGAATTGTGCAGCCTTGCCATTCTCCACTCATCCGATGCCAGGGAAACATATCAATAGAAATACCAATAAAGCCAGCATCTATTGCATCTCTGGCTATGCGCTGCATAAGTTTTACTTCAAATTTTGTCGGCTGAACCGTTAAACTGCGTTCTAATCCCATCACATGAGCGCGTAAGGCACTGTGTCCAAACATTGGGGCAACATTGGGGCCAAGGGGTAACTGTTGCAAATGCTGTAAATATTCTGCTGGTGTCTGCCAGGAAACCGACTTTTTCAACCATTTTGCAATCAGCCGATGGGAAAGTGTCTCTACCCTCTGAAAAATATCAGCCAGGATTTGGGGTTGGGCGATCGCAACAGACAAGCTACAGTTACCAATAACCACGCTGGTAACACCATGACGCACTGATTCGCTCAATCCTGGTGCAATTTCTAACTCTAAATCGTAATGAGTATGAATATCTATAAATCCAGGTGTCACCCATAACCCAGAAGCATCAACCACTTCACGCGCTGGGGTAGTTAAGGAGGGTGCAAGATTGACAATGCGGCCGTTTTGAATGCCGATATCTCTGCGAATAGCTGGAGAGCCTAAGCCATCGAAAATTAACCCGTTTTGAATCAGCAAATCCAACATGATTCTTTTTGCCCTTTGGTTGTTATTGGATCTATCGAGAGTCATTTGAAGAAAGGGAGGCGTTCAGGAGGCAGGAGGCAGGAGGCAGGGGGCAGGGGGCAGGAGATAGGAGGCAGGAGGCAGGAGGAACCCAGTAATGTTTTGGTAAGCCATTGGTTATTTACTCAGGTCAATCTGTTTGTTATGATTCCCACTGGTAAATGCGATGTCTACGATGGGCTATGCCTATGCACAGTCTGAAGGAATGGGGCAATGAGGGAGATGAGGGAGATGAGGCAGGGAGAGAATTCGTAACTCCTAACTCTTCACTCAGCACTCGGAACTGTTTTGCCAATGACAAATGACCAATGACCAATGACAAATGACCAAATTCTGTGACAATGATTAACAACAAGCCAGAATACTGTATCTAAGCTACTCATGAGCCAAAGTTCTCAAAACAGCCCTTTACCAGGCAACCCTGTTCCATCATCTTTCAATTGGTTATATGCTTTCTGGAAATTCTCTCGCCCTCATACAATTATTGGTACAAGTCTAAGTGTTTTAGGTTTATATTTAATTGCCATTGCCATTAGTACAGACGCAATTAATCATATCTCTACAGACGCGATGAATCGCGTCTCTACAAGTTCTCTACTCCCTGTCTTCGGCGCATGGATTGCTTGTCTGTGTGGCAATGTCTACATTGTGGGGCTGAATCAATTAGAAGATGTGGAAATTGACAAGATTAATAAGCCTCATTTACCGTTGGCATCTGGTGAGTTTTCCCAGCAAACTGGGCAATTCATTGTTGCTTTGACTGGGATTTTGGCGCTAGTTGTGGCGTGGCTAACTGGGCCGTTTTTATTGGGTATGGTGGCTATTAGTTTGGCCATTGGTACTGCTTATTCTTTGCCGCCAATTCGCTTGAAACAGTTTCCCGTTTGGGCGGCGCTGTGTATTTTTTCGGTGCGCGGTACGATTGTTAACTTAGGATTATATCTGCATTACAGTTGGGCGTTGCAACAAAGCCAAGCAATTCCGCCTGTGGTGTGGGTGCTGACGTTATTTATTTTGGTGTTTACCTTTGCGATCGCTATCTTTAAAGATATCCCCGATATGGAAGGCGATCGCCTCTACAATATTACTACTTTCACCATCAAACTTGGGCCCCAAGCTGTGTTTAATCTGTCTCTTTGGGTAATAACTGTCTGCTATCTGGGAATGATTCTGGTTGGGGTGCTACGCATCGCCTCCATTAACCCCATATTCCTGATAGTTACTCATTTGGGGCTGTTGGTTTGGCTGTGGTTGCGGAGTTCGACGGTAGACTTACAAGATAAAAGTGCGATCGCTCAATTCTACCAATTTATCTGGAAACTCTTTTTTATGGAATATCTAATTTTTCCTATCGCCTGCCTTTTGGCTTAGACAATGCTAGAAAACTTTCCCACTAGTTCTATTATCGCTGCTCTTGTAGTTGTTCTCAGTCTGTCAATCCTGGGTTATTTCGCTTGGAAAACTTTGATTACCTCAGACTTGTTTCAAAAAGGAATCAATCTTGCTCAAGCAAAAGATTACCAAGGTGCAGAAGCAGCCTTCCGCAAGGTGATTTCCATCAACTCTACTAATGATGTGGTGCGCTTGTTTTTGGGAGATGTTTTAAACCAACAAGGCCAAGTAGAGGAAGCAACAGAATTATTCCGAGAAGTAATTCGCCGCAGTCCGAAAAATCCCGATGCTTACTTGCGTCTGGCAAATATTCTCATGCAGCAAGAGCGAGAAGAAGAAGCTAAAACTAACCTGTTACAAGCTAAAGATTTATTACAAAAACAGCGCCAACCTGAAAAAGCTAAAAAAATCACTCAACTGTTAGATAAAATGAGTGCTAAGTCAAGTGAATCTTAAGTTGAGTGAAAGTTGCGGAGATTAAATTTTCCTGTTCTGTCTCCTAATTTTTTACCATTTTCATCATAATGATGAGAATGGTTTTTATTTTGAAATTTGTAAAAGTTCAGAATTTATCAAGAATTTAGAATAATTAGTATATTTATCAAATGTTCTTCTGATTCTTTAACTATTCTGACTCCTGAATCCTGAATTCTGAATCCTGAATTCTGACTTAAATTTACCAGTGTTTACTGTAGTTATGTCCACAATTTTCGCAAGTTTCACCACTCCCTTCATAACCTTTACAATTGCAACCTGATGCGCTACAAGCACCATAGCCACAATGAATTAATTTAGATTTTAGACGAGAAAATATTGGGATTTTTAAAAGCTTATCTTTTTGCAAAACAGCGATGCTACTAACAGCTTGTTTGGTTTTTAAAGACATATTATATTATCCTTCAGCATTACAGAAATTAGATGCACTATATCACTAATATTTTAGTACTAGAATAGTATCAAATGAGGACAGGAATTTAGTAGTAAATTTTATAGATAAAACAAATCAAGTGTTTATGTCAGACATAATATCAGAATTGTGGACTAATTTTTTTACATCAGGATCATTTATTCCACATGGGCACTGCTATCTATGGCAAACAAATTTAGTTTGGTTACATATATTATCTGACTCGCTAATTGCACTAGCTTATTATTCGATTCCAGCTACACTATTTTACTTTGTGCGTAAGCGGCAGGATTTGCCCTTTGATTGGATTTTTCTGCTGTTTAGTGCATTTATCGTAGCTTGCGGTACCACACATTTAATAGAAATTTGGACACTTTGGCATCCAACCTATTGGCTATCGGGGTTTGTCAAAGCAATAACTGCCACAATATCTTTAATTACAGCAGTAAATCTTGTGTCTCTAGTTCCCCAAACACTGGCATTTACTAGCCCCGCTCAACTAGAACAAGCAAATCAAGAACTTCAAACCCAAATAACCGAACGCTTACGGATAGAAAAGGAACTGCGAAAATACCAGAATCATCTGGAAGAAATGGTTGCTGTTCGCACCAATGAAATTACCAAAACTAACGAAAAATTACAACAAGAAATCCTGGAACGCCAACGTATTTTAGAAGTTCTCCGACAAAGCGAAGAACGCTACCGCTACTTGGCTGAGGCAATCCCTCAACTTGTATGGACAACTGATGCTAACGGTGAATGTGATTTTTTTAATCAAAATTGGTGTGACTACACTGGGCTAACATTAGAGCAATCTTTGGGTTCTGGTTGGTTGGCGGCATTGCATCCAGATGATATTCAAAGTGCTGATGAAGTGTGGTCTAATGCTGTAAAAGATGGCAGTATATATAACAACGAATATCGCTTCAAACGGGCTTCTGATGGCTCCTATCGTTGGCAGTTAGCGCGAGGTTTACCACTCAAAGATGAGCAAGGTATTGTAGTCAAGTGGTTTGGAACATGTACAGATATCCACGAACAGAAACAAATACTTGAAGAACGGGCGCACCTGCTGGAATTAGAACAATTAGCACGAGCGAAAGCAGAAACAGCCAATCGAATTAAAGATGAATTTTTAGCCGTCCTTTCTCACGAATTACGCACTCCACTAAATGCAATTCTCGGCTGGTCAAAGTTGTTGCAAACCCGCAGGTTAGACCAAGTAAAGACATCTGAAGCACTAGCCACAATCGAGCGGAATGCCACTTTACAGGTTCAACTCATTGAAGACTTGCTGGATATCTCCAGAATTTTACAGGGCAAACTGACGCTGAATATTACGAAGATTAACCTAGAGTCTACGGTATTGTCGGCATTAGAAACAATGCGATTAGCGGCAGAAACAAAGTTGATTGAGGTGAATACGGTATTTGAACCGGATGTGGGGGAAATTCTAGGCGATTCTATTCGTTTGCAGCAAGTTGTCTGGAATCTCCTTTCTAACGCTGTCAAATTTACACCCAAGGGAGGAAAGGTAGAAGTGCGATTAGAGCAAGCTGATGGCTATGCTCAACTTGTAGTTAGCGATACAGGTAAAGGAATTAGCGCTGACTTTTTGCCATTCGTGTTTGATTATTTCCGCCAAGCGGATAGCACCTCTACGAGAAATTTTGGTGGATTAGGACTGGGATTGGCAATTGTGCGTAATATCATCGAAATGCATGGCGGTACCGTCAAAGCAGAGAGCCACGGTGAAGGGAAAGGGGCAATATTTACTGTGAGCTTACCGCTTCTGCCAGATGAAAGTCCAAGTCTGACGGATGAACAAAACTACCCTGCGTTTTTAGCTCCTAACTCCTTACCTCTGAATGGCATCCGAGTTTTAGTTGTTGATGATGATGCTGATTCACGAGATTTTGTTGCTTTTGTATTAGAGCAAGATGGGGCTTTTGTTATTGCGGTATCTTCCGCTTATGAAGCATTACAAACCCTAGCAGAGGTAAAGCTAGATGTGTTAGTCAGCGATATTAGTATGCCCGATATGGATGGCTATATGTTAATACATCAAGTGAGAAATTTGATACCAGAACAAGGTGGACAAATTCCAGCAATTGCCTTGACTGCTTTTGCGAGAAATGATGACCAGCAAGAAGCCTTAAAAGCTGGGTTTCAGATCCATTTACCCAAGCCTCTTAACCCAGAAGAATTAGTTGCAGCCATTGCTCAACTTCTTGAAATAAAAGTGTCAGAAATTACCTAAAAAACACTTTTTTACTCCTAATAAAGCACCATCTATTTTGTACAAATGGACAGTTGCATGAGACAAAACTTGTATCAAGTTGGGTTAATAACTTATAATTCCTGCTAGAACCCGGATAAAGCTACGCTTTTGCTCGCTGCCCCTAATCCCCAGAGGGACTGAGAGTTGAGTGTTTTTACGATGACAGTCGAACTCAATATTACATGTAAACCAAGCAGGTAAGGTAATAACAATGCTGAAAAACAAGAATATACTGGTAGCAGCTATTATCTGCTTGTGTTTGAGTAATGGGAATACTGTCTTTGCTAAAGATGTTGGCGTTGTTTTATCAAAAATTCCAAACTCAAATCAAGCAGCACTTCCTCAGAACAAAAACGCAGTTGCTAACTTCGAGCGAGGAGCCAATCTCCAAACACAAGGAGATTTAAAAGGAGCAGAGGCAGCTTTTCGGAAAGCAATTGAACTAGAACCAAAATTTATCCAAGCTTATATTGCTTTGGGAAATACTCTCGACGATCAAGGCAAACTCCAAGAAGCGATCGCACAATATAATAAAGCCATCAGCCTTGATCCTAAGTATCCTCAAGCCCACTTTCACTTAGGAAATGCTCTGTACGATCAAGGCAAACTCCAAGAAGCGATCGCCCAATATAATCAAGCTATTAGCTTCCATCCGAAGTATGCAGACGCTCACTACTACTTAGGGAACGCTTTGTATGCTCAAGGAAAACCAACAGAAGCAGTCGCCGAATATACAGCAGCCATTGCCTTCAATCCGAAAAATTCAGCAGCTTATAACGCCTTGGGAAATGCTCTGTACGCTCAAGGGCAACTAGAAGAAGCGATCGCTCAGTACAAAAAAGCCATAAGTTTCGCTCCCAAGTATGCAGACGCTCACTATAATTTAGCAAGTGCTTTATACGCTCAAGGAAAACCAACAGAAGCAATCGCCGAATATACCCAAGCGATTCGCCTTGATCCGAAACATGCACAAGCTTACACAGGTTTGGCAAATGCGATGGACGATCAAGGCAAACCACAAGAAGCGATCGCACATTACAAAAAAGCCATTAGCCTCGTACCCAACGATGCTTATGCTTACTATAATTTGGGCGTCACTTTGGGAAGGCAAGGACAACTAGAAGAAGCGATTTTCAATTTCAAAAAAGCCAGAGAGTTATTCCAAGCAGAGGCAAACAAGGAGATGCTTGAGCAAGTTGATCAGCTAATCCAAAAATTAACGCAATAAGGGGATTGGGGATTGGGGATTGGGGATTGGGGACTGGGAATTGGGGATTGGGGACTGGGAATTGGGGATTGGGAAAGAAGCAGGGGGAGCAGGGGGAGCAGGGGAAGAATGACAAATGACAAATGACAAATGACAAATGACAAATGACAAATAACAGAGGTAAAGTCTACCTCGTAGGTGCTGGGCCTGGAGATGCGGCATACCTAACAGTAAAAGCTTACAATCTTTTAGCTACGGCTCAGGTGTTAGTCTACGATGCTTTAGTAGATGGTCAATTATTGCAGTGCGTACCAGATAATTGCCTAAAGTTAGATGTCGGCAAACGCGGTGGCAAACCCAGTACAGCCCAAGCAGATATTAACAAATTACTGGTAAAACACTGTCTACAAGGAAAACAAATTGTACGACTCAAATCAGGTGATCCGTTGATTTTTGGGCGTTGCGCTTCCGAAATTGAAGCGTTGAAAGCATCCGGTTGTGATTTTGAACTAGTACCAGGAATTTCCTCAGCCCTTGCAGCACCTTTGTTAGCAGGAATTCCCCTGACAGATCCAGTTTTAAGCCGCTGTTTTGCAGTATTTACAGCTCACGAACCAGAGGTTTTAGATTGGGAGGCACTGTCACGCTTAGAGACACTGGTAATTTTGATGGGAGGGCAACATCTACCAGAGATTGTACATAAACTGGTGCGACACGGGCGATCGCACTTAACACCTATTGCCATCATCCGTTGGGCAGGAACTCCCGATCAACAAATTTGGACAGCGCAACTGGGCAATATTTTGGAACAAACCACCGGATTATCCCTTTCTCCGGCGGTAATTGTGATTGGTGAAGTTGTTGGGCTACGCAAGTACTTACAACCTGAGAAAATAGATTGTCAGGATTTAACTACAGCCAAAACTCCTAGCCTCCCTGCTATGTCAAGCAACTTCTCCCTCTCTCCCCTTCCCCTTACTGGTAAAACAATCTTGGTAACACGTTCAGTTGGCCAATCGAGTCAATTTGGCGATCGCCTCATCGCATCAGGTGCAACAGTCATCGAAATGCCTACCTTAGAAATCGGCCCACCTTCGTGTTGGGAAGCTTTGGATAATGCGATCGCTCATTTATCTGACTTCGACTGGTTAATTCTCACTTCTACCAACGGCATAGACTACTTTTTTGAAAGGTTAGTCACCCAAGGTAAAGATACCCGTGCTTTAGCTGGCGTCAAAATTGCCGTTGTTGGTGAGAAAACAGCCCAAGGTCTTAAACAACGCTCTCTTCAAGCAGATTTTATTCCCCCCAACTTTGTCGCCGATTCTTTAGTGGAAAATTTTCCAGAGAAACTGGATGGTAAGAAGGTTTTATTTCCCAGAGTTGAAAGCGGCGGAAGAGAAATTTTGGTTCAGGAATTAACTCTCAAGGGAGCAAAGGTGATAGAAGTTGCGGCATATCAATCTTGTTGTCCTAATGGTATTCCAGATGCGGCAAAGTTAGCTCTCCAAAACCGCCAGGTAGATGTAATTACTTTTGCTAGTTCTAAAACTGTACAATTTTTCTGTCAACTTACTAACAATATATTTTCCAACAACTCTGATCCTAGCCCATTCTTAGAAGAAGTTTGTATTGCCTCTATCGGCCCCCAAACCTCCAAAACTTGCCATTCTTTATTTGGGCGTGTGGACATAGAAGCTGAAGAATATACTTTAGACGGTTTAACCCAAGCACTGATTACATGGGCAACCAATTCTTAGAGGATGTTTGAAAAGTCCTCTTGTCGGTATCAAAAATTTTACATCCCCCTAAATCCACCGATAAATTGAGGGACTTTGATTCCGGTTCCCCCTTTTTAAGGGGAGCTAGTGGGGAGCTAGGGGGGATCTAAAAGTACCTAAAGTCACAGCGAAACACTTGTTCATTCAACCTCTGAGATGAGAGAGCAGACGAGAATAACAAATGACCAATGACCAATGACCAATGACAAATAACAAATGACAAATGACAAATGACAAAACATATAATCGGCTTAACTGGCGGTATTGCTACAGGCAAAACCACCGTCACAAATTATTTGGCTAGCGCTTATAACCTGCCGATTTTGGATGCAGATATTTATGCTAGAGACGCAGTAGCTTTAGGTTCGCCGATTCTGGGTGCGATCGCTCAACGTTACGGCGAACAAATTTTACTAGCAGATGGCAGCCTCAACCGCCAAAAGTTAGGCGAAGTTATCTTTAATTGTCAAGATGAACGCAACTGGATAGATGATTTGATTCATCCTTATGTGCGCGATCGCTTCCTCACAGCAATTGCCCAATCTTCCTCACAAACACTGGTGTTAGTAGTGCCTCTCTTATTTGAAGCGGGAATGACTGATTTGGTTACAGAAATTTGGGTAGTGCATTGTTCCCAAGAGCAACAACTACAAAGATTGATACAAAGAAACCATTTAAATAGAGAACAAGCAGAAGCCAGGATCAACAGCCAATTATCTATCGAAGAAAAAGTTGCTCATGCAGATGTCGTTTTAGATAACTCCTCTACCCTAGAATTACTACTGAAACAGGTAGATGTAGTCCTAAAAACCAGGAATGGAGACTAAAGTCTATTTATCTTAAAAAGATACATAGACGACATTCTTAAGACATAAAACATTTATAAATTAATATTATATTTTTAACAAAAAAACACTCATATCTGACCAAATATTGTTCAATAATTCGGTGATTTTACAGTTGAATCTGCGGTTCCCAGTACTGTAAATTTAAGTGAATAGTAAAACAATAGCTGCCATAACATCTGGTGTTGTATGAAATACTGAAGATTAAAGGTAACAAACTAGTCAATAATATGAAAAATAGTGAACTTTTACCTAAAAAACAGCATCATCATGACATCAATAGTTTATCTTACAGAAGATCCATTTAGTATCAATTAAACATTAATATCTCAGAATTAAGTCTTAAACAAACTGACTTTTGAATTATTAGGTCTATTTTTCACTTGTTTTTAAGTGCCTTCTCTTCAATCAGAACAGGTATGAACTTAAGTTTTAGTTTTTTAAATAAGTTATCTTTGGTTAGCTTTCCAGCTAATCCATTAAAACAAAAGAATAAAATCCATGATTATACCCAACAAGTTTGGGGAAGTGACTACGTATTTGAGCGCCTTAATGAAGGAATGATCGGTTACATGACTGGAGTCGGCAAAGGTATTAAACCCTGCGATCGCATTATCTTACGAGAAGGTTGTGAATCTTATCAATATCAAGTTGAAGAAGTTGATTACTACTCCGATCCGTCTGATATGTGGATAGCTTTACTGAAACAAATACCGATTGACTAAATATCAAAGTCAACCAGTTATTTAAATTATAAATGTGAAAATTCTTCTTCTCTTGCTAGATAATAAGAGAAGTCAGTTATCTATTTTAAATTTATCAAAAAATGAGCTATTAAAGTATTCCTTTCGTAGGATAGCAAGTAAAGATGCAAAAGATTTGGGTTATTTTTATCAAGGTGCATTACTGTACCATCTACCGCTAAATGGTGATGATCTATCCAACGCTCTTGTGAATCTAGTAAAAAACTGAAGTAAGGGCTGACATCTGGATGATTTTTTGTTAATTCATCGTAGCTTTGATAAAAAGGAGGTATCCCAATTCCCATTGGCATATATAAGCCGTTAGGATACTCTTGTACAGTCAATTGAGGGAGTGTTTTGAGATCAATCCCACTAATGAATAATTTATTTTGTTCACTAGTCTTAGTATCTGTGAATAGTAACTCAATTTCCTGTAAATTTTGTTCAACACCAATCGGTTTAATGTTCCTTAAAATAGCTTTATCAAATTTGCCTATTCTCCAGTATTGATTTCCCCAAGGCTTATTTTGATCATAAAATCCTGGTGGTCGAAAACTTGCAAATTTAATTTCCTTTTTAGGGTCGTAAAAATCTCCCCATTTTGTGACATTAGTCGCTAGCGTAGTTCTAACTTTTCTACCTTGCTCTCCCGATACAATTATCCTTTCGTCTAGGGGGAACTGAGTAGCGACTTCTTTTTCATCAATTATATTTCTCAGAAGATTAGTCTTTAATATTGTGCCACTTGGGTCTTGCCAGTGTTCTAATTTCCACCAATGCTTCCAATAGGAAATATTATTAATTTTTTCAAAAATATTTTTGTAATGTCCCATCGGAAAGGTAAACCAACTTTGATAATAAAGAGATTTGTTACCATCCTCTTTAGTGAAAAGCAAAATTTCCCAAAATCCGGCATTTAAGCAATTATTAGCCAAAGCAACCTCTACGAGATTTTGCTTTTCAAAACCATCTCCTCCAACAATTTCTAGATTTTTGGAATTAGCGGGAAAACTAACCTGTTGTCTATTCCACTCCCGGTCTGTAAAAGCAATTATTTCTAATCCTTGATCTTTTTTAACCCATTCGGGTGCTTTTGGGACTAATAGCTCTAAATCAACATTTTTTATAATGATTTGTGCCGTTTTGTTGTCTGTTGGCTCAAGCACAAAATCAAAATGCGTATCATCTCTCTTAATAATTGTTAATTTTCTATTGGAATATCTTTGAAAGTTTTTGCCTAGAGGTGCGGGATTAACTGGATAATCGACATTCGATAATTCTTGTAGTTTTAGAGTCATCTTGTCATCAAATTTATATCTGGACTTAAACCAGAAACCACCTATTCCCAGCAAACCAAGGCATAAAATAAGGGTACTGAATAAAATTTGTTTCTTCGTGACTCTAAAATTAGCTTTGCCAAATCGGGAAATGCCTGCATTTTTTTCCTTCGCAGAATTATTTTTCATTAGACAAATTTATTTTTATCAGAAAAATGGGTTTAAAACCCCGTGCTTCTAGCACGGCTTTGATTTGCTAGGTTTACCTCTTCCAGTAAATGTGTTAAAGTCCTGGAATGCTAACCATGAATTACCGCTACAGAATCTATCCAAACATCACTCAGGAACAATCACTTTTTGACTGGATGGATGTTTGTTGTGTTGCCTATAACTACGGACTGCGAGAAATTAAGGATTGGTGTAATAGCCGGAAATGCATGGTTGATAGATGCTCTATCAGTCATGAATACATTATGGCTGCGGATGCTTCTTTCCCTAGCGAAGTAAAGCAACTTAACGCTTTACCAAAAGCTAAAAAGGCATTCAATTGCTAGACTTCATCACACGATTGACAACACTCGCAAAGATTTTCACTTCAAACAAGCTCACGCCCTTTGTGATGCTGGTGATATGGTCTTCATGGAAGACTTGGATTACCGGACTTTGGCTAAAGGGATGCTGGGCAAACAGATGCTTGACGTGGGGTTTGGACAGTTCCGAAACATCACCAAGTATGTTTGTTGGAAGCGTGGTAAATTCTTCGGTGAAGTCAATGCTAGGGGGACTTCTCAACAATGTCCTGAGTGTGGTGCAGAAGTTAAAAAAGACTTGAGTGTTAGAGTGCATCATTGTCTTAGTTGCAATTACATTACAGATCGTGACGTAGCCAGTGGGCAAGTAATTAGAAACAGAGGAATAGAACTGATTAGTACGGCGGGGCACGTCGGAATTCAAAATGCCTATGCAGACGGTTTGCCGGGGATTGGGGAAACTCAGTCTAGGTCAAAGTCGAAAACCCGCAAGGGAGTAACTAGGAAGTCTAAGAAGTGATTCTTAGAAGCTCCGCACCTTCAGGTCGGAGTCATGTCACCAGAATGCTGCTTAATAGCATACTGTTTCATGCAACTGATTCCTTATTTTTCTAGGGAAAGGTCACATTATTAAACAATTACCTGGAATGAAGGGGTTTAATGCCTATTTCCTGCGGATGCGGAATGCTACGTCTCTCTTAGAACGAAAATTGCTCCTCTTGTGGTTTCCCCAAGAGGAGCAATTTTTTGCGCTTAAGTTTTAATCAGGGTCTAAGCTCGACTTTATCCGAAAAATAGGTTTAAAACCCCGTGCTTCCAGCACGGCTTTAAAGTAATGAGTAAGGAGTGGATGAAAAACGGGTATTTACTTATTACTTATTACTTATTACTTATTAATTATTACTTATTACTTATTACTCATTACTTATTACTTATTACTTATTACTCATTACTTATTACTCATTACTCCAGAATCACAGTGCGTACCCTTCTCCTGACGGAGACGCCGCGCGAACGGGAACGCCAAGGGCGAACACGGCGGTGAGGATGTCAACCATTTTTTTCGCAACGCGATCGCATAAATAATTAATGCCTGATAATTAATAAGGCAATCTACACAGAGCAAAAATGCAGACTCTCCAAAAACTCTTCCTCCCAAGCATGGGCTGTGGGACTTGGGCCTGGGGCAATCAACTGCTTTGGGGATATGACGAAAGCATGGATGACCAATTGCAAGCCGTCTTTAACCTTTGTGTAAGCAACGGTGTAACTTTATTTGATACAGGTGATTCCTATGGAACTGGGAGATTGAATGGTCGCAGTGAGTTACTCCTGGGACGATTCAACCGAGAATATGTAGGTTCAGACAAAGACAATATTTGTATTGCTACTAAGCTTGCTGCTTACCCGTGGAGATGGACACGCCAATCAATGGTAAGGGCTTGTAAGTCATCTGCTCAACGCCTGGGAAGAAATGTTGATTTGGTACAGATGCACTGGTCTACAGCGAATTATGCCCCTTGGCAAGAAGAAGGGCTGTTAGATGGTCTTGCCGATGTATATGAGCAAGGACTGGTCAAGGGAGTGGGACTATCCAATTATGGGCCGAAACGACTTAGGAAAGTGCAGAAAAAGTTTGCTGAACGAGGCGTTCCGATTGCAACTTTGCAAGTTCAATACTCTTTGTTGTCTACATATCCTGTCACTCAACTCAAGCTCAAAGACCTTTGTGATGAGTTGGGAATTAAATTGATTGCCTACAGCCCTCTCGCTTTGGGAATACTAACAGGAAAATACTCTGAGCAAGGCCCTTTGCCCAAAGGCATCCGAGGTCTGCTATTTAGACAGATATTACCAGGAATGCGATCGCTGTTGGGATGTTTGCGAGAGGTGGCACAGTCTAGAAACAAAACCATGTCACAGGTAGCAATTAATTGGTGCATCTCTAAAGGAACCATTCCCATCCCTGGAGCCAAGAGCGTCGAACAAGCGAGGGAGAATCTTGGTGCGTTGGGTTGGCAATTAGACGCCAGTGAGATTGCAGAGTTGGACAGTGCAGCGGCAAATGCCGACAAAAAAATGGTACAAAATATCTTTCAAACTAAGTAAAATCTCAATATTTCTCAATTTAAATCTCACATTGCAAAACCTGGTTTAAATTCGAGAATAAAAAGACTTGGATTTTCCATCAATTCCGACATAAATCTCTTAATTATGTCTGAGTTATTAGTGATATAAATTACTATTTTTAGCTGAAAGTATAGCGCTTTTATTCATTTTTTTGTTAAAAATAGCTTTTTATCGACTAGCTACGGAATTAAAACTACGTAGAATTTGTTTTTAGATAACATCTAAAAAAGACTTAAATCAAGGAGTTATGTCCTAACATTTAGTGTGTGGAACTTGATTTTTAACGTTGACTAAGAAAGAATGAATATTGAGTCTAACATCTTGTAGACACTCTTGGTGACAACTTAACCTTATCCAATGTCCACAGTCCGCGAAAGCGGACTTTTTTTATATATTAGCTGAGAGCTATTAATCAAACTAATTAGCTCGTTATTGAGAAGTGAATTAATTACTTGAATATGAAATTTAGAAAATATAAGAGCCTATTTATCGAACAGAATTCAGGAGTCAGGAGTCAGAATTCAGCAATGTTTTCTGTATGACTGGCGGTGCTTCGTAGCGTTAGCGAGTCTTGTCTACGACACGCTACGCGAACGAGCGTCTGAATGACCGGGTTTAAGACCCCCACCAAATCTACGATTTGGTGGTTTTCAATCAGTCGCGGGTCTGAATCCCCGACTGATTTATTCTGACTCCTGTTAGCGATAGCGGGGCGTTTAGCCCATTCTGACTCCTGAATTCTGACTTGTGAATTCTGAATTCTGAATTCTTCTTCAAAAAGTAAATATTAAGTAGGGGCGTGAAAGCCTAAAATGTTTCAATAGATTTTTGAGAAAATTGAGATAAATCAATGTTTTCTGCTTTTTTTCTAATGCACGACTTTAGCTTTGCCACGCCAGTAGGGTGTGTTACGGCTGTGTGGAATTTTAAGAACTGCTGTCTGAGTTATTTTGTAACGCTTCCTAACACTTCCATGACTTCTGCTTCCGGTTTTACCCTAGCTTCTGCTTCCAGAAATTCAGCTACTTGAGCCTCAATTTCATCCCGAACAATTTGGCGATATTCCAAGAAATGCTCAATTTGGGCACAAACAGCTAAATAGCTACTCACCCCACCTCGATTATGCTGATACATGTTCCACAAGTTGCGCCAGAATTGCCAGCGCGTCTGACGAAGTAGACCTTGACGCCAACAAATCACCAGCAACGCTCGGAGTACTTTCCAGTTCAATGGTTTTTTGGCACCTTTGCCCTTTTTCGGGTAGGTTGCTTCGCCCAAAAGACGGAAGTGTTTGTATGTACGCTCTAAAAACCGTTCTGGCTCATACAAATCACAGAAGGCTTGCACATATTCACGAGCGATGTCTTCTAAGGGTCGAGTTGGTACAAAGTTCATCAACGTGGTTTGGTTGATGTTGGCTGATTTATTGCGGAGTCGTCCTTCTTTTTCTAATCTATGCCAGAGGGCTGTATCTGGAAGTGCTTGCAGCATACTAAACAAGGCTGTGGGAATTGCTGTCTGCTCGACAAATTTGACAATGCGTGCGCCTGCACCTGCTTTTTCGCCATCAAACCCAATAATAAAACCTGCCATGACTCGCAGTCCTGAGCGGGTAATCTTATTCACCGCCTCACTGAGTGAGTCTCGCGTATTCTGGTATTTCTGAGTAAAAGTGAGACTTTCTTCGTCGGGGGTTTCAATTCCCAGAAAAACGGCTCCAAAATTACACGCTACCATCAAGTCCATCAGTTCTTGATCTTGGGCTAAATCAACTGAAGCCTCTGTAGCAAAGGAAAAGGGATAGTTATGTTCCACCATCCAGGGCAAAAGGGACTTCAAAAATAATTTGACATTCCGCTTATTGCCGATGAAGTTGTCATCCACCATAAAAATACTACGCCGCCAACCCAGTTGATAGAGGTAATCAAGTTCTGCTAATATTTGTTCTGGGTTTTTAGTGCGGGGTTTGCGACCGTACAGCACAATAATGTCGCAGAATTCACATTGAAAAGGACATCCGCGCGAAAATTGCACTGACATCTCCGCGTATGCTTCAAACTCTAGCAAGTCAAAGCGAGGAGTTGGAGTGTTGGTGACATCTGGTTTTTCACCGTCAGAGCGAAAGATACCTGTGCGATCGCCCCGTGCGATCGCTGCTACAAATAAAGGTAGGGTGATTTCCCCTTCGTCTAATATCAAGTAGTCTGCTCCGGCGGATGTCATTTCATTTGGTAAAGCTGTCGGGAAGGGGCCACCCACAGCGACTTGTTTACCTCTTTGCTTTGCTTCCAATATTTGAGAGAGCAAATCCTCTTTTTGCACAATCATCGCCGACATAATAACCAAATCTGCCCAAGCCCATTCTGCCTCTGTACAGACGCGAACATTACGATCTACTAGCTTGAAATTCCATTCCTGGGGTAAAATCGCCGCTACAGTCACCAAGCCTAAAGGCGGTAGCATTGCTTTACGGTCTAATAAAGCCAGAGTCTTTTCAAAAGACCAAAAACTTTTTGGAAAACGGGGGTATAGAAGTAAAACGTTCATATGTGATGCTTATAAACCTTGATTTTTGTTACTGGTTTACTTCATATAAAACTAAACCAGTCATGAGAACACATTAGAGGAGCTTCTGTATCCAGTAGCTATAATCTCTACTATGACTTATTTAGACAAAGCAATATCTTATCAGGGCAATTATTACTGTTTTCAAACCAGAAAGTAGCGCCAAATTTGTCAATGTGTCCAAGGAGTGTGATGTCTATGACGGGCTTCTCTACAAGACGCTACGCCTAGCTTGCTTCCCCCCAGGGGTACGCCTACGCATTTTCTGCGAATCTTCAAACATCTATGGGGAAAGGACTTCGCCAGAAATAATAGGACTTGTGCCTTCAAGACTTGGCAAATTGGCTATTCTGAGAAAATTAACTGTGTTATTTTCAATGCTATACAAGGTGTATTTGCACTTTCAAGCTATTTAGACGGGCTGCAACCCGTCTTTATTTATGAAGAAGGGGAAGGGGGAAAGGGGAATGGGGAAAGGTAAAAACCTCGCCCGAAGTAAAGCGAAATAATCCAAATTTTATGGGGAAGGTAAAAAGCGAGACCAATTGTGGGCGACAATCATCATCCCTTTCCCCTTTCCCCTTTAACCTTTTCCCTTTTATTGCGATCGCAGATATCTATACATAGAGATACGTCTCTCCAATCCTCTACTTCTTTCCTCCTGCCTCCTGCCTTCTTTGTAATAATAATAGTTAGTTAAACAAGCAGAGATGTAGCTAAGTATGGATAACTTCCCTCAAACCAATTCTAGCTACCCTGTTGGGGGTGGTTTACCTGTGATTCAATATTGGGCAGAAAAAACTCTCTCACCACAAGGATTAAAATTATGGCAAACTCTCAATCATAAAAGTGCGTGTTTATCCTGTGCTTGGGGTACGGGTGGGCAAAAAGGGGGGTTTGTTAATGAAGCGGGAGAATATTTACAACGCTGTGCTAAAAGTGTAGAAGCGATCGCTGCGGAATTGCAACCAGGAATTAAACAAGATTTTTTCTCAGCAAATAGCATCAGTGAATTACAAAAACTGACTTCTCAAGAATGCGATCGCTTGGGTAGATTAAGTTATCCTCTCATTCTCAGATCAGGTTCATCCTATTATCAACGTATAAGCTGGGAAGAAGTTTATGACATCGCGACACAAGCCTTTAATTTACCACCAGCACGAATTGCTAGTTATAGTTCTGGACGTTCATCTAATGAAGCTGCCTATTTACTACAATTATTAGTGCGATCGCTAGGTAGTAATAATCTAGCAGACTGTTCAGATTTGTGTCACGCACCCTCAACAGTGGGGTTAAAAAAAGTTTTCGGCTCAGGTACATCAATGGTAAGCTTAGAGAGCCTGGAACATAGTGATTGTATCTTTTTAATTGGTTCTAACGCACCTGCAAATCATCCCCGATTGATGAACGAATTGATAAAATTGCGGGAAAGAGGCGGGAAAGTAATTATTATTAATCCTCAAATTGAAATAGGTTTAGTTAAATTTGCATCTCCTGCATTTCCCATCAAATCTTTACTCACAGGAGGTTCAGATATATCTTCTTTATATTTACAACCAATTCCTGGTAGTGATGTTGCATTATTTGTAGGTTTGCAAAAATCCCTAATTGAACAGAACTTGATTAAAACAGAATATCTACAATCTTATACACAAGATTGGCAAAAAGTTATAGATTACGCTAACAATACATCGTGGGATGATATCACTAATACCTGTGGTTTATCCCAAGAAGAAATCACAGCAACAGCTTATATAATTGGAAAATCAGCGCGTGTAATTTTTGCCTGGGCAATGGGGATAACTCAACATGCTAACGGTGTAGATAATGTTTTTAGTATTGCTAATACAGCATTAATTACAGGGAACGCTGGTAAAATTGGTGCTGGAACAATGCCCATTCGAGGACATTCCAATGTGCAAGGATTTGGTTCAATGGGTGTCACTATAAACTTGCGGGAAGAAATCAAACAAGCACTATCTGAACTATTAGGAAAACCTCTCAATGAAACTCCTGGCTATCATACCCGTGACTTAATAACAGCGGCAGAATTAGGAAAGATAGATACACTATTTTGTTTAGGGGGAAATTTATATGCAGCTAATCCAGACTTACAGCAAGCAAAACAAGCATTGTCGCAAATAAAAACCATTTTTTATGTATCTACTAAAGCGAACTTAGGACACTTTCACGGATTAGCCAAAAAGCAAACTTTAATACTACCTGTCTTCAACCGCTTTGAAAATCCTCATAAAACAACAACTGAATCAGGTAATAACTTTGTACGGTTAAATAACGAAGGTAAAAGTCATTTACAAGCACCTGACGCTGATCTGATTTCAGAAATAGAATTAATTACAGAAATTGCTCATCGGTTACATGGTAAAACACCGATAGATTGGCGGAAGTTGCAAGATACAGTTTATGTAAGAAAATTAATTGCTAAAACCATTCCTGGCTATGAAAAAGTTGGCATAATTGACCAAGACAAACAGGAATTTATCATTGAAGGACGGATTTTAGATGAACCTAAATTTCCTACCTCTGATGGCAAAGCACAGATGTTTGTCACACCTTTACCACAATTATCGCTACCTTCTAAACAAACATTTGGTGTGACAGAAAATCAGCCAGGAATTGTGGTAATTTTAGGAACAGGACGCAGTTATGGTCAACATAATACTGTAGTTTATCGCAATGAAGATAAATATCGAGGAATGCCCCATCGTCACTGTATTTTAATGAATTCTCTAGATGTAAAAAAAGCGGGATTCCATGAACATCAGCGAATAAGAGTGAAAGGGGATAGGGGAGAATTAGACAATATTGAAATTATTTGTGGAGCAATCCTTGAAGGTGTAGCTTTTATGTTTTATCCTGAAGCTAATATTTTATTTCAAGCAAAAATTGATCCACAAAGTGGCACACCTGCTTATAAAAGAGTTCCGGTTTGTGTTTATAAATCCCCGATCTGACTTTTACAATTATGTCTTATATTTAAAAATTTAAAAAACGGTAGATTGCTAATTGTTCTACCGTTTTTTATGTATGTTTTATGTGGTACTCAAAAGTCAAATGATATTTTTGCTTGCTTTCATGTGAAAGTGAATTTTGAGTATTTATTTTTCCACAGGTGTTAGTTTTAAAGGATACAATGGCTCAGATCCATTTAATTGCCAAATTCTAAATACCAATACAGCTGCTACAGTTAGCCATACACAAGAAAATGATAAAGTCATTCCCGCTAAAGGATTAGTTTGCCAATAAATTGCCGTCACCACTACAGCAGATAACCAAGGGCCTAAAATAACCACAGGAACAGCAGCACCTAATCTCCGTTCTACAGTAAAAATCGTATTCCAAGTATCCCCCAAAGCCAGATGCACCACAAACAAAATTAAAGGCAACACAAAAAACTGGTGATTCATTTGCTGCCAAACTAATGTAGAAGAAATTACCCGTAAAACGGCAATTATCATCCAAACTATGGGAAATACTAAAGGTGGAGGCGACCATCTTGGTCTGATCACCTGGTCATAAGTCTGACGAGAACGGGTATTATCTAAAAGAGAAAAAATTCGTGATCGGATACTTAATAGAGCAAAAAATAATCCGGTTAATAAAGTACTAAACCAATTGGGAAAAGAAGAATTGGTATCAATCAACATTACTATTTTTTCTATTCCCAGCAACACGAGAAGCATGACTACTATTTGTAAGATAGTCCCTAGTGTATAAACTAAAACTGCTCTAACATCTAGTTCTTGTGTAGTAGCTATTGATGTATTTGGAGACTGTTGTTGATTAAGAGTTTTTACCCCCATCACTGCATTGACAAATTGTTCAACTATTCCACTATTATTGGATTTATTCATAATTAAGAGATTGTACGTAGCTTGCAATTAGTAGTAATAAGTCATTATATGATAGTCTAATGGTTCAAAATAATTTTTATAGTATCTTTTAATATCAGAGTTTATAAGTTGCAAATCTAATGTACAGTCTTTCGTAAGTGATATTGAGGAAAAAACGTGGAATTTCAGAAGTTATTGTATATTTTTACTCTAGTAAAGATTGCTACGTTCGCTCTGAGTGTACCTGTATTTGCTCAAATCACACAGACTCCCTCCAATTCTTCACAATCGAGTTGTCGTGCAACTAAAGTAGATACTCCAATTTTCAAAGAACCTTCAACATCATCCAACGCTATCAGAATACTGTCGGCAAAAACAAAGATTTCTCTGGCATATATACCAGTTAGTGGAGATAGATTTGTCAGAATTCAATCTCCGACTTCAGGGTTTATTCAAACCGCTGTGCTGAAATTTTGTCAGACGAATAACAATCCTCAAAACCTGTCGAGTAAACCTACTATTGGCAGTGAATGCCGGCAACTTGTACAACCTCAAACTCTACGTCTCCAACCAAGTACAAAAGGAGCCTATATTGCAACACTTTCTCCAAACACAATAGTGTATGTGAACATGCTTACAGGTAATGTGGTTAAGTCATACAAAGCTGAAAATTTCATTTGGGTAGAAATCGATCTTGCCAGAAGTTTCCCTGGAGAGTTATCCGGTAATGGTTGGATAGCCAATAGTGACTTAATAAATACTCCTGGATTAAGCAGTCTGACTTATTGTAGTTAGTAGCTTATTTCGCTCAATATCTCCACTTGGTATGAGTTTCTTTATCCTAGTGGTGCAGCAAATGGTACTTGGTGTAGACTAATGGGTAAACCAGCAACACGAGAAAACCGTATTATTTTTGGCAGTAAAAAGTTTTTGCCTACTTATCAGGGTTGTAGATAAGGGGAGTTGCCAGTGCGTTGGTGCAACCCGCCCTAGGCATCGCTGTTATTGTAGGCTACGTTAACAAAATATAATCCACTATTTTTGTGAGAGCGATGCCTACGGTGGATAAAGTGCGTAGGCGTAGCCCGTCGTAGACATCGCTGATTAGGAACGTTAACCGACGAAATATGAACAACGATTTTAGCATTGAATTGCTTTTACCCCACACCAGCAATCACCTGCCCAATATCTTGAGGAGTTGCACCTGTTGCTAACATTGCCCGGATCAACAATTCAATTGATACTGAAGCATCGCCATTTTCAGCTTTAGCAATCCGAGGTTGGCTAGAACTAATCTTAGCAGCGAGTTCACTTTGGGTCATCAGTTTTTGCCGACGCTCTTTCAAATTTTGGCTGAGAGCTAGCTTAATTTCAACAAAGATAGTTTCTTCGGGTGTTAACTCCAAAAAATCTGCAACTGTTCCAATTTTCCAGCCTTTAGATTCCAAACGTTCTCTTTTTGCTTGATCCATCACATTACTCCTGTTGATCGTTATCGTATTTGCTCAGACGCTTTTTGCAAACCTCAATTACCTTCTTGGATGTTGTTCTCGTTGTTTTATTAAAGACTTCAACAATCAAGATTGCATCGTCATCAATTCGATAAATGATTCTCCAGTTTTTATCAGCATCTCGAATACGTAATTCATGACAGTAAATTCCTATACTTGGCATAGGGCGTGAATGTGGCAACCCAAGGGATTCACCTTCCTGTAATTGTCTGAGCAGAACACCTGCTTCTATGCGTGCTTCTTGAGTGAAAGGTGGGGTTTTAACTTCACCATGTAACCAAACTAAAGGTTTACTTTGATCTCCCATGATGTATTTATATCATATCTGATATATTGATATAATATACCTATGAAAGGGAACTTATATTAATGGGATTCAGGTTGTTTATGTGGGCAAGGTGAGCGATCGCTTGGGGCGTGAAAAGTTGGGAACAGTTTTGTTTCCCGGTTGAACTGGATTAATTATTAAAATAATAATCGAGAGTTATAATTAACTTTATATGTCGTTAGGTGGTGAATAATTCATGCACCCAAGTAACCCACTGTTTCAGAAATGTCTTGCTTATCTTGAATCGCTACCCAATATTAAGGCAGTCATCAAAGAAGAACCTTATTGTTCTAATGAAGCTTTAGCAGATGGGCAATTAATTATTAACACATCTCATACAACTGTCAATTATATATGTGAAATTAAAACTGGACTTACCAATGATTTAATTGAGCAAGTTGCAGAATATTTGGCAAATTTAGGTAAAAAACTAAATCATGGACAAAGACCTTTGCTCATTACACGTAGGTTATCTAGTTTAGTTGTCGATCAACTTTTAGAAAGAAATATTGAGTTTATTGATGTTGATGGCAACATTTATTTGAATAGTCCAGAAATTTATATAGTAGTTCGCAATCAAGTTTTAAAAGACAGCACAAATAAATCTTTAGAAATTACGGCTGCCGCTTTGCAAGTCATATATGTTTTGCTGAAGCAGCCAAGATGTATTTCTGTGAAAGAATATTTAGATGAAAAAATCGCTTACATTGCTGGTGTTACTCCAAAAACAATAAAAAACACACTTACAAAACTTCAAGAGCTAGATTATATTAGACGTAAGAATAGAGGATATGAAATCATTAATTATCTTAAACTTCTTGAGCGATGGGAGTTAGGATACTCTGAAATATTACGTGCAAAATTACTACTTGGAACATTTACTCCTATAGGGAAACGAAATTTCTCCGAGGTTGAAGCTGAGATTAAAGAATATGCCGATGTATATGGATATTTAATAGGTGGTGAACTTGCTGCCTCAATAATAACCCAATATCTTCGCCCTATTAGTGCGACGCTACATCTCAATAAAAATATCAATGATCGTCAGATAGCAGTCAAGCTAAAGCTAAAGCCTGATTCTGAGGGGAAGATTGTATTGCTTCAAAGTTTTGGTCACGACAACTGCCAACAAAATGAATTTAGAAACTTGGCAAAGAATATTGTTCACCCATTACTAATTCATGCAGAATTAGTTCGGACTGGCAACAGTCGATTAAAAGAAACTGCTCAAATTATTTACAATAAATACATTGAAGAAATAAATCAAAATAATGATTGAATCTAACGAAAAACAAGTATTATCTGATCTGGTAAACATTTTTAGTGCATTAAATATGCCAATGATTGTAGTTGGTGCAGGTGCTAGGTTACTAATATTTGATCAGCAATTTGGAGAAGGGAGAGGAACAAAAGACTGGGATATTGCAATATCTATAGATAGCTGGAAAGATTATCAACAAATTCGTGAAGCTCTAATAAATGGTGATTCTCCTTGTTTTGAGGATACAAGGAATCCTCACAATTTTATACATATTAAGACTAGTATCGAAGTGGACATTGTACCTTTCGGAGAAATTGGTGAACCCGATCAAAAAATTGTTTGGTCTGAAACAGGCAATTCAATGAACGTTTTAGGGTTTACTGAAGCGATGTTATCTGCCAAACATATTACTATTGATGATTTTGAAATACAAGTAATCGACATACCAGCTTTTATAGTTCTCAAAATTTTTGCTTGGGGAGATCGCGGAGAGCGCACAAACAAAGATTTAGAGGATATTGATTTTATTTTATCAAAATATGAAGATGATGATCGAGTTTATAATGAACTAGCAGAGAAACTTGCTGATGGAGTAATTGAGTTACTTGATGCAAATATCTATTTACTAGGACAAGATATTTATAAAATTCTTCAGTCAAAAACACTGCTTGAGTTAAATTTACTATTGAACAAACTACTAGATAAGTTTGATGATGAGCCAGAATCTTTAGGCTATAAGTTGGAAATACTCAAAAAAGGCATTAGCTCTTTTTCCTCGAATAACGTGATTTAATAATGCATTTCATCTTTCTTCTCATGAATGACATGAATTCTAATCCTCAACAAAGTTTCAGAAATGGGATTAATAATCAAATTATAGATCATCATTATAACATTTTAAAAGGGAAAAATTACTCTATCTTTATGAATGTAAAACTCCAGACCGACAAAGATAAGCTACAGGCAAGCAGTAGTATAAACATAAACACAAATAAAGAAACAGAAAATGAAAAAGTTCTATGTCCTCATTGTCAGCGCACTGCTACGAACGGTATTAAATGTAAAGGTATTTGTGTGGCGGATAATGACTATTGATGTATAAAATATATTGCTTTTTCACAAACTCTCTTATGAGTAATATCAATTCTAATCGTCAACAAAGTTTTAGAAATGGGATTAATAATCAAATTATAGATCATCCTTTTACAGACTATTGGGATATTTTTATTCTTAAACATCAACATCCAATTAATATTACTCTACACATTCTAGGAATATTCTTTTTTTACACTTTACTTTTTTCTACTTGGAAATTGCAAAACTTTTGGTTGCTCTTGGGCTTACCGTTAACTCAATTGTTGGGATTAACCGGACATTTTTTATTTGAGCGTAGCCATATTGATTTACAAGATGCTGTTTTTTCTTGGCGGGCTTCTTATTGTTTAGGTAAAATGTTATTTAGAATTTTGACGGGTAAATATCGAGATGATATTTGCCAACGGCAAGAAATATTAAATAATTATCTATCAAACAATTATGCAAATATTCAATAATTGGAATGTAATTGCTCAGGGTTGGTATATTGCCTGTCCTAGTCATGAAATACCCAAAAAAACAGCAAAATCTGTAGAAGTATGCGGACATAAAATTGCCATTTTTAGAGGCGAAGATGGGCAAGTAAGGGCTTTAGATGCTTCTGCCCTCATTTAGGGACAGATTTAGGAATTGGGAAGGTTGATGGTAATTGGATTCGTTGTACATTTCATCATTGGGCATTTGATGAAACAGGGCTTTGTCAAAATATTCCCTGTCAATCAGAAATTCCTACTCAAGCTAAGTTACAAGCTTATGCAACAGAGCAAAAGTATGGATTTATCTGGATTTATCCAGATGCTAAAGCACCAGAGGGAGTGGCTGATTTTGATGAATTGAAGGGAAAAGAAATTGTTGCACAAGCCGATATTGCATTTGAAAGAAGTTGCCATCATCATATTTGTATGATGAATGGGATTGATGCTCAACATTTAAAAACAATTCATCATTTAGATATCAAAATGGATTTGTCGCTACATCGCAGTGAATTAGGGACGCAAATTGACTTTACAATGCGGGGACAATTTCCCAAAACTACATTTCGAGAAAAGTTAGGTCAAAGATTTCTTGGTTCTACATATCAGTATTCAATGCGTTATGCTCATGGTTGCATTGGCTTGTTAACAATGATGAAAGATGTCAGGCTTTTTCCGTCACTGTTTATGATATATGCCTATACTCCCATTGCACCTGGAAGAACGATAATTCAACCAATTTATGTAACTGAAAAGCGTCAAGGTATTGTGGGATATCTGCTAAGTCAGTTTTTGCTATTCTGTACTCGCTTGGCTTACTATATGCTCAGAGATGAAGATGGCAAAATTTACGACAATATTCGCTTTAATCCAAACTTGCTCCTTAGTATTGATCAGCCATTAGCTGAATATATGAAGTATGTGAATCAACTAAAACCGTCTCGATGGTCAAAAAATAGGGGTGTAGAATAGTAAGTTGGATTAGCGATCGCGTAACCCAATAAAAGCTTTGGTAATGTTGCGTTTTGTTTCTCAATCTAAATACATCTTAATTATTTTGTAGAGTGGGCGATTTCCATCAACTCTATATTGAGAAGGTGCAAGATGTGAATATAGAATTGTAGTATAAATAACCATTTTGGAATCTGTCACACTATACCGTAATTTTACTAAGTTGGTCGATAAAGTGTTAAATAAACACATCTCACCAATCAAGTTTAGGTAATTGCCGAATAATGAAGAGTTTGCTGATTCCTGTTGAAAATTTGCAACCAAGCGATCGCACCGCTATGTATGCGTTGCTGCAAAATCACTTTAAAGGTATAACCTGGGATGGGTTTCTAGTCGATTTAGAGCGCAAAAACTGGGTTTTGTTGTTGAGAGATGAAACATCCAACGCACTTAAAGGATTTTCAACTCTGATGTTATGCCAAAAGACTTTTTTGGGAGAAAAAATTAGTGTGGTGTATTCTGGCGACACTATTGTTGATCCTAGTGCTTGGTCGAGTACAACACTACCACGTAGTTGGATTGCCGCTATCAATTTTCTGCATCAACACTATGCAGAAAATAAACTTTACTGGCTGCTAATTTGCTCTGGTTTTCGCACTTATCGTTTTCTCCCTACTTTTTGGCAAGATTTCTACCCCCGTTATGATGTCACAACACCTACTGATGTTAAGCATTTAATGGGTAATTTGGCACAGGAATATTATGGTAGCTTATATCAAGAAGCAAGTGGTATTGTCCGATTTCCGCATCCCCAAATTTTACGGGAAGGGTTGATTGAAATTCCATCAGGACGACAAACTAATCCCCATATCCAATTTTTTGAGGCAAAAAATCCCGATTATCGGTTAGGGGATGAATTAGTTTGTTTAACTGAAATTAATTATGACAATCTCACCCGTTCTGGACAACGGATGTGGAAGTCAGAATCATCTTTAAAATTTGTGCAAGATTGTGTTCTTGTTTAACTTTTATGCCATCTACCAACCCACACTTAAACTTTAATAACTCAACACAATTTATAGAAGGATGGTACTGGGCATTACCATCAAAAAAATTAAAAATTGGCAAGGTAAAAGCGATAACTTTGCTAGGTAGAAATCTGGCGATTTACCGGGGAGTTAGTGGTCAGGTAGTAGCTATAGATGCTTATTGTCCACATATGGGCGCTCATTTAGCAGAAGGTAAGGTAGAAGATGATGGAATTCGCTGCTTTTTTCATAATTGGAAGTATGACAGTCGCGGAATTTGTGTAGATGTTCCTTCTATCGGAAAACCGCTACCTGTGTGTATTAAAACTTGGCATACGGCAGAAAAGTACGGCATGATTTGGGTTTGGGTGGGAGAAGAAAAGCCAAGTTCGCTGCCTTTTGTACCAGAGTTAGAACAGGCAGATTGCGATTATATATTGGGAACTCGATTTGTCAAAAACTGTCATCCCAATGTCTTACTAATTAATGCGATTGATGCTCACCATTTCAATACAGTACACAATCTGCCCTTAGAGATTGTATTTGATTCTCAAAACCTCAACCCTAACGCTATTAGCTTCAGCAACACTACACGAGGAGGTGATGATTCTTGGTTAATTCGCCTGATTCGTCCTTTATATCGCAACGAAGTTACTTATAGTATGTGTTACTGGTATGGCAGCACTGGAACTGTGACGCTAGGCCCGGATTTTCTGCATTTCTACATTATATTTACACTGCGAATGATTGAAGGTGGGAAAACTGAAGGGCAAACAATTCTTGTGACTCCTAAGCGTTCGGGATTTTGGGGATGGGTTTTAAATCGTGGTTTGTTATGGTTAACTCAGCAAGTTGGTAATTACTTTGCTAAAGGGGATACGCAGGTATTTCAGACAATTCAGTTTGATTTGAAAACTCCTACTAAAGCAGATCAATCTATTCTGCAATTTATTCAGCACGTTAATCAACAGAAAGCCTTAACCTGGGGAACTTGGGAAACTGTTAATCATCCAAATATTCAAACTCCATCAGAGGATGTTTGTAAAGTGTCGTATAGCACATCAAATTGTGACATTACCCCACCCTAACCCTCCCCTTGTAAAGGGGAGGGGACTAGATTTCCAGTTTCCCCCCTTTATAAGGGGACGGGACTAGATTTCCAGTTTCCCCCCTTTATAAGGGGGGATTAAGGGGGGTATTAGATGCTTTCGGTAACAAATATAGTTTTTAAAAAGTCTTCTCAAATTCTAATCATGAATTCACTTTAATTGAACAGGAAAAATATGGATTTTAAAGATAAAATTGTCGGTTTTGATCTACCACACACAGATTATGATGACCGTTTGCGACGGATATTAACAGCAGCGTTACCCAATCAGAATAATTCTGCTAATTACCCACAATTAAATTATTGGGATACGGAATTTTTCAATTTACATCAAGTTAAAGTTTTTCAAAAATCTAATATTAATGAACAATCAGCTATTTTGGAACTTGCCAACCGCAGCCTGTTAGAAGAATCATATTTCATTGAGAAAGCAGGTGTTGGCTACATGGCAAAAATGGTATTGTTTGCAGAAACAGTTGAAGAACGCATTCTTTATGGATTGTTTACGGCTGATGAAGCTACCCACCTTCACCAAATTAGCCATTTTTTACCAGCAATGGAAGTAACTAGTACGGACGATCCGTTTTTGCGCTTATTATCAGAAGTGGTTGAAAGTGCAGATAAAACAGTTTTATTGTTTGTGCTGCAAGTGGTTTTAGAAGGATGGGGTTTAAGCCATTATCGGCGTTTAGCTAAGGAATGCCGCCATCCAGTTTTAGCAGAACTTTTTTCCAGTTTTTTACAATCTGAATCTCGTCATCACGCCACGGGAACCACCTTGTTTAATCAAATTACTGTTTCAGCATTGAGTCAAACAACAATTCTTGATGTATTGGAACAGTTTTTGTTTATGGTACAGGTGGGACCACAAAGTGTACTTGCAGCAGTTGAACAAGTGAAAGGACATCTGACGCGATCGCAAAAAATCCAAATTCTAGAAGAACTAGATACAGAGACTCATAGCGGAACCCGATTACAAATATTGCGATCGCTCATGGGGGGAACATCAGCCCAGTCTATCCTGCAAAATTTAGAAGAACGTGGAGCTTTTCAACCCCTCCCCGCCCATCAATGTGTGCAATAAATATCAATCTTATCTCTGCGTGAAATAAAAACGGATATGGAAAAAACTATTCATCGCAAATTACAAATTAACCACACCCGCAACAAACAGCAAGACCATACTGCTTTAATGGATGAAGCTGTCACCAATTTTCGCTATGAAGATTGTCAAAACGAGTATTGGAATCCAGAAGAGTTTTCCCTGTTATATGGTACACCTTTATGGGAACAGTCGAGCCAACATCAGCGTATAATTTTGAACCAACTTTACTGGGTAGCTTATTATTCACAAATTGTTTCTGCTGAAATTGCCACGATCTTTTTCAATCAAACCAGTGCAGCCGGACTTTACGCTCAAGAAGATTTCCGCTTAATCTGCGATACCTTAGATTTGGAATCCGCCCAAGAGCGATCGCACATTAACGCCTTCCGCACAATTGCCAAACAGGTTGAACAAGCGTTGTTTGGGGAACTTATCTTTACCTACCCCATGCGCGGCCCCTTTACAGAAACGATGATTTATGCTGACACCAATGCCCTAAAAACTTGGTGGAAAAAAATTCAACTTCAATACTTTGGGCTGATTTCTGCGAATAATACTTTTTTGGCTTGTCAGTATTTCACGGTACGGGGAGTGCGGACGCTAAACGGCAAGTTAATACAGCATAAACTCAGCAATTATTATCAAAAGCATCCTCATCCTGAAGCTGCTCCAATTCCTGCTAAAGTCTCCTATTATCACTTCATGGATGAAAGTTTTCACTTCAATAGTTCGACAATTATATCGCACGATGTTGTCACTTGCCTTAATCCACCAACTGCATTTGAGAGACTGGTGGCTAATTTAGGGTTGTGGGGATGTCAGCGCGATCATTTTCATTTTTCTGCTGCGATTAATGGGATTTTCTGGTACGATCCGGCGCTGTATAGTAAGATTTATCGGGTGTTGCGATCGCCTATTTTTGAGATGAGTGACATGGATGCTAAAGAAATGATGCGGCGTTGTTTTACCGAGGAGTCGGAAGGCTTGCAGCGCAGTTTTTCAACTCATCAGGAGGCGATGAAGTCTTATCAGGTGTATGTGGAAAAACTCGATTATCTTTGGCAACGTAATCGGGATATGTCACTGATGGGAACTAATTCAATTTCTCGATATTTGGCAACTCAAAGAAGGGCTTTTCAAGGCTTAAAACACCAAGAGGATTTGTTTTTAAATCACGCAGAGACACAGAGGCGCAGAGAGGAATGGAAGAGTGTTGTTTAGGTAAAATTGTTGCGTATTATGGCTGACTTCTGTAAGATATCCTTTCCAGGAAGTGATTTTATTCCGATCGCTCTGGAATGTCATCAAAGTTTGTCTGAACATCTCACGATTCAGAATTCACCTGTTTTATTTGGTTGTCGGACTGGTATTTGTGGCACTTGTTTGGTTGAGGTTATTGGTGATATTCCTCCTCCTCAACCTGATGAACAGGAGATGTTGGAGACGTTAGCAGCTAATTATCCTCATGCACGGTTAGCTTGTCAGGTTGATGTTACAGGTAATGTTGAAATTCGTAGGATTTAGATGGTGATTTAAAAACAACTAAAAGAGCAAGTATGGATTGGTTAAAGCGCGTCGCAGAAATTCGTAAAACTTGTAACGTGCCAGCACCAGCCCGAAATGTTGCTATTGCTAGAGTCTGGATAGATGAGACATTTTCCGAGCTATTCGCCTTTAGTGGTAAGCTGTTGCGAGAGGGAGCGGTTGATGTACCCACTCAACCAATGTTTAAAACCTTTGAAGTTACCGGACACCGAAGAGACTTAGACTCAGAGTACAAAATATTAGAAGCGATTGCCGAAAAATATACAAATAATAGAGAAGTAAAGGGTAAGATTGAGTTATTCACCGAAAGAGAGCCATGTGATTCGTGTGAGTATGTCATTAAGCAGTTTAGGCAAGCTTTCCCGAACATTCAGCTAAATGTACATCACGGAAACATTGCGTAAAGGAGTCGGTATAAATGTCAATTCGCAATTTACCCGAAGCACTTCAGCTTATTTTTAACGAAAATCAGCTTTCGCCATGTTCAGATTTAGAAATAATTCAATTTGAACAACAACAAGGTATTACTTTGCCCAGTAATTATAAAGACTTTCTCAAGATGATGGGGCATGGTGCAGGTAAGTTTTTGCGTGGTTCTGATTGCTTTTACAAACATTTACCGCAAATTCAAGAATGGGCTAAAGAACTTCTGGTAGAAAATGATTTTCCTGAAGCTTTGCCTGAAGATGCTTTTGTATTTTTTATGCACCAGGGTTATCAGTTTAGCTTTTTCAGGCTTTCAGAAGGTGATAACCCACCAACTTACTCATATTGCGAAGGACAGGAAGAGTCTTATTTTGTCAAAAGTCATGATACGTTTAGTGACTTTATAGCGGTGGAAATCGACCTTTATTTAAAGTCTTCAATGTCTCTAACGAGTTAGATATTTAGCACATGAAATTGACAATTATCTTTCTCTCTATCCAATATCGCACTTGTAAATTTCTCGAAATGTCGGTTTTTTTAGCGTCAACCTAACTTACTCGCTTTTATCTTCAGGTACTCGTATTTGTTCAAGTGGTTTTAGTGTGGCAGCCGAATTAGCCATTTGTAACCATGCAAGTTCTTTTAACGCATTTGAATTAGGTATTAGTGTTTGTTCGATTGCTTTTTGCATTAATAAATTAGGTATTAATGCCTGTCCAATTAATTTCTGCATATCTGAATAATTAATTTGTAACTGTGCAAGTCTTTTTAGCGCGTCTGAATTAGGGATTAGTGCCTGTCCAATTAATTTCTGCACATCTGAATAATTAATTTGTAAGTGTGTAAGTCTTTTTAGCGCATCCGAATTAGGTATTAGTGTCTCTTCAATTGCTTGCTCAATAACCTTATCATTTTGTTCATCAATCAAGTCAGTATCAGCAATTGCATTTGTTTCTTCGATTGATCTTAGATCAATCTCAACCATCAATTCCTTTTTAGCCATTTCAAGAAACCGTTGAGTTCGATACATCCAAAAAGGCTGTTTCACATATTCCTGAAATTCGCGTCTTAGTTCTATATGTGGAGCAACTATTTCTCCATTTTTCTTTATCCACCAGTCTGGCTTTTTCTCTCCTGTGACAAAAACAATTGGTAAAGACTCTCTTTTAGCAAAATCTAATATTTGTTTCCAAAGAATGAAGTCTCCATATTTCCGTTCATCTGCTTTGTCTTTACCATCCGAAAAACCAGGAGGTTGTGATTTTTTGTACCTATCGTCAGCTTCTTTATACAGGATCTGCAAACTTTGCTCATCGTAGGGTTCTCCCACTTTTGAATCAAATATTGAGAGAAGATGTTCCAAAATTCTGTCATTGTCTGAATCAAACGGAAAATGAGCATTGGCAAGCTCATTTATCTTTTCTCGAAAAACCTTCTCTACCTCATCCACTGCATCAAGATAATTTTTTTGCTTATCAAATAAATTCTCCACTTCAGCAGCTACAATCTTTCCTGCTTGGTTAAGATGACCTCGGAGACTGTTAAATTTTTGTTGTTCAGATTTCCATTTTTCAAGTGCTGATAAAGCTTTCTTAAAAGATGCTGCCTCCGAGTCAATTATTTCTTCTCGCTGTCTCAAAAACTCGTCAGCTACTTGATAAGGCAACCAAATTCTATTTTGAAGATGTTCCAGTATTTTAAGAAAATCCTCTACGGTAAGACGCGATACCCGATATAAATCAAGGAGAAAATTTGTATCAAAGACAAAAGTGGCATTTTTCCACAGCTTTGAAAAATCAGCCTCAGATGGAGAAAGTCTCCAGGAAAATAAGTTTCTCATGTACAAAGGATTAGATTAGGAATTTTAGTATTATTCAATGTCAAAAGCTGAATATCTTGCATCAGTAGATTCACTTAAAGGTAATTAAATTATGTGGCTTGATATTTCTGTACCTTTTGCAATCCCTCGCAGTCGGGACAAGTTACCCTTTTTCAATTCAGAACTAGTTTCTTGCTGTAGCGATTCCAAAAGGATTTGTACTAATGTCCAGCCGCTAATTGGTAACTCTAATACCTGCTTTTGCAATTGTTGTAATGTCACGATCCTTTTCCCATATCAGGTTATCTCATTTTTAATTGTAAATTAGCTCTTTTGGAATTCGATAGATACAAGAATGCAGTTCTACCCAAGACATTGCCATAATTTAAATACGATCGCTCCCAGCCACCATGCAATTTGCAGACTTCTGGTATATTGTTGCACTCAGCGAACAGTTACAACCCAACAAAGTATTATCACGCACCGTTTTAGGAGAATGGTTAGCGATATTTCGCGCTGAAGATGGACAACCCGTAGCTTTGCGCGATCGCTGTTTACACCGCAATAGCCGTCTATCTACAGGTAAAATCTGTAATGGTGCTTTACAATGTCCCTATCATGGTTGGATATATGACAGCGTTGGAAACGTTATTGCAGTTCCAGCCGAAGGAGATGATTTCAAACCTTCGCCACAGCGTCGAGCCAAGTGTTACGCTACCAAAGAACAGGATGGCTATGTTTATGTGCAGTTAGCCGATACCCCAAGGGTTGATCTTGAACCCTTTTCTATGCCTAACTATGGACAAATAGGATGGGAAACGGTACGGGTAATTAACCGTTTTGCTAACAATGTTACTAATTGTGCAGAGAATTTTATTGATATTCCCCATACGGCTTTTGTTCATCCTGGTGTTTTCCGTACTTCCCGCCAACAAAAGTTAGAGATGACTGTAGAACGCTGTAATGGTTCGGTTTTGGTGGAGTATCGCAACGAAAACAGTAATTTGGGATGGTACAGCCGTTTTCTGAATTTGCATGGTGCAGAGATTAAACATAGCGATCGCTTTTATATGCCAAATATTACCTCTGTAGAGTATAAGATGGCACATAATCGCCATTTGTTCATTACTAGTCAATCTATTCCAGAAACCGATAATTCAACTCTGGTTTACACCGATGTTACCTACAACTATGGTATTTGGAATAAATTAGCGCGTCCCTTTGTGCGGTGGACTGCTCAACATATTATCCGCCAAGACGTGGAAATTTTGGGTATTCAGGGGGAAGCGATCGCTAAATACGGGACACAATTTTATAATACGCCTGCGGACACAATTCATATATTTGTAGAGTCAATTATAGCGGCTATATCTCGTGGAGAAGATCCGCGTTTATTGCCAAATCAATCAGTAAAAGTTACATTTTGGGTTTGAAAATAATTCGTAATTACCCCCCTTAATCCCCCCTTGTAAAGGGGGGAGATTGGAAAATCCGGTTCCCTCCCCTTATAAAGGGGAGATTGGAAAATCCGGTTCCCTCCCCTTATAAAGGGGAGATTGGAAAATCCAGTTCCCTCCCCTTATAAAGGGGAGATTGGAAAATCCAGTTCCCTCCCCTTTATAAGGGGAGGGTTAGGGTGGGGTAAAACCCATGTTTAAAATCAGTGTGAGCAATCAGAAGTGGAAATACAAAACTTTGCACAACTACTAATTTTTGCTGCTTTTATCGGATTAGTTGGTTGGACTCTTAGCAATCAGCTTGGACGAACTCAACTCAAAGTTAAAAGTCGTGAAGATTGGTTGCTAGATGGTACAGGATTAACGATTCAAGGAATTTTAATTCCCTTACTACAAGCTACTTTAGTTTATTGGCTTTATAAATATTTACTACCGACTCAACAAGGATACTTAAAAATATCATTAGTTCCGGCTTTTATTATCAGTTTTGTTGTAGTTGATTATTTATATTATTGGAATCATCGTTTATTACATACTAAATTGTTGTGGAAAGTTCATCAAGTTCATCACACTGTTACTCAGATGGATGTATTAGGAACTTCTCGCAACACACTTTGGACAAGCTTGTTAATTATATATTTATGGATACACACTTTATTTGTATATCTGTTAGCCGATCCCACAGGTTATTTACTTGGAGTCAGTCTAACTTCTGCCTTAGATTTATGGCGACATAGCCGTTTAATCATTCCTGCAAATACCAGGCTATATCAACTTTTATCTACTTGGTTAATCTTACCACAGGATCATGCTTGGCATCATTGCCGCGAAATCCACAATTATAACTATGGGGCTAATCTGAAAATTTGGGATAAGTTACATGGAACATATTATGAAAGCGAAAAATTGCCATCTATAATTGGAATTCCTAGCTCATTAAACTTGTTCCAAAAACTTTTATTCCCATTTTCATGACAGTTATCAGCAAAATACTTTCGTTTTTCCCTACGTTTATATTATTGCTAACTGGTGCAGCAATAATCTACCTTGCCTATTCGCCCAACATCTTCAGCATTCTTGCACTGTTTTTTTCTATTTATGGGCTACCAGTGCTAGTTTACCGCTTGCATGAATGGGTTTATCCTGTGCGCGAGGGTATTAGTTATCTACTAGGTGAAGAATATAATCCCTGGTGGGGTAGTCATCAAATCCAGGTAATTTATATTGCAATTCCGGTGTTGGAAGCAGTGCTGCGACTGATTCCGGGGGTGTTTTCGTGTTGGTTGCGATTGTGGGGTGCTAAAGTGGGGCGAGATGTATACTGGACAACAAGATTGGAGATTGCCGATCGCAGTTTATTAGAAATTGGCGATCGCGTCGTTGTCGGGCATGGTGTCGGTATCTATTGCCACATCATTAAACCCCGCAAGCAAAATTTAATGCTGTATGTTAAAAAAGTCCAGATTGGCAGCAATGTTTTTGTGGGAGCCGGATCTAATCTTGCTCCCGGTGTAGTCGTTGCTGATGGTTCTTATTTACCAGCAGCTACCAAGCTTTATCCTAATCAAAAGGTGCAATAATGCGTCCGATTATTCAGCTTTTTGGGCAAATTCTCGCGCCAACTGCGAAGCAATTTTATCGAGCTTTAGATAATCCAGAGTTAATGCAGACATCTGTAAAAAGGGAAATTTGCGATCGCCTAATCAAAAGTGAGTATGGCAAAACTTTGGGTATCCATTCTATAGACGATTGGCAGCGCGTACCAATTGTAGATTATGATGCACTCGAACCCTGGTTAAATCAGAAACAGCAGCAAATTTCCCTCACGCCAGAACCCATTTTGTTCTATGAAAAAACCTCCGGTAGTAGTGGGGCGGTAAAATGGATTCCTTATACTCAATCTTTGCGGCGATCGTTTAATCAAATGTTTTGCGTCTGGGCGCATGATTTGATTGTACATGGCCCGAAATTTTCCACAGGCAAGCTTTATGCTTGTATCTCGCCGCAATTAAATGTAGGTGATAGCCAAACTTTACAAGATGATTTAGATTACTTAGACGGCTGGTTACGTTGGTTTTTGCGTCCTTGGTTGGTGATGCCAAATAAACTTAATCGACTGCATGATGCGAACTTGTTTAAACATCAACTAGCTTTGGCATTATTAGAGGCTGAAAAACTAGAAATTATCTCTATTTGGAGTCCTAGTTTTCTACAAGTACATTTAAAATATATTCAAGAAAATCAGGATTTATTGCGAAAAGAATTACACAACCGCATTTCACATTATCGCCTCCAACTCCTTAGCGAAAGTAAGATTCCCTGGATGCAACTCTGGCCAAATTTGAAGCTGATTTCCTGCTGGGATAGCGCCAATGCAGCAGATCAAGCGCAAGGATTAAGATTAAAATTTCCAGGTGTATTAATTCAAGGTAAGGGACTACTAGCAACGGAAGCCCCAATAACGATTCCCTTGATTGTCGCTGGGGGATGCGTGCCGGTTCTTGATGAAGTTTTTTTCGAGTTTGAGGATGAGGCTGGTTCAGTGTATGGTTTGCATGAACTCAACATTGGCAAGGAATACACGGTTATTTTATCGCAGAAAGGGGGATTGTATCGTTATCGAATTGGCGATCGCATCCGCGTAACTCATTACTATCGCCACACTCCCTGTTTAGAATTTATCGGACGACATCAAGCTATTAGCGATTTGGTGGGCGAAAAGTTGCAAGAAACTTTTGTAAATAATGCTTTGACTCTCTTGAACTTGCAAGAAACTAATTTTAAAAGTTTGATGCCGATTGCTGATCCTCCACACTATATTTTATTATTAGATTCGGCAAAAGAAAGCCCGGAAATTATCGCTAAACAGCTAGATCAGGCTTTATCAGAATCTTATCATTACAAGAGAGCGCGATCGCTCGATCAACTTGCACCACCAGAGGTTTTAATCTCTAGTCAAATTCATGAAATATTAGTTTCCCATCGTATCCGCACTGGAAGTATTTGGGGAGGTATTAAGCATCCAATTCTGGCAACATCACCCATTAGCGCTGAACTTTTACAAGAATTGAACTCCGGATTAGAGATTGCAGATTAGCTATTTTTGAAGCGCTTGCTGAAAAGTCTTGATGGCATCAACATGATTTACCATATTAATGCAACGTAATAACAAATCCAGATCGATTTCTTTGACCTCCTCACTACTAGAAACTCTTTCATAGTGAAGTGCATTGCCCTCTTTCCGCAGGTGATAAACTTCTAACACACCATCTTCCCAGAACCACACTTCAGGAATCAAGAGCCGCTTGTATGCTTCCAGTTTGTTTATCCCGCCACTGGTAAACACTACCTCAATCGCCAAATCGGGACGCACTCTACCAGGGGAAAGTTTATAGGATTCATCCGCTTCTCGCTTCACAGCACCCGCTTCACTTTCCAAGGTCATTGAACCAGTTGGAGTAAAGTCAAACCCTGCCACAAGCAAGTACAGTTCTAGCAATGCGGCAATTCTTTTCTTAACTGTTTCATGTGGTTCTCCAGGCATTCTTCGGATCTCCAAAACTCCATCCAGAAAAGACAGGCGATATCCCGGACGGTCTAACAACTGCTCAACTGCTTTAAATTCTCTCCACGTCAGTCCCTCAAACAACAGGGGTGATTCCTGACGGGGTGTAGCGTAGACGCTTTGCGGCTTGTCGTCAGACATCGCTGCTGGGGTCATTTTCGTCTCCAGTCTGTTTCCAGATGAGAAATAATTCCGGCGTAGGAGGGCAGTTTAACTTCTTTTTGGAAGCAGGGCGTTTACCTACTGCCAATCCCCATCATAATGGTAATTTATCAATGAAGGCACGAGGCAGAGAGCAGTTTTTGCTGGGGGAAAACTGCCCTCTGCTGTAAGGATTGCGATCGCTTGTATCAACTTTTATTGAGGCACTTTAGCGGGTTTCAAATTTCTAGCTTTGTAGAACATTTCCAAACTATTGCGATCGCCTACAAAACGCCAGTGCCAAGGCTCATAACTCACACCTTGAGCATTATCTTTGGGAAATGACATTTCAAAGCTAAAACGCGCTGCATTTGCTTGCAGCCACCGATAAGCCTTGGTATTTTCAAAGTTGGTTTGGAGATTAGTTGCTGGTACTGATCCGTCTCCAATATCCACAGCATAACCTGTATGATGTTCGCTATGACCAGGAGGAGCGCTGAGGGCAGCTCGTTCTATTGGCGTTTGATTTCGCTGGGCACCGACACCAAAAAACAACGGCTCCTGGTCTTTGACTGAGCGAAAGCCAGAAATTGGTACTAAAATCACACCTGCACTCCGCGCTGCTGCTACCATCTCCTCAAACTTTTGGGCAGCAGATTTTTGCATTCTAATGCCCCTATTTGCGGAGATGGTTACTAGTTCTGATTCAGGGGCTTCTGGGTATGCCAGATGCCCTAACAGAGTATTGACATTATCCGATTCTGTAGTTGGTGTAGGTGTAGAACTAGTGGGCGAGGGTTGAGAATCGGCAATTTTTTTGGGTGAAGTAACGAAAAACAAAAAACCGCTAATTAAAGCCAGCAAGACAAATCCCGCAACTCCCCCAATCAGGATAATTCGGGGTTGCAACCAAATTTTAGGTGTTGCAACAGGGGTATCGCGTACAGCCACTGGAATATCATCACCAAGGTCATTCGATGAGTTTTGCGGTCTTCCAGAAAACCCTGCCTTATTCAAGGATAAACTCCTGTTTTTGTGGGACAGCCATAACAAATTTTGCACTGGACAAAAGTAGAAGTAACAGGTAGCATTTTACATCTGTGGTTTTTAGGCGCAATCTTGACAAACCTTTTAGAACTATACGTCAAGCTAGGAGGATTAGTCCTGGTAGGTTTCATTCTGGGACGCAAACTACCTGTGACAGTTCCTACACGTTTAGGACAATTCCTCTTTTGGGTGGGAGTACCCATAAGCATAGTATCGTTTTTGCGTCAATCCAGTTTATCAGGGCAAATTTGGATTGCACCTGCGATCGCTTACCTAGCCATTTTACTAGGAGCATTTTTAGCTTGGTTAGGGATTAAAGCACAAGCCTATTTTAGAAAGACTGTCCCCCAACAATCCACTCAGGCTAGCTTGATCCTAGCGGCAACGCTGGGTAATACAGGTTATCTTGGCTTTCCCATCACCTTAGCAATACTAGGCAAAGAATACTTTGTTTGGGCATTATTTTACGATTTGTTAGGTTCATTCCCCGGAACTTATGGCTTGGGTGTTTTGCTAGCAGCCCGTTTTGGCGGCGATGTCCAAAATCACTGGCAGACTGCTAGGGCGATCTTAATTAATCCTGCCCTGTGGAGTTTCGGATTTGGCTTGCTGGTTCAAAAAGCGACAATTCCCACGGTAGTAGAATTTTGCTTAGAGAAATTGGCTTGGATTAGTGTAGCTTTATCTCTGGTGTTAATTGGAATGCGACTAGGGCTGCTCAAATCTTGGCGTAGCCTACCACAAGCCGGGATGAGCTTGGGAATCAAAATGCTGCTAGTTCCCTTGATATTGGGCAGCATACTACCACTGTTTGGATTAACTGGTTCCGCAGCAAAGGTAATTCTCTTACAAATGGCCATGCCTCCAGCTTTCGGTACACTGGTAATTGCTGAGACATTCAATCTCGATCGCGATCTGGCAGTTACGGCGTTAGCTGCTGGAACTATAGTATTGCTGGTTACTCTCCCAATTTGGCTGTGGCTGTTTTAATTTTAGATTTAGGCACTGTGATGCGATCGCTTAAAACCCCAGGCAAAAGGCATCTTAATAAAATTTAAAAATTAATTGTATGCTCCATCCACAAAAGCTACCATTTCTAGAATCTATTGGTTGGCAGCTAAAAAATGTATATCAAATGAGTGAAAAAGAAATTGTTCAATTGTATCAACGCAATTGGCATCATCAAACTACATTCAACAATTTAAAAAAAGAAGAAAAGGATTTTGTACATTATTTAGCAAAAAAATATAACTCTTGGATATTACCTGATTTTGAAATGTTTCATCTCGCCCATCACAAGAATATACTTAAAATCCTTAATGCTTTCAATCCAGAAGTTTTTAAAAAAGCTTCTGCATACTTTGGCGGCGGTACACTCTTGGCGTTAGAGTATGATGAATACAGACTTAGTAAAGATATTGATTTTCTCTTCCCTTATGGAACTGAAAATTACAGGTATTTAAGAAATCTGATTTACGACGAAGGAATTGTAGCATTATTTCAAAGTACAACAGATATCGAATTGGGTGACACTACAATCAATCAATATGGTATTCGTTTCCCTGTTGTAGTCAATGAAATAACTATTAAAGTAGAAATTGTAGCCAATGGAATTTTTACTTTAGACCCTCCTGTTTATCCGGAATGGACAAAAATACCTTGTCTGAGTATAAGCGATAGATTCACATCGAAACTAATGGCTAATGCCGACCGATGGAACGATTCAAGTACACAATCTAGAGATTTGATTGACTTAGCAATATTGCGTGTAAATCACGAAATACCCGCACGTGCAATAGCTAAAGCTGAAGAAAGCTACGAAGTAAAAAAACCATTAGTTAAAGCCATCACTAATTTTACTGAAAAAGAAAAATATAGAGATAAATGTTTTCATGAGTTAAACATACCTGAAGAAAAATTTCCAATAATAATGGATGGAATAAATTGGCTTCTTGCTGACTTTGAATCTATGAATTAAAGGAATTTAAATGGAAATTAAACTTGATGGTAAAGCAATTTTTAATTATTGAAGAAGAATTCAGAAGTCAGAATTCAGGAGTCAGAATTCAGAAGTCAGGAGTCAGAATAAAGACGCGACGCTCGTTCGCGTAGCGTGTCGTAAACAAGACTCGCTAACGCCAAACGAGAACCGCTATAGTTAAACTTCTACTGGATGCTGACCATAATATGGCAAAGCCTCTGACCAATTAGGAAATTTGCCTTCTTGCCAATCAAGATTAGCTAGTTCCAAAATACTTGTCACCGTCGCTGCTAACCCAGATTGTGCTTGAATTAACTGATAATTAGTATTCCAATTAGCTAAAGTTTCCTGCCATGCTTCTGGTGTCAACACTCTATCTGATAAACACACTTTTAGTTTAGAAATATCTGGCTCAAACTGATAAATAGCAGCAAAAATTTGACCTCGTTGGGCTGGCATTTCCACAGCAATAGTTTTTAGATTTTGACTTTTGCCTGCTTCTGACCAAGCTACCGCAGCCAAAGTTGAAATCGCAAATACAGGAATATCTAACTGTTGCCCTAAAGTCCGAGCAGTCACAACACCAATTCGAGTTCCCGTAAAGCCGCCAGGGCCTTTTGCTACGGCGATAAATGACAAATCTGCCCAAGTTTGCGGTTTGATAAATTCAATTAAATATTGATGTATTAGACTAGATAAATCACGTCCCAAATTCCAAACTTGAGAGCGAGTCTCGCCTGCAAAATTACTAATTGCTAGCCCTAATTCGGGAGTGGTAGTGTGCAGTGATAAAGCGTATTTTGTGGTTGTGAGGTGTTTTAGTTGTGTGGTCAAAGTTAATTAAAATATTGATTTTTTAGAGTTGACTTGATTTCTCTATTCAACCACATCTTTAAATACATTCCCAGCCTCCAGGCTGGGAACGAGACGACACAAGCTTTTGGGCTTTTCTTAGTGCCATTCAGCTTAGAGATTGTTTGAAAAGTCTAAATTATTACTTGCCTCTGCGACTAAAAGTTGCAGCTATACATAACAAAACCCGCCTACGCGGGTTATAAAACTTAATTTTCTGCTAGTCCACGCAGGTGGAGTTAGCCTGTGTAGTAGCGAATTATATTCGCCTAAAACTTTTCAAATATCCTTTTAGGCATAGTCCGTCGTAGACATCCCTCTATTAATAATAGTGTTTGCTTCCTGATTTGTAAGGGCTGAAACCCCTACTATTAGGTTATTTTTCAAAAATTTATGGTTTACTGGTTATAGTCAAATAGGTGTTTTTGAGCGCTATTGATAGCCATGTTTATCTTCAATCCAAAATATTTTTACTTCACAGTTACATTATTTTTAATAGAGGTATATATTGCTGTTTTTGTAAATGAGAGTTTTATCCGTCCTTTCATTGGTGATGTTTTAGTATTTATACTAATTTATTGCTTTGTCAAAACCTTTTTCAATATACACTCATCCATCGTCGCTTTATCAGTTTTTGCGTTTTCTTGTACTATCGAAATACTTCAATATTTTAATTTTGTAAATAATTTAGGATTGCAAAAATATAAGATTCTAGCTGTTGCCTTGGGAAGTGTATTTGATTGGAAGGATATCATTGCTTATGCAATAGGTATTATAACAGTCCTATGCTTGGAGAAACTCCCCAGAAAAGTTATTGCTGCCAAGTCGCGAAAAGCCACGCGAAATTGCCCTGATGTCAAATGAAGATGGCGTAGTGCGATCGCTACTTTTGAGTGACAGTCACGATCGCACAATTAAGCTGTGGGATGTGACAACAGGACGCTGCATCAAAACGTTGATGGCTGATCGTCTTTATGAAGGCATGAATATCAAAGGAACAACGGGATTCAATACTGCTTGGGTAAAGCATTTTGAACTCGGAATTGGGTTTTGGGAAAAGGTTAAAGGGTAAAGGTTAAAGGTTTTTTCTTTCCCCTTACCCCAAACCCAATTCCCCAAAACCCGACAAGTATTGCAACGGGATTGACTGAAGCTGAAAAAGATACCCTGAAAGCTTGAGGGGGAATTGAGAATTAAGGCGAAAAGGTTGTCAAGGTTGATTGTGCCCAATAAGATTAACGATCGCAGCGGCTAAATCTACAGGATCGACGGGTTTTGGTAAGTGTTTTTGAAATCCTGCTGCCATTGCTTGGTTATAATTAATTTCTCCAGCATAAGCAGTCAAAGCGATCGCTGGAATTTCCCCACCTTGTTCTGGCGGTAATTTTCTCACCTCGCCAAGCAACATATAGCCATCCATAAAAGGCATTCCAATATCACTTAACAGGATATCTGGCTTGGATTGCACTAATATTTCTAGCGCTTCGGTTGCTGATTCAACTGCTGTTACAGTTGCACCATATTGTTCTAGCGCAAAGCTAAAAAACTCTCGCACATCTGCTTGATCGTCCACAAGCAATATTTGCACCCCAGCAAGTAATGTCTCGTCGGTACTAACTTCTGCTTGAGAAGCCTCATCACTGCTGACTCTCAACTCAGAATTTTTCAGCAAAGGTAGTCTGACTGTAAAGGTAGCCCCCTGTCCTTCTCCCGGACTCTCTGCCTGAACTGTACCACCATGAAGTTCTACGAGATGGCGTACAATTGCCAGTCCCAATCCCAATCCGCCAAATACTCTGGTTGTCTTAGCATCTGCTTGGCGGAAGTAATCAAAAACGTAGGGCAAAAATTCCGGGTTGATTCCCTTACCTGTATCAATCACCTGGATTTGGGCATCTAACCCAACTTGCTCTAGACGCACTTCTACAAGTCCTTCTGTGGGTGTGAATTTAACGGCATTGGAGAGGAGATTCCACATGACTTGTTGTAAGCGATCGCCATCGCCGAGAACTTTGCCGATATCATCACTTAACACCGTTTGAATTTGAATTGATTTGGCTTCTGCTGCTAAACGCACCGTTTCTAGTGCAGCTGCGATCACAGCTTTCAAATTCACTGCATAGAGATTTAACCTGACTTTACCTTGTAAAATCCGCGAAACATCAAGTAAATCCCCAATCAATTGGGTTTGTAACTTAGCATTCCGCTCGATTGTTTCCAACGCCCGGATTTTGGTGGGTTCGTCGAACTTGCGGGTTCTGAGTAACTTTGCCCACCCTAAAATCGGATTCAGGGGCGTTCGGAGTTCATGGGAAAGGACAGCCAGAAATTCATCCTTAATCCGGTTGGCTGTCTCGGCTTGCGCCCTTGCGGTCTTTTCGGCTTCGTAAAGTTGAGCGCGGGCAATAGCTTGAGCACACTGTTGTCCCAGTGTCAACATAAATCCCCGGTCTTCTTCGTTAAATATTTGTCCGGTAGTAAAGCTTAATCCCAAAGCCCCAATTACTTTACCTTCTACTATCAAGGGAATGGAAGCCCAGGCATTATTCGCTATAACAGTCACAAAATCTGCTAAGTCGGGATATCTAGCAATCATGGCTGCTAAATTTTCTAAAAAAATCGGCTGCCCAGTTCTGACTGTTTCTGCTATTTGGTTAGGTGCTGTTAGCGGAAAACTTGTCCAAGTATTTATGAGTGTTTGCGGATAGCCAATTGCTTGCACAACTTTTAGGGTAGTATTTCCTTCAGTAAGTAAGACAACGGAACCACCAGTAGCTTCCAAAGCGGCAATGCCTTGGTTCACCACTACATCAGTCACCTGTTGGGGAGTTAAGGCTTCCGAGAAGGCAGCAGTTATTTTTTGTAAAAGTACTGTGCGATTGACAGACCGTTCAGCTTCCTGTTTTGCCTGTTGAGTTTCCTGGTAGAGTCTAGCATTGTCGATGGCTGTCGCCGCCCGACGAGCAATATCCTCTGCTAAAGCCAAGTCTGTTTGTTGGTAGTACCGACCAGATTCGGCGGTAAAAAAAGAGATTGCTCCAAATAATTGCCCACGGGAACGGACTGGAATCACCATGAGAGAACGAATACCCAAGCTTCGCAGCAATTGCAGATGTTCCTCATTTTCAGCCATCTCTACAAGATTAGAGTCAGATAATTCGGAGTAAAAGGCAGATATTCCTAGCCTTAGCTGCCGGACAAGCTGTTTGGCTCTGCTTTTGGGTCGATAACGTCGTCGGATTTCGTCTAAAATATTTAGTTTTGTAGGGTCGGCAATTGCGATCGCAATTTGTTTACTTGACCAATCTTCCTGGAAAACATCTACAATACACAAGTCTGCGAGGGTTGGAACTGCCAGATTAGCCACACTTTCCAAAGCGATCTCATAATCTAATGAGGCAGCTAGTAAGGTACTGGCTTCGACTAAAAACTGTTGTGTGGCTTCAACTCGTTTGCGTTCGCTAATATCCTCAATAATGCCTAATGCATACTTTGGTTGTCCGTTAGCATTCCAAACTGCTGATGAAGTTAGATTTACCCAAACAATGGAACCATCTTTGCGGATGTAGCGCTTCTCTAGGGAATAACCACTAATTTCTTTTGCCAAGACTCGCCGAGCATTCTCCCAATCAACTTCTAAGTCATCAGGGTGGGTAATTTCCTCGAAGTTCATTTGAATTAACTCTTCATGGCTGTATCCAGTAATTTCGCACAGAGCAGAATTAATTTGTAGAAATTGTCCATCCAACGCTACCAGACTAATCCCCACAGCTGCCTGATTGAAGATTGTTCGGAACCTTTCTTCGCTTTCCCGCAAAGCAACTTCTGTTTCCTTTGCTGCTGTCATATCTGCCAAAATAATTCCAATCCCTACTGTTTCACCCATTGCATTGTTAACTGGGTAATAGTTGCCCAGCCAGTAACCGTAACGTTCGGGTTCCTCTCTTGTATCACCGCTAATTTCCACATTCAGCAGGGGTTCTCCAGTATCCAACACCCGTTGTAACTGTTGCTCTAACTCAGCCGCCATCGCTGGCAACACTTCTCCAAATTTGCGTCCTAGATGTTCTTCTATAGTCAAACCGTTAATATCAGCGAAAACTTGATTAATTCTGATATATCGCAGTTCCCGATCTAAAAAGCATACAGCAACGGGAGCAGCACCTAGCAGCGCATCTAGAAGAGATAGAGATTCAGCATAATGGATTAAAGCCTGGTTGATATCTCGATAAAGTCGGGCATTTTCTACTGCTAAAGCAGCACGATGGGTAATATCTGTTGCTAAAGTTAGGTCAGAGCGATCGTAGCGACGGTCTGATTCTGCGGTGACAAAGCTGATAGTGCCGAGGACTCGCCCTTGCCTGATTAACGGCACAATCATCACAGACTTCATCCCCAATTGCCGAACAAGTTCTAAGTGTTCCTGATTCTGAGTACTTGCTACTAAGAGCGAGTCAGATATCTCTGAGATTAATTCGCTTTGCCCAGTTTGTATTACTCTAGTAATTAATGCACTGACACCGTTGTAATCTTTCACATACTCCTGAAGTTTACGCGCCAACTCCGCTTTCGATGGGTCTGCATGGGCAATGGGTAAACGGCGAATGGAGCCATCATCATTTAAAATGTCTACGCTACACCAATCAGCAAGTTGGGGAACTGAGATTTTGGCAATTTGTTCTAATGTTTCTTCATAATCTAGCGAAGTAGAGAGTAAATTGCTAATCTGGGCGATATAGCGCAGTCTTTCCTCAGCTTGCTTACGCTCTGTAATATCGAGAATAAAAAAAGCTCCTCGTTCTACAGTCCCTTCAAAATGGCTACCACCTGCCAAAATTGGGAAGCATGAGCCGTCTTTTCGGATATATTCTTTTTGATATGGAGTGCAAAAGGAGCTAGCTTGAAATTGATTCAGTGCTTGCTTATCAAGCGGCAGGTATTCTGTAGGTGTCAAGTTTTGCCAGTTAAGTTTTCCAGAAACTAATTCTTCACGAGAATAACCCACCATATTCAGGAAGGCATCATTAGCATCTGTGATCCTACCGTCTCTATTCCAGAAGCCAATACCAATCATATTTGACTCAACCACGCTGCGAAACTTCGCTTCGCTTTCGCGTAATGCTTGCTCAGTTTGTTTCAGTTGAGTAATATCAATTGAACTAATGCCCACTCCCAATAACTGCCCATCCGGCAAACATACTGGATAATAACTGGCAAGACCATAACGATATACCCCAGGCGGATAAGTTTCACCACTCACTTCCTGATTCAGTAAGGGCTGCCTAGTTTTCATCACTTGCTCAAAAACAGGCTCAATTTGGGCTGTCCATTCCGGTAGTACTTCTCTAAAGGTGCGACCAATATGTTGACTTTGTGGTACACCGTTGATAGCGGCCAGGGCTTCATTAGCGTGAATATAGCGCAGTTCAGTATCAAGAAAAGCCAGCGCCACTGGTGAACTAGTCAGCCAAGCATTGAGTAACGCCAGAGATTCGTCTTTTTGCTGAACAGCTTCCTGAAGTTCCTGATGCAACCTAGCTTTTTCTATTTCTGCCTGCTTGCGCTCAGTAATATTCACACCTGCACAAGTAATACCCTGAATGTTATCGTCTGCATCTCTTAGTGGTTCAACCAGCAAATCATAGTAACGGTCTTCTCCACAAGTTGTTAGATAAACTTCTTCACGAGTTGCAACACCAGTCTCTATTACCTTTAGCTTAATTGCCGTCAATTGCTCTGCTACTAAGGCTGGAAATAATTCATAATCAGACTTTCCTAACATTTTCTCAGCAGTTTCTAGACCTTGAGGATTATGAATCCACTGATATCGCAAATCACGATCCTGCTGAAAAACTAAAATATCTGAACTGCTTAACGCTAATCGAAATCTCTCCTCACTGACTCTCAATTTTTGTAAATTTCCATCAGCCCGTTTTTTAGCAGTCTTTAATGATTCACAGATGATACTAAAAAGCAATCCCTGTAATGCAAACAACCCAATTCGCACAGAATTTGATAAATCAAAACTTAGCTCAAAAACTGGCGGTAGGAAGAAGTAATTGCTCAGTAGAACAGACAAGGAAGTTGCTAAAAGCCCTGATTTCAAACCACCATACCAAGCACTCACTGTTACAGCGCTAAAAAATAGCAGGAAAGGAGTTCCACTCATGCTTAACCAAGGGTCTAGCATCAGCATTAGCACTAATGCAATTGCAACAATTAATACAGTAATACCATAACGTAGTGAGTGGAAAGAATGAATATGAGGCATGAAAATGTTTTGGAAGAACCAATACTTATTGCAAAAGCTGTATACACCCTAAGCTAGGTTGCAAATTTTAGTAATTTATCTCCAGATAGATTTTTCTTTATTTATAAAAGCTTCTTTTGTTAGAGGTTAATTACTCGGTAATATAGTAATAGAAGCTAGAATTTATCACTAATTTTTTATCAAGAAAGGCAGTAAAGGGAGCAAACTTGCGGTTTAAGACCCCCACCAAATTGAAAACTTGGGGCTGCTTTTTCAGGAGAGGTTTGAATCCTATAAGTGAAAAAAACCTTCTGCCTTCTGCCTCCTGCCTCCTTCAAATCCATAACATGCGTTTGCCGATCATAAATACTCAATTTTAAGAAATCCAGCGACTCAAGTTTATAATAAATGCCAAAATAAAGGGCCTTTTAACTCAGTACTTGGCATGGGCTAAACACCCAGCTAACGGAACTCAGCATTCTTCATAACTGAGAGGGAGCAACACTGATACCGCGCACAAAAATATCTACACAGGTTTCGATATATTCCTCACAACTATAGCTGCCTTGATTGAATTTTGCACTGCGACATAGCATTCCAGCTAGCAGCATTCCTGTAAACATATCGACTGCCGGAAATGGATCAATGTCTGCTCTAACAGCGCCTCGTCTCTGACTCGATTGCAGGTAAGCTACCAGTTTTTCCCCTAAAGGCTTGGCAGCTTCTTGAATCACTTGTTTGGCTGCCTCTGGATGACGTTTGGCTTCCCCAATGAAGGTACGAATTAAGTCCTCCTGTACCTCTAGCATATTATTGTAAAGATGGGCATATTGTCTTAAATCAATTTTCAAATCCTGTGTCCACGCTTCAGGGTGTGCAAGGGCTTCTGTCTGGAGTGCCAAGGCATTTTCCATTACTGCTCCCAGAAGTTGTTCTTTGCTAGCAAAGTGGCGAAATAAAGTCACCTCATTCACACCAGCAACACGAGCTATTTCACGGGTAGTTGCTCCTTGAACACCTAAACTAGCAAATACCTGCGAGGCGGCTTCTATCAAACGTGTACGGGTAAGAGCTGATGAACGGATAATTTTATTCATTTATGCTGGCAAGTACTTACTTACATCATAGGTTATGTAGAAAAAGTTGTTGCATTAGCGTCGCTTACCATAAGCAAGGTATGGCTGAAAGCGGCGAGAAACTTCATCCTAAGAGTGGCTAAAGGTTGCTCCCCCCGCCGCTTGGGGTATGGGGTATTGGTAGCTTCTTCCCCATTCTCCATCCCCTTGTGAGTGGAGTTTTTTATCTCTTGCCCTTTTCCCTTTAATTGGAAATCTCTAATGTTTTACTCATTTTAGTAACTGGAACAACTATCCCACTCCTTAAATAATGAGGTGCTCTTTGGATGGCAGTAAATCCCAGTCGTAAATAAAACCCTTCGGCATAAAGGCTAGCAGTTGTAATTACTTTATCCATACCTTGAACAGTTGCTTCGTCACAAAAATGTTGCACTAAAGCCCGCCCAATTCCTTTACCTTGATATTTAGGATGAACATACAATCCAATCAGTTCATCAACAATGAAACTAGCAAAACCCATAACCACATCTCCCTCGATCGCAACCCAGAAAGTTTCCACTTTCATACTCTTCAAGATATTTGAACCATCAGGTTTGTCACGGTAATTACGCCAAGCTAACAGTTCTTTTTGGGTATAGAAAGTTGCAGGTAGAGCTTTGATAGCAGCAATATGAATTGCACTCAGCACCCACGCATCTGTTTCTTGGGCAGGTCGAAGAGATATTTCGTTAGCGCTCATAAGGCAGGAGGCAGGAGGCAGAAGGCAGGAGGCAGAAGGCAAGGAGGCAAGAGGAAAGAAGTATGAATGAAAACTTTAGTTCTGGGTCATTGTCCAGTTTAATAAGAAGAATTTTTCTGTAGCGACTGTCTTAAAAGTCAAGCGATCGCTTAACGCATCGGTTTCAAATTTCTGTTTCAACTCACTAGAATCTTGCTTAATTTTGGATTTTAGAGACATCTAAAATCCAAAATCTAAAATCCAAAATTCTTACAGTTGCCGCACTAATGGCTGACCATCTTTGACTTCACCAATCAAAACTAAATCGACACAGTTAACGAAAATACCATTTTCCAGAACGCCGGGAATGTTATTCAATGTCTTTTCTAGTCCGGCTGGATCTTCAATAGAGTCAAATCTGACATCTAAGACAAAGTTTCCTTGGTCAGTGATTACTGGCCCAGCTTTTTTTACACCCATGCGGAGTTCTGGTTTGCCACCGAGTTTTTTGATGGCATTGGTTACTGGAGTAATTGCCATTGGAATCACTTCCACAGGTACAGCGAAACTAGAACCCAAGCGATCTACTAATTTTCCACTGTCTACCACGACGATGAACTGTTCTGCCAGGTAGTCTACGACTTTTTCGCGGGTATGTGCTGCACCACCGCCTTTAATCAAATTTTTCTGCGGATCGACTTCATCTGCGCCATCAATGGCAATATCGATGTGGTCAATAGCATCTAAGGTGGCGAGAGGGACACCGTACTGCTTCGCCAGCACTTCTGACTGAAACGAGGTGGGTATGCCTATAATATCTTTGAGTTCACCAGACTTTAGGCGATCGCCTAAAAACTGAATCGTATATGCTGTAGTTGACCCCGTACCCAACCCCACAATCGAACCCGACTTGACTAGGGCGGCGGCGGCTTTGCCAACTTCTTGCTTCATCAACTTTACGGGATCTGTTGTTGTCATTCCCAAAACTCCTGAAAAACTGGCTATAGTCCATAGTAGTGGGCAGATAACGCCAAAAGATGAAAGCTAAAAAACAAGTTTTTGCTGATTTCTACCCCCTTGATTATGAAAACCAGCTAATACCCTACGTAGCTACGCAACATTGCTCATCTGAAGTTCGTCACTAACTGAGTTACGGGTTATTAAGAACACCAAATTTTGCGTTAACCTCAGTAACGTAGTTTTTTAAATTCATTTAGCAGTTAAAAGTGGTTATGGTGATGCGTCAGCTTTCAATTACTCTATCTTTAATGGCACTACTACAAAGCTTGCCAGCAATTGCTCAAGTACCAGAAACTACTTCTGGAATCCCGTCTGATTCAATTCAACAGGTAACTGCTGTCAAATGGATGACAAACTTTCCCGATGGCAAATTTTATCCAGAAAGGTTACTGAGTCGGGCAGAATTAGCGTCGATTATGGTAAAAGCATTTCGCCTAGATAAAAGAGAAGCTGTTAACAAAGCAAATTTAACTGTTCCAGATGTTCCTCGTTCTTATTGGGCATTTAATGATATACAGACAGTCTTAAAAACTGACATCATGAAAGGCTATCGAGGCAATGAATTCTTCCCTAACCAAAAGGTGACAAAGGCAGAAGCTCTTGCTATTTTCGCCCAGGCTTATGGTGTATTTCAGTTTCCCGATGACGCGGTGAATGAGATTCTGGCTTCATATCCAGATGAAAAGTCTATCCCAACTTGGGCTAGAAAGGCGATCGCTACTGTAGCTACCGAGGGATTTCTTAACACAGATGCTCAAGGCAATATTTCCCCATTAAAACCTGTTACCCGTGGGGATATGGCTTATGTCTTGAGTAAATATTTGCAACGGCAACAGCAACAACCCGAAACACCAGAAGTTCCGGTTATTCCAAATAACCCACAATCACCTTAGGGACTTCCAAATCAAAAAATATCCCATCGTTTTTAGGGCAGGGAAGCAGGGGGCACTTAGCTGGGGGAGGAAAAGTCGTTGTGATTCCAAAAATTGGATAATTTATTTTTTGGAGTTCCCTTAGCTGAATAAAATTCAGTTAAGCTTTGTGCTTAAACTCAGTTTTGACCCGGACTTCTATACTTGTCTCGAATCTGGCGAAGATATAAGGAATTAGACTGTGTTGGTTGCTGCAAGACATTATTCCCATAATTAGATTGTGGTGGTTGCGTCGGCTGCTGCAACCCATAATTTCCATATCCCGCAGGGTTTGTGGGTGTGACAACACTTTGACTCGGATTTTGGCTAGAGTAAGGTGCAATATTACTTGGTGCGGCAAAGGTAGCAGAAGGCGTCACTGGTGAGACATTAGGCACTAGCTGACCATTATTTAAATGACCGTAGGGATTTTGCGGTAAGTTCGTACCCGTTGATGTATAACCTGTACTAGGAGTTAAACCATTACTAGGTACTAGCTGACCATTATTTAAATGACCGTAGGGATTTTGTGGTAAGTTCGTACCCGTTGATGTATAACCTGTACTAGGATTTGACTCAGTGCTTGGTAGAGAATTCTGACTGGGTAAGTTGTTGATGGGTGGCATTAGCGTTGTTCCTGGGTCAGAGACTTGTCCCAAGGCATTTGTCGGAGTTGCAGTCCCATTAAAGCTAGACAATTTCTCGTTTGTTGATTGGTTGAGTGCTGCTTGCAGAGGACTGATAGAGAGAGAATTTTGATTCTTATTGGTTTGATTAGTCAATCCAATACCCAGGCTAGAGGACTTTTCTTCCTCCCCTGTTGGTTCAGACGCGGTATTTAAAGTCTTAAGACCTAGAAACTGGTTACTATTATCAACTATCCCAGTACGCAATAAATTTTCTGTTTGTACGACAAAGGGATTTTTCATCACTGGGGAGGTGTTGCCATTAATGCCTATAGGATTTGATTTGGCATCACTAGCAGATTTTTGTTTGTTAATTACATCTTCTAATAAGCTTGTGCTCTTTTTTGCCTCAGTCTTTTCATTAGGAGTATTTGCCTTTAATGAGAGAGCTGCTTCCTCAAAGTCATTAAACAAAACTGGCAGGTTATCAATATCTGCTGCAATGGCTCTATTTTCTGCTGACAGGGAGGATTCATCAGGCTGTTGTGGAGCAACTTGATTTTTTTGCTTATAAACGAAAATATCTGGATTTGACCAGTATTCCCAGGTTACTAGCCCTACTACAGATAAAAAAATTGCAGTTCCCCAAAAACCAGGTCGTCCTAGATTCCATAACCTGGCTCTGAGATAGCGTAAGTAGGCGGGAGGATAACGACGATTTGGCATGTTATTAGTAATTTAAATTTACTATAAATCGGTAAAATTTGACGGAAGAAGCGTTGCTGTTTGATGCTTTTATTTAGCTCAAGAGGAAATATCTCAACTGAAGTTCGTAGTGATTTCATCCTAACTTCTCAAGAAGTTATTAGTCATTAACAATAGACATCTAGTAGTCAAAAATTTACTTTTTTACCTTTTTAAACTAAACCGTTTAGTTTAAAAAGGTAAAAGCAGACGCGCAGCGGCTACATGAATTGCCTGAAAATCAGGGTTTCGGCTATTGTTTACGTAAGTCCTGACCCAATACTTTTCGGATAAGCCTAACAATCTCTCTTTTGGTCTGGGAAAAGGTTAAAGGGTAAGGGGGAAAGGTGAATTCAAACCTTTCCCTTTCCCCTTTCCCCCTTAACCGAAAAGTATTGAATCCTGACCCTAAAAATTTGGTATTTTACTCATGCTTAGACATTTAAGTAGCCGTAAAATCTCCTCAGTGGCTATGTTTGTGCTTGTTATATGCTTTACTCTGGTAAGTGTGCGTTCATTTGGGCAATCAATTATGACATTAACACCCCAACTGCTCACCGATCCATTTTTACAACTACCAACGGAAATCTCAGTGCGAGTAGTTTGGTTTACTGAGTTTGCTGGTGTTAATCACACCGTAACCTACGGTGAAAATTTCAAACAAACTGCTAAGGCAAATACTACCAAACTCACTCGCACGCGTGAAGACCAAGAGTCAAGAGTTGCAAACCAAACCAAAGACGGCGAAGTTTATCAAAAACCCGTCCAGCGTGAAATTTGGCGACATGAGGCTGAGGTAACTGGCTTAACTCCTGATGTGAGGGTAAATTATCGTGTTACGAGTGTGCGAGAAGATGGTGAGAGTATTAACAGTGATGTTTTTACCCTTGCAGCTACTCCCAAAGCAGATACACGATTAAAAATTTTACTCACCTCAGATCATCAATTAAAGCCGATGACAGCAGCAAATCTGCAAAAGGTGGTAGAAACAATTGGACGAGTTGATGGAGTATGGTTTGCTGGTGATTTGGTGAATGTTAGCGATCGCGCCTCAGAATGGTTTGATGATAATAGTGGTGGTGCGTTGTTTCCCGGTTTGCAAGGTCGTGCTAAATATGACATGACGCACAACGACGTTAAGACAACATACACTGGTGGACAAATAATTCAACACGCACCCATGTTTACTTGCATTGGCAATCATGAGGTGATGGGGCGTTTTGCCAGGACGGGAAGTTTAAATGATGAATTTGATGATACAATTCCCCGTGCCGTTGCTCAAAGAATCTATCGAGACAAATCTTTAATAGATAATTCTTTTAATACTAATACCTATGAAGAGATTTTCTCTTTACCAAAAAGTAAAGAGGGTGGAAAAAAGTATTATGCAGTTAGCTTTGGTGATGTACGTTTGGTGGTACTGTACGCTACGAATATGTGGCGGACTCCCAGCTTAGATAGAAAGCGTAGAGGTAGATATCAGGAAGCCGAAAAGGATTTAAATAATCCTGAAAATTGGGGTTATGGACAGGTTATTTATGAGCCAATTGCTAAAGGCAGCAAACAGTACAATTGGCTAGAGGCAGAGCTTAACAGCCCTGAGTTTAAACAAGCAAAATACAAAGTTGTAATGTTCCATCATCCACCCCATACTTTGGGTGATAATATAGTTCCTGCTTATACAGAACCAGTTCAAATAATTGAACGGGATGGTAATAATATTAAAGCAGTGCGTTATGAGTACCCCAAAGACGCAGATTATATTATTCGCGATGTTGTCCCTTTATTAGAAGCTGCTAATGTGCAATTAGTATTTTATGGGCATTCCCATTTGTGGAATCGCTTTGTTAGTTCCAGTGGAATGCACTTTCTAGAAACCTCCAATGTGGGCAATACTTACGGTGCTGCTTGGGGTGAAAGAAAGCGAGAAGTGCCAATTGGATATCAAGAGGATTATGTTAAACTTGGTGATCCCAATGGTCTAGAACCCATAGTGCCAACAATTGCTCCCTTGCTAGGCGAAGATGGGAAACCAATGCCTTATATTGCGAGTAATGATATAACAGTTTTCAGTATCTTTGATACGGGGACGGGTACGATAAGTAGTTATCGTTTTGATACTCGCAAGCCTGATTCAGAAGTATTGAAGTTTGACGAATTTAAGTTGAAATAGCAATTACACCAAGGGAAACACATTATTAAAGAAGGCAGGAGGCAGGAGGCAGGAGGCAGAAGGCAGGAGGCAGGCGGCAGAAGGAGCGTCTTGCTTATTAATTTTAAGAATTTTTAATTGGAGCGTACTCTTTCAGAGAAGCAAGCTACGCGTAGCGTCTCGTAGAAAAGCGAGCGACTTGACTAAAGTTAGAGTGTCACCTTTTGGTTATAAGCATTAACAAAACTCGTGTAGTCATACTCGACTTGAGTTGCATAGTCCACCGCAAAGTTAATAATTTCGTCTTTGAATACAGCCTTGTTACCGCTCACAATATCAGTTACTTCTTTGTCAACGCTTACGGGAATAATCGCAGCATCGTAGTCTTTATCTGAGATTGCATGGTTCTTGGCAACAACCTTCCCTGCATACCCCATTGCATCCATGAATTTTGACTTAGTGGTTAGCAAAGTATAATCAAAGTCCACTTGATAGGGTGATTTTTCATGCAGCATAAAGGGAATGCTAGTGACCGTAGTATAGCCAAGCAATGGATCAGTATTAGAGAGCATTGCTTTCGTGGCGATTGTCACTCTTGCCCCTTCTTGGTTTCCGTAGACAGAACTTGGCAGCAAACCTGGAACTGCGATCGCAACTGCGCTATTACCTTCCTGCTTCATTTCCAAAATGCGATCGTCGTCGGTTGCTGAACTTGGGCCCTCAATCAATAAGTAATATCGGTACTTTCCAAGACTACCAATGCCTGAACCTAATTTGAGGCGAATGTCTTTGAGGGTGTAGTAACTATTGTCGTAGCGCTTACTGCTCGGAATTGAAGCGATGTAGCTGCTCATAGCCTCAGCAATGTCTGAATAGGTACTGGCAGATACAGACTTAAGTTCCAAAGTTGTTTGGAATACTCGATTGTTGCTGTTATTTAACTGCGTATATTTATTTAAAAACTTCAAACGGCTCTTATCTGATACCTTTTCAATCAAATCTTTGACCACACCATTCGTATTGCTGGATTCCAAACGATATGACAGTTCATCATTGGTTCCCTTAAAGTCACTCATCTTGTTCAGATAAGCATCCAAAAAATTCCTGACAATATCCTGAGCATCGCTTGAGCTAATACCGTTTTCTTTAGCTGCCAACAGAATGGAGACTGCCATCCGTCGCAAGTCCCAAACGTAGGGGCCAAGATAGCCTTCATCAAAATCAGTGGTGTCAAAAACGTTGTTATCGTTACTATCTCTTATCCCTCCAATATTTTGCAGATGCATATCTCCCTCTAACCAGATGGCTGATGTTGAAGAATTCACAAATTCTGAACTTGGCAAGGTCTGCATATCACGATAAAAAATGTGAGCCGTCCCTCGATAAAAGGCGAATGGGCTAGCTTTCATCTTTTGTATCTTCGTTTCCAGTTCTTGAGGCAATTGAGAAGCAAAGGGATGATTGTATTGGTAAATTTCATTTTCCACCCAAGTCGAACGGGGAGTTGCAGCTTGAACTGGAGATGCAAACCCCAAAATTAAAATTAAGACAACTGCGATCGCAGATATGTGTTTGGCCATGACAGTCTCTTAGGTGTAAAAAATTGACTCTTGTTAGACTCTTGTGTAGATACAATCATCCAACAACAATTCTTTTACCACCTTTAGCCATAGCTTAGAAAGTGATTTAAAGCACAATGCAACAACTATTCATGTCAAAGAATTCAAAAAGTTCAGGAGGCAGGAGGATGAAGGCAGGAGGCAGGAGGTAACCCACCCTTAAAAGAGTGGGATTGAAGCAAGGACGTTTTATACCTCGCTGCAAGCAGTCTCGGTATAATTATCGCTTTAAACTGGGCTTTAGACCCAGAACTAAAGTTTTAATTGATACTTCTTACCTCCTGCCCTCTGCCTCCTGCCTTCTGCCTTTCTTCGGTAAAATTATAAAGAATTGTCAAAACGTAATCATGTCAGCTATCCAAACAACTGTGGTTCTTGCCATGACGGCCGATGGAAAAATTAGTGCCGTAGATCCTAAAGCGCCTCGTGAATCCGATCCAGATGATCAAGCACACGTGGAGTATCAAGTCTCCTTTGCTGATCTAATTCTGGTAGGAGCAGGGACAATTCGGGCTGAGGGGGTAACTTTTACAATTCGCAATCCCGAACTTTTGGCAGCACGTAAGGTTCGGGGTCAGTCTCCCCAGCCTATTACCTGCGTTGTCTCAGGTTCCCTCGACCTAGCGCTGGACTTGCCTTTTTTAAGTCAGGACATCGAGCGCTGGATATTTACAACACGAACTGGTTTAGAACGCAATTCTGATACAACAACCTTACAAAAACTGGCTGAATTAATTGATTTGGGAGATACAGACCTGGACTGGGATCGGGCTTACAGCTTGATGGCAGAGCGGGGTATTAACAAGGTAGTTGCTTTGGGAGGTGGCTCTTTAACCGCTGCTCTAGTGCACGCAGAGCGAATTGACGATTGGTGGTTGACAATTTGGCCAGTTATTTATGGAGGAAAGCACGCCCCTAGCCCAGTAGAGGGAGAAGGTTTTGTTCCTTATGCTGCTCCTCATCTCCAACTCGTTGAAACTCGTCAGATTGGAAGTGAGTTGTTTTTACACTACCGTACACTCAAGTAGAGAATACTAAAAAGCGCCCTCCCGAAAGGGAGAGCGCTTTTTAATTTAGCTAAACTTCAGAATTAACCGTTGATAGCAGGAGCGGTAAGAGCTACAGGAGCAGAATCGCCAGCAGCCAAATCTAGAGGGAAGTTGTGAGCGTTACGCTCGTGCATTACTTCCATACCCAAGTTAGCGCGGTTGATTACATCTGCCCAAGTTGCAATCACACGACCTTCAGAGTCAATGATTGATTGGTTGAAGTTGAAACCGTTCAAGTTGAACGCCATTGTGCTTACACCCAAGGCGGTGAACCAGATGCCGATTACAGGCCATGCTGCGAGGAAGAAGTGCAGTGAACGGCTGTTGTTGAAAGAAGCGTATTGGAAGATTAGACGACCGAAGTAACCGTGGGCTGCAACGATGTTGTAGGTTTCTTCTTCTTGACCGAATTTGTAACCGTAGTTTTGTGATTCGGTTTCGGTTGTTTCACGAACCAAGGAAGATGTAACCAAAGAACCGTGCATTGCTGAGAACAAGGAACCGCCGAATACACCAGCTACACCGAGTTGGTGGAAGGGGTGCATCAAGATGTTGTGTTCTGCTTGGAACACGATCATGAAGTTGAATGTTCCAGAAATACCCAAAGGCATACCATCAGAGAAGGAACCTTGTCCGATTGGATATACCAAGAAAACTGCGGTTGCTGCTGCTACTGGTGCAGAATATGCGATCGCAATCCAAGGACGCATTCCTAAGCGGTAGGATAGTTCCCATTCACGACCCATGTAGCAGAATACGCCAATCAGGAAGTGGAAAACTACTAGTTGGTAAGGACCGCCGTTGTACAGCCACTCATCTAAGGAAGCTGCTTCCCAGATTGGGTAGAAGTGCAAGCCGATAGCGTTGGAGGAAGGTACTACTGCACCGGAGATGATGTTGTTTCCGTAAATCAAGGAACCTGCTACTGGTTCGCGGATACCATCGATGTCAACGGGAGGAGCGGCGATGAAGGCGATTACGAAGCAAGCGGTAGCGGCTAGCAAGGTTGGAATCATTACTACGCCGAACCAACCGATGTAAATCCGGTTGTTGGTGCTGGTGATCCATTCGCAGAATCGATCCCATACGTTGGCGCTTTCGCGACGTTGTAAGGTTGTTGTCATTGTTTTATAAGTGCGGTTAGTTATTTATGATTTGGATAAGCAAATTTGCTTACCTATGTTTATTACATTAGAAGCAAAATGGAGATTTGTAAAGAAATATTACATAGGTATTGATTATGACAGTAATTTCTTTTGGTGATGAACCGCGTTTAGAGACGCAATTCATCTGGTTTTATCACGTACTTCGTCCCGCTACGCTAACGCCCGCAAGTGGCGCGAAATAATCCTTGTATAGCAAGGTACGTAGAAACCCCACCCCGAAGTGTCTGTCTTGGTTTAATTGCGTTAGGGTAGCGGGGCGTTAGCAAGAGTGCGAATTGCGAATTGCGAATTGGTTTTATCAACCAGGGGGCCAGTCTAACTGCCGTCCTCCCAAAATGTGCAAATGTAAGTGATGGACTGTTTGTCCGCCGTCATCACCAGTGTTGATGACAACTCGATAACCATTTTTCAGCCCAGCTTCTTCTGCAACACGTTTGACGGTTAACAAAAGATGCCCCAACAGAGCATGATCTTCAGATTCAGCATCAGCTAGTTGAGCAATGGGTTTTTTGGGAATCACGAGGATGTGAACGGGCGCTTGGGGATGGATGTCTTTAAATGCCAGGGACAAATTATCCTCATAAACAATATCAGCGGGAATTTCCCGACTAATAATTTTGCTGAAAATCGTTTCTGGAGTTTCACTCATGCCAATTTACCTACTTATCTGCTAGAGATTTTATATTAAGTCCGGCTAATCACTTAAATGAGACAACATTATGGCTAAAAATGAATTTAAATTTATATTAAAAATTAGCGGATTTCTTTGTTACTACTATGTATAAATCACCATCCCAAAAAATCCAAATATTTACACCTATCACAGATTATATTTTATTACCAGTGCTATTTAAATCTTTAAAATATTCTCAGTATTTGTTTGTAATCTTTAATTTAAACTGATGGAGGTCATCTGCGGCAGAAAGGGCGATCGCATGAGCAAAAAATGGTATCGAATCCAAAAGCTGAAAGCAATATTCGTCCTAGCATTGGCAGTTATATTCACTAATGCTGTAGTCTCCTACGGCAACACTGTTAAGCTGATTTACAACCAGCAATGGGTGACATCCTCATATAAAGTTATTACCCAAGTTGAAAGTATCCAATCTACACTCCAAGATACTGAGACTGCACAACGTAATTACTTAATTACAGCAGATGCAGATGATCTAAAAACTTATCTTGTAGCTTATGAACAAACTAATCGCAACATTCAGACTCTCAGTAAGTTGACTGCTGATAACCATCAAAAGCAGCAGTGGGTTTCTTTGCTGGAGCCGAAAATTAACAGTAGACTCAACATTTTGCAACAAGAGATTTCCCTCAGACAAAACCAAGGATTTGAAGCAGTTCGACAGAGAATTTTATCTGTCAAAGACAAGCAAAACAGCAAAGAAATCCAACAGCTTATTCACGACTTTTTAGAGGTAGAGCAAAATTTATTACAGCAGGGAATGCAACAGTCGCAAGCAATTTCTCAAAAGGCGATAGTTACATTTTTTATCGCGGCTATTGTGGATTTGGTGCTGGTGGCGCTGCTGTATGACTTGTTGTGGCGCTATATCAGGCAACTTCAGCAGACGGAATTGGCCCTACGCCAAAGCGAAAATCGTTTACGAGCCATGATAGATGCAGAACCAGAATGTATCAACTTAATTGCCAGGGATGGAACCCTTTTAGAAATCAATGCAGAAGGGCTGGCGATGATGGAAGTGGAAAGTGCTGATGTTTTGATTGGCAAACCAGTTGATGCTGTAATTTTACCAGAGTATAGAGCAGCCTTTGCCGACTTGCATAAAAGTATCTGCCAAGGTAACAAGGGAACTTTGGAGTTTGAAATCGTTGGATTTAAAGGCACTCGCCGCTACATGGAAACTCATGCTGTACCACTGCTTAACGAATCTGATGGGACGTTCATCCATTTAGCACTGATACGAGATGTAACTCAGCAAAAACAGGCAGAACAGAAAATTCGTGAACAAGCAGCGCTGTTGGATGTATCAACTGACGCAATTGTGGTACGAAATATCCGCAACCAAATTTTGTTTTGGAATAAAGGTGCCCAGAGTTTGTACGGCTGGAAGGCTGAGGAAGTTGTGGGTAAGAATGTTTTGCAACTTTTGTATAAAGAGATTTCACCACAGCTAGAAGATGCTTACTTAACGGTGATGAATACGGGTGAGTGGCGGGGTGAGTTGCATCAACTGACAAGGGAAGGTAAAGTAATTATCGTTGAAAGTCGGTGGACACTGATACGACATGATAATGGACAACCCAAATCCATTTTGAGTGTGAACACCGAAATCACACAGCAGAAACAACTGGAAGCTCAACTTTTGCGATCGCAACGTTTGGAGAGTATTGGTACTTTAGCTGGCGGTATCGCCCATGACCTGAACAATATACTATCCCCAATTTTAATGTCAGTTCAACTGTTGCAGAGGAAATTGCCCGATCCGCAGAGTCAGCAAATACTGCAAACTTTAGAAAATAATGTTAAACGCGGTGCTAATTTGCTCAAGCAAGTATTATCTTTTGCACGAGGTATTGAAGGCAAACGAACAATTGTCCAAATTCAGCCTTTGATGGCAGAAATTGAGCAAATTATCGCTCAAACATTTCCTAACTCCATTATTTGCCAGATAGATATCTCTAAAAATCTCTGGTACGTTCGCGGAGATATAACTCAATTACATCAAGTACTGATAAATTTAGTAGTCAACGCCCGCGATGCTATGCCTAGTGGCGGTATTTTGAGGATTGCGGCGGAAAATCTGGTGATTGGTGAACATTCTGCCCAGATAAATATTGATGCGAAAGTGGGTTCTTATATTGCGATCGTGGTGACGGATACTGGGATGGGGATGTCGTCGGAAGTTCAAGAACGAATTTTTGAACCATTTTTCACTACCAAAGAGGTAGGAAAAGGTACGGGTTTAGGACTTTCCACGGTGTTGGGTATTATTAAAAATCACGGTGGTTTTGTCAATGTTTACAGTCAAGTAGGCAGAGGCACTCAATTTACAGTGTACTTACCTGCCTCAACATCCAGAGATACACATTCGCTGTCTCTAGAATTGGAATCAGTTACAGGAGATAGTTAAAAAAACTACAACCAAGCCCTGTTTATATATCAGAAAATTTGTTAACAAAATATACATTCTATATAAAATATACGCTATTAAAACATCTACTCAAACATAAACTCTAACAATAGGATGTTATGGTAAACACTGTTGTTGAAGAAGAATTCAGAATTCAGAATTCAGAAGGCTCAGTTGGCAGAAGGGAACCCACGTTTAAAAATGCGGGATTGATCTTGGAAGCCTTGTGTCTTGTGGCACTTTCCGCGACGCTCGATAGCGCAGCGTTAGCGACGCAGGAGCGTCTGACTCGCTTGCCGCCGGCGCTATCGACACAAATCTTTTTATACTAGTGCGGCTCTAGACCCACAACTAAAGTTTTTATTAATACTTCTTTCATAAAAGCCTTCTGCCCTCTGTCCTCTACCTTTATTTGTAACTATAAAATGTGTGTATTATCTCAATTAGGTTTACTTTTGAATAGCGGAATTATTGGTATTGCATTTATTCTAGTTTTAGACTTTTTAGCAGAGATTGGGATTTAGGAAAATTAAAATTGTTTATAGGTTATATATTTTGAATATTCAAATATTTTTTTGTTTACCATAAAAAATTATGGTGCTGTTAAGAAAGTAACGAAGGTCAAAAAATAGATTTTCTTCCTGCCTCCTGCTTTTATTTGGTAAAACCAACCTAAAATACAAACCTTAGCCGCCAAAGCATTGCGTTACTAAACATCCTCTTATGACATCCGATCGCCCCTCTGAACAACCTGTATCTGAATCTACCGCAAATGAAGCGTCCGACGTAGAGCAGCAAGAAATTGCAGATGCTTTATTTCCCATCGTTGGCATTGCCGCCTCTGCAGGTGGATTAGAGGCATTTACGCAGGTACTTAAGCATTTGCTTACCGATACAGGGATGGCATTTGTGCTGATTCAACACTTAGATCCTAACCACAAGAGTCTGTTGAGCGAGATTCTAGGAAGAACAACTTCAATGCCCGTCAATGAAGTGCGAGACGGCGTGACTGTGAAACCTAACCAGGTTTACATTATTCCGCCTAACACTAAGATGATGCTGTCTGGTGGAGTGTTGCAACTCACGCCGCGAGAGAAAGTTCATGGTAAATATATGCCTGCTGATGCATTCTTTACTTCATTGGCAGCAGATCGAGGGCACAAAGCGATCGCAGTTGTTTTATCTGGAGCAGATGGAGACGGTTCACTAGGGCTGAAGGCAATCAAGGCAGCTGGAGGCGTGACTTTTGCTCAGTGTGAAGACACGGCAAAATTCGATAGTATGCCCAATACTGCTGTTGCCACCGGGAATGTGGATTTTGTGCTACCGCCGCAAAAAATCGCCGAGGAACTGGTAAACCTCAGTCGCAATCCTTTTATTGCTAACTCTTTGCCCGTGATCGCGGTTGAGAAGTTGCCCGAACAGGGAGATGCCCTGGCGACTATATTTGTATTACTGCGATCGCAAACTGGCGTTGACTTCAGCCACTACAAGCCCAACACCCTCGATCGCCGCATCCAGAGGCGAATGCTGTTGTATAAACTAGAACGCTTAGAGGATTATGCCGAGTATTTGCAAAACAATCCGGGTGAAGTCAAGGCGCTCTATGAAGAAATTCTGATCCACGTTACCCATTTTTTCCGCGATCCCGAAGCATTTGAAGTGTTGAAAGAGCGAGTCTTTCCTAGCATCATCCAAAACAAATCAACAGAGTTGCCGATTCGGATTTGGGTAGCTGGGTGTTCGACGGGTGAAGAAGTGTATTCCATCGCTATCTCCTTGCTGGAGTTTTTATCAAATAAAGTCACCTCGCCGCCGATCCAGATTTTTGCCACAGACATCAGCGAGATAGCGATTGACAAAGCGAGAACGGGTATTTATGCAGAGAATCAAATGGTGGAAGTCTCACCAGAGAGCCGCCGCAGATTCTTTAATGCCCTTGAAGGCGGTGGATATCAAATTAGTAAAGCTGTCCGCGAACTGTGTGTGTTTGCTAGGCAAGACTTGGGCAGTGATCCCCCTTTTTCTAACTTAGATTTAATTAGCTGCCGGAATGTACTGATTTACTTGGACGAAACGTTGCAAAAACGGATATTGCCCATCTTTCATTACAGTCTTAATCCGACTGGCTTCTTGCTGCTAGGGACTTCAGAAAGCACAGGTAAATATTCGGACTTGTTTACTTTAATTGACAAAAAGTATAAAATTTATGCCAAAAAGCTAACTGCAATTCGTCCAACTTTTTCATTCATTACCAGCAATTATCCGATAGTAAAAGTGGACGAATCAAAGCCAACCGATGAGAATCCATCGGATGAGTTTGATTTAGAGAAAAAAACTGACCAACTAATCTTGAATCACTATGCCCCAGTGGGTGTAGTAATCAACGACAAGATGGACGTGCTGCAATTTCGGGGAGAAATCGATCTCTACCTCAAACTTGTACCGGGGAAACCGAGTCTTAACTTATTCAAAATGGTGCGCGAGGGTTTGCTCATCGAGCTACGCGCCACAATTTATCAGGCACAACGGCAAAAAATTCTAGTTAGAAGAGAAGGGTTACGAATTGAAGAGGGCGATCTTGCAAAAATCATCAATCTTGAGGTGATTCCATTCAACCCTGGGACTGGCGAAGAACTCTACTTTCTAGTTTTATTTGAATCAGCCCCACCCACAATTAACAACCCCAGCACAGTAAATCCTGAGAGCGAAGTGCAGTCAGACTTAGCGCAGGAGATTGTTCAGCTAAGGCTTGAACTTGCAACCGCCATCAAAGAGCGGGCTGCAACTCAAGAATATCTGCAAGCGGTGATCCAAGAGCAGGAGCATATCAATCAAGACCTGAAAGTTGCCAATGAAGAAATCCTCTCTAGTAATGAAGAGTTGCAAAGCACCAATGAGGAGCTAGAAACTGCCAAAGAAGAGATTCAGGCAACTAACGAAGAACTCAACACCACTAATGAAGAACTTCGTAGTCGAAATCTGGAATTACACCAAGTTAACAACGATCTCACGAATTTGCTTGCCAGTATTAATATTCCCATTTTGATATTGACTTTGGACTTACGCATTCGCCGTTTTACGCCAATGGCGCAGCGACTTTTTAATTTGATTCCCACCGATGCTGGACGACCTTTGAGCGACATCAGAGCAAATCTCGATGTTCCTGAGTTAGAAACTCTAATTTTGGAGGTTCTTGACACACTCAGCATCAAAGAATTAGAAGTCCAAACTCTGGGGGGACATTGGTACAACCTCCGCATCCGTCCTTATCGCACAACAGAAAACAAGATTGACGGTGTAGTGTTGGTGTTAATAGATATTGATGTTCTTAAACGCAGTGCCGCAACCTTAGAACAAGCCAGAAATTATGCTGAAGCGATTGTGGAGACAGTACAAGTGCCCTTAATCGTCCTTGATGCGGATTTCCGGGTGAACAAAGCCAATCGCTCGTTTTATGAAACATTTCAGGTTTCACCATCAGAGACAGCGCAATCTCTGATTTTTGAACTAGGGAACGGTCAATGGAATTTGCCCGGACTGCGATCGCTCTTAGAAGAAATTCTCGCCAACGATACCAGTATTAACAACTGGGAAGTAGAGCATAGTTTTGAGCGGATTGGAGAGAAAACCATGCTGCTCAATGGTTGGAAAATTATTGACCAGGGCGAGTCTCAAATGATTTTGCTGGCGATTGAAGATATTAGCGATCGCAAACAGTTAGAGTTAGAGCGATCTAAGCTACTAGAACAGGAGCAGTCAGCCCGTCAACAAGCAGAAATTGCCAACCGAGCCAAAGATGAATTCCTGTCGAACCTCTCCCATGAACTTCGTAACCCGCTCAATACTATACTGGGCTGGGCGCAACTTTTCCGCACCCGCAATTTAGATTCAGAAGCAGTCATTCGTGCCTGGGAAGTTGTGGAGCGGAGTGCTAAAGTGCAAGGTCAGTTAATCGATGATATGCTGGATGTCTCCCGAATTACGAGTGGCAAGCTTCATTTAAATACTCGTCTAATCGATCTAGTTTCAGTAGTGGATGCCGCCATTGAGTCTATCCAATTTTCCGCAGAGGCGAAAAGCATTGAAATTGTTTCACAGTTGAACTCGGCGACGGTTGTCGGAGATTTTGACCGTTTACAGCAAGTTCTGTGGAATTTACTTTCTAATGCCATTAAGTTCACTCCAGCCGGTGGGCGAGTGGGAATTATACTCGAAGCTGTATCTACTCACGCTGAACTTCGAGTCAGCGACACAGGAATTGGCATCCGGGAAGACTTGCTGCCATATATTTTCGATCGCTTCCGTCAAGGAGATTCCAGCAGCAGCAAAACAAGTCAGGGACTTGGATTAGGCTTGTCAATCGTCCGTCATCTGATAGAACTTCATGGTGGAACAGTTCAAGCGCAAAGTCCAGGTGAGGGACTAGGAACTACGATCATTGTCAGGCTGCCTCTGCGCTTAATGCCACCGGAGATTACACCACCAACTTATTTAGAGCCGAGCATTTTATCAGAGACTCCAGATACATTAGATGGTAAAAATCCACCCCTTACCCTTGAAGGATTATGCATCTTGTCTGTAGACGATCAAGAGGATAGCCGCGACTTATTAAAGTGGATGTTAGAAGAGTTTGGGGCTGAAGTAGTGGTTGTGACATCGGCAAGGGAAGCGATCGCTGCTTTAACTGAATCCCCTGGCAAATATGATGTGCTTCTAGCAGATATTGGGATGCCAGATGAGGATGGTTACTCCCTGATTCGTCAGGTGAGAGCCCTTGAAACTGAAGCTGGGGGACAAATTCCAGCAGCAGCAATTACTGCCTATGCCACCGAGCAAGAGCGGCAAAGGGCAATTGATGCTGGTTTCCAAATGCATCTCGCTAAACCGATTGAGCTTACTGAATTGGTATTGATGATTGCAAATTTGACTGGACGAGGCACAGATAATTCGTAATTCTTCAAGGAGGCAGGAGGCAGGAGGCAGGAGGCAGGAGGTGTATAATGATGTAATTTCTCCCAACTTCCTACTTCAAACTTCTTGCTTGCGCCATGAGTTATAGAGAACAATTTATTTGGCAGCGTGGTGTCAAGCTTGCCATTAACTGCTATCGACTTACCGAAAAATTCCCGAAATCTGAACTCTACGGATTAACTAGCCAGATTAGACGCTCGGCAGTTTCCGTGCCATCAAATATAGCTGTTCGCGCAGCGTCTCGTTAGAGAAGGTTATGGAAGACGGACGCAGAACGAATATATCCAATTTCTACACATTGCTTTAGGTTCGCTTCGAGAACTTGATACTCAATTGATTATTTCTAAGGAAGTCGGATTAGCATCGCCTGAACTATTTACTCCTATTTTGGAAGAAGTCGATAGGTTTCAAAGAATTTTAGTGTCAAGTATTCAAAAGATTAAATCTTAAAACCTTTCTGTCTCTTGCCTACTGCCTCCTGCCCTCTGCCTCCTGCCTTCCTCGATCAAATGTTTGAATCAACGTTTCAATTACGTATAAATTGTATAATCTGCACCTAAAACATTCCAAAGGTACAGGTTATATCTTACATTTTTACTTAAAAAGATATAGAGGATCTTTGATTTTTTTTAATAAAACAGAAGGTATCAACTATTAATTAGAGGAGTCTTACACATGACTGCAACCTTCATGAGGAGGCCTAAGTTTCGCAATGCCCAATGGGTGAGCTTTGTTGGTGGAGAAGGGATTGTACGCAGCTACACACCTGAATATGGCAGATGGATGTATGTCATTGAGATGGTATTAGGGCTAGAGCCTGACTTTGGCAGAGTTGGTGTAGAAACGATGATACTCCTTACCGAGACAGATTTACTTACGACATACAGCGAATTTCAAGCTGGTGAAATGAAGAGTGCTGAGTGCAGTGGGGCGTAGCTAATTCTGACTTCTGAATTCTGCTGTAAGTAGGTTTTTGATAAGGAGGTGGAAAATGTTTAAATCTACCAATTTAATTCGGGGTAAAATCTACTCTTGCCGAGGGGAACAAATCAAATTTAGCCATCAATCTCGTAATCAGAGATTCTTTTTTGTAAACAGTAGTGGTAAGCGCTTGATGTTTACATCCAATTTCATTCAGCGAGAACTTTATGAAATCAAAGTACTAGCAGAACAGTAGGGGAAGCTTCATGCAGCAAGACAACTCTGATTTAGTCAAACAAATCAAAGATTTCAAGACTTATAGTTACTCCTGAGATGAAGTTATCCAAAAATTCAATTTTGGCAAACAATTAGAGCAAGACTTCAATATCATTAATGCTCATTTTCGCTGATTATAAATCAAGTACTAGTCCCTTCTCTTCGTTCGCGCAGCGTCTCGTTGGCATTCACGTTACCGTCTCTGAAAGAGAAGCCTCTCTCCTTTTAGGCTACGGTGTACACACATCTTTCTAGAAAACCAAAATCGTTGTAGATCCCCCTAAATCCCCCTTAAAAAGGGGGACTTTGAGAGCTTTTTGCCCCCTTTTTTAAGGCTACGGTGTACACACAAGTTTATTGACTTGCACCTTTGATGCATCGAC
>NZ_KV757608.1 GCF_001712795.1 Nostoc sp. KVJ20
AAACCCCTACCCTTGAAAGCTGCTCCCCCTGCTCCCCCTGCTCCCCCTGCCTCCCCATCTCCTCGTACCTGCTTCCCCGACTGACAAGCATTGAGAATACAAACGGGAATCCCCTTCCCCGTCAACAAATTCGCTAATTCCCCCGCCTCTATGGGATCAGCTTTTCCCTTACTTTCCCCATCCAAAAACAAAAATGCCCTTACCCCCTCATAAGGTTGAATATCTTCCCGTCCCCACCTAGCTTGATAGGTATATCGGTTGCGTGTCACCCCATCTTGAATATCTGCATAACCCATCAACGCCCCGTGACAATCAAAATGGATGATATGGTAATATCCCGCACCCTTGGCCTCTAAATGCCGTTCTAAACTTTCATAAGTACCCGGACGCAATAAGTCAATATTTACAGGCAAGTGACTATTTTGAATCACCTCAATCAACGGACGGGCAATGGTACGATAACCCACATCATGCTCCTCATCCGGTCGAGCAATTACCACCAACAAGTTAATTATCGGCGATTCTGCCATATTCGCCGCCACTGATGCGGCTTTATCAAGGCGCTTGCGTATCATTACGCAATCCACACTCAAAGGTCGCGGCCAATCCTTATCCCGCAAAGCTTCCCAGTGTAGCGCGTGAAATTCGGGACTATTACCTACTATCTCAATTTTTACCTGCTTCAGATTTCCCCGCAGTTGACGATAATGGCTATAAGCATCAATATCAGCCTTAAAAACCTGGTTAAATAAACTTTCTCCGTAACTAACAACACTCGTTTTCGCTGCTTCTGCTTTCTTCCCGTTTAACATCGGGTAAGTCAGCCATTCTTCAAAATACCATTCGAGTTGCTGTTCTTCCTGGTGTGTAAAAGGGTCAGTAATATTGATTGGGTATTCGCTATCACCCTCAAAAATCAAACTTGCGGCAAAACCGTTTTCTGTTGGCTGCTTTTCCCGAATCGTGATGACTGCCATACACAAGTTAGCTCAACGTAAATACCAGGATATATTTATATACTTACGCATAAACTCCAATTCCAGGAAATTGTCGCCAATCGGTTAAGGCAAGAGACGCGATGAATCGCCGTCTCTACAATAATTAGTCTTTTGTAGAGACGGCGATTTATCGCGTCTTGCCCAATACCCCATGCTCTAACTAACAATTCCCAATACAAACTCGCCTTCATTCACAGCTTGGTTGGTTGCGACATCATAAACTAATCCATCTTGTTGAGCGCAGACATCAATTACACTAGGTAGTTGACCTTCTTTATTAAAGCTGAGAATTTGATAGAGTTTGTCTCCAGCTTTGACTTTAGTACCTAATTCTATTCTGGATTGAATCATGCCACCTGCGATCGCATAATATTTTTTCCGGTTGCTGCTAGATGCGAAAGTCATCTCATGAGTTTTTGCGTCTTCTGATAAATTAGAAACTTGTATTACACCTTTTTGCGCTAAATAGTTTTTCACACCCAGTACACCTTTAGCGACTGAATCAGGGTTTATTTGCATTCCTGTTCCTAATTCTAGTGTCCAAGCTTCCACATCAAACTTGATTTCTCTACCAAACTCTTTAAAACAAGCTTCCAGTGCTAACCAAGGTTTGATAAAAGCTTCATCAAAAGCATCACCATCGTATTTATCAAGCAAAATTCCAAAATCGAGTAGAAAGTATTTTGCACTATCTTCTCGATTTTGGAAGTAATAAACGTAATCTAAAGCTTGATTTGTAGAGCTATGTAAATCAATTAAATAATCTGCATCTAAACTGAGGTTTTGTAGTTTGTAGGCAAAAATCTCAGTATAAGGAACACCGCTAGAAGAATTAAGTTTTTCTAAAATTTTTGCGAATTCTTGCTTAATTATAGTTAGATAATTTTGTCGAATGACCTTTAGATCACTATGAAGTTGAGATTTAGTAAAAGCAACTAAATCATCAGCTTCTTTCTCATAGTCCCAAAATATCCTATTCCAGTCTTTGGCTTCATAAATGCAGTATCGTCCAGGAGAAAAATGATGAGCGCGTTCATTTGTCCCCATTGGATTACAAACGGGAACCAGCCAGATTTCTCCAGTTAAATCTGTATCATTTATTTTTAATAAAAACTCAATTAACTGATGAATAACGGCATTACCAGCAATTTCTGCACCGTGCAGATTAGATTGAATGTATACCTTTTTACCAGATTGAGCGCCAATAAATTTGTATAGTTGTAAGGATAGGCGATCGCCTGAAGCCATTTGACGTAATAAAATTGTTTCAATAACTGGCTGCATAAAAATTTGAATAAATTATGAATCAAAATCCACACAAACCCAAATCATACCAATTATTTTCGTAAGGGAAGCAGTTGCAGTTATTTGAGCTAGTATTTCGCAGTACATACGAAGCAATCTGAATCTTACTTTTGATCGGGGATGCCACCACATATAGAATTATTGAGTTATATCCTTAATCGTTTTTAACTCATGTCGTCACCCAGTACTCTAGAACAAGACCGATACAATCTATCTGCCCAGGAAGTACTGGACAATCCCTATCCTACCTACCGCCGTATTTTATTAGAAGATCCTGTTTACTGGAGTGATTTTTTTGGGGGCTGGTATCTAATGCGCTATAAGGACGTTGCCGCAGCTATGCAAGATAAACGGATTTCGTCCAAGCGTCCACCTATTAGTAAAATACCAGAATCAGAGCAACAGAAGATACTTCCCCTTCTGGAAACTCTATCAAAATGGATTCTATTTTGCGACCCTCCAGAACACACACGTCTGCGTCCGTTATTTAACAAGGCATTCACTCCTAGTATCATTGGCAGCATGGCAGAGCAAATTCAGACGCTAGTAGACGAACTAATTGATGGTGTTTATGAGCGGGGTAACATGAATATTATTCATGATTTAGCTTATCCAATGCCCGCGATCGTCATCGCCCAAATGCTGGGCGCAAAGTCCGAAGACCGCGAACAGTTTAAGAAATGGTCTAGCGATTTGGCAAGATTTTTTGGCATGTTCCGCATGAAGCCAGAAATTTTGACCACCGCTCAACAAAGTATTATCGAAATGACCGAATATTTCCGCCACATCCTTGAAGAACGTCGTCATAATCCCCAAGATGATCTCATGAGTAGCCTCATCTTTGCACAAGAAAAGGGAAATTCTCTCAATGACGACGAAATTTTATCCAATTGCGTTTTCTTAACTTTTGCGGGTCATGAAACTACCACTAACTTGATTGCTAACGGCTTACTTGCTTTACTCAAAAATCCTAGTCAAATGCAAAAGTTAAAGGATGATCCCTCGCTAATTACAACTACTGTAGAAGAGTTTTTGCGCTATGACAGCCCAGTACAACGTCAAGCCCGCATAGCAGTTACCGATCTCGAAATTGATGGCAAACAAATTAGCCAAGGGCAACGCCTATTTCTGGTAATTGGTGCTGCCAACCGTGACCCTGAGCAATTTCTAGACCCCGATAAATTAGACATTACACGCTCTGAAAACCCACACTTGGCATTTGGAAAAGGAACCCACTTTTGCCTCGGTGCATCTCTTGGCAGACTTGAAGCACAAATTGCCATCGACACCATTGTGCGCCGCCTTAGTAATCTCCACTTGGATACAGATCGAATTGAATGGCATCAAAACCCATCCTTGCGAGGTATGAAATCAATGCCTGTAGCTTTCAATTTATAAAATACTGCCCTAGCGAAAGCAATGCGATACAAGTGACTCCTTCACGTCCCTGGTAAATTTAGCAACCGCTCATCCAAATGACTACGGTCTGCCAAAACCTTTAACAACGGCCCATGTGAGGTAAATTCTACAATACTGACCGAAGCAACAGGACATCCCAAACGAAAACGGAAGCGTCCCACATCAATCCCCAGCAAACTACACAGAATTATTCTGATAGTTGCCTTGTGTGCAACAACTAAAACATTACCATTACTGTAACTTTGTTTAATTTCTTCAATTACCTGCAAGGCACGAGAAGCAATTGTAACCGCCATTTCTCCACCAGTAGGAGCATTCCAAGCCGGATCTGCTGACCAGCGAATATAATCATCGTGATATTCACGGCTAATTATTTCTGGCGTTTTTCCTTCCCACTTGCCATAGTTGATTTCCTTTAAACCATCCCTAAGTTGTGGTTCCATCCCTATTGCTTCACATAAGGGTTTTGCTGTCAATACAGTCCGCCGCATTGGACTACAAAATATTGCTGTCCAATCCATAGAACTATATGCATCAGCAAAAGCCTTTGCCATCTCCAACCCTTCTGGGGTAAGTTCTGAGTCTATAGAACCGCAAAAGGAATTATTGCGACTACATTCTGTCTGTCCGTGACGGAGGAGATAAAGAGTTAGGCTCACGGTATATTCCCATCAATTGTAAATTTAAGAGCGCTAACAATCAGATGTCGCTGAAGATAGTTAATGCCTGTGGTATGTTACTACAATTTTTTGAGATTTCGAATAATTTTCAGGCGAAAGTTGCCGCAGCTACGACCAGCGTAGATATTCCCATTAAAAAGGCAGGTATTGGTGCAGGAGCAAAAATTAAACTAATTTTTAGGTAATATTGCACCATCTTTTACCAAAGAATACATTAAACAGAATGTTAAGTGTGAAATTATAAATTTTTAACTACACACTTAACACGCTCTATCGTACCTATTTAGAAGTTGTTGACCTAAGCTCTTGCCGTATCTTTTCGTTGCTGCTTGTACTTGCGGCAGAAAGCTAGACCAAAACCACCGACCATTAATAAACCCAATGTAGTTAAAGGTTCGGGTACAGACACTTTAGTTTTGAATTTGCTGGTAATAAACAGACTATACACATTATCATCATTACTTGGGTTTACAGTATTTAACTCGACGAACGTATCACCTGCCTGGATAAAAGGATTAGGATCAGCGCTATTACCAAGAGCTAGATTATAAAGTTCATCATCAGTCCTAAAACCGCCAGAATCAGAGGCAAACGGATCTGGGTTAGTCAAACTATCACCAATACCGCCAGCAGTGATTAGAGCACCATTAGCTCCTTCTCCATCATCCTGACCGCCAGCAGAGCTAGTTAAGCGTCGAGAGCTAGTAGAGTCTGTTATCACGTCCACAATAGTTAATTGACCAGATGGCTGAATGCTATAGGTATCGGCAAAAGATACTATAAAGTCGCCACCGCTATAAGGTTGATCAAAATTCAACCTGGTTGTGTCTCCTGTGGGGGATAGCTCGCCGTCTAAGATAAAAGACGACAAACCGACGGTTGTGGCATCTTGATAAGACACAACTAAAGTTTCACCGTCATTGTCTCCTAGCTCTTCAATAGTATGGTTTTGCAAACCTCCTAAAGAGCTAAGAAGGCTGGTAACATCCCAACGTACAGTAGTTGCTGGGTTTTCGTTAGGCGCGAGTACAAAGGCATCAGCAACCTTCAACAAATTACCGTTCAGTTTGACATCACTTACAGGGCCATTATAATCCTCCCAAACAGAAGAGGCATAAAGGTATGCTTTGAGAACAGTTGCACCTACAGGTACGTCTGTTTGCAATGTGCCATTGTTACTGGTGCTACCAAAAGCATCTATGGAAAGTGCCGCATTGTCGAAGCTCTCACGAAACAACAAAGCTGCGGATGCTGGCGAACTTAAGGCAGCAAACCCAAAACTGACACCAAGCACTGCAAATGTACTCAAAGTAGCTTTGCGTATGTCAGCAGGCAAATATTTCTGTAACTTCTGTCTTACCTGAAATCTATTCATGACACTTATTATGGGTATTTGATATTCTTAGGAAGAATTACGTGTTTTTTCGTAAATCTCCAACTTAATATCGCTACACAAGAATATATTTTCAACAAATCATTACCTATATTTATGAAAACTTTAAGATATTTTTTTGATGAAAATATTTTAAAATGCAGCTAAAAGCTATAAATAATAAAGTTATTTTACACTTTAAGGAAAAAACATATATGTAAGTATGTAAGATTTATGTGAATTTTATTTGATTAAAAATAAATAATCTAGCGTGAATTCAACAGACCTCCCTTTCCCCGGTTCTCTCTCCAAAGCGCAAAAAGAGGAGCAACGCAAAAATTAGCTTCTTAAGCCTCTCTGCTTCGGGGAAAGGTTTGGAGAGGGGTCAAATCAAACTCGTGGAACTCACGCTAATATAAATAATGTATTATACATAATCTCTACTGAATAGTAGGTAAAAAATAAAGGCGGGCAATGCCCATCCCAATCTTTAGATAGTACGGTTTTATTTTGCCAATCTACTTAGCTTGCCAAATTAAACTAATTGAATTTATAAGTTTTGAATTTATAGAAATAGATTATCTAACTTTTAGAAGCTTAAATTTAAAAAGTGAGGATTTTCTAAAGCTCATTTTTGAAGGGAGCTGGGGGATCTGAGTTCGTACAGTCTTAATTTTGTAAGAATAATAATAATTGTAGAGACGTAATTAATCACGCCTCTACAAAAGTTCAAAAAATCAAGCTATTCCTTTATTTTTCTACACTTCCTAAAAAGAGAATAAAGGTGTATAACATTGATTTTCTAACACTCCATACCTTTTGGCAAAATGGAATCCATCCCATTGATATCCCTAGCTGCAAAAAGGTTATGAATTGCTAGTCAATGTTTTTCTTGACATTATCTTTTACGTCTTCAATTCCGTGACGTACTTCGCTTTCAGCTTGCTTGGCTTTACCTTTAGCTTTATCTTCTGGATCTCCAGTGATATTTCCTAATGCTTCTTGGGCTTTACCTTCAACATTTTTAGCAGCAGCTTTAGCGCGATCTTCAATACTCATTTTGTACTCCTGATTTTGTAAAAAATTCACTTCAAAGCTATAACTAACTTTGAAATCTTTTGTGATTACTATTACACAGTAGCTTAATTATTTTGCTAAAGCCTTCCACCACAAGGCATATTAAATAATTTGTAATTCGTAATTCGTAATTCGTAATTAAGAAAGGTAGTTGTAGTAAGTGTTCTGGCTGTTGAGTGAATATAAAATAAGGTAAGAATAGTTTAGTTACCTATGCTAAAAGACATAGAACAAATGCAAATCTAGTAATTTCTACTTTTGACTGTTTAAATAAAAAAACCAGTTTCGCATGGAAACTGGGTTAATAAAGTATATGGTGATATTTTTTTCTAATCTAGAAAACCCATTAGGCTTTCAGAATTGTCAATCTCATTTGATGCTATTGGACGATTACCGAAGGTGGAATAGCTTTCATCAATTACCAATAAACTTGAGCCAATTGGACGAATCCCAGAGAGGTTGATACTTTCAACAACTTGGAATGTATTAGCACCAATTGGACGAATACCCATTGAGTTATAGGTTTCAACTACTTCCAAGGTACTAGTGCTAACGGGACGCACCCCAGCAATTGAGAGGTGTTCAGCAACTTCTAAGTCGCTAGCGCCTATTGGACGAATTCCAGAAATGGCGAGTGTTCCAGAAGCTCCCACTGGCAGTTCAGTAACTTCCTCGACTTTATCTGCATTCAAGCTCTGGTCTTGTTGATTTTCAACTTCCTCTGTACCTTCCCCTGGAGACTTGGCAGGCTTTTGCCGAGAACTGGTTGCTTTGCCAGCGTTGCTAATAGTCATAAACGAAAACCTCTAGTTTGTTAATTGGATTTTACAATAATTAAGGAAAGATGAAATTTTTTCCCATATACATTAAGAGTTTAACCTTAAAAAACCTCACATAGATATAAGTATCTTTAAAACTGATACATAAGTAAATTTTAATTAATAATTTTTGTAAAAAATTATTGCCATTTATTTTGGTCTAATAAGCCAGCTACAATGGATACAGGGCGGAATCGTCACCATGAGATAGGGTATTTTCAGCAAAACTGTATGACAGAATTTTGTCTTCAAGCTCCCTTTAGTCCCACAGGCGATCAACCACAAGCGATCGCACAACTAACTGCTAGTATCCAATCAGGCAATCGTTATCAAACTTTACTAGGAGCCACTGGAACAGGCAAGACATTTTCGGTAGCAGCAGTTATTGAGAAAATTGGCAAGCCGACTTTAGTTCTGGCCCATAACAAAACCTTGGCTGCACAGCTTTGTAACGAGTTACGAGATTTCTTTCCCAACAACGCAGTCGAGTATTTTGTCAGCTACTACGATTACTATCAGCCAGAAGCGTATATTCCTGTTACCGATACTTATATTGAAAAAACAGCAGCGATTAATGATGAAATAGATATGTTGCGGCATTCAGCGACGCGATCGCTGTTTGAACGCCGTGATGTCATTGTCGTTGCTTCCATCAGTTGCATCTACGGTTTGGGAATGCCGGCAGAATATCTGAAAGCTGCCATCCCTCTTCAGATAGGTATGGAAGTAAATCAACGCCAAATTTTACGAGATTTGGCAAATGTTCAATACAGCCGTAACGACATCGAAATGGGTCGGGGAAAATTTCGCGTCCGAGGTGATGTCTTAGAAATTGGCCCAGCTTATGAAGACCGGATTATTCGTGTAGAATTCTTTGGTGATGAAATAGACGCGATTCGGTACATTGACCCGGTGACAGGGGAAATACTCAAGAGTTTGGAAGCAGTGAATGTCTACCCTGCGCGTCACTTCGTCACCCCAGAAGAACGGTTAGAAGTAGCTTGTAATGACATCGCCGCCGAATTAAAACAGCAAAAACTAGACTTAGAACAAGCTGGGAAACTATTAGAAGCGCAACGCATAGATCAACGTACACGCTATGACCTAGAAATGCTGCGCGAAGTCGGTTATTGCAACGGCGTTGAGAACTATTCCCGTCACTTAGCAGGAAGACAAGCTGGAGAATCACCAGAATGTTTAATTGATTATTTTCCCAAAGATTGGCTATTAATTATTGATGAATCTCACGTTACTGTACCCCAAATTCGCGGGATGTATAACGGCGATCAAGCGAGAAAAAAAGTTTTAATTGAACATGGATTTCGTCTTCCTAGCGCTGCTGATAACCGTCCTTTAAAAGCAGAAGAATTTTGGCAAAAGGTGAATCAGTGTATTTTTGTTTCCGCAACTCCTGGAAATTGGGAAATAGAAGTTTCAGAAGATAATGTAATTGAGCAAGTGATTAGACCAACTGGAGTAGTTGATCCAGAAATTTCTGTGCGTCCTACGGAAGGACAAATTGATGATTTATTAGGAGAAATTAAAGATAGAGCCGATCGCCATGAACGAGTGTTAATTACCACATTAACCAAACGCATGGCTGAAGATTTAACCGAATATTTGCAAGACCACGGTATCAGGGTACGGTATTTACATTCCGAGATTACTTCTATTGAGCGCATTGAAATTTTGCAGAACTTGCGCGAGGGAAAATTTGATGTTTTGGTTGGTGTGAACTTGCTGCGAGAAGGTTTGGATTTACCCGAAGTTTCCTTAGTGGCAATTATGGATGCAGATAAAGAAGGTTTCTTAAGAACCGAGCGTTCCTTAATTCAAACTATTGGTAGAGCCGCGCGTCACGTCCAGGGACAAGCGATTTTGTATGCCGATAATATGACAGGTAGCATGATTAAAGCTATTGATGAAACAGACAGGCGGCGGGGGATTCAAACGGCACATAATCGATTGCATGGGATTACACCGCAACCAATAGTGAAAAAATCAAGTAATGCGATTTTGGCTTTTTTAGATGTATCTCGGCGGTTGAATGCAACAGACTTGAAAGTTGTAGATGAACATCTAGATGAACTGCCATTAGAACAGATTCCAGGGTTGATTACTTTGTTGGAAGCACAGATGAAAGAGGCGGCGAAGAAACTAGAATTTGAAGAGGCGGGGAAATTGCGCGATCGCATTAAACATCTGCGGGATAAAATGCTAGGACGTTAACGTGAATTTTATGCTGACCAATATTTGCCTAATAATATGAATTACCTTTAGCCGGAGGTGTGTTTCAACTCCGGCATTAGGCTGATGCATCATCTTTTAAATTAGTCTCATTTTCAATTAATTCAAAAAATTGCGAAATCTGCTCCGTTGAGCGAATGTGATAAACACTTTTAGTACTTTGAGCTTGCTTGATGTACTCACGATATTTTGGGGTCAAATATTTGTGACATAACCAAAGCACGCGATAGCTAGTAAGCGAACTCTTAAATATTGGACTCTTTTCCGGCCAGCCTTCTGGCGGTTTAAAAAAGCCTGTAATTAGTCGTTTAGTCACCCACCAGAAATGCACATATAGCGGTAAATCGATAAAAATTAGAGTATCCGCCTTGTTCAGTCTTAGCCAGACAGTTTCTATGGAACCAAACCCGTCAATAATCCAACGGTCAGTAACCAAAATTTTCTCATGGGTGTGCTTATATTCTTCTTGTGGAACCTCAATCCCGCCTGATTGATATTGAATCTTGTCTAAGACGTGAAGTGGTAAACCAGTGATTTCCGATAATCTTTTGCTTAGAGTTGATTTACCGCCTCCAGTATTGCCAAACACCGCTACTTTTTTCATCGCCACTTCCTTTTAGTGCAATTAAGTCACTTAGTAGACTAGATTGAGGTATGAAACGAAAGCCAACAATCTCAGTCCTTGAATACCTAAGAAACGCTTGTACCAGACAGATGCGTTGGCTTCATTTATATTTTATCTGTCGCTGGTAAAGCTAGCCGTTGTTCTAATGGCAAAGTATAAATCTTGACGCCAAAACGCGGTCTAACAATGCGTTAGAGTCGACACCGCTGATTTGAGCCGTTAATGACAAGCTTCTGCGATCGCATTAAACATCTCCGGGATAAAATGTTAGGACGTTAACGTGAATCTTATGCTCACCAATATTCGCCTAATTAGTGTTCGAGAATATCACCAAATGGCGGAAACGGGAATTTTTCATCCTGAAGAACGCTTAGAATTAATCGCGGGACAAATCATTAGAATGTCAGCAAAAGGTACTGCTCACGAATCAGCAATTACCCGCACAGAAAGGTTGTTACGTCAACGTTTGGGTGACAAAGTTTTATTAAGAATCTAGTCGCCAGTGCAACTTGATGATTATTCGGAACCAGAACCAGATATTTCAGTGGTGAAGCTGAATCCATTAGATTATGAGGATCACCATCCCAATGCTTCCGAAGTATTTTTACTGATTGAAATAGCTGATTCCAGTCTCAAGTACGATCGCGAAGTCAAAGCGATCGCATACTCTAAGTCAGGGATTATTGAGTACTGGATTTTAGATGTGAATGGACGCAAGTTATATATGTATCGTCTCCCTAGTCCAGACGGCTATCACAGTGAGAGCATACTTGCAGAGGATGTGACAATTTCACCTTTAGCTTTCCCTGATTGTGCGATCGCTATTCGGGAATTATTGCGAAAAATCTAAATAATTCGTAATTTAGAAAAACGTTAGTGAGTCCACGAACGTTTTTCTAGTCATACTAAAAGAGAACGCCATTTTTTAGCTATCCTAAATCAAGTGAATCATTAAGGGATCGTACCAATGGTTGCTTTACCCGACAACATTTTGATGAGTGCAGAAGAATACCTGGTTTGGGAACCTACCCAAGAGGAACGCTACGAGTATTGGGATGGCGAAGTTGTGATGATGAGCGGTGCTACACGCAACCATAATCGGGTTTCTGGAAATTTCTTTAAGCTCTTAGATGATGCCTTAGCCGATCGCACCTGTGAAGTATACATTGTAGATGTAAAGGTGCAGGTAGAACCGGGGCAAAAGTATTTTTATCCAGATGTGGTGGTGACTTGCGATGAGCGAGATACTGATCCACAATTGGTACAATTTCCCTGCTTAATTATCGAAGTGCTATCACCTTCAACAGAAGCAGCTGATAGGGGGAAAAAGTTTGCCAAATATCGCCAATCTCCAACCTTGCAAGAATATGTCTTAGTACAAGTAGCGCAACCGGGTGTAGAAGTGTTTCGACGCAACGAACAGGGGAAATGGGTGCTGTCGGAGTATAATTTGGGCGATATATTGCGGCTAGAATCTGTAGATGTGGAAATTGCGATCGCTAATTTGTATCGACAAGTGCAGTTTGAAACTGAAGCCACCGAAAATTGACATCAGAGATAGTTAATACTAGTTAACAATCGCAAGTCCCGCAACTCTAGAAAATTCATTGACATTGTGAGTTACAAGAGTCGCTTGAAGTGCTATAGCTATTCCTGCAATCAAAATATCCATCGGGCCAATTGGAGTTCCTTGCTTGTCTAACTGGGTGCGAATTTTAGCAGCATCAAAGAGCAGCATTGTAATCGAAGGGAACCAGGTTTACTCAGCTTAAAAGTTGCTGAAGTTGCTGGGTACGTTTTGCTAGCGAGGTGGATTTTTCAATACCGACTTGTAACTCAAAAACAACGATTGTCGGAATACTAATTTCTTCAGCAGAGATACTGAGAAGGTTATGAGCAACTTGTCCTTGACCCTTGAAGTAGTAAATTAGGGTGTTGGTATCTAAAACGTACATCTAGAGACTTTCCCGTAGGATGTCTTGTCCCATTTCAGCCCGAATATCTTCCAGGCTTGGAAAGTCTTCTTTCCAAGTTCCACTAAGGGAATAAACAAGTTCTGCCCAAGAAACTGAGTCTGCTATGTCGATGGGTTGGTTATCATTTAGGTTCTTATTACGAATAAATTCAGCAAAACTCAAGACCTCCCTAGCTTGCTCTTGGGCAAGGGATTTAACGAGTGCGTAAATCTGTTCAGCGATGTTCATAATAGGATTCCAGATAAAGGTTATAAGAATCTTGGCAATCTGACCTTCCGACTGTCTTTGAATTTGATGCTATCTCCCCAAATAAGTCGCATACAATGGTAAAAATTCTGAAGAAGTTGTAAATAATTACACTTCCTGAAAGGCTAATTTGGGATTAAACCAGTTGTCTTATGCAAAGTATTCCATATCAATACCGACTGCTGATTTTGTTTTTGCTGATGGGTTTGGTTGTAGCTGTAGACTACTGGCGTAATCCCACAAAACCGACAAAACTTCAGGAATATTCGTTTTTAATCGTGTCCGGTTTAATTGGTGCTGGGTTTGGTATCGTTAACGATCAGATTACCTGTACTCTCTCACCCGCTTACTTTTATTACTTCAAAAATGTTCCTTATGGTTCTAATTTTCGCTGGGAAGTGAGTGAGGTTGGATTTCAGGCAGGGTTTTTTGCTGGTTTTTTAAGCTACGGCATATTTCTCTTGGTTAATCAGAGACGAAAGTTACCTTTGTCTTATCGTCAATTACTTAAAATGGCACGGTATCCCATTATTTGGGCAATTGTAGTTGCTCAAATAACAGGATTCATATTTTATTATTTTCAATTTCCCTTCTTTGCCGATCAGATTACGCCAGTAGTTCAGCCAGCAGAAGTTTCTAGATTTATGTTGGTTTGGGGAATCCATATTGGACTTTACATCGGTGCAGTGTTAGGAATTGTGCATGGTGTAGCAAAGATTCGTCGAAGAGTGCCATATCTGTCACTATAAAGACTATATCCACCCTCGTAATTTTTTATGTACCTGCGCTAAATAGCACATATAATCATCAATTTTGTAATTATCAGCAGCTTTCACTATGTAATCCTGAGCTAAATCAAGATTATTTTGAGCTTCGTAATATAATCCCAAGTAAAGATGACTGTAAAAACTTCCTTTTATTCCTTCTGATTGACCAACAGTTAAAACATCATCTGGTGTACAATTTCCTGCATACAAATCATATACGCATTGCATAATACGTCGAGGGTCATTTTTCACAGTTAGTAAAGAATTACGTGCCTCTTCAACCCCTAAAGAACGAGCTATGCAGAGATATCGCCATACTGTTTCTTCTACATCTTGAGCATTCACTGTCAAATCTATTTCAAATTGTTCAGCGCCCTCAGCAAATCTTTCTGCATAATAATACGATAATCCCCGTTGCCAGAGATACGGTTTAATACGGGTGTCCAATTGCTCCGCCATATCAAAATCTTGAATAGATTCATCAATCTTGGCCAGTTGAAAGTTAACCATGCCTCGACGAATGTAAGCATTGGGATTTTTCGGCTGATTGCGAATGGTTTCATTCCAGCGCTGGAGTTGATTTTCCAGAGAATTTGAAAAAAACATAAATTTGCTAGCTAATAGGCATTAAGTAGAATATTTTCAGGCTTGGGGAGAACTCGTCAACCCCTAAAATGAGTCAAGTTTTGTCATACTAAATTCTTGACGTTATATTTCTACTTTTTTATGACCAGTGTGATTGAGTTTCCTTGGCAGCAAGAGGCTATTATTCTCCACAGTCAATATCTAATAAATAGTTTTCAGCATTGGACAGGAAATTGTTTGCTAGATGCCAATGCTTCTGAATTTGAAACAGCAAAGGCGTTATTTGAAGCACCTTTTGTCTTAGTTTCTCACGGCACTGAGTCAGATCCAATTTTTAACTATGGTAATCGCAAAGCGTTGGAACTATGGGAGCTTTCTTGGGAAGAGTTTACCAAAATGCCTTCCCGAAAATCGGCTGAAGAGGTTGTGCAGGAAGAACGCGATCGCCTATTATCAGAAGCAACAACTAAAGGCTTTATCAATAATTATTCCGGTATCCGCACTTCTAGCACTGGTAAACGCTTCTACATAGAAGATACCACCCTATGGAACATCTTAGATGAACAAAATCAGCACTGTGGTCAAGCTGCTTTTTTCTCTAACTGGAAATTTATCTCATGAAACCTACTATTTCAGGGGGTAGTCCTACAATAAATCTTAAATATAATACTGAGATCCATCCATGAGGTAGAAGAAACTACTTACAAAATTCCGTATTGTAGAATCGCTGTCTTAACAAATTAGGAAAAACGCCCGTGGTTCCAATTAGCGATAATAATCCTGCAAAAATCACGCCTTATGTTACTTATGGACTGATTGCTGCCAACGTCCTCGCTTTTCTTTATGAAGCAAGTCTTCCCCCACAAGCATTAAATGGGTTTTTACACCTTGCAGCTGTAGTTCCACGAGAACTCAGCTTAAGCTTTGCAGGTGTTTCTGTACATCAACCAGTGCCAGAGTGGGCAACTTTGATTACTTCACAATTTCTGCATGGGGGATTGTTGCACTTAGGTGGCAATATGCTATTTCTCTGGATTTTTGGCAACAACGTTGAAGATAAGTTAGGTCATGCCAAATATTTACTCTTTTATTTATCTTGCGGTATTTTAGCATCCTTAACTCAGTGGTTCTTCGCTCAAGATTCTAGCATTCCTTCTTTGGGTGCAAGTGGTGCGATCGCAGGTGTCATGGGTGCATATATTCTCCGCTTCCCTAACGCCGAAGTTCTAGGCGTTGTACCTTTAGGATTTTTCTTCCCGACTTTCCGCGTTCCCGCCTATTTCTTTTTAGGATTCTGGTTTCTCGAACAAGCCTTTTACGGACTTGCTAGTTTTGAAACACGTACCAACATTGGCATGGAAAGCGGCGGTATCGCCTACTGGGCCCATGCAGGCGGATTTATCTTTGGGGCAATTCTCGGCCCCCTGTTGGGTTTATTTAGCGATAAATCCCTGAAAGAATCTTGGTATAAGTAACTCTTCATGTTATACTTCGTCCCTCAATCATACTGATTAATTTAATAGGTGAAATTGCCTAGCCTTCGCAACTGCTAGCCTTACAAGCTATATTGCAGTTAGTCAATAATTTAGGAAAAACACCTGTGTTTCCCCTCTACGATGAAAATCCGACGCGAATCACCCCGTATTTCACCTACGGGTTAATTGGCATGAATATTTTAGTTTTCCTTCACGAGGTGAGCCTGTCAAATGCACAATTGAGTCAGTTTTTCAATCAATATGCGGTAGTACCTCAAGAATTAACCACCAATTTGGGTGAAGAATGGATAACGTTATTTACGTCGCAATTTTTACACGGTGGTTGGTGGCACTTAATCTCAAATATGGTGTTTCTCTGGGTTTTTGGCAACAATATTGAAGATCGATTGGGTCATTTAAAATATCTGATTTTTTATTTGGCGTGTGGTGCTTTAGCTGCCTTGTGTCAATGGTTTATTGGCATGAATTCTGAGATTCCCTCCTTGGGGGCAAGTGGTGCAATTTCTGGAGTTTTGGGTGCGTACATTATCCGCTTTCCTCACGCTAAAGTCATGACTTTAGTTTTTTTGGGGATTTTCATCACCACAATCAGAGTTCCAGCACTAGTAATCATTGGACTTTTTGTTGTGCAAAATGTAATATCTGGTCTTGCTACTCTGCAAACAGCGGCTAATATGGCTGTGCAAACCGGTGGAGTTGCCTACTGGGCCCACATCGGTGGTTTTGTTTTTGGAGTAATTCTCGCTCCCCTATTTGGCTTGTTTAGGCGCGACTAAATACAGCATTTCCTAAAACTCGTAATGCTTATGAAAGCTCTGCGTATCCTCTGCGTTAAAATCTCCATATTTGGAAACTATTAGTTTTTGTTGGCACTCGCCGAAACTTCTTCAGATTCTTCCACCTCAGATGTAAATGTTGATGATGTCGATGATGGTGCAACTTGTTCAGGTGCAGAAACGGTGATATCAGCACCATTAATAATTGCTCCCAATAACCCTAGTTCAGCTTCCACTAATTGATCAATAGCCTCACCTAGCATATTCTCTTGTGTATAGTGTGGTCGCGCTACTAGTACGATCCCATCGCTGTAGGGCTGGATTAACAAAGGGTCATTAGATATGCTGAGAGGGCTAGTATCTAAAATCACTAAATCAAAACGTTCCCGCACATCCTCCATCAGCCGCCGCATTTCGCTAGATTCAAGAATAGCAGCGGATTGCCGTACAGGACCGGGGCTGGGGACAATGTATAAATTTTCTACATCAGGCACTAAACGAATACATTCACTCAAGTTAGCGTAATAACGCAGGGGTTCAATAGTTGCTTCAGGATCAGGAATTACATTCAGGGATGTACAACGGGAAGGCGATCGCAAATCTGTTTCGATAATTAAGGTTCTTTTACCAGCGCGGGCTGAAGCTACACCCAAGTTATATGCACTTGTTGTTTTACCCTCTAGGCTACTGGTGCTAGTAACCAACACCACCTTTAAGTTTTTACCACCAATCCGGCGCAGATTACTACGGAATTTCTCATAAAATTCTAAATAAGGAGAATCTTGGGAAAATAACACCGGCACAGCATCTTGATCCAAATCATCAACTGGCATTAAAGGCAATTCTCCCAACACTGCCACTTCCCGTTGCTTGAGACTCTGGCGGATATCCTCTCTGGTTTTGAAAGTTCCTTCCAGCGCTCCCAACAAAAATATCACCCCGCCACCAATTACCAGACCCAAGAAACCACCCACAGCAAGGGTAATAGGCACACTCTTCGGAGGTTTTAGATCGACAGTAACAGTGGGGCGTCTGGCAATGCTGAGACTGCTGGTAGTTTCTGCCTCTGCGGTTTTAGCATCGGTTAATTTCACCTGCATTTGATCATAGATAGCTTTTTTGAGCGCAACCTCCTGTTCTAAACGCGATCGCTCTAATTGCTTATTAGGTATCAGAGAATACTCTTGCCGTAGTCGCGCTTCTTGTTGGATTTCTTGAGTTAGTTGTTGTTGTAGCGTCTCTCGTTGGGTTTGCAAAGACACCATTTGGTTTGCCAATTGCTGGCGGGCTGGATCTAAGCTGCTTTGGGTGCGAATACCTGCAACACTACCCTGAAGCGGAGCGGCTGTTCCATCACCACCTAATACCTCAGAGGCACGTTGTTGCAGCAATTCTTCCGCAGCTTGTTTCTGACGTAGCAACTGAACCATCGTTGGGTGTTCCGGTCGCAAATCTTTTCTGAGCACGGCGATTTGCGACTCACTTTGATAAATTTGCGCTCGCAAGTTACCAATTATGGGATCAGCACTCAAAGCAGAAGAAATATAAGCCTGTCCGACTGTTAAGCCTAACTTATTTTGTAAACTACGAAGTTGCCCATCAACTCCAGAAATGGTTAATTGAATTTGCCGTTGGAGATTTTGGCTAGCAGTAATAGCGCTTAACAAGCTGCCATTCTCGGCTGCTAATATTGCTGTTCGCTCTATGCGATCGTACTGTTCCAACTTCTGTTCAGCAACTTGCAGTTCTCGTTTAGCTTGTGGTGTGCGATCGTTAATCTTTTCAATAATTGCTTGTAATCGTCCAGTATTGATATCACTGCTCAACTTGACCATTGCTTGCATCAATTCTGTCAAGACCTGTATGGCTCGTTTGGCATCACCATCGACATATTTCAATTCCAAGATACTAGATTCTAATTCTCCACTCCTAGGATTTTTTTTAGGTACAGAAAGGACAACACTGGCACCGAGCTTTTGCGGTTTGACACCAACTTTTTCTGCCACTGCTGCAATTATTTGGTTTGAGAGTAAAACTTCCTCATTCAGTTCCTTTCCTTGCTGTTGGATTTCACTACCAGTTGCAGAGAAAGAAACTGGTGGGCCACTATAAGTAAGTGCAGCAGATGCTATATAGCTAGTAGGTGGCTCTGGTTGCATAGCCACCACAGTTGACCCTGCTACAACTAAAGCAAAACTAGCTAGTCCAATCCACTTGTACTTATCAAAAGCAATAAGATAGCGCTTAACAATTGGTGGGGTCATGGCAGGGGCATATAGAATCAGTAATCAGTTGTCAGTTATTTAGTTATCAGCTGTCAATTTTGATTTGTTATTTTTCACCATTATCTTCTCTATCTCTCTCATCACAATTATCTCTGTTCATCTAGCAACAATCAGCAAAAAAGTGAGACTCACTAATTTGAACCACCACCACCGAAGTTGTCAAAAAATCGGAGAAAGGATTGAACATTAAAGAAAGGTTGGGTAATGGTAGTCAGGAAATTAGTAATTCTACCGATGAGGTTCCGACCAACAACAAGAACATCATTATCTTGAAGCGCTACATTTTGGGATGCATCACCGCCCAGAGCTTTTTTAGCATCAAGTTTCTGAGTAACAGCTTTACCTCGTTCAGGATCAAAGCGAACCAGAGCGATATCTCGAAGATTAGCAGTGTCGAGATTTACTCCTCCTAAAGCATCTACAAATGTACTGCCGTTAGGCAACGCTTGAATGGAAATACCTCCCGCAGCATAGTTTAAAACCCTGACTCTAATTTGTGGCACAGCCAAGGATGAACGTGCTACCAAATTCCGGTCATAACCGTCATCATTACCAACTTCACGACGCGGCACGAGGATTGCATCTCCGTCTTGTAAGCGTAAATTAGGGATTGAACCACCATTTTGCAGCGCTGCGTATAAGTCAATAGTTTGTGAAATCACAGAACCATCCATTAGCTTCCGACGTATTTGCACTTGTCGCAGGTCTGCATTCAACGTTGAACCACCAGATATTAGCAAAGCATCAGCAACACGGGGTGTTGTTGAATTAATCGGATAAATTCCTGGTCTAAATATTTCCCCACTAATGGTAACTTGGACTGGTCGCGTCCCTGCCAAGGATACTACCACGATTGGATCTGGGAAAAAGCGACTCAAACCCAAGCGAATTTTTTCTTGAGCTTCTTCCAGGGTTAAACCTTGTAATGATACCGTTCCCACTTGCGGCACTACAATGTTGCCTTCTGGACTAATTACAGCTTGAAAACCGAAGTCTTGACGCTGCGTTGCTAAGGCTAAAACTATTACTGGATCAACCACATAACGATTTAAACCCAAGCGAATTTTTTCTTGAGCTTCTTGCAAAGTTAAACCTTGTAAGAAAACTGTTCCCAGCAATGGCACTACAATATTGCCTTCTGGGTTGATTAAAGCTTGAAAACTTAAATCTGGAAAGCGCTGAACCGAAACGCTAATTCCATCTCCTATCCCTAAGCGGTATGGGCCAGGAGGACGCTGAAGCACAACGCCAATTATATCTCCTGGGCCCAAGAGGTAGCGGCTAAGTTGGGGGGAAATTTCGTCATTTGCACCTGGAGGTACAAATTCAGTACCTGGAACAGGCGAGGGGGGTTGCCTTGGTGATTGTCCTTGAGGTGGAAAGGGCTGGGCAACAACAAGTTGGATAGGTGTTGTTAAAAAAACTCCTACTTGAAGACTGGCACAACACAAGGCGCTGAATCCACGCATATAATAACTGGCATCTATAAACATCGGTGCAGAAAATACTGATATAGAAATTAGTCGCGCCGAGTGGTTATTCTACTCTAAAAATGTCCTAAATGTCTCTTTTATCTACAAGTATTTACTAAGAGAAGGAGAATAATTTTGCTAAATTTAATTTCTAACTTCATATTGTCAACATCTTTTAACTGAGTTTTAGGGTGAACGTAATTATAGAGATGCTTTTGATAAATTTTTGCCCAAAGGCATGGATAACAGACTCTACAAAGGGCCTGCCATCAATGCAGCTTGTACTGTTTCCCCAATCGACTGGGCTAAAGGCCAAGATGTTTCTACCTCCCCTAAAGGTTCCATTGGAATTAGAATACTTACACCCACCCAAGGAATGCGTTGCTGATGCCATTGTGCCAATTGATCCGCCAAAAACCAGTGGAAAGGTGATGGATTTCCGCCATCTGGCATAGCGTACCATTGCAAGACAGCGAAGGTTTGCTGTGGTGTGGAGGCGCGAAAGAACCTAGCTTTTACTTGAGTTTTGAGATTAGATGCCAACTTTGCAGGTGGTTTCACAGTAAATTCAGCAGAACGAGATTGAGCTACATCCCACTTTCCCCAGCGTGATCTTCCCCAGCCGTTAACGTCTGTCCACTCTACCTCTGGTTGATCCATAGGCCCATTTTGGGGCAGTAAAAGCAGGATTGCCTGGGATTCGGAACCTTCTTTTTTTATTACCTGCAAAGACCATTTATGTTCGCCAATTTGCTGTTCTGCTTGTTCAGTAGTTTGCCAAGCAGGAAGGGCTAACCCAGTCTTGCGGATCTGTCTTAACTCGTTGAGGGTAGTAACAGGGGGCGGCTGTTTCCATTGCCATTGTCCTGTCAGGTATCCGGGAACCCCTCCAATTGCCAGCAGCACTAGCAATAACAAAAGTGCTGCTACTTGACTCAATTGGTTTTCTTTAAAAAACTTGGAGAAGGAAGTCATCAGTAAAATTTGCAGTACTTAGGCAAAATTTTACTTTATAAAATAACATTGTGAGTTCAGTAATATTTAGGACTTATGGGGAGATGAGGGAGCAGGGGAAGCAAGGGGAGAAGAACCAATGCCCCATGCCCCATGCCCAGATTCTAACTTTCTACTTCTTGCTGAGTTTCTAGAGATGCTGAAAAATAGCTATTAATCCAATTCAGTAAGGGCACTAATGACACCAGCATACAAGCAGAGTAAAGATCACCGCCCCATCCGTCATGCAGCCATTTAAAAGCTCCTTCTTGACCTGTGCCATGAAAGAAAGTGAGTAAAGTATTACGAATGATATTGGCAGTAGTACTAACGATCGCAGCAACAGATAAAAACGATATAGTTGTGCGCCGTGAAGACAAAGCATCTGTCCAATACAACAGCATTAAGCCGACATAGAGAGTCGTAAACAACATTTTTAGCCCCGCACAATAGGGGGCAACTTCCACAATCCGTCCTCCTACGTAGAGATTTATCTCATCTACGGTTACTTCCATACCAAATTGATTCAGTATGAAACCTGCTGTACCAGCGATGAAGCTTTGGAGAGGCAAGGTATAGGGAGCAATCAGATAAGGCATTGCTGTTGGGGTTGCCAAAAATACTAGTAGCAGGGGAAATCCTTGCGATCGCAAACCTGATATTCCCTTAAACCATAAGCATAATCCTACCAAGATAACGGGCAACGAAATGTTAACCCACTCTGTAACACCACTAAGATAAAAAACTGCCCCTAATAGTAAGAAAACAGCGCCCAAAGGATGGATGGTATCTGGCAAACGTTTCCACTTTTTCCGGTTCATCCAACCCAGATAAGCCGCAAATGGTAGACCAATAATCCCGTGGCTGAAATATTCGTGTTCTGTACTAATATTTTTGTGCAGCCAACCATCCAACCAGTGTAGCAATATAGGAGCATAAAGCAGCAGCAAAACGCCTAATACAGCTAGATTTAACAAGCCTGATGCGTTTATGTTTTTAACCTGTTGCCGGAGTGCCATGATTTTAAGTATTAGTCATTGGTCATTGGTCATTAGTCATTGGTCATTGGTCATTTGCAAAGGATAAATGACAAAGGACAAAGGACAAATTAAGTATGAATTAATTTCAGGCTACCACGCTGCCCAGGTCAGCAGGAGATAGATTATCTACCTGATAAATTGTTGATACTGCATGAGCGATCGCTGCTACAACTTCTTTAACTTGGCTACTACTCAAACCAGGATACATCGGTAATGATAATATTTGTTTTGACAGTTTTTCTGCTTGGGGAAAATCTCCAGGCTGATAGCCTAAGTTGGTGAATGCTGGCTGGAGATGACAAGGAATTGGGTAGTGAATGCCAGTTTGAATTCCCGCTGCTGTGAGTTTTTCCTGGAGTTGCTGACGTTCTATTGGGCAAGAATCATCAACTTTAATGACATAAAGATGATAAACGTGTCCTGTATCACTTTGGTTTTCCATAGGGATAATGCCAGCAGTTGCCAAGGGTGCTAGTTCTTTATCATACTGCTGGGCAATAGTCAGGCGATCGCGATTCCACTGTGGCAAATATGGTAGTTTTTTGTGCAAAATCGCTGCTTGTAAAGTATCCAACCGGCTATTTGTACCTGGTTCAGTATGAAAATACTTTTGCGATGCACCATAATTTCGCAAACGCACCATCTTCTGGGCTACATCTGAATCTCGTGTCAGCAACATTCCCCCATCCCCAAATGCGCCCAAATTTTTGCTGGGATAGAAACTAAAAGCTGCTGCTATCCCTACTGAACCAGCGTGATATCCGTCTCTTTGGGCGAGGTGTGCTTGGGCTGCATCTTCAAAAACTAATAGTCTGTAGGTATCGGCAAAGTTCACTAGATCGCGTGGTGATACCATCTGACCATAGAGATGTACAGGAATAATTGCTTTAGTCTGAGGTGTAATTGCCTTTGCTGCGGCTTCTAAGTCAATTAAAGCTGTTTGGCGATCGCAATCTACCAGAATTGGCTTGGCACCAGCGCGGATTACCCCAATCAAGGTTGCGACAAAAGTATTTGCGGGTAAAATCACTTCATCGCCAGCACCAATATTACACGCTTGCAATCCGAGAGCGATCGCATCTGTTCCTGATGCAACACCAACTCCATATTCTGTCCCAGACACTCTTGCAAATGCGGCTTCAAAATCTGAGAGTGCTTGTCCTAAAATAAAATCTCCCTGTTCCAATACGGATTGGATTGCATCTTGTAATTGGGTTTGAATTGGTTCGTGTTGTAATTTCAGGTCTACAAAAGGAACTCTAATAGTCATTTTATTCATTACCAGTTGTCCTTAAAAATATTTTCTCGTGTGCAAAAAATAGAAAAGCCAACACAATTTTTGGCGGGAAATTGTAATAGGTTTAATCTATTGGATGGAGACTTATATCAACTATCGAGTACGTTATGGGTAATTCAAAACCACACCCTGTTCTGTTGATTGTCCGAAGTTGCCATTAGACTTCTTTGCAACTGCCCCTCCGACTTCTTTCAAAACTCAAAAAGCTGATAAATTAAGCTTTTCACAAATTTTGTAGCTTGCTTACTCATAGGGATATTGGTTGGTCTATTTACGTCATCCTTTACTAGGATTGTTAGCCCTGGGTACTATCTGTCATCAGTAAAAATTGCTATCAATAGTTACACTAACACAGTAGTTATATTAAGTAAATTTACTTTAAACATACCAGTAAAAAATTTTCTCTTATATACATAAATAATGACAGTCACTTTGTATTCTATCCTTAGCGTTAGGTTACCCTAGCTGAATCCAAATCTAACGCAGTCTGATTGCAAAATCTCAAGCAATAAAGACTACACCAGTGGTAAATAAAGAACATTCAGCACCAGTAAATCGTAACTGGTAGATACCACATTGTCGGCTTAGTGGAAGGAATAAAAAATTTTTGCCCCAAATTTGTTTGTCAGAGGCAAAATTAGGGAATGCTTAAAAATAGCAATTGATAACCCAGTAATAGGGCTTATATCAATTACAGTATCGAGAAATTATTAAGGTAGCAGTGGCAATGATAGAGCCTGAAAACAAATTATTTGCCCTAAAGGATGGTTGGGATTCTCATGAATCAAGAGAACAACAACGCCTCAAAGCTTTGTCAGATTTAGGTTTGCGGCAACCAGAAACGATTCCAGTTTTTGAAGAAGCTACACAGACTGCTGCCCATTTTTTGGAAGCACCAATTTCCATATTGGGATTTGTGGATCAAGAACGGCACTGGTTCAAGTCGGCGGTCGGCTTATCTAGGCTGGGATTAATGAATCATTTGGCACAAAGCCGCCAACTGTCACGCCGGGAATCCTTCTGCACTCAGGTAGTAGATAGCTATCAAATATTTGTAATTAATGATACGCATAAAATTACAGATCCCGTACTTTCTAGCAGCAAGTTGGTGCAAGATTATGGTATTCGTGCTTACTTAGGAGCGCCACTGATTGATGCTGAGGGACATTGTTTGGGTGCATTGGCGGTGATGGATTTAGTACCGCGCAACTTTACAACCAGAGACATTGAGTTTTTACAAATCATAGCTCGTTGGAGCATGAGTGAATTTGAACGTAACCGACTTTTGCAAGGGAAACTCGAATCAAACACTCCCAAAAATGCTCCTATATTTTCACTCAATGACGAACTTAACACAGAGATTAAAATCACCACACCCACCAAAGATAGCGACTCTGTTTCTACCAAGCAACTGAAACTGGAACTTTTAGGTCAGCTAACTCAGGAGTTACGCACACCTTTAACATCTGTACTCGGTATGGCTAGTGTTTTAGGACGTGAGATTTATGGGCCTTTGACGACTAAGCAGAGAGAATATTTAGAAATTATCCAACACAGTGGTCGGTACTTACTTTCCCTAGTAAACGAAATTACCGAACTAGGAGCTATCGATGAAAACTCAACTGTGCTAAATCTAGCTCCTGTGGATATTGAAATGCTATGCCAACAAGCTATCAATACCCTAGAAGAAGTAGCGAATCGCCGCGAGCAAGATATTCGCCTGTCTATAGAACCGGGACGCAATCGCATTTGGCCTTTAGATAAAGACAAGGTGCGGCAAATGCTGTATCACCTGGTTTTCAGTGTGATTCAACTTGCGGCTACAGGTAGCATTGTTCGCATTCATGTTTCTTATAAGGAAGATACGCTCAACATTACTATTTGGGTTTCCCATCCCTGGCTAGGGGACGGCATAACTGAGGTTGATCCTTACTTCCGTCTCAATTCTTTGTCACTGCTGGAACTGACAGGTGAGGTAGCAACTTACAATACTCATGCAGAAAACCAGGAGCAACTAGATAATTTATCAGTGGCAGTAGACAATTCAAAAAAATTGAGTGATTCCCACTCAAATTTCTTTGCTAGTAGTTCAGGTATAAATTTAGCTAAATCACATGGAAGTCTTTCTCGTGAAAGCTTGGGTCTATTACTAAGTTGTCAATTGGCAGAATTGCACGGTGGACACATTTTGATTCAAGGTTCACCAGAATCAGGATATCGTTATGTGCTTTCTTTGCCACTGCAACTAGCAACTCCTTCACAAGCAATTAGCGATGTTTAATCTTGGGGATTGGGGATTGGAGACTGGGAAAGATGTAAATATGAGTCCTATCTCTATTATTTAATTAATTCGTAGCGAATTCTCTGCGTGCTTCTGCGCTTACCTATGCGTTTAAATTTCAACCCTCAATTCACCATAATTTTACGTAAAGCTGTACTAAGTACATGAAAGACTATCTTAACTTTGTATTAGCTGATGGCTAGGAATAAGAGCGCCATCATGCGATGTGCAATCTCCGTTATTACCTTTTTATAGCTATAAGCATTATGATCAATTCCAAGTTCTGCGTCGGCAGGCTAATTGATCTCAATGTTTTTTATGAATTTAGTCTGGCAACGATTTACTTTATCATCTTTACCGCTCAAAGAATATCTTGCTACCAGTTACGTACACCGCTCTCTGGTGGGACTGTTGAGTTCTTGGCGGCAAACCAGCATTTTGCTCCAGTGGGGAGATGCGATCGCAGCGGCTTTACTCAGCTTAATATATGCCCTTGCACCTTTTGCTTCGAGTACGTTGGTGGGTTTGTTGCTGGTAGCTTGTGCAGGATTTTGGCTACTGTTGACTTTATCTGATGAAGTCATACCAGCAAATGTCTCGTCAGTCACTCCCATTCACCTGCTGGTATTGCTCTACTGGGGAGTTGCCGCAATTGCAACAGCATTATCCCCTGTGAAAAAGGCGGCACTTAACGACTTAGGAACCTTGACCTTGTATTTGCTACTATTTACCCTTTGTGCCAGGGTATTAAGGTCGCCTCGCCTCCGGTCTTGGATTATCATCCTTTATCTACATGTATCGTTAATTGTTAGTGTATATGGGTTACGGCAATGGTTTTTTGGAGCCACAGCACTAGCAACTTGGGTTGACCCAGAATCTCCTCTATCTAAGACTACAAGGGTCTATAGTTATTTAGGCAATCCCAACTTATTGGCTGGATATCTCTTACCAGCAGTAATTTTTAGCTTAGTGGCAATTTTTGCATGGCAGAGCTGGCTTAAAAAAGCTCTAGCATTAACAATGCTAATTGTCAATACTGCCTCCCTAATCCTCACTTTTAGTCGTGGTGGTTGGATTGGACTAGTAGTAGCATTTTTAGCTGTGATGGCATTGCTAGTTTATTGGAAAAGCGTCGAAATGCCTCCTTTTTGGCGTACTTGGTCGCTGCCGATTGTCTTGGGAGGTTTGATCGGCGTATTGCTGCTAGCAGTGATATTTGTAGAGCCAGTGCGCCTGCGAGTGTTCAGCATTTTTGCCGATCGCAAAGATAGCAGTAATAATTTTCGCCGAAATGTGTGGGATGCGGTCTTTGAGATGATTCGCGATCGCCCGATTTTCGGCATTGGCCCCGGCCACAACTCTTTTAATAAAGTTTATCCTCTCTACCAACGCCCTCGTTACACTGCTCTGAGTGCCTATTCGATTTTCTTTGAGGTGGCTGTAGAAACTGGCTTTGTTGGTTTAGGCTGCTTTCTCTGGCTAATAATTGTCACATTTAATACGGCATTTCTACAAATCCAACGACTGCGACGAATCAGAAGTGTAGAGGGATTTTGGTTAATTGGAGCGATCGCTACTTTGTTGGGTATGCTAGCTCACGGAACCGTAGATACTGTCTGGTATCGGCCTGAAGTCAATACCCTCTGGTGGCTCATCGTTGCCTTAATTGCTAGCTACTGGACACCTTTAGCTCAAAACCAGACAAATTCATCTCACTCAGAACCAACAGTAAACTAATCACTAGTAAATTGTCAGTTGTTTTCCTGATCACAACTGACAACTCACATTTTGGAATTTTGTAGACAGATAGCAACTTGCCAAAGGTTATTTTGAGTTGCTTGCACCAATTTTTAAAATTATTCCGACAGATAGATTCACAAAATCCAGATGCAATAGAGGATTCCCAATCCAAAATCTAAAATCCAAAATCTAAAATGCTATTAGTCTCTATAGGTAGTGGCACTTGGCGCATTAGGATCGCGATAAGCGGTCGGTTCGTTATCGCGCTTTTTGCCAGCCAAACCGGCTAGACCGAATAGACCAATTAATCCTAGCCAACCCCAATCAAAATCGTTGCGATCAGAAGTGGTCGTTGTTGGAGCAGTATTGACTCCGGGATCATTAGTTGTCTGAGCTTGTGCAGATAGAGTTAAGGGTAAAATTCCCATACTCAAGGTGAGAACGCCAGCGCCAATAGCTTTAATGAAATTACTTTTCATAAGTTGTGAAAATTCCTGATGCCATCCGAAGTTACTCACAACTGTATCGAGTTCTAACCTTAACAAAATCAATCTGCGGCTATAAACTAGACATTTTCACAACTAACGCTATGGATAGACAAAATACTTTGATAGCAATCTGTTTCTCCCTCTGGTGTGGTAGTTTGCTTACACTAACCGTTAATAGCTTTTCATTGCCCGTTGAATGTCACGCTGGTCTTGGCGTCGTTTCAAGTCTTCTCGCTTATCGTGGAGCTTTTTACCTTTGCCAAGGGCTATACTCACTTTTACCCAGCCTCGTTTGAGATACATTTTCAAAGGGATTAAAGTTAAACCCTGCTGTTCTACTTTGCCAATTAGCTTACGGAGTTCTTGACGATGCAATAGTAGCTTGCGTGTACGCCGTGGCTCATGATTGAAATACTGTCCACTAGCGTTGTAAGGCGAGATATGAATATTGATCAACCATGCTTCGCCATTGCGAAGCAAAGCATAGCCATCTTGGAGATTGACTTTACCCGCACGAATGGACTTCACCTCGGTTCCTGTCAACTCAATTCCAGCTTCGTAAGTTTCTAGAATTTCATACAAATAACGGGCTTGGCGGTTGTCGCTAATAACTTTGTAACCGTCGTTCTTGTCGCTCATTGATAATTTTGTGTGCTTTAAATGTACCTAAAAAGTTATTTGGATTGGCTTGTGAATTATAGGGTGTATCTTAGAACCGCTATAAATTATGAACTGTATATCACTAATTTAGCTTTTCTAAGTTCACAATTAAGACTTTTTTGGCAATATTGATTAAGTTAATAATTTATACTATGATAAGCATTTACTATGCCTTATTGATGAGTTGTTACAAATTACAAAGCTCTCTATGCCTCTCAAGCAGAGGGAGTCAAAGGTGAGTTAGACTTCGTTAACTCATCCTAAAGATTTAAGATTTTCTTTATAAATAAACCCTGAAGGCAGTCCTTAGCTGGTAATCCTGTCATAGTATGAAACATAAGAACACTATTATTATCTGTGTTCACCGATGGAGCACGTAGAAGTAAATTTCTGAGTAAAAAAATGCTAGGGGTGTACTATCCATGCCCTTGACGATCCTTGTAGTGGATGATGATTTGGGCACTCGTTTGTCTGTTAGCGACTATCTTGAACTGTCTGGCTACTCGGTGATCACGGCTAATGACGGTCGAGAGGCTTTAGTTATGGTAGATGACTATCATCCTGATTTGATTGTCACGGATATCGTCATGCCACAGATGAATGGCTATGAACTGGTGCGCCGGGTGCGTCAACAGCCAGTGTTTCGTTTATTGCCTGTAATTTTATTAACGGCACGCACTAAGACTCAGGAAAGAATTATGGGCTACCAGTCAGGGTGCGATTTATATTTACCCAAGCCTTTTGAACTGGAAGAGTTAGCAGCAGCAATTCGTAATCTTTTGGAGCGATCGCAAATCATTCAATCAGAGTATCGCTTTTCTCATAAAGAGAGCTTGGGCATTCCCACCTCAACAAAAACGGGGGATGCCCATAATTCTCTGTCCACTCAAATTCAGAAATCCCATCTGCACTCAGCCCTAACTCATAGAGAACAAGAAGTCCTAGAGTTATTGACTCATGGTCTTTCTAATGCCGATATGGGTCATCAGCTACACTTGAGTCCTCGCACAGTGGAAAAGTACGTTAGCAGTTTATTGAGAAAAACCTCAACCAGCAACCGAGCGGAATTAGTGCGTTTTGCGATGAAGCATGGTTTGGTGGAATAAAAGTTAGGAGTTAAAAGTGAGGAGTGAGGAATTAAAACTCCTAACTCATAACTCCTCACTTTTAACTTTTGTTAGCAGACCTTCACAAGCATCGATTAGTAAATCAATCACCTGATTAAATCCCTCTTGACCACCGTAATAGGGATCTGGAACTTCCTTTAGAGTGTGTCGAGAGCAAAACTCGCACATCAAACGCACTTTATGGTGATATTGCTTGGTTTGATCAAGAGTGAGGATGTTCTCATAATTTTCTTGATCCATCGCCAAAATCAAATCAAACTCTTGAAAATCTGACCTTAGAAACTGTCGTGCTTGGCCACGCAGTTTAATTCCCAATTTAGTAGCAGCCGCAGCACTCATACGTCTGTCAGGTGGGCTACCAACGTGATAGCTAGATGTACCAGCAGAGTCACAGAGGATGCCATCGCTCAAGCCAGCCTGCTCAATTAGATGATTCATGATGTTTTCTGCCGATGGAGATCGGCAGATATTACCTAAGCAGACAAACAGCAACTTGTAAGGCATAGATATTATTTGTCCTTTGTCAATAGTCATTTGTCCTTTGTCGAATGACCAATGACCCTTCGGGTTCACCAGTTGCTCATGGGGGAAACCCCCAAGACCGCACTGGCTCACCAATGACTAATGACCAATGACTAAAATCCAGGTAACTCCAACCCACTGGTTAATTCTTCCATACGTTCCCGCATGGTTGCTGTGGACTTGTTGTAGGCTTCTTTCATTGCCACTGTGACGAGATCGGAAAGTACTTCTGCACCTTCTCCCAAAGCATCTGGAGAAATTTCTACCCGCTTGGGTTCTTGGTTGCCACTGACAATTACCTTCACTAGACCGCCGCCAGATTCTCCTAGAATCTCCATTTGCTCCAATTCTTCTTGGAGTCGCTTTGCGCCTTCTTGAACTTGCTGTGCTTTCTTAAAAGCTTCGGCCAGTTCCTTCATTTTTCCTAAGCCAAAGCCAAATCCCTGTCCTTTTCCTGTCATAATTATTTGTACGCGTGTGCGTTGAATAACAAATCAAATTCAATTATAGATGCGGTAAGTAATTTGACTCTTTTTTTACCAATAATTAATGCGTCATGATCATCGGGAGTAGGGATTAGGGAATTGGGCATTGGGCATTGGGCATTGCATATTGGTTATTAATTCATCTCCCCATTCCCCATTCCCCATTCCCCATTCTTCACTCCCCATTCTTTATCCACAAGCACCTTGAAACTCTCCGAGCATTTTGACTTCTGGCTCTAAATTAATAGACCAACGTTCTTGTACTTGATGTTGGATGTGGCGAATGAGACAGAAGATATCACTAGCTTTTGCCCCACCTCGGTTAACGATAAAATTAGCATGGAGTAATGCTACTTGTGCTCCACCAATTTGGTAGCCTTTCAGACCAGTTTGTTCAATTAACCAGCCAGCACTGTAAGGTTTAGGATTGCGGAACACACTACCACAACTGGGGAAGTTGTATGGTTGGGTGCTTAACCGATGCTTTTTGTGTTCTTTGGTGATTGCTACAACTTTTGCTGGGTCTGCACCTGGCGCAAGTTGTAAGGTGGCTTGGGTAACTATGCGATCGCCACCTTGCAATAATGAAGTTCGGTAGCTATAACCTAACTGTTCTGGGGTAAGAGTCTCTAGCGTCCCATCGGGTGAAAGTACCTCGGCACTAACTAACATATCTGCGATACAGCTATTATGTGCCCCTGCGTTCATCACCACGGCACCACCTGCTGTTCCGGGAATACCAACAGCCCACTCCAATCCTTGCCACCCTAGCTCTGCTGCTGCCCATGCCAAGCTGGGAATTGATTCTCCGGCAGCAACGGTTAATTGACCTGTTTGGGGGTCAAAGTTGCTAAAGCGGAGATGACGAGTAGCAATGACTAAGCCTGATATACCGCCATCACTCACCAACAGGTTAGAACCTGCTCCCAGTGTTGTCACTTTTAAATCACGTTCTTTTGCGTATTTCAGACTTGCTTGTAGTGCTTCTAAGTTTCGGGGAGAAACGTACAAGTCAGCTGCTCCTCCAACTCTATAGGAAGTAAACGCTGACAAAGAAGCCTGGGACTTAATCGCACAATCAGTACTGGGTAAGTAAATTACTTCACTGTCCACTGAATTAGCTGTTTGGTGTTTCTTTGTATTCAAAGCAGAAACTTTGCAGACGTTTCCAACTGCCTGGGAAATGGTCATCTTTACTTTTTTTGGTAAAATTTTTACATTTATTTACCGCAAAGATACGGTAATAGAGTTCACAAATGAAACCGTTGCTAAAGGGGTACTTTACTCAGAAATAAAACTTCGCAAAGTCTCCATTTAGGATGTAGCTTTAGCAGGCTCACAAAGTGTCGTAATTACTTCAGGAATCACCTGATTCAAATTCCCAGCCCCCAAAAACAACGCCAAATCTCCTGGGCGTAGTGTTTGTAGCAAGTATTCACATACTGAGGGTAAAGTTGGTTGATAAATTACCTGCGAATGCTGTTTAGCAATTTCCGCCGTTAGATGCTCACCACTAATTTGCCCTAAATTGGGTTCGCCTGCACTGTAAATATCAGTCAGTACAACCAAATCAGCATGGGTAAAAGACTCGGCAAATTCTTCTAAAAAGGTCAGTGTCCGGCTATAGCGATGGGGTTGAAAGATAGCAACTACTCTTTGCCCTGGTCTTGCCTGTAAACGTGCTGCGGCGAGAGTAGCGCGAATCTCGCTGGGGTGATGAGCATAGTCATCGATGAAGGTAATGCCATTGACTTCACCTCGGAATTCAAAGCGGCGTCTTGCTCCTTCAAAGGTGGCGATACCTTTGGCAATTTCTCCAAATTCTAAGCCTAATATCCGACCAACAGCCACCGCTGCTAGGGCATTACTGAGATTGTGCCGACTAAGCAAGCGCAACTTCAACACGCCCAAAGCTTTGCCTCTTTCCCAAACTAAAGCTGTGGTGCCATCAGCACGATAATCGATATTAGTAACGGTGTAGTCAGCGTCGGTATCTGAATGTAAGCTGTAGGTAATTGTGGGTTGTAAGCGATCGCGCACTGTAGCACAGTCAATGCTACCTATCAACGTTTTACAACCCTTGGCAAATGTTTGGAAGGTGTCAATAACTTCTTCTAATGTATCGTAATGGTCAGGATGATCGAGTTCAATATTGGTGATGATGCCAATCTCTGGAGCGTGTTTTACCAAGGAACCATCAGATTCATCTGCTTCGGCTACCAAATATTGGCTTTGTCCCAATCTAGCATTGCCTTCCCAAGCATTGACTTCGCCACCCACTAAAATCGTTGGGTCTAGACCAGCTTCCAGAAGCATATAGCCAATCATGCTACTGGTTGTCGTTTTGCCGTGTGTTCCTGCCACTGCAATACTATGGTAATCGGCAATTAAGGCGGCTAACACATCTGAACGATGTAAAACTGGACAGCCTAATTCTAGTGCTGCTTTGTATTCTAAATTATTAGTGTTTATTGCTGTTGAACAAATGACTTGAGGCAGTTTTGACTTAGTATCAGCAGGTAATTGTTCTTGTGAATTTAATACTACTGTATTCGCCAATACCTGAGGGCGAAAGAATTCGAGATTGCTTGCCTCTTGTTTACCAAAAATATGAGCACCGATAGATTCCAACTTATGCGTAATATGGTTTGGACGAAGATCCGAACCTGATACTGGAAATTGGCGCTTTGCGAGAACGTATGCCAGAGCAGACATACCTATACCACCGATGCCAATGAAATGAAATGGTCTACCACTAAAATCTACAGAATTAGTCATTTATTACTCCTCTTACACCACACCACACCATAATCACAAATGACACGCGTATCATAACAGGAATTTGATTTTTACCGTAACTGCTCCTATATCATGTTTATATTTGATGCCCAGATGACTTTTCCGCTCTGGTTTTCCTTGTTCAGAATGATTTTACCTTGGTTAGAGGTTTTTGCTATTTCTAAACTGTTCTTAAGATTATTCTGAAAATTTTGGCCGCATCGGGAAAGAAATTCTTGTAATGTCAAATACATATTTTTGGCTACCTTACTGGAATTGGCTACATAATACATTGTTTAGTGAAACTGATTTGAAATTGCATCAAGTCTAGGCGTGAATTGAGTACAATAGTACATTGGTAATGAAACTATTTTTCAATTGCATAAAACCCAGGCATAACTGGATGCAGCAACTCGCAATTTTTGGTGGCACATTTGATCCAATTCATTGGGGACACCTGCTGGTAGCCGAGACAGCTTTGCATCAAGTATCCCTTGAAAAGGTAATTTGGGTGCCATCCCTAAATCCTCCTCACAAAGAAGCAGCTTTGTTTGAGCATCGTGTGCAAATGCTGCAATTAGCTACAAAAGATAACCCAGGGTTTGCTGTCTCACTAGTGGAGACAAATCGCTCTGGGACTTCCTATGCCATTAACACCCTGATTGACTTATCTGCTTGTTACCCAAATACTCACTGGTACTGGATTGTTGGCTTGGATACTTTCCAAACCTTACCCCGTTGGTACCGTGGACACGAACTAGCACAAATGTGTGATTGGTTAATCGCACCCCGACTGCTAGGTGGTGAGACTATAACTCAAAGCAAATTAATCTGCAAGCAAGTGGAGCAACAACTCAGGGAGCAGTTACATACCATTCACTGGCAACTCTTGAATATACCTTTAGTAGGAGTTTCGTCAAGTCTAATTCGCAAATTTTGCCGCGAACGCCAGTCAATTCGTTATTTAGTCCCGGAACCGGTAAGATCATATATTACTAACAACAATCTCTACTCGAACAAATCTGAATAAATTATGTGTTTTTTTATTGATCTAACACTTTATGGTTAAAAGTGCCCCCCCCCTTTGCGATATGATTGGGGTCAACGATATCAACATATAAGCATAAATACAGAGGGCAAGACACTGTGATTAGAGTTGCAATCAACGGTTTCGGGCGAATTGGACGTAACTTTGCGCGTTGCTGGGTGGGTAGAGAGAACAGTCAAATCGATCTTGTTGCTATTAATGACACTTCAGACCCTAGAACCAATGCTCACCTGCTCAAGTATGACTCAATGCTAGGGAAGATCAAGGGCGCTGAGATTAGTGCCGATGATAACTCTATCATCGTTAACGGTAAGACCATTAAGTGCGTATCCGATCGCAACCCAGAAAACTTGCCCTGGAAAGATTGGGGAATTGACCTAATTATCGAAGCAACCGGGGTATTTACTAGCAAAGAAGGAGCGCTCAAGCACGTAAATGCTGGAGCCAAGAAAGTTCTGATTACCGCTCCTGGTAAAAACGAGGATGGTACTTTTGTGGTTGGTGTGAATCATCATGACTATGACCACAACAAACACCACATTATCAGTAACGCTAGCTGTACTACCAACTGCTTGGCACCAATCGCCAAGGTGTTGAATGATAAGTTCGGCATCATTAAAGGTACGATGACCACCACCCACAGCTATACAGGTGATCAACGCTTGCTAGACGCTTCTCACCGGGATTTGCGACGGGCGAGGGCAGCAGCGATAAACATTGTACCCACCTCTACTGGTGCAGCAAAAGCAGTAGCACTGGTTATCCCAGACCTGAAAGGCAAGCTAAATGGCGTTGCCTTGCGCGTACCAACCCCGAACGTCTCAATGGTAGATTTCGTAGTTCAGGTTGAGAAGCGTACTATTACTGAAGAAGTTAACCAAGCTCTCAAGGATGCTGCTGAAGGCCCATTGAAAGGCATTTTGGACTATAGCGAACTAGAACTGGTATCGTCTGATTATCAAGGTAGCGATGCTTCTTCGATTGTCGATTCCAGCTTGACTTTAGTTATGGGCAATGACTTAGTAAAAGTTATGGCGTGGTATGACAACGAGTGGGGTTACAGCCAACGAGTCTTGGATTTGGCAGAATTAGTAGCCCAGAAGTGGCAATAATTCATCATTTGCATTTGTCATTTGTCATTGGTCATTGGTCATTATAAAAATGACATAGACGCGCTAGCGGCTACTCTACGAGTTCTCCAGCGGAGTACCCGCAGGAGTAGGACTATTGACGAAAATGTTGATATCCCTGACTAAGATTTAGAACTTGGTCAGGGAATTTTTTTTGTTCGTCGTGTAATAGTACTCTTGATCCGGCTGTAATCTTACCTACGATCGCAGCACCTTCTCCAAGATGTTGCACTAAGGCTGATGCTAATTCTTGTGGTAAGCACAGTACTAATTCAAAGTCTTCGCCACCGTATAGAGCATATTTTAGCGCTTGCTCTGGTGGCAACCAATGGTTAAAAGTTTTTGGTACGGGAATTTGTCTGCGTTCTAGGACAGCGCCAACACAACTGGCGCGGCAGATTTGGATAATCGCATCTGCCAAACCATCGCTGCTATCCATACCAGCAATGGGCATGGGGCAATGGGCATGGGGCATGGGGCATTGAAATGCTAAAATTTTCCAGAGGATTGGTAAGATATCTAATCGTGGCTGTGGGCGTTGGTGTGCGTGGATTAAAGCCGTCTTTTCCACGTCATTGAGGTCTTGTGCTAATTCGGGATGCAAGAGGAGTTCTAAGCCAGCGTGGGAGGCTCCATGAACGCCTGTAACGACGATCGCATTTCCAATAACGGCAGCAGAACGGCGGATAATTTGACTGGGGTTAACTTGACCAAAAGCAGTAATTGCCAGGGTAGTTACAGGCGATCGCACGACATCACCCCCGACAATTGGAGTATTGTATTTTTGCAGGCATTCTGTCATTCCCTGATACAAGCGTTCTACCCAACTAACCCTAAGTTCACTGGGTAGTCCTAACCCGACAGTGATTCCCAGTGGGGAAGCGCCCATTGCTGCTAAATCTGATAAATTGGCAGCAGCAGCTCGCCAACCTGCATCTTCTGGGGAAGTGGTGAGGTTACTAAAATGCACACCATCAACGAGTACATCTGTAGTCACTACCAAAGATTGTCCTGGTGCAGTCTCAAGTACTGCGGCATCATCGCCGATAATTTCTGGTGGACAAAAGCGCTGTAATCTTTCTAAAAGGCCTTGTTCGCCAATCTCTTTTACTTGTTGAGAAGATAACTCACTGTTCACAATCGGTTTTCCGTGTTGCAAAATTACGAAGAAAACTGATGATTTACTTTACTGTTTAAGATAAGGGTATCGTCTAGGAGTCAGTTGGAATGGTAAAAACACCAGTAACCAGCATTACGTTTGAGGAGTACTTAACTTATGATGATGGTAGCGATTTTCATTATGAACTGGTGGATGGGAAGCTAGAACTAATGAATCCACCTACTATTGAACATTTCCTGATTGCCAAATTTCTTGAGCAATTACTAGATGCAGAAATCAAACGTTGTAACTTTACTTGGCTGTGTTTTCGGGAAAGTGGGGTGAGAACGGGTAGAAATAAATCTAGGTTGACTGATTTGTGTGTTGTGACACTGGAGCAAGCCAGAGAATTATTAAATGTCTCAGCAGTATTTGAGTCACCCCCGTTACTAGTTGTCGAAGTGGTTAGTCCTGAGTCGGTGAAACGGGACTATCGTTATAAACGCTCGGAATATGCGGTCTTAGAGGTTCCTGAATATTGGATTGTAGACCCACTGAAAGCAAAAGTTTCGGTGTTACTACTGGAAGATGGATTTTACGAAGAAACAGTTTTTACAGATAGCCAGCAAATAGTATCACAAATTTTTCCAGAGTTAAGGATCATAGTTGATCAAATATTCACCGCCGGGAATCTGAATCAGGAGAGACGCGATTAATCGCGTCTGTACAAGAATTATTCTTCTCCTGATTTCTTCTTATGCAGCTTGCGGCTCAACCAGATTTTCTATTCCTTTAACCACGGTTGCCGATTCAATTTTGTCACCAGCCTTCAGTTTATCCAAAACTTCTTTGCCTTCGGTGAGATAGCCAAAAACGGCATAACGACCATCTAATAGGTTGCGTCCGGCGGGGGTGAGTTCTGGTTCAAACAGAAAGAAGAAAAATTGTGATGAACCACCATTTACTTCACTTTCGGGACGAGCCATTACCACTGCACCAAAGGCAGAAAAAGGCAGAACTGGCATATCAACGTAACGACCAGCTTCTTCTAGAGTAATGCCATAAGTAGGTTCTTTATCGCCCTCAACCAAGACTTCTAAGGGTATGGCACGATATTTGCCCGTTTTTGGGTCAATGAAACCTACGTCTTTTCCAGCAGGATCTCCAGTTTGGAGAAAGTAAGATTCTTCAGAACGAGTAAATTCTAAGCCATTATAAAAACCCCTCTGTACCAAATCTACAAAATTACCAGCAGTAACAGGGGCGCTATAACCGTCTACTACAAAGGTTAAATCGCCTTTGTTAGTTTTCAATTCTATAGTGGCACGACCTTTAAGTTGCGGCAGGTTGCTGTACTCAGTAGGCACTTCAAAGGGGAATTGTTTCACCATTGACTCTTCTAGCAAAGTAACGAGATTTAGCAGTTTAGTTCTCTCTTGCAGAATTTGTTCTTTATCTTTGCTGTTCGCCAATTCTTGTAACTTACCCACCCCAGATTTCAACTCGGCAATCCAAGCTTCGGCTTGGGGTTGGCGTTCTTCGGGAACGCTTGTTAAGATTTGGGAAGGTTTATCGAGAATGCGGGATGCTTGGCTAATGTCTTTGGAAATAGCACCCCAACGTCGATTCGCCCGCAGTTGGGCAGAGATATCCTCTAAACTGGCTTGTAGTTGCCGCACAGGTTTGTTATCTATCGGGAGTGCATACCGCAACAAAGCCTTACCGTCGGTAATTGCATTGCCAGATGGCAGTGCGGCGCTACTGGAGGGAGTCCACCCAGCTGTAGTTATGCCTAAAAATATTGTTACCAGCAGTATTGCCATTAGGCTGTTCTTCAGCCAGGATTTTAATAAGTTAAGCATGGGATAACTCAAATGCAGCATTAAATTGTTGACTGGACGTAACCCATAAATAATCTTCCCACGTTAAGGGCGGAGGATAAATGACAAATGACTAATGACAAATGACAACTAACTAATGACAAATGCCCAATGACGACCCTAGAAGGGTACAATAAATGCCGATTGTCTTCAAAAATTTGAAAGTTTCATGATCTCCAGTAACGACTTTCGACCCGGTGTTTCAATTGTATTGGATGGGTCTGTATGGCGAGTGCTTGAATTCCTACACGTCAAGCCAGGTAAAGGTTCTGCCTTTGTACGAACTAAGCTAAAAAATGTCCAGAGTGGGAGCGTTATGGAAAAAACGTTCCGCGCGGGGGAAACAGTGCCGCAAGCCACCCTAGAAAAAAGTACGATGCAGCATACCTATAAAGAGGGCGATGAGTTCGTCTTTATGGATATGGAAACCTACGAAGAAGGCAGATTGACCCGTGAACAAATTGGCGATCGCGTCAAGTACCTTAAGGAAGGTATGGAAGCTGAAGTTATTAAATGGGGTGAGCAGGTTCTAGGAGTAGAATTGCCTAAGTCTGTGGTTCTGGAAATTGTACAAACAGATCCAGGCTTAAAAGGTGATACTGCCACAGGTGGCTCAAAACCAGCAACTCTGGAAACTGGTGCAATTGTGATGGTTCCTTTGTTTATTTCTCAAGGGGAACGCATCAAAGTTGACACTCAGGAAGATAAATATATCAGCAGGGAATAACTTTCATCTCTGTAGAGATGCAAGTCCCGATTGAAATCCCTATATAGGGATTAAATCCCTGCCACACTTAAGATGCTCATTTACGGATAGGTCGAGGTAATAAAAACTGTGCCATTGGACTTTAATGAAATTCGCCAATTACTGGCAACTATCGCACAAACAGATATTGCAGAAGTCACGCTCAAAAGCGATGATTTTGAACTAACAGTCCGTAAGGCTGTGAGCCTCAGCAATCAGATGTTGTCGGTGGGTCAAGGGACTTTAGGCAGTGTGGTAGGTTCTGGCTCGACATCGGGTTCATCTGGGGGAAACCAGTTGAACGCCAGTCAAGTAACGGAGGTGTCCACATCTCGCGTGTTTGAAAATACTGGTACTAGCACACAATTGCAGTTGTCAGTAAATCCTCCCTCAACCATTGACCAGAGATTAGTAGAAGTGCCTTCCCCAATGGTGGGAACGTTTTATCGCGCTCCCGCACCTGGGGAAGCGGCATTTGTGGAAGTGGGCGATCGCGTCCGCAAAGGTCAAACAGTCTGTATCATTGAGGCCATGAAGCTGATGAATGAAATTGAAGCCGAAGTCTCTGGACAAGTAATGGAAATTCTTCTCCAAAATGGTGACGCCGTAGAATATGGCCAACCTTTGATGCGAATTAACCCTGATTAAGTATTAATGTATATATCAAGTGAGTAATTGTTAAAACTTTCAGTCTTTGCGGGTTAATCCTGATGAAACAAACGTTGCCTTTACCACCCGAAGTGGTGCAACAAGTAGCTGAATACTTCAGTCTGTTAAGTGAGCCAATGCGCCTGCGGCTGCTCCACTTATTACGGGATGAAGAAAAATGCGTGCAAGAGTTGGTAGAGGCAACACAGACTTCTCAGGCAAATGTGTCAAAACACCTGAAGGTAATGTGGCAAGCAGGTATCCTTAGCCGCCGCAGTGAAGGAACTTGCGCCTATTACCGGGTGGAAGATCAAATGATTTTTGAGTTGTGTAACCGGGTTTGCGATCGCCTCGCCACAAGGTTAGAGGAGCAAGCCCGTAATTTTCGTGTGTTAAATAGCAAACGGTAATTCTAAGAGAGTTATGAGTTATGAGTTATGAGTTATGAGTTATGAGTTAAAACTCCTCACTCCTAACTTGTAACTCCTAACTTTTTTAAAGCGGATAATTTTTCTGAAAGCTTTCACGAGTTAGTGGTTGTTGTAACTCTACACCCTCACCGCCTAAAACATCTAACGGTTTGCCGTTTACGTCAATGTATACCTTGGCTTTGGGATTTAAACTTGTCGCAGTGTAAACAACTTGTCCCACGCGACCCATCATTGAGGTGCTACCACCACCGCTGGTAAAATCTTCAGATAAATTAACGTGAACTTCATCATTTTCTGTCTTCAACCCCAACAGCTTGGTTCCTTTGGGGATGGTTGTAGAATCTGTTCCTTCTGTTGGACCTGCTAACAAACTTTGAAAAGCTGATTCTAAAGGCTGATTTTGTCTTATAGAAGCTACTTTCACAGGTTGGGGAACCAAAGCAATATTTTTGTCATTTGATCTGAGCCAATAAACATTAGGGGTTTGCTCGTTAGCTGGCTGCCTAGTTGATGGCTGTGCTGGTTGAGCGATTCGCCCAGAGGGGTTTGACGGTGTAGGAGTATTGCTGGATTGAGTACTAAACCAAGCTACACCGCCACCCACCGCTACAACCACCGCTGAGACGGCTGCAATTACGCCTGAAGAAATACGATTAGATCCTTGTTGGTCTTTCATGTTCAAAACCTTCCTGACTGAGGGCTGATATGGTAGTTATGTGAGGAGCAGCCTGGTTAAGGACGATACTTACGAGTAGAGAGTTTCCCGCAACTTGGAGGAGATTTTATGCCTTTTAACTCCGCTTAACTCCGCAAGTCTTTAATTCAATTCTAGAATTTTTACTTCTAGTCCGTCACCTGCCAAATTATGTAAATTTTGGGGAGTGGGGAGATGAGGGAGATGGGGGAGACAAAGAGGAAAAGAGAGAATTTACTCCCCCTCTATTCCTTGTCTCTTCTCCATGCCTCATATCCTATGCCCTATGTCCTATTGCTTCCGTAATCCACTGTTGGAGGGTTGTTGTAACTTCCTCAATGACAATTTCTTGAGATTTGCGGGTTGCTCTTTCTACAACTTCAACTTTGCCATTGGCGATCGCCCGCCCGGTTACAATTCTATAAGGTATGCCAATTAAATCAGCATCTTTGAATTTCACTCCTGCCCGTTCGTCGCGGTCATCGAGTAGGGTTTCAATTCCCCTGGAATTGAGTTCTGTGTAAAGTTTTTGAGCGATTTCGATTTGTTGAGCATCCTTAATGTTGGGAATTGTGATGATCGCGTGATAAGGTGCGATCGCAACTGGCCAAATAATCCCATCTTTATCGTAAGATTGCTCTACGGCAGCTTGCGCTAACCGCGACACGCCTACACCAAAACAACCCATAAATAACGGCTTTTCTTCACCCTGTTCATTGGTATAAGTTGCTCCCATCGCTTGGGAATATTTAGTGCCTAATTGGAAGATGTGACCTGCTTCAATTCCACGGGCACTTTGTAAGGTTTGGTCTGGGTTATGGATGGCGCGATCGCCTGATCTTGCCTTACGAATATCTACTACTCGTTCTGGTAACTTATATTGCTGACCCCAATTAGCACCAACTACGTGATAACCAACTTCATTCGCCCCTGTCACAAAGTTTTTTAAATCAACAGCTGTTTGATCTACCAAGCGCAAAAACTTGGGATGGATCTGTTTGTTGGCGGCAATATACTCGTCTGCGATGTCTGGGGCAATGTAGCCTAAAGGTAGAGATTTAGCTGTCCATGCTTGCTGGGCTTCTACATTTGGTACATTCAAACTAATAATAGTTTTAGCACCATACTCAGAAGCTAATTTAGTCAATTCATTTTGCAATTTGACTTCATTAACTTCCTGATCGCCTCGGATGCTTACCAGAACTAACACTGTTACACCATTATCATAAACGGTTTGATAAAGGACGTTTTTCACCAATTGAGTCGGAGAACAGTTGAGGAGTTGACAGACCTTTTCAATCGTCTCTGTTCCAGGTGTATCCCGTTTTTCGTAAGTTGTAAACCGTGAGGTTTCAGCGTCAATTGGTAAAGAAACAGCCTTTTCTACGTTAGCGGCGTATTTACCATCCTCAGTGTAGAGAACTTCGTCTTCGCCAGCTTCCGCCAAAATCATAAATTCTGTGGAACCAGAACCGCCAATTGCACCAGAATCAGCTTCCACTGCCCGAAAAGCCAAACCGGAACGCCGCAGCATATTGCTGTAGGCTTTATACATATCCTGGTAAGTTTCTTTGAGGCTGGCTTCATCGGTATGGAAAGAGTAGCCGTCCTTCATGATAAATTCTCGTCCGCGCATCAAACCAAAGCGGGGACGAATTTCATCGCGGAACTTGGTTTGAATTTGGTAGAGATGTAACGGTAGCTGGCGATAAGAGCGAATCATATCACGAGCGATCGCTGTGATTACTTCTTCATGAGTTGGGCCTAATCCTAATTGTTGCTCACGGCGGTCAATTAGGGAAAACATGATCCCCTCGGCTTTGGTGTAAGTATCCCAACGTCCCGATTCCTTCCATAAATCGGCTGGTTGTAATTGCGGCAAAAGACATTCTTGTGCGCCTGTAGCGTTCATTTCTTCCCGCACAATCTGGGAAACTTTTTGCAGTACCCGCCACATCAGCGGGAGATAAGCATAGATCCCACTACCGATGCGACGAATGTAACCTGCACGGAGTAATAATTTATGACTGGGAATCTCAGCATCAGCTGGATCATCCCGCAGTGTAACAAATAACATTTGTGAAAGTCGCATCGTTTACTCCCTTTCTAGAATCTTTAATTTGTTTATAAACCAATACGGTTCAGTTAAAGGCTACTGACAACAATTTTGGGTTTTCGAGACGCGATAAATCGCCGTCTCTACAAGTGTTTTGTTGCTCATTCTGAACTGTATTGTGATATAATCTTTCCAACTAATTTAGGTCTAGGTTATGAGTCCTTTGACATTAAAACTAGACACCGTTCACTTTAGTGACGAACAATTTTATCACTTATGTCAAAATAACCGCGAATTGAAATTTGAACGCACTGCCAAGGGAGAATTAATCATCATGTCCCCCGTTGGAGGTGAAAGCGGCAATCGAGAAGCAGATTTAATTATCGATCTGGGAATCTGGAATCGGCAAACTAGCCTGGGTTATACTTTCAGTTCTTCTACTATATTCAAATTACCTAATGGTGCTGACCGTTCCCCAGATGCCGCTTGGATTCAACGAGAACGTTGGCAAGCACTTACACCTGAACAAAGACGGAAATTTCCCCCCATTGCACCCGATTTTGTCATTGAATTAAGGTCAGCAACAGATGATTTGGAAATGTTGCGTTCTAAAATGCACGAATATATAGGTGCAGGGGTGCAATTGGCGTGGTTGATAAATCCCCAACAGCAGCAAGTGGAAATTTATCGCCAAAACCAAGATGCGGAAGTGCGAAATCTGCCGACACAATTATCGGGTGAAAATGTATTACCAGGATTTAGCTTGAGTCTATCGTGTTATTAAGATTTGCAAGTGCTGCTAAATCTCCATTATCTGCCCATACTTTACATCGCAGTAAAAAATACTCTATAAGTCTGCGTAGGTACGCTTCATTTTTTGTCGTATGTGACTGCAATTTCAATCGTCAGGGTATCTTACAGCAGCTAAGATAGCTTAAAAGAAATCACGGCATCTTTAGGAGAAACTACCTTGGCAGATGTAATTTATCAAGCACAAGCACCCTTAGAATTTATTCCTCCGGCGTTTAACCCCTTATTTCTACGATTCGTCCATCTGTTGCTACCCAGTTGGATAAACTGGCAAACATCTATTACCCAAATTGAAGCAGACAACGTAGAGGTACTGGTGGATCTCTATCGCCAGTTTCAGGAGGGTAAGATCCGTTTTATGCTGGCATTTCGCCATCCGAAAACAGACGATCCGTTTTGTTTAGCCTACTTGTTGTCTCAACTTGTACCAAAGGTAGCGCGATCGCAAGGTACAACACTACAACATCCCATTCACGCTCATTTTATCTACGATCGCGGCATTCCTCTCTGGGCAGGTTCCCACGTTGGCTGGATTGCTTCTCATTTAGGTGGTACTCCGATTCAGCGAGGTAAGGCTGACTGGACGGGGTTACGTTCGGCGCGTGACTTGTTTGCCAATGGTAAATTCCCAATGGCTGCTGCGCCAGAGGGTGCAACCAATGGTTTATCGGAGAATATTAGCCCTCTAGAACCTGGTATTGCCCAATTAGGCTTTTGGTGTGCTGAAGATTTGCACAAAGCTGAACGCCCCGAACAGGTTCTAATTGTACCAGTTGGGATTAAATATAGTTACGTTGACGCTCCTTGGGGTGCGATCGCGAATCTTTTAAGTGAATTGGAAGCGGCTAGTGGTTTACCTGTAAATTCAGCAGAAAATGCTTCTATAGAGTCGCTTTATCCCCGGTTGTTGGCTTTAGCAGAACATTTACTTTTGCTAATGGAAGAATTTTACACCCGGTTTTATCATCAAAAACTGCCAGATGCGAAGATTGTCAACGGGCAAATTCCCGATAGAAACGAAGCGTTAGCAGTTCGTCTACAAGCTTTGTTGAATGCAGCGTTGTTAATATCTGAGCAGTATTTTAATTTACAGTCAAAAGGTAGTTTGAGTGACCGTTGTCGGCGAGTAGAACAAGCAGGTTGGAATTATATATTTAGAGAAGAATTTAAGGATGTAAAAGGAGTATCTGCGGTTGAAAAAGCTTTAGGCGATCGCGTTGCCGAAGAAGCCAATGCCCGGATGTGGCACATGCGTTTAGTAGAAAGTTTCGTGGCTGTTTCTGGTAATTATATTCGTGAAAATCCAACGGTAGAAAGGTTTGCTGAGACGACTTTAATTTTATGGCAAATGATTGCTAAAATCAAAGGAAATAAATCTGCACAGCGTCCGCAATTGGGTAAGCAAAAAGTTAAAATAACTGTGGGTGAACCCATATCAATTTCTGAGCGTTACCCAGCTTATAAGGAAAATCGGTTAGGTGCTAGACAAGCTGTTGCTGATGTGACAAACGATTTGCAACACGCGCTGGAAGGATTGATTTGAAAAATAAGATTAGGAGTTAATTGTGAACAATATTACTATATTTAACCTTGATGATGACATCAAGTATCGTCTACAAAAACGAGCCGAAAAACATGGTCGTTCCCTTGAAGAAGAAGCCAGAGAAATTATTCGTATGGCTCTAACAGAAAATCAGGAACATTCCTTAAACTTAGCTAATATACTTGAGGAACGTTTTGCGAATTTGGAGAACTTTGAATTACCGGAAATTCCTAGAGAACCTATTCGCACCGTATCAACATTTGAAGAATGATTATTCTTGATACAAACTTTTATCAGAATTAATGAAGCCTAAAAAATCTGAAATAGTTCGTAGTTGGGCTGCTCAACAATCGTTAATGAGTCTGTTTACCACAACAATCACTCAAGCAGAAATTCTCTACGGTATCGCCTTACTCCCTGCGGGAAAACGGCGAGATGAACTTAGTCAAGCAGCACATCTGATGTTCTCAGAAGATTTTGCTGGGCGTGTTCTTCCTTTTGATCAAGCTGCTGCTGTAGCTTTTGCTAATATTGCGTCTCAAAGAAGACACAATGGTAATCCTATTTCCCAAGCCGATGCTCAGATTGCAGCTATTTGTCACACTCATGCAGCAACCATAACAACACGCAATTTCTCTGACTTTGAAGGGTGTGGTATTTCTATTATTAATCCTTGGGAAGTCTCCAGCAGATAGAAGCTATACCCGTATATCCACAGTGGCTTGTCATTAGACATAACTTCTCATATATTAACCTGGAAATACTTTAGATAAATCCAGAACTAAATCAGGAAAATATGGCAAATTAACTGATTCATTTTGCAGAAAAATTAACTTGCGGCGATAACCATATTTACCCTGTAAATCTTTATAAGGTTCGCTGTAAGATTCTAGATGGTTATCTACTAAATTAAATATCCAATAGTCGGAAATACCAGCTTCTGCATAAACAGATAATTTTACATCTTGGTCATATTTCAAAGTAGAATTAGAAATTTCAATTACCAACAATACATCAGATGGGCTAGGATGAGCTTCTAAATAGTCATCAGGACGATTTCGCACAATGACTAGATCGGGTTCTGGTTCGCTGTTATCAGGTATAATGATTGGTTCTTGTCCTCGAAGAATCGCCTCTTCTAGAACCAGCTTGAACAACTCCCGATATAAGCGGGTGCTACAAACAGAGTGCGGTGTACCTTTTGCTGCCATCTGGATTATTTCACCCTTAATTAGCTCAACTCGGTCATTCTCTTCAAAGAAGCCGAGTTCAGCTAGACGGTGATATTCAGCTATAGTAAAGCGTTTAGCAGTGGTAAGGCTCATAACAACTACGAGAATGCAGAGTTATTTTTATCTTAATATAGCTGTAACTGATTAAACTTCTGCGGTAGAGAATGATGAGGTATTTGGGTCTTCTTTTTTATCAGGTTCTGTAACTGTTTCTATACTTATACCCTTCCAGGGAAAGTCAAAATATTGTTCTTGAACCGTTTTTAACTCCTTTATTGACTCTTGGAAAAATAATTTAATGGCAGATATCTGGTCTTTTTCAGATAAAAATTCTTGTAGACTTTTTCGATAAAATATAGCTGACCATGCTGGTAAAATGGTTAAATCAACAGGAGTCCATATATTGGGTTTATCGTTAATTACTTTCTGCATGGATTTAATAATTTTTGGGCGTTCTCCAAAATTAGAAGAAACCTCTAAACATATACCTAGATATGGATATTCCGTAAAATTATCTGGATTTAAATTAAAGTATCCAAGACCACACCATAAATTATTACCTGAAAACTTAGTATAAATAATATATCTACTAGACCATTTCCATTGAGTCCTACTTGCTGCACCGTTGATAACACCTCCAAAAGCTAGCTTGAATTCGCGTTGTACTTCTTCACCGAGAGTTGATTCCATTAGATTGAGAGTTTTGTTGTAATTCACCATTGTCAATAAGTCAAGCGATGAAAATTGATTAGTGGTAGACATTCCATTTATCCTCATGAACATTAATATTTCTTGGGCTAAGATATCAGTTGAGTGTTGTGCTAAGTGGGCATAAAACTGATGCCATCTCAATTGAAAAAAAGTTATTTTTGGCTCTAAATTAAATGCTGGAGTTTTGATATCTTCTTTTGGATCATAATCACGCGTGATGTAAATTAAAATTCGATGTCTGACATTTGGTAAATTACTCAAAATATCAGCATATTTTTTTAAAGCATTATTTCCATCCTTTGCGCCAATTTTTGATTCAATAAATATTACATCTGTGCTTAAACCATTTGATAATTCAACAACAATATCAAGTCTACTATCCTCAGTATGGCTTGCTAGTGCTGGATGTTCTTGTTGAGTTGAAATCTTGATGTTGGAATAATTATCATCACTAATGATTGAGTGATGTTTTAGCCAATCAATTAAAATATCATTATTCAGGGACAAAAAATAAGCGGCAATCTCAGTAAAAAAATCTTCACGCGGTTTGTTTCCTGAATGCAGATTGAGTAAATTTGTAAACAAAGACATTTATTTTTAAGTATTTAAGGTAATTCCAAAAAAAATACACAATAATTAAGCTTGTAGTGCTGATGGAACAAGGCTACTGAAAATTTTTATAAGTTATGTTTGTATCCAGTATTACTAACGTTGCAGCAGTTATAACTTAGCCGATCGCAGTTTGACAAGATTACTACACGATACTTGCAACAAATAGGGGTAAAATTTTACCCCTACAAAGTTGTGTATTATTTTAAGAATCGCTAGAGAAGTTTACTAATATTGAGTTAAGTGACTTTCTAGCAAAGATGCGATCGCATCAGGATGAATATTTTTGTATTTCTTTTTACCAAGCTGTAAAACACAGTTGGGAGCGCTGCCACAGCATTTTTGGCAACTAGTATGTTCAATAGTAACTTTGTCTAACAAACCGCGATCGCACAAAGTTTTTTCTAATTCTGATAATAACCCTTTACCACCACGTTTCAGGCAACCACCTTTTTGACATACCATAATCCTCGCTTTGGGTTGAGGTGGTAAATCTTGTTTTGGACACGCATCAATTGGTGTCACTCGATAGGCTTTGATTTTAATTTTACTTGTGCGCGAGTCTACTTTACTATGACCACAAATGCGAAGTTGCTGACCAGGAACTAAGGATGAACTTAGTAACCGCCGCAACTCTTTAGGCAGTTTAATTTCCACATCTCCAGATGGAACCGCCAATTGTAAGTATTTATATTTTCCTGGTTCACCACCAACAAAACCTAGTAACTGTCCCTCAAGGTTCAATTCTGATAACGTCAAATACTTGTTACCCATGATTGATAAAAAGTTATTGGGAATTGGGCATTGGGCATTGGGAATGGGTCAATTCAATTTTAGATTTTAGATTGAAATTTAATCCAAAATCCAAAATCTAAAATCTAAAATTCCCACTCCCCGTTTTTTTAAGCTAGGCGTTTAGCTTCTACTGTTTGAGGTAAATTTGCTGTGTCTGGCAATTCACGAAATTCTAATTCCCAACCATTTGCTAGGGTGAGAATCTTGCCATCATTTCCATCGGTTTGTTTGACGACTTCTTCTTCCAGGTCTTTTTTAGCAACGTAAACTACTAAAGTGCCGGCATCATTCATCCGTAGCATTACTTTCATGAGATTCCTCAACCGATTCTAGTTCTTTTTTCTTGCAGCCGACGACAAACCCTGTCTCTAAGAAATGCACAGCATATATATAGGAAGTCTGCAAATATGTGCCTATACTCGCTATGTAACCGATATCTCCCTTGTTCACTAAAACTTGGCCGACTTCCTTACCAGGAAAGGTACCATCGTTTTTTAGCAGTTTACGAACTCTGACTTTTTCACCAATTTCAAAAGCGGGTGGCAAGTTTAGTTCTAATTCATCGCGTTGCATGAGAGTACCTCTGTTCTCTGACCAAATTCAACAGTTCTTCTGTCGTCAAACTGCGTTTTTTCTGTACCGATTTATGGCGTACTGCATCTAAAACAGATTGGGTTTCTTGAGAGTTCAAGAAAATTCCATGCTGTTCTAGCAAGTTAGCAACTAAATGCCGTCCAGAATGTTTACCTACTACTAAACGCCGTTCCCAACCCACTTCTTCAGGAGCAAATGGTTCGTAGGTAATGGGATTTTGCAATACCCCGTGAGCATGGATGCCTGATTCGTGAGCAAAAGTGTTTTCGCCAACGATCGCTTTCCAAGGTGGTACATCGGCTCCTGATGCGGCTGCAACTAGTTGAGACAGTTCCAGCAAGCTCGGTGTGTCAATGCCCAAATCAACGCCGTAGATGCGTTTAATCGCCATGACAACTTCTTCTAATGCTGCATTCCCTGCCCTTTCACCCAATCCGTTGACTGTGGTATTCACTGATGAGGCTCCGGCTTTGATACCTGCAAGAGCATTGGCAGTTGCTAGACCAAAATCATTATGCGTGTGGATTTCTAGGGGAATCGTCAACGCGGAAACCAGCCTTTGGACTTTAGTGTAGGTGGTGAAGGGGTCGAGAACTCCCACGGTGTCGCAGAAGCGGAAGCGGGATGCACCCCATTCTTGGGCATAAAGTGCTACATCTAAGAGGAAGTTTTCATCAGCCCTGGAAGAATCTTCTCCACCAACTGCTACCCAAAGACCTTGATCGAGGGCGAAGTGGATTGAGTCTTTGAGTTTTTGCAAACTTACTCGCCACTGACCATGAAATTTAGTGGCAATTTGGATACCAGAGACGGGAATGGCAATATGCACCCTGTTCAGACCACAGGCGATGGAAGCCTTGATATCTGAGATGACAGCGCGGTTCCAGCCCAAGAGTTTTGCTTGTAAACCCAAGTCAGAAATTGCAGCGATCGCACGGGTTTCTTCGTCGCCCATTGCCGGTATACCCACTTCTAATTCCGGTATACCAATAGCATCGAGAAATTTAGCGATCGCTACTTTTTCTTCTAGGGTAAAAGCAACACCTGCTGCTTGTTCACCATCACGTAGTGTAGTGTCATTAATTATGATTTGATTCATTGCAAATATCCCTCTCTTGGAAGTATTCTTAATATCCTTTCCCTCTACAATCCCTCGTGATGGTAAATGCTAAAAATATCACAATTCATAATGTAGGATACATGATCCTTAATTATTGCCCCATTATTAGCATCACATCTGTATGGCAAGGAACTAAATCAATGTATAAATTACTAATCGTTTTTACCGATGTCAGTTGAAATGTCTTCGAGTAGCAATGAGCTAATATAACTATTAGCAAATCCCGAACAAAGTAATACACAAAATCCAGCAATTAAGGATGTAATCATCTTCGTAACCTCATCTTTTCTAGTGCATTTGGGTGTAATTTAGGCAGATAATGCTACTTAAAGCTAAGGGGTTAAAACTAGCTAACTGTGGTCTGCTAGCCAATCAAATATTTTTCCTAGCTGCTCCAAATCAACGAAACCATACTGCCAGAGGAGCATCGGTAGTGGGCCATTTTCTAATTCACGGTGTCGCAGAGCTACAGCAATATCGGCATTTGAAAGTTCAAGTTCATTGTGCAAAAAATTGAGTAGTTTTATATCTCTGTTCCGAATCGCCATAATTGATTGAACTTTCAATTTCTTAATTTGGGAAAAAATTAAAAATCAGAAATCCCAATTTATATTTGAGAATTTCGCCTTTCTAATTGTTGCTATATGTCAGGGGAATTTCAGATTTAGTAGACCCAACAAAATCTAAACCCCATCTAATCCATCTCAGTCTGCAACAAATTCTGCTAGCGGACAGTAGCTTCAAACTCTAAACCTATTTGAGCTTTGTGCATCTATGGACAAAAAGGATAAAGTCCAGTATTTGCGTCATGAATTCAAGATTAATCATCTCTGAATTAGGTCTTTTTGAAATAATCATGACTCATCACTGTAACGCCAGCAACGCTCTAGCCATTCTAATAATTCGTGACGAGAAGCAAGAAGTTGCATAACTGTACTACGAATTAGAATTACTTCGAGCAAATTGTTCACTTGCACCCGTAAAGAACCATCAGGGGGACAAGAGCAATTAATTTTTAACTCTTGCAATCGGTGATAGATTCGCCAGCGATCGCTCAAAGGAATCTGCAAAACGTGATTTGTCATATTTGTCCTTTGTCATTTGTCTTTTGTCTGTTGTCATTTGTCTGTTGTCCTTTGTCCTTTGCTAATGACTAATGACTCTTGACTTTTAAAGTTTGCAGTTGTTTTTCGAGTTCTTCGATGCGCGAGAGCAAAGAACGAATCACGGTTGCTTCCACATCGGGTAGCTTTCCATGTTCTAAGGGAGAAAGGCTGACGCCGCTTTCGTTGCGAGAAATAATTCGGCCGGGGATTCCCACAACTGTGGAGTCGCTGGGGACATTTTGCAAGACAATGGAACCTGCACCAATACGGACGCGATCGCCAATTTGCAGATTACCCAAAACTTTCGCACCCGCCCCAATCACTGCATTTTTGCCGACTGTGGGATGACGCTTACCAGTTTCTTTACCAGTTCCGCCAAGGGTGACGCCCTGATAAATCAGTGTATAGTCGCCGACGATCGCAGTTTCGCCAATGACTACACCCATTCCGTGGTCGATAAACACGCCTTGACCAATCTCTGCACCTGGGTGAATTTCAATTCCCGTCAAAAATCGCCCCAAATGAGAAATTAAACGGGGGATAAAACCGACTCCTCGACCATGTAACCAGTGAGCAAGACGATGCAAACATAGCGCGTGCAATCCAGGGTAGCAAAACACCACTTCTAGCCAATTCCGTGCGGCTGGATCGCGCTCAAAAATAATGCGAAAATCACTCAATAATGGCTCAAAAAAAACGCCAGAGAGGAGATTTTTCAGCATGGATGTATGGGCAGAATCCTGCGTTTTGGTACTTGGGGGATTGCTAATACTGTCTAAAGACTGTTGCATCGGTAATGTCTATCTGGTAAAAGAGTCATCTGCTATTTTTATGCTTATATCAGGTGACATCCAACTCGATACAAAACTCAATGCTGATTGGATTTATTGGATTGATTAAGGTTGTACTCAAACGCTAAAACCCCGACTCAAGATAAACTTAAAATTTGTCTTGGGGTAGGGGCACTAGTGTTTAACAATGGGGGTACTAGTATTTTTGGGGCAGGGTTTAAGAATTTCTGTTCACGCTACAAGAAACTTTACCCGTAAGCTTTTGCTAAGATTTTATCAAGATATTTTGCAATATATTAAGCTGTACTCAGATGCACTCAAATAAGAGTTAGATTAGACTACAAATCAATATTCTGTATCTCCTATTACTATTAGTATCTTATTATTTGGATAGGCGAAAGACAGGTTTCTTTATTTTCTTTTAGGATTTGCTGTCTGTATGTATGTATACGTTTCAAAATATAGTTATCGCTCATAGTGAATATCTTATTATATAGATGTGTTGAAAGAAAGCATTTCAATGAGTGCAAATATAGGAATCCGATTTGATTACTGAATCATTCAAGTAAAACAACAGGGTTTTTCCTTGTGCAGCAAATTATAGAATGGGCAAATGTACCTACCAAATTAGCGATGTGTGCCAAATCCTTTCTGAGGACAATCCAAAACTGAGGACTAAGAACTAACTTTGACTACTTTTAGTATTTCTTCAATTGTTCTAAATAAACAGCAACCTACATCATAATGCTGTTACATCTTTGTTAAGAATAGTTACAGCTTCTTAACACAAGGGCATATTTCTTATGGCAGTTGGAATTAATAAGAATGCACCACATCAAGTTGTAATCGTTGGTGGCGGTTTTGGTGGACTGTATGCAGCAAAGGGTCTGAATGCAGCGAATGTAAATGTTACTCTCATTGATAAACGCAACTTTCACCTATTTCAGCCGCTTTTATATCAAGTTGCCACAGGTACATTATCACCTTCTGATATCTCTGCACCATTGCGATCTGTATTCAGCAAAAGCAAGAATACAAAGGTGTTGTTGGGAGAAGTAAGTGAGATTGATCCAAAAGCACAACAAGTTATTTTGGGTGATGAAGTAGTACCTTATGATACTTTAATTGTTGCCACAGGTGCGAACCATTCCTATTTTGGTAAGGATCATTGGGAAGAAGTTGCTCCTGGTTTGAAAACTGTAGAAGATGCGATAGAAATGCGTCGCCGGATATTTGGCGCATTTGAAGCAGCAGAAAAAGAAACTGATCCTGAAAAACGCCGTGCTTGGTTGAGTTTTGTGATTGTGGGGGGTGGCCCGACTGGTGTAGAATTAGCGGGTGCGATCGCAGAGTTGGCATACAAAACTCTCAAAGAAGATTTCCGCAGCATCGACACCTCAGAAACGAGAATTTTACTATTACAAGGTGGCCCTCGCATCCTCCCACACATGGCGCCAGAGTTATCGGCATCAGCAGCAGTATCTTTGCAAAAGTTGGGTATAGAACTCCACACTCACACCAGGGTGACAAATATTGAAGGTGATATTGTTACTTTCAAGCAAGACAATGAATTTACAGAAATTGCCTCAAAAACTATCTTGTGGGCAGCAGGTGTTCAAGGTTCGCCAATGGGGAAAGTCTTAGCAGAAACTACAGGTGTAGAGCGCGATTACTCTGGGCGTGTAATTGTAGAACCTGACTTGTCTATCGAGGGTTATGACAACATTTTCGTAATTGGAGATTTAGCCAACTTCTCCCATCAAGATGCTAAACCTTTACCTGGTGTTGCACCCGTAGCTAAACAACAAGGAGAGTATGTAGGTAAACTAATTCAACGACGGCTTCAAGGTAAGACTTTGCCACAATTTCATTACAACGATGTGGGTAGTTTGGCGATGATTGGGCAAAATTTAGCTGTTGTAGATTTAGGCTTAATCAAACTCACAGGTTTCCTTGCTTGGGCATTTTGGCTACTAGTCCACATCTACTTCTTAATCGAGTTTGACACCAAATTACTAGTAGTATTTCAGTGGGCGTGGAATTATATCACTCGTAATCGTCGCTCTAGATTGATTACAGGTCGAGAAGCTTTTGTAGAACCAAAAACTGTTAACGATAGCGTGCAAGAGCCTTCTGTGACATCTCTGTAACTTCAGGTATCACAGCTTAGTTAACGTTGGTACAAGGGTCTATTAGAGTGATGAGTGCTGTGTAGTGAAAAATCTTGGGCAAAGATTTGCTGTTCCAGGAAAAGAATATGGGGATGAAATACCGCCCTCAGCAATTTTGGCAATTTGGCATTTCATGACTTCGAGTTGCAGTTTTAATGGAGATATCAACACAAAGGGACAGTGAAGAAGTTGTAAGAGGGATAAGGTAAAACTTTCCGCTTCTGATGTCCCAGCTATGCCAGTTGTCAAATGAGTGCTGTAGAATAGCTCTACATCATTGATACAGCGCTCAACAGAGTTAATTTCCCGCTCTGCAACTGGCTAGAAATCAACAAAACCAAATATAGCGGTTCTCATTTTGATGCAATACACTTTGACCTCTCTCCAAACCTCTCTCCTAAAAGGAGAGAGGCTTTGAATTTTACTCCTCTTCCCTTGTAGGGAAGGGGCTGGGGGTTAGGTCTGTATTACACTCAACTGATAACCGCTATATAGCCGAGATAGCAAAACCCTTGTCAATGACAGTCTTGACAGTTTCTACCAGAAGTAGGTCGTGCTTAAGCGATAATAAATACATTTGCTTATAGATTGCACAGTTATGATCTGCTGCCTAAATCCAGCTTGCCACAATCCGCCCAATCCTGATGGCACAATGTTTTGCTGTAACTGCGGCACAGGATTGGTGGTGTTGAGAAACCGTTATCGTCCGATAAAAACATTAGGTGGCGGGGGATTTGGTAAAACCTATTTAGCAGAAGATTTAGACAAGCTGAATGAATATTGTGTTATCAAGCAATTTGCGCCGCGAGTACAGGGAACTGCGGCAAAAAACAAAGCCACAAAACTATTTGAGCAAGAAGCAAGGCGACTGCAACAACTAGGAGAAGATCCGCAGATTACCACGCTGTTGGCGTACTTTGAAGAAGAAAATAATCTGTATTTAGTGCAGCAGTTTATCAACGGGCAGAATTTATTAGCTGAATTAAAACAACAGGGAACTTTCAACGCAGAAAAAATCTGGGAAGTTTTGCTTGATTTATTAAATATCCTGAAAACGGTTCATCAGCACAAAGTTATTCACCGCGATATCAAACCAGAAAATATCATTCGTCGCAGCACTGACGGCAAGTTAGTCTTGATAGATTTTGGGATTTCCAAGCAACTCACCATGACAGTTATCACTAACCCAGTAACAAGAATTGGTTCCCCAGGTTATGCGCCATTAGAACAAATACAGGATGGTAAAGCTTATCCAGCAAGTGATTTATATAGTGTTGGTGCAACTTGCTTTCACTTACTGAGTGGAATTCACCCTTGGATAATGTGGGAACAACAAGGTTATGGGTGGGTTTCTTCTTGGCGGGAGCATTTGCAACAACCACAAAGCAGCGAATTGGAGAAGATTCTTGATAAGTTACTGCAAAAAGATTATCAGCAACGTTACCAATCTGCTGAAGAAGCTTTACAGGATTTTAGTTCACTGTTACCATCACTTTCACCAGTACACTCAACTCAGGCAGTAGGTGTAAATCAATCATCATCATCATTCCCTGCTACATTACCCCATCAGCCTCAAACTGGAACATCACCAGCACCAGTAAAGCCAAAAGTATCGCTACAAAACGCATCTAGACAAAATACTAATTGGAGAACAAGATTCTTGGTAGGTGCTGCTATTTCAATAGTTGGAACTCAAATATATGGTTATTTTCGCTATGGCTTGTTTCCGACTAATCCGATATCTGTAATCACTAGCAAAGATAGCGATGTTTTCTTACAGAAAACCCTCACAGGAAATTCTGACGAGGTTCTTTCCGTCGCCATCAGCCCAGATGGCAACACCCTTGTCAGTGGTGATCGTGGTTATACGATCAAACTGTGGAATCTGGCGACCGGAGAGCAAATCCGCACCCTCACAGGACATTCCTTTTTGGTTAATTCCGTGGCCATCAGCCCAGATGGCAACACTCTTGCTAGTGTTGTTTGGCCCAACAGCTCCATTGAACTGTGGAATCTCCCAACCGGAGAGCAAATCCACACCATCAAAGGGCATTCTAACGTGGTTCGTTCCGTCGCCTTCAGCCCAGATGGCAACACCCTTGCCAGTGGTAGTGTTGATGGAAGCATCAAACTGTGGAATCTGGCAACAGGAGAGCAAATTCGCACCCTCAAAGGGCATTCTGACGAAGTTAAGTCCGTCGCCTTCAGCCCAGATGGCAACACCCTTGCCAGTGGTAGTTTTGACAACACCATCAAACTGTGGAATCTAGCAACAGGAGAGCAAATCCGCACCCTCACAGGGCATTCTAACGATGTTAAGTCCGTCGCCATCAGCCCAGATGGCAAAACCCTTGCCAGTGGTAGTTATGACAACACCATCAAACTGTGGAATCTGGCAACAGGAGAGCTAATCCGCACCCTTACAGGGCATTCTAACGAAGTTAATTCCGTCGCCATCAGCCCAGATGGCAAAACCCTTGTCAGTGGTAGTTGGGACAAAACGATCAAACTGTGGAATCTAGCAACAGGAGAGCTAATCCACACTCTCACAGGGCATTCTACCCCGGTTAGTTCCCTCGCTTTTAGCCCAGATGGTAAAACCCTTGCCAGTGGTAGTTTTGACAATACCATCAAAATTTGGCGGCTAAAGTAGTAAGTGCTGAGTTAGCAGTTTTGAGTATTTAGCTGAAAACACAAAAAATAAGTAAAATTTACCAACAACACAGCCTGATTAATCCTGATTGTTCTCTGTCTGGATTCTTTGAGCGATGGAGATGTACTAGTAAGCGATTAATCAAGATTATCTGGGTCTATGCCAAGCGATATCAAATGACAAACCGCTACGCGTCTACGCAATTTTTCTGCATACCAATTCGTAATCGAGAAAAATTAACTTAAACTAAAATCAAGATGACTTGCTCTTAAATCTGGAAAAAACTATGGTTAATACTTATGACGACATTTTCAATACTGCATTGTCCTTACCTCCAGGGTTAAGAGCAATGCTTGCTGAACATTTATTTAAAAGTCTGGATGCTGAAAATCAAGCAGAAATAGATGCTATTTGGGCAGAAGAAGCAGAGAAAAGATTTCAAGCTGTTGAACAAGGCGAAGTTACTTTAATTCCTGGTGAACAAGTATTGCGAGAGCTACGTTCTAGGAGTAAGTAATGGCTTATAATTTTCATCCTGAGAGGTTGTTTGAAAAGTGGTTAGCTGTGATTTTCAGCACCTCTTGATCCCCCCTAGCCCCCCTTAAAAAGCAGGGTGGTTTCATACAA
>NZ_KV757609.1 GCF_001712795.1 Nostoc sp. KVJ20
TTCCGCCTTGCGGTACTAGTCATCTTCAGATGACTTTCGCTATTAGCAAGGAACTTAAGTTCCTTGCGGGACATAGTTTTTGCGTTAAGTTGACACCAATGCTTCGTGCCTCAACCCAACCTACAAAAGTCGATGTTATTTAATTCTCATTCCTAAAGCTCTAAACCACCTTCTTGCAACTTCTTAAACGGATCTAAGATAAAGTCCATCACCCGGCGTTGACGAATAATCACCTCTGCGGTTGCTGTTTGACCTGCTGTTAGGGGAATATGTCTGTTGGCATTTTGGATATAGGGTTGATCTAGGGAGATTTCCAACTCATAAGTTTCGATGTTTCCTTGATTAGTCGTCTGAACTTTCGAGTTAGGTGAAATCCAGCTAACGCGCCCTTGCACTACCCCGTAATCTTGGAAGGGATAAGCATCAAATTTGATTTTAACTGGCATTCCCACTTTCAAAAAACCGCTCTGTTGGCTGGGCATCTGCGCTTTTAAAATCAAGGGAGTATTGTTGGGTGCAATTTGGGCAATCATCTGTCCCGGTTCGACTACTGAGCCTGGTTTTTGGATAGGTAACTCAAAAATTACCCCATCAATAGGCGATCGCACTATTCGTTGTTGCATTTGTAGTTGCAAGGATGTCACCTGGCTTCCAGTTTGAGCAATTTCTGATTGCAGGTTAGTAATTTGTGTTTGTAAGTCTTTAAGCTGTTCCTGATTTCTCAGCACCGCCAGTCTACCTGCTTGCACTACACTGCGATAGCCACTTTGCTGCTCTTGCAAGCGAAGTTTGAAAAGCTGAATATCTGATTGAGCTTGACTCATCAACGACTGATAGCGGTTCACTTCTTCTTTTAAGCGCAACTGGGCTTGTGTGATATCAGATTTTGTTTGTTCTTGCAAGCGCTGGCTCTCTTCCGCTGTTTTTTCCAGTTCTACAAGTTTGGTTTGGGGAATTGCACCCACCCGCAAAAGTTTGCGATAACGCGCAATTTCTGCAAAATCTCGCCTTAAACGACTCTTCGCTAACTTCTGAGCAATCTGGGTAGAACTGATGTTCTGGCTAGCCTGTTCTACTAGAGCCAGTTTTTCCAGTCGTTGTAAGTTGTAAGTACTCTGTTTAGCATCGAGGTTTTGCTGCGCCTGACTAATTTGGGCAATTTTTTCCAATTCTTGGGATTTATTTTGTTGCTCTTGGGTATTAATTGTCAAAAGAATTTGGTTTTTGAGAAGATCGAGTTGCGATCGCCGATTTAATAAACCTTCTAATCTTGTTTGCACCTGCTGCAATTCTGTTTGCAGCACATCAGACTCCAATTCAACCAAAACCTCTCCTGCTTTTACGGTTGCGCCTTCTTTGACATTGACAGCAGTAACGCTACCAATCACTGGACTATCCAATTGTTGGGTTGCTCCTTCCGGTTCCATTCGCCCTCTAGCACTTCCTGTTTCATCAACTTTAGAAAGCATTGCCCAAGGTAAGATGATTGCAGCAAAGCCCACCAGTAAATACAACATGGAGCGCGTCCAGATTTTTGGTAAGGCGTCTAGCAGTTCCTCGGTGCCGTAAAACCAATCGTTCTCTTCAGATGTTTTCTGCGTCTGAGGATCAATAATGGCACTTGCGTCTTCAGCCAGGTGAAATTCAATCGGCTTTTCTATGGCAAAGGCAGATGATGAATTATTAGATGGGTTTGGCATAAGAATTGGGGATTGGGAATTGGGCATGGGGCATTGGGCATGGGGAATTGGGCATGGGGCATTGGGCATGGGGCATTGGGAATTGGGCATTGGCTGGGTATGATTGGGCATTGGGATTGAGGTTCTGAACTCCGTGAATGAGTCTTTTAGCTCCGTTAATGAGTCTTTAAGAGAGATGAACAAGTCTTTATTCGTCCTTGTCTCTTAATTCCCATGCCCCATGTCCCATGCCCCATGCCCAATGCCCAATTCCCAATTCCCAATTCCCATTCAACCTGTTTGCGCTAGTTGTTGCTGATTGAGATAGAAATAATGACCTTTTTTGGTGATTAATTGATCGTGAGTACCGCTTTCGACTAAAATTCCCCGATCTAAAACCAAAATCAAATCAGCATTACGCACAGTAGAGAGACGATGAGCAATGATTAAACTTGTGCGTCCTTGGAGAATTTTTTTGAGGTTATTCTGAATAATCCGCTCAGATTCAGCGTCTAAGTGACTGGTTGCCTCATCCAATACTAAGAAGCTGGGGTTTCCTAACAAAGCACGAGCGATCGCTAGGCGTTGGCGTTGTCCACCGGATAACATACCTCCACCTTCACCAATTTGGGTTTCGTAGCCCATTGGCATTTGCTTAATAAACTCATCTGCTCCTGCTAGACGCGCCGCTTCGATAACTTCTTCTTGGGAAGCTTCTGGATGAGCAATGCTAATGTTGTCGCGGATTGTACCGCCAAACAAAAATGTATCTTGGTCTACAACGCCAATTTGAGAACGGAGCGATCGCAGGGCAATATTAGTCACATCTTGACCATCAATCAATACCTTGCCATCCGTCGGCAGATATAGTCCCAAAATCAATTTGGAAAGGGTAGTTTTGCCAGAACCACTACGCCCCACAACTGCTATAGTTTGCTCAGGTTTGATTTCAAAACTGAGATTTTCTAACACATTAATATCGCTTTCTGGGTGATAGCGAAAAGTCACATTCTCAAATAAAATATGACCACGTAGAATACTTAAGAATTGGCGGGGCTGATGTTGTAAATCTTCTTCTGGCTCTGCTTCTAAAACATCATTAATTCGCTCCGTAGAAATAATCACTTCTTGTAATTGATTCCACAGAACAATCAGCCGTTGGAAAGGTCGAATAACGTTACCCAACAACATATTGAAGGCTACTAATTGTCCAATTGTCAATTGGTTTTGAATTACCTGCCATGCACCAAACCAAAGTAATCCCGTGGTTACTAGCGATTCGATACTGGAACTGAGAATTTGGAGTTGGTTACTAATTATCTGTCCACTAAATGTCTTTTTAATGACATTATTCAGCAGTTCTTCCCAATGCCAGCGTACTGTTTGCTCAATTGCCATAGAGCGAACTGAGCGAATACCTGTGAGGGATTGAATCAGATAACTGTTCTCTTTAGCTGAAGCATTAAAAACTTCGCGGCTAATGCGGCGCAAGAAAGGTGTAGCTATGAACGCTAGTAATACAAAAGGCGGCACGATCGCTAAACTGAATAATGCCATTTGCCAGCTATACCAAAACATCAATGCTACATAGACAAACACCGTCATTAAATCCAAACCAATTGATAGTGCTTCTCCAGTTAGAAAGCGCTGAATTTTTTGATTTTCTTGGACGCGAGATACAATATCGCCAACGTACCGCGACTCAAAAAATGCTAAGGGCAAACGAAAGGTATGTTTAATAAAACCTACCATCAGTGTTAATCCCAAGCGATTTGCTGTGTGATCCAGGAGATATTGCCGCAGTCCACTGAGAGCAACGCGAAAAAAACCAAAAATCAGCAACCCTAAACCAATGGCGTTTAAAGTCAGGGTACTACCTTGGACAATTACTCTATCTAAGAGCAACTGAGTAAACAGGGGTGTAATTAATCCAAATAACTGAATTAATATCGAAGCGATTAACACTTCTAGCAGCACTTGCGAGTGAGGTTTAACTAAATCAAAAAACTGCCAAAATGGTGTAATCGCTTCCTCGGTTTCTCTGAGTAGGTCTGTAGGTTGTAATAACAGTGCATAACCAGTCCAACCAACTTTAAATTCGCTGGGGGTAAGGGTGCGTTGACCGATGGCGGGGTCGCCAACAATCACACGTTTTTTATTGACTTCATAGACAACAATGTAGTGCTTACCCTCCCAGTGAGCGATCGCAGGTAAAGGTTGTTGGGCTAATTTATCAAAGCTGGCTTTCACTGGACGGGTAGCAAAACCGATATTTTCGGCGGCGGCTGTTAAACCCCGCATTGATGCCCCACTACGGCTGATGTTGGTTAAATCCCGTATGCGGTTGACATTAAAGCGCTTACCCCAATAGCGACTAATCATCACCAAACAAGCTGCACCACAGTCAGAGGCGCTTTGTTGTTCAAAGAACGGATACCGTTTAGTTAAGCGTCCTAACCAATGCCCAGCCCTGACTGTTGGGCTGGGAAAGTACGCCCGTTGTCTCCTTTGTTTTGGCTCAACACTGGAGATTGGGTACTGGGGATTGGGTACTGGGGATTGGGTATTGTCAAAAGCCTTTCCTAATCCCCTGTCCCCTGTCCCCTGTTCCCTGTCCCCTGTCCCCTGTTCCCTGTCCCCTGTCCCCTGTCCCCTGTCCCCTGTCCCCAATCTCTCTTGGAAATCTATTAACTCTGCCAATTGGGGCCAATGCTGTAATGCTGTTTGCCAATCAGCATTGCTTAAACTGTAAGCGATCGCTGGTTGTGCTACCTCCCAACTTCCTTGTTTGGGACTCACATAGATGTTTCCAGGTGTCAATCTTCGCCCGTTAGAATCCAGCAGTTCTCCGCGATATAGTAACCAAAGCTTCATATCTCTAGTGAGATTGGCACTCAGGGAACCACTTTCCAGATTGTGCCGCTCAAATAGAGATAAAGCTTTAAACATCTCCTCCACAGAGCCATTGCGCCCAATTAGGGAGTTCTGGCAACATAACAACAGCAAATCCCAAACCTCTGCACGTCTTAAAAGGCGATCGCTGATGCTGCTATGTGTGCGAATAATCTCCTGTAAAATCTCTTGGTTGATATAGCAAAGCTGTAAGTTTACCGAAGCCCTAGCAACATAAGGACTGAATTCCTCTCTTGGAAATAAAGTCAATTCGCCAAATGATGCTCCAGATAACAGAGTAGTAATTAAGTTATTAGAGCTATCCAACAGTCTGACTTTACCAGTCAGGACAATATAAATTCCAGGCTGGGCTGTAGTTGCGTGCCAAAACTGCTTTGCTACTGATGGTTCGACAATTTCCAGCCCTCTGAGACACCTGTCAAGTTCCCCGTCTGACAGCGACTCACCCAAGGTTTGGGTGAGTTGTTCAGCTAAATATTGCTGCGAAAACGCTGATGGCATTTTCTGACCTCCAAAACAGTATTTGGGCATGGAGCATTGGGCATTGGTCAAATGACAAATGACAAATGACAAATAAATTTAGTTATTGGTCTGAATCAGATTAAATGACCAATGCAAACTCGGTTCGGAGTTAGATTGCAAGTCACCAATCGTAATGCCAGCATCCTTATTTAGGTCAGTTTCTTGTAAACAGGGATTTTTACGCTTAGTGGAAAGTCCCATTTTTTTTAGCAAGCGGTTAACATGGCGATCGGTAATTGCAATCCCAAATTCATTTGCTAAATGCTTGCTTAACCATTGGGCTGTCCAGTAAGTAAATGCATAACCATATTCACGCGGACTATTACTCACCAATTCTTTCAAACGTTCAATGTATTGATCGTTAACAGTCTTAGGTCTACCGATTGGGCGCTCATTCCATTTGTGCGCTAGACCTGCCTCTGCCACACCAATCCAGTAACGTGCCATTTCCTGAGAACAACTTAATATTTCACAGATTTGACTTTGAGATTTACCCATATCCGCCAGCAGCATAATTTCAATCCGCCGCCGATATTCTGGCTGTAAATTCGCTTGCAAATTTTTCAACAGTGCCTTCCGTTGAAAAGGCGTTAAAAATTTGCTCTCGTGCATGTCATAGCATTCAAAAGCTCTGTCTTGACTGGAGTATTCTGACATAATTTTTATCAGTTGCCGCCAACTGTGAAATGTGGGCAAATATGTCTTTTGCAATTGTTTTTTCAATCCTGGTTCACCAGGATATGCAACTGCAAAACTAATTAGTCCTAGAAGGTTGATTAAATATTGACGTGGTGTGCAAATAACGCTAGGTATTATTCCCCTAATATTCTGATATTTTAGGGATTCACTTCATTCGGTCAGATTTTAATAAATCAAAATTCGACCTTAATGGTCTTCACTTGGAATAAAAATACTTAAAACTAGTAAACTAATCACTTGATAACCGCTAAAAGTTGACAGACTGTCCTGAAGCCCGGTGAAATAATGGTTTTGGTTAAGACCATTGCCCCTGATTGATGGTAATAGGCAAACACTTTCGAGGCTTCGAGTAGCCCTTATATGGATGATTTTAGTGAATTATACAATACGGGTTTATAGATTAACCTCCTAATATTTAGGTAGGTTAAGTTTTGATTACCAACAAGAGCTTGAATCTTTTTCAATGACTTGGAAACTAAAAACAGTAAAGGTCAGGTATGAGTAAATATTTAGTCCTTAGACTATCTTACAAACTAGCTAGTTTGTCATCAGTATGTAGTAATAAATTTGAACCTATCTGAAAGAAAAGTTCAATCGAGAAGCGACAGTTACTTAATCTTTTCCTTAGTCCACTTTTCTTTATTTAAGAACAATCCTACCTTTAGTCAATAGTTTTTACAATAAACAAAAAAATATAATCAAAACTTGACAATATCTTTATCAAAATCTTACAATTTTCTTACTGAAAAAAGCAAAAGGTTAGTTATTAAATTTTCTTTTGAAATAATCATTGGTAATTTAAATTTTCTTATCGCAATAAATAATTTTAGGATACATTACTTGTCGTTTACTAAAAAAATAGTATTTTTCTTAATTTATCCCACATCTACATCTGTCCCTAGTAATAAAACCACATCCATTACTATCTGCCAAATTTCCTATATCGATATCTATCTATAGTATGAAAATAATTTAGGTTGGCGTCAAAGATTGCCAATAGTTATTGAGTTTAGAGTCTAAAAGTTTAACTATAGTTAAATATGATTTAAGACAAGTGCCCAGCTTACGTATAGTTCAAAAATGAAATATAGGACTAGTATTTTATTTTTGAACTATACGTAGGGTGTGTTAGCACGGAACGCATCCTACAAGACCACTGAGTTTTAAAAAAATTATGATTACTATAGAATATTTATATGTGTAGACGCGTTTGCAAATAATTAGCTCTAACTTGAGTTGATCATTCATTGTTTTTTGTAAGAAGTATATTTAAACACTTAATTCTCAGTATATTTTAGGTTTAATACCTTCCTTTTTAAGAATTATTAGGGAGGAGAAAGTCTTAATTGAACCTTATTGCGCTATCTACAAGGTATCCTTTTCTAAATTTCCAGTTAATCGGCATTGAGCCATAAGTGCTTGAGTAACAACTCAAATCAAATAATTTCCTGCATTATCGGGAAATGACTGAGGACAAATTGTAGTAACAAATAGAAACTAAATCAGGAACCAAAACCTCTGGGAACTCCAGAGGTTTTTTCTTCACTCTAGACAATGAGGGAGTGGGGAATGGGGAATGGGAATGTAAAAGCGATCGCCCCCGTGTACACTTCTATGAGGGGGTTGTTTGAGTAGGCGACATCCGACGACAAGCTGCGGCGTATCCAAGCATAGCGATGAAGTAGCAAAAATTGTCGCCCCGTCAGTTCAACTGGAGTAAGCTAAATTTAGATTTGAGCTATTAGGAGTGGAGATGATGTTGTTGGAATTAAAGCGCATCTACATTCCACCAGGACAAAGAGTGCTACTGCGAGATGTAACCTGGCAGGAATTGGAAGCAATTCTAGAGGATTTAGGGGAACACCGGGCAGCACGAATTGCTTATGACAGGGGAATATTGGAGATTATGGCACCACTGCCAGAACATGAATTTGACAAAGAAATTATTGGTGATTTAGTCAAAGCGCTTCTGGAAGAATTAGATATCGAGTTTAGATGCCTTGGTTCTAGCACTTTCAAAAACCAAGCGATGGCTCAAGGTATAGAACCTGACCAGTGTTTCTATATAAAAAATGAATCCAAGATTCGCGGCAAGAAGCAGCTAGATTTAGCAGTAGATACTCCTCCAGATTTAGCTCTAGAAATTGATATTACTTCTCGTACTCATCCTAATATTTATGAAGCGCTAAAAGTACCCGAACTTTGGCGTTTTGAGCGAGGAAAGCTCCAAATTAATGTTCTACAAAATGGGCATTATGTAGAATCTCAGCAAAGCTTAAATTTTCCTCTATTCCCACTAATTGCAGCGATTCCCCAATATCTAGAGCAAAGTACAACAGCAGGCAGAAATGCAACGCTCAAAGCTTTTCGTCTTTGGGTACAAAAGCAAATACAACAGCAATGAGTTATGCTTTCATCGCCATTTAGAATATAGAACTATTGCCAACCTTAGCATTAGCGGATAAATTGTACTTCTTCGGAGTCTTTATTCCCGCACTTTATCTATGTTTGCTAAACCCAAAATAATTTTATCATGGCTTATCTTATTTCTAAGTTTTACAAGTCTATTTCTTAGCTCTTGGATTATTCTTGCTGCCCCAAATATGTTTTTACTCAGGCTAGCAGTGGGAGCGCCAGAAGTCAGTCCTTGGTTATTATTATTAAATTTGCTCTTTTTATTGCTTTCTTTATTCTACATCCGTCGCCGTAAAATACAGCGTTTAGTTTGCATTTTCAGTTTAATCGGATTGGTAATTTGTGGATCGGTGCTAGTGAATATCCCACTAACTCAAATGCAGATGGCTAAAGCGATGAAACAAGGGTTGGGAGCAAATTATCTAGAGCAAATTCCAGTCCAAGTAATGGCTAAGATGCAAATCCATCCCTTTGACTTAGTTAATTTCTTCCGGGGTATTCCATTAGGTAAAACGCGTCATCAAAAAGATATTCTCTTTGCTTCGCCTGCGGGAGTGCCTTTAAAAATGGAAGTTTACCAACCCTCAGAGGTAGGGAAATATCCAGCAGTGGTCGTAATTTATGGTGGAGCTTGGCAATATGGCAATCCTGGCGCTAATTCTGAGTTTAATCAGTATATTGCTAATCATGGATATACAGTATTTGCGATCGCTTATCGACACGCACCTCAATATCGGTTTCCATCTCAGTTAGATGATGTGCGTACAGCCTTGAATTTTATTCGCCAACATGCAGCCGAATATGAAGCCGATCCTGAACGGATGGTACTTCTAGGGCGTTCTGCGGGAGCGCATTTAGCAATGCTAGCGGCTTATCAACCAGATGCACCACCCATCCGTGCTGTGGTGAACTATTACGGGCCTGTTAACTTACCTGGAGGATACAAAACACCGCCAAATCCCGATCCTATTAACACCCGTGCTGTTTTAAAAGCATTTATCGGTGGTTCTTTAGAAGAATTACCCAATCAGTATCAAATTGCTTCACCGATAAATTACCTGACGCATCCTTTACCGCCAACTTTATTAATTTACGGTAGTCGCGACCATTTGGTAGAAGCACGATTTGGCAGAAAGATGTATCAACGTTTACATGATTCTGGTAATACTGCGGTTTTTCTAGAAATTCCTTGGGCAGAACACGCTTTTGATGCTGTTTTCAACGGTGTGAGCAATCAATTAGCGTTGTATCATACCGAAAGGTTTTTGGCTTGGGCGTTGTTCAAACAATAATTTCATTGAGGTTAGAGAGACGCGATAAATCGCCGTCTCTACAAGGAATTTATAGACTACTATTTTTGAGGCCAGCGCCAGTTATAACGATTCCATTCGTAGATGCCTTGAATTTCATACTCAGCGCCGTTAAAGAAGCGGACGACGCAATTAGTAGAGGAGTCATCGCTAATTTCTTCGACCTGAATCACCATACAGGGAAACCATTCGCGCTGACAAGGGCCATCTTCTTGCACCCATTCCCATAGTGCATTGGAAACTTCAATGCGATCGCCTACTTTTAACTTGAGTGCATCCTCAAAATAATAATACTTCTCAAAATGACATGACTCAACACGATTCAACCACTGTAAACCATAGCGTTGGCGAATGAATTGTACTGTTCCAGAGTCATTTTCTAGCAACCAGTCGTTGAGTAATTGCACTTTCCAAGTGCGGTTACGTTGTTCTTCATTCTTAACAAACTGTAAAAATGCTTCTAACTCCTCTGGGGTAAGTTCGTCTAAGGGATTAGCAATATTTGACGTCCCAGAGGTAGAATTTCCCTGAATTTGCTCGACCACTTGCAGTAATATCTGTTTCTGCGCGTCAGTGAGAGGACAGCTTGCGACATCACAACGATTAAAAGCTGCGAGCATAGCTGCTTCAATCTCATCTGGAGTCATAATTTAATAGCAATTGAGGGTTTATTTCCCTAATTATTACAAAGGTTAAATTAAAGTCTCCAATTACCCTGTACTTAAATTCAGGTAAGCTGAGGTTATAAGTTAAATAATTATTAGATTAAGTCACGGGGTCTTTTATGCGGTTGCGCTCACTCACAGTCGTTTTTATTTCCTGTATGATCACCTTTCTATCGTGGGTGATTATTCCCCCAGCTATAGCCCTGACACAGATTAAACTATTTGACGTATCTTATAAAGATTGCCCACCAGAACTAGCAGAAGGGGCTGTTATCAGTAGTGGTAGTGCAGCAGCCAATTGTTTTATTGTCATTGGCAAAGCAGAAAATGGCACTAATAAAACAGTCTACGACGCAGATATTTTTGGACGCATCTATGATGCTAATAATGACTCGGTGATGCAAAACCGGACTCGCTTAGGTTCTATTACTGAGGTGCCACCAGGCATCAGCGATTTTGAATTAAGAATTTCTGTACCTGCTAATCAGCCAACTCCCTTGAAGCTAAAGCAGTTCAAGGCTGCTGGGTTTAGCGGCCAAGTGCGTAGATAATAATATAATACTCAATACTTGTAGGGAAAAGGGAAAGAAAAAACCTTTAACTCAAACTCAGTAACCTTTTTCCCAAAAACAAATTCCAATTTAAAATCCAAAACCTGAGCAGTATTTATATAATACTCAGTCGTACAGAATTAATACTGAATTCTGAATTCTGACTCCTGAGTTCTGAATTCTTCTTATAAAAATTGTAGAGACGCCAATTGTGAAAGCGTCTCTACAAAAGTTTTGATTGGGGTACTAATCAAAATCCCTGGACGAATGGCAGACGAGTTAGGGTTCTGAGAAACTCTCCAGCTAAGTTGAGTGCTAAGAAAGCTAAAATCGGAGAAAAATCCATACCGCCCAATGGGGGAATAATTGAGCGGAATAAATTTAGATAAGGGTCGGTTATCTGGGCTAAAGCGGCAAATGGCTGGTTATACCAGTTGATTGTCGGGAACCAGGTCAACAAAACCCGGATAATTAGCAAATAGCTATAAAAGGTAACAAAGGTTACTAGTGTCGTAATCAGTAAACTCATGGATAGCTGTGTTTCCTACTAAGTGTCAAACGCGGTCTTATCTTTTAATTTTAATTTAGTCCATGTCATGCTGTTTGCGGATTTCACGTTTACCACACTTGACACTTTCACCACGCCTGAACAAACTTCAGGAGTCTTTAGTGAGGGAACGGTCACTGGTTGCTTGGGATGCACCGCCATTCACATTTCCTAGTTGCTTCCGCACTTCATCAATTGTGGCATTTAGCTGGGCAATTTTATCTTCTAGCGATCGCCTGGCCGTTTCTATGCCGATGCTCTCGCTTTCTGAGGCTTTCATCTGACGCCGCTTTGCTGCTATTCTCTTAGCTTCGGCTTGGCTATCTGTCAGTTCTATTTCCTCCTCACCTAGCAATTCTGGCTCGCGTCGAGAAGCAATCAATGCTCCGATAACACCGCCAAATACGCCACCGACAAATGCCCCTGCTATAAAACCACTACCAAAACCATCTCGCTGACTCATAATCTTTACCGCCTTCAACAAACCTTGCAACTTTTATAGTAGTTATGCTACTTTCCTGCCCTAGCTGCATACTAGCTTAAGTCCCAAAAATGCGATCGCCTGCATCTCCCAATCCCGGTACAATATACCCCTGGTTATTCAGTTTTTCGTCAATAGTGGCGGTGTAAATTATTAAACCTGGATAAGCTTCACTCAATTTTTGCAAAGCTGGTGGAGCCGCTACTACACAAACAATCCGAGTCAGGCTTGGATCTACACCCCTTTGTGTTAATTCTGCCATTGTCGTCATCATCGACCCTCCTGTTGCCAACATTGGATCGGTAATTAACACTCGTGTTTGGGGGTCAAACTTTTCTGGTAACTTGTTCAGATAACAATGAGATTGCAGTGTCTCTTCATCTCGCACTAAGCCAAAGTGATAAATCGATGCCAAAGGTAATAAAGTCTGCGCTCCCTCAAGTAATCCTAGTCCAGCCCGCAGAATCGGTACTACTGCCATAGGCACTTGCGGATCAATCACCGTTGCTGGACAAATATCTAAAGGAGTCTGTACCGTTGTTTCTTGGGTCGGAAACCAGTCTCGTGCAGCTTCATAAGTTAGCCATCTTCCCAACTCAGTCATGGCACTGCGAAATAATACTGAAGGTGTGCCTGCATCACGGGCAACTGCTAGCCAGTGTTTGATCAGGGGATGGGGTGGAACATAAACGCGCAATTGTAGCGTCATAGCCAGAAACAAGCGCCTTTTTATTGTATAAGAACTGAAACACCATAATACTCTTTCCTGCATTAGGCTGACAGCTAAAAATTAACACTCTAAATTTTATTGATAAACTTTTTCATTAGCAGTTGACATAAATTCTCAATCAAGGCTATATTGTTATACAGTGTTCTCCTCTCTTTTAAGGATCGGCAGACGGGATTAGCCAGCAGCAGCAGGCTCGTCCCTCTTTTTTTTTGATTAGTCATTGGTCATTGGTCATTGGTCATTAGTAAATATTGATTGACTCTGGACAAATAACAAAGGACAAATAACATAGACGCTTCTGCGGCTTCCCGTAGGGTAGGACAAATGACAAAGGACAAATGACAAATGACCATTGACGCAATCGTAATTGGGTCTGGGATTGGTGGGTTAGTAACAGCGACCCAGTTAGCAGCGAAGGGAGCGAAAGTGCTGGTACTGGAACGTTATTTGATTCCAGGTGGTAGCGCTGGTTATTTTGAACGCCAAGGCTATCGATTTGATGTTGGGGCATCAATGATTTTTGGACTGGGAGAGAATGGTACTACTAACTTACTCACCCGTGCATTATCAACTGTAAATGTCAGCCAAGAAGCGATCGCAGATCCGGTGCAGATTCACTATCATCTACCCGAAGGTTTAGACTTGAAGGTTGACCGGGTTTATGAAAAATTTTTGCAAAATCTTATTGCTCATTTTCCCCATGAAGAACAGGGGATTCGTCGCTTTTATGACGAATGCCAAAAAGTATTCAAGTATCTCAACAGCATGGATTTGCTGTCGCTGGAAGAACCTCGGTATCTACTACGAGTCTTTTTGCACCATCCTTTGGCATGTCTCGGTTTAGCTAAGTACCTGCCCCAAAATGCCGGAGATGTGGCACGGCGTTACATCAAAGACCCGCAATTATTGAAATTTATCGATATGGAATGTTATTGCTGGTCGGTGGTTCCATCAGATATGACACCAATGATTAATGCTGGGATGGTCTTTTCTGACAGGCATTATGGCGGAGTTAACTATCCCAAAGGCGGAGTGGGACAAATTGCCCAAAAACTGGTGGAAGGTCTAGAGAAGGCTGGGGGTAAGATTCAGTACCAAGCTAGAGTTACGAAAATTCTCATAGAACAGGGAAAAGCAGTAGGTGTACAACTGGCTAATGGTGAAGAATATCGGGGTAAACGCATAGTTTCTAATGCTACACGCTGGGATACATTTGAACAATTACTACCAGCAGAAGCAATGCCACATAATGAGAAAAAGTGGCAACAAAATTATCAAAAATCTCCAAGCTTCTTGAGTTTGCACATCGGGGTAAAGGAGTCAGTTTTACCTGCGGGGACAGAGTGTCACCATATTTTGCTGGAAGATTGGGAAAAGATGACAGCAGCAGAAGGTACGGTTTTTGTTTCGATTCCTACATTGCTTGACCCAGATTTAGCACCAAATGGATATCACATCATTCACGCCTTCACGCCTCACTGGATTGATGATTGGCAAAAACTTTCTGTGAGTGAGTACGAAGCGAAGAAAGAAGAAGCGGCTTGGCGAATTATTGACCGCCTAGAGAAGATTTTTCCAGGTTTAGATGCCGGATTGGATTATCTGGAGGTGGGGACACCGCGCACCCATCGGCGCTTTTTGGGTCGTAAAGATGGCACTTATGGGCCAATTCCCCGGCGCAAGTTGTGGGGTTTATTGAATATGCCATTTAATCGCACAGCTATTCCAGGACTTTATTGTGTTGGGGATAGCACCTTTCCAGGTCAAGGATTGAATGCAGTAGCTTTTTCTGGGTTTGCTTGTGCCCATCGCATTGCTGTAGATTTAGGATTTTAATCTACATCAATCAAGTTAGGAACTTCCAACAAATGAAAAAGAATTCAGAATTCAGGAGTCAGAATCAAATACAGAATACCCAACAGAATTCTGAATCAAGAAAGAATTCTGTTCGATAAATTATTCAATCATGTAGTGTGGGCATCATGCCAATGGTGTGAAGTTAAGAAAAGGAGTTAGGATGTTATTTCACAACTTTCAAAGTTTTTAGACTAGTATCAGCACAACCACTAATAAATCCCCCCATTGTCTGGATTTGTTGCAGGTAATCAAGGATGAATTTTGTGATAACTTCTCCCGGCATTAATAAGGGAATTCCTGGAGGATAGGGACAGACAATTTCGCTACAGATGCGTTTATTGGTCTGTGTCAAAGGTAGTATTTCACTAATAGCAAAAAAGGCTTCACGGGGAGAACAATATAAAGCGTGAGTCTGTGTAGTGAAAAGACCCTGCCACAGATGGCTTTTAATAGTCAAATTGGTTCGACGATATTTTTCGGCAAGAGTGGTAAAACCTTGCACCAGTTGCTCAATATCATCTGTGGTGTTGCCCAAACTAATGATAAAAGTGAGATGTTCCAGTGAGGCAAATTCAGCGGTTACATCTAATTTTTCATCAAGAATTTCATCTGCCTCAAATCCGGTTAAACCTAAACCAGAAACAGTGACAGTTAATCGCGTTTTGTCTAAAGCTATAAAGCTGGGATATCCTCTCAGCCCACCTATAGAAGAAGATCCCCCCAACCCTGCTTGAGAAGGGGGGTTAAGAATCTGTAAGACAGATAATCCAGGAATTTGGCTGATTCGGGTTCTAGCTTCGTCAGCAAGTTGCAAAGTGCGAGACATCAGCATTTTTCCGTGGAGTGCCATTTGCTGACGCGCTGCATCTAAAGAAGCTAAAAGTAAATAACTAGGACTGGTAGATTGTACTAGCTGCAAAGCTTTACTGATGCGATCGCAATCTATCCTATTACCTTGGACGTGCAGCATCGATGCTTGTGTCATTGCACCAAGTACTTTGTGGATGGATTGTACAGTTAAATCGGCACCTGCGGCTAAAGCTGGAGTGGGTAATTCTGGATGAAAGGCAAAGTGTGCGCCATGTGCCTCATCTACGAGTAGAGGAATATTGTATTGATGTGTGATATTGGCGATCGCACTCAAATCTCCACAAACGCCGTAATATGTTGGATAAACTGTCAACACGGCTTTAACATCGGGATGCTTTTGTAGTGCAGCTTGCACAGCTTCAGGTGTAATACTGTGGGCAATATCTAAAACTGGGTCATATTCAGGATTGAGAAAAATTGGTATAGCACCTGAGAGAATTAAACCTGCGATCGCAGAAGAATGCACATTGCGAGGCAAAATAATTTTATCGCCTGTGCCGCAGGTAGCGAGAATTGCCGCTTCAATCCCACAGGTAGAACCATTGACAAGGAACCATGTTTGCGAAGCGCCAAATGCTTCAGCCGCCAGTTGTTGCGCTTCTTGAATAACGCCTTGGGGTGCAAAGAGATTATCTAAATCTGCTAATTCAGTTAAATCAGCGCGAAACACGGCTTTACCAAATAAATCAGCTAAGGGTTGAGAAATTCCCTTACCTAGCTTATGTCCTGGGGTGTAAAAAGGCACATGAGGTCTTGCTGCATTGGCTTTTAAGGCATCTAATAAGGGTGTTTGGTTTTGATTGAGCATTAAAATAATTCGTAATGAGACCTTATCATCAAATCCCAATTTTCGAGTGTGGTGAACCGCTAATGGCGATTCCTTTAGAATTATTTGCGGTGGAATCTCCCCATCCTTATGAAAAATTAGGTGCGCCTTATGGCGATCGCTCCCCTTATTATCTCCGTCAAAGTGTAATTGAAAATTTAATCCAAGCGCAAAATTATCTTAATCTCCTGCATCCTAACTGGCGTATCCAAATTTTTGATGCCTATCGCCCGATCGCAGTTCAGCAGTTTATGGTAGATTACAGCTTCGCCCAAGCAGTGCAGGATAGAGGACTGACTAAGGTGGAATTATCCCCAAACCAACGCCAAGAAATTTGGGAAGCGGTTTATGCAATTTGGGCTGTACCAAGTTTAGATGAAAAAACTCCACCTCCTCACAGTACAGGCGCGGCGGTGGATGTGACGCTGGTAGATGATAGTGGGCAAATAATAAATATGGGTTCGCCAATTGATGAAATGTCAGAGCGATCGCATCCCGATTATTATGCCAATAATGACGACCCAGAAGCACAACAGTATCATGCTCACCGTCAGCTATTGCAAGATGTAATGTTAAAAGCCGGCTTTCAACGCAATCCCAGAGAGTGGTGGCATTTTTCTGTTGGCGATCAAATGTGGGCTTGGCTGAATAATCAAGCCAATCCAGCCAATCCTGTCACTGCACGTTATGGGCGTCTCGCATAGATGCGTTATGCATCTTGAGGATTTAACTCTCTTAACTCGTCGGTGGTGTAAGTACCAATGGGAGTCCAAACTAGATAGGGAAGGAGAAACAGCACCGCCATTAGAGAAATCGGCAAAACGCAGATTGCAAGGACAACGGCTAAAATCAAACCAATTAGCCCAAGAATTTCCCCAGCTTTGAGACTGCGAAACCTCAACATTATAGGTATGTAAGCGACGGTAATAATTTCCACCAAGAGGTACAAAGCCATTAGTAGCCAAGTAATTATCCCTCCTGGATTTTTTTGCCAGACGATATAAGCTGAAGCTGCACCGCAAATAAAAATCACAGTCCAGATGAGGGGAATCAACGGCTCAAAAACTAGCCAGCGAGGGCGACTTAACAGTGCAAACCATTTAACATCATGCGGCGTAATCAAGAAACTACCAAGGGCGATGAAGAAAGTTACAGCCCCAATTATTATCCAAGATGGAATCATATTGCACTCAAGCTTTGTGTATTTTGTCAAGTCATACACTGCAAGTTTGGCAATTTAGGGAATATGTTGAATCATTCGCTGGTGCGAATCTTAGGCATCTTGAGGGTTGAGACTCGCCATCTGCCAAGTGGTATAAGTACCAATGGGACTCCAGAGCAAATAAGGAACTAGTAATAGTGCAGCCCAACCAGAAAAGCCTAAGACTGCAAGTATCAATAAAATACAAATGATCAAACCTGTGCCACCAAGAATTGTACCCACTTTCAGACTGCGAAGCTTAAACATTACAGGCGTATAGGCAATGGTGACAATCTCTAAAAGCAGATATAAACCCATGATTAGCCAGGTTGAGGTGCTTCCTGGGTCTTTTTCCCAGACAATATAAGCTGACCAAGCACCGCAAATAAATATTACAGTCCAGATAATTGGAATCGCACCCTCAAAAGTTAGCCATCTCGGTCGTTGTAAGCGCTTGAACCACTGGCGATCGCTAGGCGTAATCACATTAGCTGCTAAGGCAACCAAGAAAGCCACACCCCCAATCACCATCCAAGATTTAATCATGACCGTTAGTCCTTTATAAGCGCTATCTATCGCTTAATATCACTCTTTATAGTGTGATTTTGTCAATTTAATTGCTAATTCTTCATCGTCCCTGAGTTTGAAACCTTTAAATCGTTTGGCAGGATTTTAAATTATGGGGACTGGGGAATGGGGAATGGGGATTGGGGACTGGAAAACAAATCTTATCCTAATGCCCAATGCCCCATGCTCATTAAAATTTTATTCCCCAAGATTTTGAGGTGATTATGTCTAGGGATGGGGGTATGAGGCGAATTGTGGAAATAACCTTGGCAGTAGGGGGATTTTAGATTTCATGGTAATTGATATGCAAATAGAATCAGAAACGCGGTCGCTAGCACCAGAAACACGAGGAATTGGTAATACTATTCGCCTTACAGGCTGGATTACTTTGTGGGCACAATTGGCAATTGGAGTAGTTTCGGTCTTTGCTTTGTTGTTTGCCTTGACTGGTCGTCGTTTTGTTCAGCAACAGAATGCCGGTCTTAGCATTGGCATATTTTGGGCCGTATGCGGAATTGTACTGTTGTTATTCAGTCTCTATTGGGATTTTCGTTACACTCGCATAGGCAAAGCTCTAGAAAATCACAATCCGGCTTTGCATCCTAGTAAGCCAGATACAACTAAAATCCTTCGTTTGGGGATAATTGTGGGTTTAGTAGGAATATTATTAACTCTCTTAGGTGCTAGTTCAACTATGTTCGTGCTAATGGCAAAATCTATATCCCAAACTCCAGGAGTAGCAATCAGCGACCCTTACAGGATTATTCGACCGATGGATGTTTTTGTGGCTGTGGCAGATATCACTGGGATTGCTGCTCACTTTGTGGGTACTGTCGCATCGTTATGGTTGTTAGAACGAGTGCATCAACACTAGTACAGTTTTGGATAATTCTTAATTTTGAACTCTGTAATTGAGAATCAGACTTTTAGGCAAAGGGGCAAGACGAGAGAATTAAAACGTAGGGGTGAACCGCTGTTCATTGGTGTCAACTTAACCTACAAGCCAGTCTAGACAAAGCTTTGATAGATTGTTTTGTTCCCAGCTTATGACTGGGAATGTCTATTTTAATGATTTGAATTTTTATCTAAAGATACAATTGAAAGACAAATTCTTATTACTTATGACAGTTACTTTAAATCATCCTAATGAGTGAAAGTAAATATACTTAATAACTGAGGTTCAAAGCATGGACTCAACAGCTAAGGTTCAAACTGTGGATTCGTCCTGGTCTCTTCCACTGCCGTTGAAAGAGTATGCAATGAGCCGAGTAACTGTCTACTTTTATAGCGACAGATGGGTTCCAATTAAATATTGTTCTTTGGAAAAAGCAATTTTGCTTCACCAAAAAGCATATTTAGAAGGCAAGGAAATTTTATTATTTCCTTCTGATTTAGACCCTAATCAATTCTCAAACTCTTTTAACTAAAATGCATTGAGGTAGACTATTTTTCTATTTTTCAAAAATCTTGGCAACAAATCAATCGGTTATAGAGGCGTACATATATATGTACGCCTCTAATTGTAAATGGGATTAAAAATTCGTGTAGACTTTAAAGCCAAAGATGCAGCAGATGGGCAAGTTTATCAAATTTGTATAGCGCAAATGATGCAGATGCTTTAAACATCTTGCTCCAGATCATCTTTAGTGTAAAGCAAGTAAGAGGATGTTTTAAAAGTGGTTGGCTGTAATTTTAGGCACTTGTTGATCCCCCCAACCCCCCTTAAAAAGGGGGGCAAAAAATTCTCAAAGTCCCCCTTTTTAAGGGGGATTTAGGGGGATCTAAAACGTTTTGCTACCAACCAGAGGACTTTTAAAACATCCCCTAAGTAGGCTTTTTCACGCTTGAGAAATTCGTAGGTTTGCCAACGGTAAGAAAAGTTGAGCATTCGGCGAACTTCAGCGGCTTTTTTATCGTACCAATGGGTTTTTGTTCGCTGCTGCTGAGTTGACGGTTTGTTCAATTCTCTTCAACCTTGTCTCTGGACGTTTTGCACTGTCAATCCAATAAAGGATATTCTTTTTAGATGAGTTATTAAATGCTTCAAAATACTCTTTGGCAGTTGTGTTTGCTTCTAAGGCTTGCTTTAAATCGAAGGGAATTATTAAGGCTTCGATCGCATCTAAGGAATTCCATGATCCATCTTGTTTTGCAGCTTCGATTTTTTCTAGTCCAACTGTACTAATTAAACCTTGTTCTATAAGTTCTTCAATATATTGTTTATTTAATTTTGACCACACACTTTTCGGCTTTCGAGGTGTAAAGATTTGCATGTAACGTTCTTCATCTAATGATTTGACTTTACTATCAATCCAGCCAAAGCATAAGGCTTCTTTTACCGCTTCGCTATATCGAACACTTGGCTTACCACTTTTTACTTTGTAGTAAATGAGCCAGACACCGAAACAGGTGCGATGGTTTGTCTCTAACCATTTCCGCCACTCTTCACGGCTTGTAGGGCAGAAAGTGAGAAATTCATTTTTAAGTTTGGATGCACCAGTAATCTTACTTTTGCTGAGGTTGATTTCTGTATTTTGCTGCATTTGTTTTATGTTCAATTCGTAATTGATGCAAAACTTCTATCTACTTTAAAATCGTTTTGCCATAAAAATCAAATGCTGGCTTCTTTGATAGCCATGCTTGCTGTAAAAAGCCTCTGCTTGTCCATCCTTGTTAGTCAACAGATAAACCCCAGTGACTTCCATCGTAGTTAGAGTGTCCATTAATTTTTTAAGTAGCTTTGTTCCAATTCCTTGACGCTGCTTATGAGATTGGACACAAATTTCTTCCAGATAAAAGCTTTTACTTATTGGCCCTTGCTTACAATAACCTGCCACAAATCCTAACAGTTCATCCTGTTTGAATACAAATCCGACAAAACCCGGTGTATTGAGAATTTCAAACAACTTTGTTCTTGCAGTCTCAAAAGTCCATCGCTCATTCCAAGGTTCACTATTGAACACTTCAACATATAAATGAGCGCACTTGTCAAGATATTCAGTAGTAAAGGTTTGAATTTCTTCTGACATCAAACTAACCCAGAACGTAGTGCTACAACTGCTGCTTGCACGCGATCGTCTACTGCTAATTTATTCATAATCCCCCGGACATGAGTTTTGATGGTGTTGGGACTAAGATAGAGTTTTTCGGCAATCTCTGGGTTACTCAACCCGTCTACCATGAGTTTCAACACTTCTAACTCGCGTCCAGATAAGTTGGCGTTGTTGCTAGTGGGTGTAGGCGGTTTGAGATTGTCAATCACTCGCCGCGCAATTTGGGGATCGAGATAGGCTGCACCATCAACTGCGGCTGCGATCGCACTTAACAATCGTTCCACACTTGCGCCTTTAATACAATACGCATCTGCACCGCTAGATAGTGCGGCAATAATTTCTGTCTCCGTTTGATGAGATGTCAGCATCACCACATGAGTTGCTGGCAAAGCCGCCTTAATTTGCTGTGTCGCAGCAATGCCATCCAATCGCGGTAATCCAATATCCATAACTACCAAATCAGGTTTCAGTTGCAGTGCTGCTTGAACTCCCAAATAACCATCTTCGGCTTGTCCAACTATCTCTATCTGAGGATGAGCCATTAACGATTGCTCTAATCCCAGTTGCATCATCGGATCATCTTCGACAATTAACACGCGCAATGGCGGAGCATTGACCGGTAAATTTAAGGGATAGCGAATATCTAAAGACATTTTTATTAATTATTTGTCATTTGTCATTTGTCATTTGTCATTTGTCATTTGTCATTTGTCCTTTGTTCTTTGTCATTTGCTTTTTTACTTGCCATTACTATTATTATTACTAATGACCAATGACCAATGACAAATTATTATTCTTCCACGCGATAACCTAACTCTGCTAGACTAATCCGCGACTGTCGCCATTTTGGCTGGACTTTGACAAACAATTCGAGGTAAACTTTACCAGCAATTAACTTTTGGATTTGCTCGCGGGCTTCACTACCAATTGCTTTGAGCATTGCTCCGCCTTTGCCAATGAGTATACCTTTTTGAGAATCGCGCTCAACGTTGATGGTAGCAAGTACACGGGTAATGCTGGGAGTTTCTTCTACTAGGTCAATTGCGATCGCTACTGAATGGGGTACTTCTTCACGAGTCAATAATAAAATTTGTTCTCGGATTAATTCACCCATAATAAAGCGTTCTGGCTGGTCAGTTACCAAATCTGGCGGGTAGTATAACGGCCCAATTTCTAAATGTTCAATTAATAATTCTTGAAGTTGGGGTAATCCTGAACTCGTCTTGGCAGAAAATTTTACGATTTCCCATTCATGAGTCTGGGCCATTTGGGCGTAACTATCATCTAGAAACTGAGAATCGGGAGGTTGTTGGTCGGTTTTGTTCACGCCCAGAATCACTGGGGTTTTGCTGCGACTGAGCAATTCGGCAATATAGCGATCGCCAGCACCACAAGCTACTGCTCCATCTACCACAAATAGGACTACATCTACCGATTCAATGGCAATTTTAGCATTTTGCACCAATACTTCGCCCAATTGATGATGGGGCTTATGAATTCCTGGCGTATCTACAAATATTAACTGCGCCTCTGGTGTAGTTAATATACCGCGCAAACGGTTACGTGTAGTTTGCGCTACTGGTGATGTAATGGCAATTTTTTGTCCTACCAATTGATTCATCAAAGTAGATTTACCGACATTTGGACGACCAACAATACCGATAAAACCTGACTTAAATTCAGGAGGAGCTTGTGGGATTGTTACTTCTCCTGAAAAAGAGAAGTTGTAATTTTCAATACTAGACACCTTTGGCTCCACCCTCATATTTTACAGCTGGGATAACTTGATTTTTTCTTAGACACAAAACAAGCATAAAAACACCCTAGCATTTTCGAGGATTGATTTTGCTTAGGTTTAATCTACTACTGGCTCTACACTTAACATTTTACAGCTGAGATAACCTTAGTTGTAAAATTCAGGAGTCACAATTCAGTAGTCAGAATGTTAAAAAAATTAAACTCTAAATTTACCTTATTGCGTCGGTAATCATACCAAATCCAGATAATTTCTAACTTTTGGCTGCTGAGTTCTAAATTTTTAAACTTATGTTTTGTTTTTAGACACAAAATAAACATAAAATTACTTTGGCATTTGCAGGGAAGTTTTTTGCTTAGGTTTAATGTTTTGGTAACTTTGGCTTAAGTTTCATCGACTACTCAATATCTTTGAATCAAAATGTCAATAAAAAAGATGGGAGAACGCAAACGTATAGGAATTCTTACCAGTGGAGGTGATTGTTCTGGTTTAAATGCTGTGATTAGGGCTGTAGTAAATTGTGCTGTGGATACTTACGGCTGGGAGGTTTTGGGAATTCGTCAAGCGACTCTAGGATTAATGGCGCGTCCGCCACAATTCACAAAACTGGAAGTAGATCAAGTTGACTCACTGTTAACTGCGGGTGGCACAATGTTGGGGACAACCAATAAAGGCGACCCTTTTGCTTTTCCAATGGCGGATGGAAGTTTATGCGATCGCTCCGAAGAAATCATTGCAGGTTATCATGAGCTAGGTTTAGATGCTTTGATTGGTATTGGCGGTGATGGTAGCTTGGCAATTCTGCGTCGCCTCGCCCAACAAGGCGGCATTAATCTAGTAGGTATTCCCAAAACTATTGATAACGATATTGGCGTTACTGAACATGCTATCGGTTTTGATACAGCAGTAAATATTGCTACGGAAGCATTAGATAGGTTGCATTTTACTGCTGCAAGTCATAGCCGAGTCATGATTTTGGAAGTAATGGGGCGTGACGCCGGACACATAGCAATAGCTGCGGGAATTGCGGGGGGAGCAAATGTAATTTTAATTCCCGAAATCCCTTACACAGTTGAGCATATTTGTCACAAAATCAAAGAACGCCAAGAGAAAGGCAAAAACTATTGTTTGATAATCGTTTCCGAAGCGGTTCGTACCCACGATGGGGAAAATGTGACGATTACAAATCGTTTAGGTCAATCTCGATATGGTGGAATTGGCGAATATTTGGCAGATAAAATTATTGAACACATTGGTGTAGAAACGCGAGTTACAGTTTTAGGACACATTCAACGTGGTGGAACTGCTTCACCACTAGATAGATTAGTTGCAACAGCCTTTGGCGTAGCAGCGGTTAATCTTATTGCTGAGGGTAAATACGATCGCATGGTGACATGGCAAAATCGCCAAGTATTAAGTGTATCAATTACCGAAGCGATCGCTCAATATAGCGCTGTCGATCCCAATGGTACTTTAGTTAAAACCGCTCGTGGTATGGGTATTTATTTGGGAGACTAAGTAAGTAGGCAGTTTTGTATAGGACTCCTATTTTATTTTTGAACAAGACTCAGTACATCTTTATTCCTTCTTCCCAGTCACCAGTCCCCAATCCCCAGTCCCTTATCTATACAAGTGATTCAAAAATTAAAGACGCTCGATAGCGCAGCGTTAGCGACGCAGGAGCATCTGACTCGCTACCGCTTCGCTATCGGATTGCTATAGTTGCTTTAAATCTAAAACAGTATGAATGCACAATTAACTCTAGACGAAATCAAATCAGCACGCGAATTACTTAAAGAATATGAACCAGCAAATAAAGCTATTGATGCTGTAGAACGTCACAACGGTAATCTCGAAACCTCCTTTGAGGAACTGTGGATTGAGAAAAACGGACAATCGGCGATGGGAGTAAAAAAAATCTGGCAAACTACATTAGATGTGTTGCGGGATGAACTTTGCGGAAATGAAGGTTTTCGGGCACGTTTGAGCGATTATACCAAAAGTCCAGAAAACGCTGTATTACTTACGGCAGCGATTACATCCCTCATGGCTTTAACCGCAATTCCTCTCGATCCATCGATCGCTACTATTATTATTCTCTACATCCTTAAAATCGGCTTGAATGTTTATTGTAAGTATACCGATGTAGGTGACGGGGGAACTTTACCACCTGGGAAATAAAATACAGATGCATTGAAGAAGAATTCAGAAGTCAGAATGGGCTTCGCCCCGCTGCGCTAAGAGGTTGTTTGAAAAGTATTTCGCTGTGACTTTAGGCACTTTAGATCCCCCCTAACCCCCCTTAAAAAGGGGGAAACCGGAATCAAAGTCCCCCTTTTTAAGGGGGATTTAGGGGGATCTAAAATTTTTGATACCTACAAGAGGACTTTTCAAACATCCTCTAACAGAAGTCAGAATAAATCAGTCGGGGATTCAGATCCGCTTTTTCGGTCAAAATTCATTCTGAATTCTGACTCCTGACTCCTGAATTCTGTTTGATAAAACAAAATATTGCCGGGTATACAGAAATTTTAGCTGGTTTGCGATTCGACAAAACTTTGATTCGTCAATTGTTAAGTGAGGATATTATGCAAGAATCAGTGATTTATCAAGATATTTTGCAAAAAGGAAAACAACAAGAAGCTTCTTCTTTATCTATGTCTCTGCTAGAAGAACGTTTTGGCGAGATTGATGAATCAATTTATCAAAAAATTCAAGTTTTGAAAATTGAACAATTAGAGGCTTTATGTCGAGCGCTATTAAGAATGTCTGAGATGGATGATTTAGTAACTTGGTTGGAACAGCAACAAAGTAGTTGAAGTTAAATTGCTTTTCAGAAAACGATCGCACCTCTCCACAACTCAAACGCGATCGCATGTTTGGGTACAAAAGCTAAAATATAGAAGTTGCATTCCATATTCCAACCTATGACGACTCCCAAATTGATGATTGAACCTTCATATTGGTTAGAAACGGGAATAAAATTGGAAAAAGTCAATAATCTCAATATTTTTAAATTTACCGACGAATTACAATCTCGTTCGGATCAGCTTTTAGAAAAAAGTAAATTGGGATTAATTACAGCCGAAGAAAAAGCAGAGTTAGATGGTATATCTGAATTAGCGCAAATTTTTACTTACGCTAATTCGGTTTTAGCTTCTGAATCTACATGGTCTCCAATTACATCCGAGAAATCGTTGCAGAAAGAGCAAAATACCTGTGCGAATATTGCCACTCCCCAGAATTTATAAACACAGACCGCTTCACTGTAGACCATCTTATTCCACAATCTCTGGGGGGTTCGGATGAAGTCGAAAATTTAGCTTTATGTTGTCGTCGCTGTAACGAGCGTCGTTATAATTTCATATCAGGTATCGATCCAGAAACAAAACAAGAAGTCAATTTATTTAATCCTCGAAAGCAAAAGTGGTCTGAACATTTTATTTGGTCGCTCGATTGTATAAAAATTGTTGGTATAACCCCTATCGGTAGGGCAACTTGTAATCGGCTTGATATGAATGATGAACGTAATGGCAATGGATTTATTCAAAAATCTCGTCGGTTATGGGTTCGTGCTGGTTGGCATCCTCCCCAAGAAGATTCATGTCAGGAAAGTGAAGATTAATTGCACTATAAAACTATCGCCCCTATTTCCCCTACTCCGGTAAACTCTCTAAAATCTCCCTCGTCACCGTAGCCATATATTCATCCTGATACTCAACATATATCTCCAACGCTGTCTGCAAATTAGCCCTAGCTTCCGCGTAATTCTCCTCTGCTTGTGCGAGTAATCCTAATTGTCCGTAAGTGCTAGCACAGGAGTAGCGATCGCCAAATTCGATATATATTTCCAGGGCTTGTTGATAATAATCCCGTGCCTGGTCGTATTCCCGCAACTGTTGGGCAACAATTCCCAACTGGTGGTAAGTCCTAGCACAGGAGTAGCGATCGCCAAATTCGATTTTGATTTCCAGGGCTTGTTGATAATAATCCCGTGCCTGGTCGTATTGGCGCAACTCTTCGGCAACCCTTCCCAACTGGTGGTAAGTGCTAGCTAAGGAAGACTTGATTTGTGTTGCTTCTACGCCTTGGAGTTGTTGAGATAATTCGATAACCCGCAAATAGGATTTTTGGGCTTGGGGATAATTTTGTGTTTGTAAATAACCCACAGCAAGGCGATCGAGTGCCATCACAATTTCCAAACCTATCTCACCTGTTCTAATTTCTGGTGGATAAGCGACTTGTGCGTTACAGACAAATTCCGACAGTTTCAAACTACTTGGAATATCATTATTTATATAAAAGTATTGAAACAAGCAAAAGAAAATATCAATAGTTTCTTGTTTCTCTAAACAAATTTGCAAGGCATTATATAAATTTTCATACTCCAGCCGACAGAAAAAAATCCCAATCTGCCGTTCTTGCGGTTCCTTCGATTCCATATAGCGATTGTAGGAACGAGCTAAACCAATATAGTGGTTTTTAAAACCCTCTCGTAAGGCTTCGCGGGTAGCTGCATCGCTTTCTGCTAATTTTGCTTTGAGAAAGAAGGGAAAAACAGGTTGAATTTGTAATAATTGAGGAATATCTTCATTGATAAGCGAGAGCAAACCCCAATTTATCGCTTCTTGAATTGCCTCATCAAACTTATCAAAATTATCATCCTGAAACTGTTCTAACTTCTGTAATTGCTTGGCATAATTAGGAATATCGCTCCTATCAATAAACCCACTAAAGGGAGCCAAACACAATAATAACTTCTGAGCATCTAGCGACAAATTACTATGGGAATATTCCACACATTTGAGAATACTCTGGGTTTTATCTTCACTTCCCGTATCTAAATTAATATCTGCTGCTGCTAACTTTGCCAAAATTTCCTGGGATGACAGATTTTTCAAATTCGCTAACACTACTTCCATTGCTAACGGATACCCCGCTAACACCTTCATCAATTTCTGAAAATCTTCCTCTTCCCGAATCTTACCTATCTTCCTTTTATCCCCCACATTCCGTTCTAAAATCTTATTAGATAACTCCGTCCTCGCTTCCGCATCCAATCCCCGCAATTGATAAATATTCTGTCGAAAAGCCCCTTGCAACCAAGTTTCATCACTACGAGAACCTAAAATTACCCGTGTTTCTCCCCCTACCAACCGCGTCAAAAAATCTTGCAGTTGCTTTTGCTCGGCTGACGCTAAAGTATTTTGAATCGCTAAAGCTTGTCCCGTCACCGACTCCAAATTATCTAATATCAAAATATGAGATTCTGACCGTAATTTAGCCAGTAATTTCTGCATCTGAGCAGTTAAATTCATCGCTTGAAAATTTGCAAACTCAAACTTTTTATATAACCGTTTGCCAATGTCAAACAAAATCTGTGTCAGCGTCCAAGCTTGTTTATCATAACCAAAATAAAATATCTCCGGTGCAAAGTTCGTCGTCTGCCACCAACTACGCAAATAATTTAACAGCGTAGTTTTTCCCGTTCCTCCCATTCCCTGCAACAGCAAAATATTATGACGAAACAAAGCCTTCTCAATCTTCAAAATCTCCAAATCTCGCCCGATGAATCCATATTCTGGCGGCGTATATTGATATAAATTACCTAATTTTTCAAAATACTTTTCTTCTTCCTCATCTCTAAATTTACTTGAGTTTGGACTAATTGGC
>NZ_KV757610.1 GCF_001712795.1 Nostoc sp. KVJ20
AGGGGGAGCAGGGGAGGCAGGGGAAGCAGGGGAAGAAGAACTATTAATTATTGCTCATGCCCCACAAGAGTGCTGAGTGAGGAATCTCACTTTTTTACTCAGAACGGGCTAAACGCCCCGCTACCGCTAACGGAACTCGGAACTCGGAACTGTTTTGCCCCATGCCCCATGTCCCATGCCCCATGACAAATAACTAATGACTAATGACTAATGACTCTTGACTTTTTTATCATTATCCAGCCAATAACAACAAGTAGCGCACCGAATGCAAGAAATCCCAGATCCCAAGCTAACTCATTTGGCCCTGATTTTACATGATGGATACCGAGGATTTGATGGTCAATTAAACCTTCAACCAAATCGAACAACCCAGTACCAATAAGTATTGACCCAATAAAGGTCTGTGATGACCAAGGAACATCATCACGCCCTCCAGCCCGCCATAGTAAGACAACTCCTACCACGGTGAATACCCAATTAAAGGTATGAAAGAACCCATCCCATACCATGTTCAAATCTATATTCGCCATGTTTGTCAGAGGTCGAATATTACTAAGCATGTGATGCCACCGGAGGATCTGATGCAGTAAAATTCCGTCAATAAACCCTCCAATACCTACACCAAGAAAAATTCCAGCAGTAATTAGTGGTGCGCGTCGGTTGAGGGCTTCACTTTTCGCCTCCATTGTCAACCTCATAGATAGGCTTTATTCCCAAAATACAACTCTTTTGGGAGAAATATCTTCTATCTTGAGGCAAGTAGAGCAGTGAACTTTATTTAATCAATTTTCAGATTTAATCTGCATACCCGCTTTCACTGGGTCGAAATCTTGGGGAAAATGGGTGCTGCGATCGTAGTCTGCTTTTTCCAGGTTGGCTCCTTTGAGATCAGCTTGGCGGAGATTTGCTGACATCAACAATGCTCCCCTAAGATCGGCATCCTTCAGATTAGCTTGACTAAGATCAGCAAAGCTCAAGTCAGTTCCTCTGAGATTAGCGCCACTCAGGTTAGCTTCACTTAAGTCAGCATAACTGAGGTCAGATCCTTTCAAGTTAATGCCTTGCAAATCAGCATTACCTAGTTCTGCTTTACTAAAGTCCCGTTTTCCTGCCGCATAACTTTCCACAAAAATAGCGGTACTATTTAGCTGTTGAGAATTGACTTCAGGCATATAACAGCCTCACAGGTTATCTAGTTATTATTTTCACATACCCTTTTAATTACGAATTACGAATTACGAATTAGTAATTATTTGATCATCCTTCCTAAATGTAATACATTAGTTCCTTCTGTTCTCGGATTGCTCTACGATCGCAAAGGTCTTGGAGTGTATATTTTTCTAAAACCGAGTTAGCGGCCTGACGTGCTTCCTGCCAGACTTCCTGAATTAGCTCACCTTCTACCGTGTTGGGAGTCGGCTCACAATTAGAGACAACAATATCTGACCCTTCCATGCAACTAAAAGCATCGAATACTGTAATCTTCTGGGGATCTCGCGCCAGAACATAGCCACCTTTAGCTCCGCGTATACTCTTAATTAAACCTCCACGTCTCAATGTTGCCAGGAGTTGTTCCAAATAGCGGTTCGGGATGTCTTGCAATGCCGCTATTTCTCGAATTTGAAGGGCTTCACCTTTAGGGTAGCAGGTTGCCAACTCTAACAGGGCGAGAAGCGCGTATTCTGATTTATTAGATATCACCACAGGCGTAATATTTTTAACTCACACTTAAAGATACAAAGTCTTTGAGTCTGTTTCTTTAAGCTACTGCTAAAGAAAACTTTACAATCAACTTATTATTGACCGGCTAACTCTACTTTAAAGACCTTTTAGCATAGCAGCAATTACTTTTATTTTTTAACTCCATAAATAAAAGTGATTGATTATTGTACAATCTTCTAAATGAAAAGTGACTTTAACGCCTAGTGTGTCTAGCCTTCAACCCAATGCCGCTATAGATGCAAATTTATCGAAAATGGCAGAATGACTGTAAAGGCAGTTCCCACGCCGATCGCACTTTCGACAATAATTTCGCCGCCATGCAAATCTACAGCTTGCTTGACGATAGACATCCCTAATCCCATTCCTGGGATATTGCCTACATTACTAGCGCGATGGAAGGGTTCAAAGATATGTTCAATGTCAGTAGCGGGAATACCAATACCAGAGTCTTGAGTCTGGAATATAGCTTGATCGTTGGTAGTGGTGACAGAAAACTTAACTGCGCTACCAATGGGAGAGTATTTTAGACAATTCGATAATAAATTACTCAAGATTTGCCGCAGTAATTTAGCGTCTAAGTTAGCTAGTGTGCATTGGCACTCACTGCTAAAAGCGATCGCGTGTTGTGAGCGATCACTCTGTTGTAATTCTTCTAAGAGATCACGACAGAATTCCACCAAATTCAGGGGTGTTGGATTAAACTCTAACTTGCCTGTTTCATCCTGATTCAGCACCAATACATCATCCAACAACTGGGTTATATGCATAACAGATGTTTGAATACGACGCAGGTGGGTATTTTGTCGCTCGTCGCTCCAGAGATGGCGATAATGTTCTAGTAATTCCGCAGAAGAGTGGATGGTAGCCAAAGGGTTGCGAAACTCATGGGATGTAGTGGTGAGCAAGCGGGATTTAAGTTCACTAAACTGCCTTTCTTGGGCAAGTGCTTGTCGCATCGCATCTTCTGCCCATTGCAGCTTGGCTTGGGTTCGCTTGCTTTCGCTAATGTCCCGCACTAGCCAGCGCAGACCAACTAACTTAGCTTGTTGATTACGGATAGCAACCACCTTAACCGCAGCAATAATGGGTGTTTTGTCACGCGGTCGCAGGTTTACTTCCCACTCTTGTATTTTCCACTCTGGGGTTTCGGTGCGATCGCGCAGATGATTCAGTTTTAAATGAAAAGTAATTATTTCTTTCTCAAGCACAAAAATCTCTAAGAGTTTTCCCAACAGAAAACTTTTGGAAATGTTGAGCAGAGTGGTAGCAGCGGAGTTAGCTTCCTGAATTACCCCTTTTATATCAGTGACAAAATAAGCGTCTGGTACTTCCTCAAATAGTTCTTGGTAGCGTTGACGCTGTGCTACCAAAGCCTGTTGAGCATTGGATAATTCTTCATTCTGCTGCTTTAGGTCTTCATTAACTAATTGCAGTTCTTCCAAAGCTAGGTGAACTTCTCTGAATACTGCGGTGACGAGTTCAATATCTTCCTGTGCTTTTTGCTGTTCACTCTGGCGTTGCAAAAGGGCAACGCGTTGCCGCATATTCTGTATTTGCAAGGCTAAATCGTCCAAATTCACGCTCTTGCTCCTAATTTGGATATCTAAAGTCGGGTTTTCTTTTAGATTCCCTACTTAGAGGATCTTAGCTTTTGGAGTTTAGCAGTTATGTCAAGTTCTTATGAACACTTATAGTTAAGGCTGATGCAAAGACGTAAGGAGAGGATACAATCGGTTTCGGATAAGGTTTTTTGATGACACCCCCTAGTTCGCAAAGACGCGATAAATCGCCGTCTTTACAATAATCAGTCCTTTGTAGAGACGGCGATTTATCACGTCTCTTACCTTGCCCGATAGAATAAGATGTTCTTTGAAGCATTGCTAACAAAAGCTCTCCATCCAAAACATGAATGAGCCTGAGCAATAGCACTCTCATTCTGTATAACGGTGAGAAACAACTATTAACTATTGACTTTAGACTATTGACTATTGACTAATAGGTGAGGGTAACAAAAATATGGCTGCAAAAAAACTTTTGATGCTGATTGGCGACTATGTAGAAGATTATGAAGTGATGGTTCCTTTTCAGGCATTGCAAATGGTGGGACACACTGTCCATACAGTTTGCCCAGACAAAAAAGCTGGCGACAAGGTGCGGACAGCAATTCACGACTTTGAAGGAGACCAGACTTACAGCGAAAAACCTGGTCACAATTTTACTTTGAATGCTACCTTTGCAGAAGTCGAAGCCGCAACCTATGATGCCTTAATCATTCCCGGAGGACGAGCACCAGAATATATTCGCCTAAATCAGCAGGTGCTAGAAATCACCCGTCACTTTGCCCAAAAAAATAAACCGATTGCTGCAATCTGCCACGGCTTGCAGTTATTGGCAGCTGCTAATGTATTGCAAGGTAAGAAATGTACTGGTTATCCTGCTTGTAGCCCAGATGTTAAGAGTGCTGGAGGAATTTATGTCGATATTCCTGTTGATGAGGCAATAGTTGACGGTAACTTGGTAACAGCACCAGCTTGGCCTGCTCATCCCCGTTGGCTGGCAGAATTCCTCAAAGTACTTGGAACTAAGATTGAACACCCAGAACTGACTACAGTTGTATGAAAAGTGCTGAGTTCCTCGGCTAAGAGTTAAAATACCGCCCACACTCTTGCGGGTATCAACCAACTCAGAGTCGAGGATTGGGTACGGTAGGGCATACCGGAACCTTTGCACTTGATGCAAGCAACGCTTGGGGAGATGAGTCCTCTACTCTTGTTGCGAGTAATCCTGCATGAGCAAGTCATGTCTGAGATTCAAAAATCCCCGTCTTCGCTATCGGATTGCTATATTCACAACAGACGACTGAAAATTATATATTTTTGGAATGGAACTAAATGCAGTAAAAACTACTATTTTTTAATAAATTGCCGTGGGTTGAATTTGCAGCTAGGATGTCAAAAGTAAAGCACCGATACAATCTGATTTATCCACCTGACAAGGCACCTTTAGGACAAACTCTCAGTAGATGGAATACTTATTTACATTAGGTGAAACAATTTGAAATTTTGCTTCTAGAATTTTAAATTTCTTAGCAGTAAGTGAAGCTATAGTGGATTTAGCAATGCTGCTGTTAATGTGGCTAAGGTTAGTCCTGCTGCCAAATTATGTGAAGAATTAGTTTAGAAACGCACTTCTTATCGATGACAGGCAAAAACGCAAGACATAATGCATTTCTGCGGCTAGTGTCTGGTAATGGGGCAGCTTCTGGATCAGAATCTCGCTACTCCCTGCCCCCCAGTAAAGAAATGGTAATTGGACGCGACCCCAGCTGCCAAGTTGTCTTGGATGCCATGAAATACCGAATGGTATCTCGTCGTCATGCAGTGGTTCGTCCCCTCTCTCTATCCCCAGATAGCAAATTTAGCTGGGTGCTTTGTGATTTGAATAGTGCTAATGGCACTTATTTAAATGGACAGCGCTTGTATGAATGTCAAGAATTGCACCCAGGCGATCGCATTTCTCTAGGTGCTGATGGGCCGCAATACGTTTTTGAGTACGAATATACCTTACTCACCCCAGCGACGACAGTTAACCAAGTTACACCACTGCCTTCGGCGACGAACTACCACGGTCACACACAATTAAAGCAGCCGGATTCTGTTAGCTTCACCCAACTTTTTCCGATTATTTCCACTGGTAAAGATTTAACTAGTAAAGCTTATCTAGTACCGGGAATCCTGACCGTAATCTTTGTGGTGCTAATGTTTGCTACAGTCGGTCGGCCCCAAGATAATCAAGTGATCGTCGCAACTTACATCGCCTTCGCTGCCTACTATTTTGTTTACCAACTTTGCGGCAAACAGAAGCCTTGGTGGGTGCTAATGGCTGCGGCATTAAGTACGGCACTGATTTTAATCAGTCCGGTATTGGATCTATTTATCTTCGTGTTTCGCGGCATTCTTCCTGGAAACTTGCCCTCACCCCAAGAATCTATTACTTTCACAGAGTTGTTGGTACGGATGTTTTTTGGTGCTGGGTTGATGGAGGAATTACTTAAGGCATTACCTGTAATCGGCGCATATTTTATCGGCAGTGGATTACCTTCACCTTGGCGAGAACGGATTGGGGTCTTGGAACCTCTAGATGGTATTCTCTTGGGAACTGCTTCTGCTGTAGGTTTTACTCTCTTGGAAACCCTTGGACAGTATGTGCCAGATATCACTCAAAATGTCACTGCACAGGTGGGTATAGGTGCTGCTGGTCAACTCGCGGGTTTACAACTGCTAATTCCGCGAATTTTAGGCTCTGTAGCTGGACACATGGCTTATAGTGGCTACCTGGGTTATTTTATCGGGTTGGCTGTTCTGAAACCAAGCAGAAGTTGGCAAATACTTTCTATTGGTTATCTTAGTGCCTCTGCGCTCCACGCTCTCTGGAATGCGACAGGATCAATCAACGCTTTGCTGTTGGTAGTTGTTGGGGTGTTATCTTATGCCTTTTTGATGGCAGCAATTCTCAAGGCACGGGCGCTCTCACCGACGCGATCGCAAAATTTTGCTACCCGATTTCTAGGCCCAAAATAGGAGAGGGAGAGATGGGGGAGATGGGGAAATAACCAATGCCTAATGCTTAAATATTTACCTCTTGGGATAGATGGCCTAGTTTGAAAATTAGCGTAATGTTAGCTACTATAATGGAGTAATTATACCTACGAAAATAAAAGTCATTAGAACTGCTGTAAAATTCTTGACTTGCGACTCTTTCTTTGCCCCTCTCCATCGTGCAAACCAACATCTTTGCAAGAGACGCGTCTAAACAGAGTGAACGCAAAGCCTGGGTTGTCCGAACACAACGTATGATAAAAAGTTTTTTCTTTTCCCGATTCCCCATTCCCGATTCCCCATTCCCGATTCCCCATTCCCCATTCATAGTTCAGACTGAGAATTATTGAGTTGAGTAAAAGCGTAAGAAGCGATCGCTAAACTAACCTTGGCTTTCTCTACTTCTGATAAAGCTGCCCATTCGCTATTGTTAAGATTACTGAGTGCAGATGCAGTGTTGTGTGATTCACTACTTCGCATAGCGTAAGCAAAAGGACGGGCCAAAACTAAAAGATCCTCTGTTCCCCAGGTTGGTAGTACTGTCTGAACGCACTCAACTAGTTGCTCACTCATTAATTGGCGAGCAGCAAATATTTCAGCGGCTTTGGTGGCGATGGTATTGAGCAATGCTTGGGGGACACAGGCGGAAAATGTAGTACGTAATGTTTCTTGAAGATTCAGTACTACTGCCTGTTGTAGGTTGCCATTGTCGTCTGGCGTAGCAGTAATACCAGACCAAAGTGTATCTAGATGGTTGTAAAAATCTTGCGATCGCTTCGTCAGTTCAACGCCCTGCAAATCTTCCATTCCGAACTGTTGTTCTAGTTCTTGAAAATAAGCTTCTGATTCTTCATCACCTGGATTCCAAGGATAGTTAGCATCTTCTGGTTCGAGTAACGCTTCTAATAACTCTAAATCTACTTGAGATGGCAAAGAAGAGAAAGTGTCTGAGCCGTTAATTTTATTAGTCATTTTTTCTTATCTCACAATTATTTGGTGGTATTGACAGCTACAATTTCTCAGAGGAGATTTCCGCAAAAACTGTTGATTTTTTCTCTAAAAAAAAGCAGATTTTAAAAGCTGATGATTAACATTAAAATCCATTTATGCAATAGCTCTGCTAGGAGTCTTGAATTACAAACTCCCAGGTTTCACCTCTAGCACTTCCAAACTTTACCTGCATTCCCGATTTCAATGGGACTTCCTCTCGGAGGATTTGTTGCCAGCCATTAGGCCCTAAAAACCAGGTTGTTCCGTAAGTGGAAAAATCTTGCAAGTAATAAGTTCGCACCAATGTAGCATCAGTAAGAGTATTGCGGCAGAAGATTTCGGCGTGGCGTTTGGATACAGATGGTTCAGGGATGACAATATCATTGTCTTTCGTGCGGCCGATGCGGGTGACTCCATTACGTAGTAACCAGGTTTTACCTTTTGGGGTGAGCGATCGCAACGAAGCAGTCGGAAGCGGGGAACCTATATCAGGAATGGCTGTATCTGGTAGTTCAGTAATACCTTCATCTAGATTCTTAATTAGTTCGCCATTAAAATCTGGATGCAGGTAGAGAACAGGCAAAGTCCAAGCAGGTTGATTAAATTTATACAGTGTTAACAACTCTTGTCTAGCCTGTGCTACGGCTTCATCAATTGGCTTGTGCGATCGCAAAGCTTCGGTAAAGGCTTGAATAAAACTGTGGCTTTCGTGATCAGCGATTTCATCGCGCATCCCCAAAACCGCAGGCACTCCATGACGAATCAGTACTTCTGCTAAACTGCTGGCAGGAATAGCTTGATGATTGTTAGCAGCTGGTTGTGCGCCCCAACAGGCGTTGAAAACAGCTAGTTTGACACCTGTACGGGTCAATGCTTGCGCCAATTCTATTCCATTGAGGGGCATGTCTTGTCGCAAAAACAGTAACCCACCATCTGGGTCTGGCAAACCATGTCCAGCGTAAAAGAAAACATTGTATGCTTTGGTTTCTAATTGATCAATCAACTGTTGTGGAGTTGGTTGGATGAGTTGATTCACTACACAAGGTGCATATCTTTGGGAATTACCAGGCGTATCTACAAGAGTTTGCTGTAATATAGCAGCTTCTTGTTCCAGTTGCAGCTTCTTGTCATCATGACCTAAAACCAGCAGGATACTTAAAGCTTGGTCAGTTCGCAAATACGGTAAAGCGTCAACTTCACTGCTGGTGCGACTAAATAGCAAATCTTGGGAAAGAGACATAGCCGATTGACCCGGCTCACGTTGCATAATTTCCCAAGGGAAAGCAATGAGATCCGGGTCGCGAATTTCTAGTCGAAAGCGCAAACGTGTATGCTGACCCATAGCAATACCACGGCTGCGTTCTAGACTCCCAAGAATTTGCCCGTCGAATACCCAGCGCCATAAATTCATTCCCAAGTATTGCATCAGACGACTGCTGTAGGGGCCAGTAGTCTGACCTGAAGGGGGGGAAATCCAATCTATGGGGAATGGGTTGGCCTTTTGAGATGTTGGGTTGGGGGAGATATCTAGGCGATCGTGACCAGCAAACATCTGCTGCCATTCTTGCCAAACTTGGGTGAGTTCAACAGGCCATACACAGTCACGTAAAACATAGCCACTGGGATAGGGAGCCTTGACCACCCAAATGGCGAAGTTGTCAGTGCCAGTATTTCGGAGACGGGCGATCGCCAAATTCAGGGATGGCATGGATTCATTAAACTAAAAGCTACAAAAATAATTTCAATAGAAGAAGAATTCAGAAGCCAGAATGGGCTAAACGCCCTGCTACCGCTAACAGAATTCAGAATAAATGAGTGGGAGATTTAAGAGTGGGAGATTTAAACCCGGCATTAATTGTTTTGCACCAAATTAGAAATATGGTGGGGTCTTAAACTCGGTTATTTCAGATGCTCGTGACGCTCGTTCGCCCTTGGCGTCTCCCCTTGGGAGAAGACTCGCTAACGCTGCGCTATCCACCAGTTGTACATAATTCATTCTGAATTCTGACTCCTGACTCCTGAATTCTGTTTTGATAACAATTCTCCAAGGTGAAAATTTTCTACTTTTTTGACCTTGTAAGTTTTTACTCTGATTGTTACCTGTTATTATTTCAGGTTTTTACCAGTTTATCGAGTATTTGATTAAGTTGGGCTGTTGTTAGGTGATTGAGTTGCTGGATCTGGTGGTTGTGTGACGGTTTTACATGGACTTGGTGCGTCTGATTGTAAAACAGAGACGCCAAAACGGTTCAGTTGGGAGGAGTCTAGTAATACTGTTGATGGTAAAGGTTTTGAATTTGCTGGAACTGAGGAAGGTGGTGCTGGATTATTAGTATTAGCTGGAGCTTGTGTGCTTTTATTTGCACAGACTCGCATAGACACTGAAAAATTCCCAGGAGTACTTTGGGGATTTGATTTTCTCTCAATAACTTCTAAAAAAGTCCCACGAGGAAGTGATTGGTTGTTTCCCAAGGAGATGTCATTGTTGGTTCTAATTACCCAACCAGGAGAAAGATAAGCAAGCGATCGCGTTTCGGGTGTTGCTTCGATGAGAGGGTTTTGAGTTTGTAATGGATTGGAAAAAACTGGAGAGGCTCCTGATGGTGATCGCAATTGCTTGACGAACAATCCTAGAGCACCTGCTGCTAACACAAATATTAACGGAACTATCCACTGTAGCGGTAAACTGCGCGTTTTGGCAGGCTCAGTATCGGGAATGACCTGAGTTTTGTGGTTTGGGCCACCTAAAAGTGTTGCGTCAGGCTTTCTGGAAGTAAAATCAACAGTTTTGGCAGAATAACTCTCTGGAATCACTGCTTGGATGGTGATTTCTGGTTCCCAGTATTGAACTTGATAGTGGACTAAAGCGATGGTGACATTATCGTGTCCATTTTTCGTATTAGCGATTTCGACTAATCTATCTGCAACATTTACTATATTTGCTTCCCCAACTAGAATCGGCAAGATTTCTGTTTCCCAGTACTCCTCCACCCGATCAAAATCACTCAAACCATCGGATGTGAGCAGAAAAACAGCATCTTCATCGAGCATAAACCGTGCCGATGTGGGATGCAATGCAGTACTCGGCCCCATGCCCAAAGCCTGGACAAGAGAGCCAGCAGAATTTTGTTGTATGGCTTCGCGGTAGATGGCATAACCTAGCCGCACTTCGCGGGAGGCAACATCATCGTCGAGGGTAACTTGATAACAGCCGTGACGTGTAATCCAGTAAGCACGACTATCACCAACGTGGGTGATGTACATTTCGTGAGCAACAGGTAATGCCATGACTAAAGTCGTGCCCATGCGTTGACGCCCTTGGCGATTTTCAACGTCATTGCGCTGACTAATTTTGTCATTGGCCATTGCCACTGCCTTGTCTAGGTCATTCAGCAGCAGTGAGGGGTCTATGTGATCGTAGGGAACTTTTGTGAGTTGCTGTACCTGCTGCTGGATCGTTTCAATGGCTAAATTTGAGGCGACATTGCCACCCTCGTGGCCACCGATGCCATCACAGACAATTGCTAAAGCTGTTGGCTGGGGTGGTTTGCTTACCAGAGTCCCACTAAGAGGGCTACAGGCATCTTCGTTGCGTTGGCGACTTGGGCCAGTGTCGGTTTTGGTGATAATTTTGATCGTGGGTGTTTGCGATCGCCCTAATTGTGCCAATCCCTGATCTAAAACTCCGATTAATTGATCGGTTGAGTTGATCTCTCCCTGAATTAAGGAAAGGCTAATGCGTTCAACAAATTCAGTTATTGCTGGTTTAGCATTCTTGACTAACTGCTGCCAAAATTCACCTAATTGGGGCAATTCTGGTGATACTTCGGTATCGAAACGCAAATCCAACAAACGTACTAATGATCCTTCTACCCGTAATACAGATGAGTCTAGTAAGCTAGAGGTGACACCTTCACTCGCAAGAGGTTGCCACAGATGAGCTATTTGCCATAACCAATTTAGTTGGCGCATTGATGTAGCATCACGCCAAGCGGTGGTTAACTCGCTGCCCAAATGCACTTGTTGGAGAGTGTCATCTACTAATAGTGGCGGTTTGTCTAGGAGTAATATTTCTCGATGGGACGGCCCGTCAGCTAGAAAAAGCACACCGTATACCTGTGGTACGTGTAAACGGTAGGGGATGAGTCTCAGGTAAGCTCTTAGGGGCTGTAAATTATCTAACTCAGGCGTTAGCGATAATAAACCAGGCTTTGTATCTAAAAGAAGAAATTTATCAACGACTAAATAGCGATCGGCTAATATTTCTCCAGGGCTACCCACACTTGGGCCATCTACCACAGCCCAGAGGTAATTTTTGGGTAGGGGCGTGGAACATCGCTGGCAAAACTTATGAGTCAGGGGGTTGGCAGCCTGACAATTTTCGTTTGGACAGTAGAGCGTTGCCGCGTCATTTTCCATAGTTTTCGCACCGATCAGCGATTGGCAATTTCTTTAATAACATTAGTAGGGACAATCTAGACCGCTCATCTTTCTTAAACTTGACATACCCAGACTTTAGATGATGATTTTAGCTGGCGGATATCAGCAGGTGCTAATACTTACTTATCCAAAGAATACGCTCCCAACTCAACCCTACAGCCTCATCATAGCTTTTATTGCCCTGTGACTCTTCATCGCCAAAGCAACTAACTCCAACCCTGTTCCCAAAGCATAACCCAAGCATAACTGTGCTATTTGCTTTTACTGAATTACCCCATCATCAAAAAGCAGATAATGTTGGTATTTATTTAGTTTATAAGTAGGATAGCAACAATTAACTTTAATTAAGAATTAAGAATAGCAAATATAATTTGGGCAAAAGTAGCTGACGAATCAAGAAAATCTTTCTCTAAATTCTCTAAATCTCTCCCCTGGTAGGCTACGGTGTACACACATCTTGGTAATGAAGCCCAAACCCAGGATTTACCCCCCTTAGTCCCCCCTTGCAAAGGGGGGAAATATCCGGTTCTCCCCCTTTGCAAGGGGGAGTTAGAGGGGGTGAGAAGGACTTGTGTGTACACCGTAGCCTTGTAGGAGAGAGACTTGGGATTTTCCCCCTTTCCACGTCGGGAAGAGGTTTAGGGGGTTAGGTTTTTGGTGGACTTTTGCAGATGAACTGAATTGTTATAAAGGTTCAACCAGCCCGCTACCAACTCATTCGCTTATTGTTTGTCGTCAATGGCAACTTGGGGGACTCCCATGCTGTAGTTGGTGACACGGGCAGAAAGATTGTAGCTGATCTCGCCAATTTGCAGGAGCGATCGCAGATAATGCTCTAAGTCTGACCCTACACGGCGCAAGTTATAGTCGGTGAGGTCTGCGCCACTAGATGCTTCTACTAGTTCATCAAATTTTCGATAAACTTTTTGCAGCGCATCTTCATTCCAGTTAAATTCGTTATCTGGGTCAATATCTAACGTTAAGACTTGTTGACTGGGAACTAGTTCGCCATCCCGGTCAATCTCGCCTGCAAAAATGCGGACATGCCGGGTTGTGGACTTGAGCAGCATCGGGTTATCCATAAAAGGGTGTAAGATTTGGGTGAATTACACTGAAATTATTGTAGACGCTATATTCAGCGCTTGAATGCTCTCAATTTACAAGCTTTGAACACAATTTCAAAAGAGTATATTGAATAGGCATAAGTAAAAATATCACCTGTACTGATTAGCGTGCTACTTCTGTTATGACTTGAAGACAAAGTTAACTGCTAGTACTGACAGTAGTCAAATTTTTTTATGTAAAAATTCCCTGGCTGAGTATTTTTATTTGGTGTACTAATCTTACCTACTGCTAAATTTTTTTTACTAATCAAGCCCAAAAGACAGTAGGGGAAAGCACTTGGCAGTAATAATTTGACCTGTGTACATTTTTTTATGGAGAACAAAAGTTTTGAAATCAATAATTATGCTCATCAATTTATCCTGAATTTTCTATCGCAAAAAACGTACATCAAGTAATTTCACTGAATAGGGCTACATCGACTGCTGGCTTTAATAAACTCCCAAAACTTCAGCGGTTTTACTTACGTATAAACACCAAAATTAAAGTAACAAGTCAAACTATTGTTGACGTTAACATAAAGTTGATGTAAAAACCTTTAAAAAGGTTCAACAACTTCTTACAGAAACTTTATTGTGTAGAATCTTAAAAACTGAATAATAGTTATGGCTTACCATAAGCTACATCTGGCACAGAAACGTCAAAATCTAGACACTGAAAATTTAGCTTGAAAATACAACACAGGAGAGTGAAATGGAATACAAAGATGATTGATGAAGAAAAATTCTTAATTCAAGCACTTTGGATTCAAAAGAGATATAAAGAATTTTGCTGGACATCTACCTCCTTACCCTCATGACAACCAAGTAAAGGAATCTCAATAGCTATGAACTCCAAAGCATTACCACGCCAGATAAATAATCTCGAAGTAGGTGTTTATGAGTGCGAAATCCATCTCAAATTCAGGTTGATTGAGGAAAAGAGTTTATTGAGCGATCGCGAGCAACTATTACAAGTGCTACTTGATGCTTTAACCGAAGGTTCTGACGACTTTCTAGAGACGCTGCAAGCGTCCGTTAAAGCGCAGGAGGTGTCTGAGTTTAAAGCCTCACCTCAAATGCGACGCCAGCTTATGCGCTTGCGTAATGCTGCTGAAAATCCCCAAACTTAAAGGTGTAATTTAAGTAATGAAAAAACGTGAATTGGGCATCAAATCAAATGTTGATCCCATACCCCCGTTGCCATAAAAACTAAAAAGCAAGTAGGATTCATAAAATATTGTGGTTTCTACTTTTTGAAGGTCTTATTTAGCAGCACAAAGTCCCAGGAACAGTTTCCGCTATTAAAAACTTTGTAGCAAAGGGTACTGGTAGAATCTGAGAGCAAATTCAGCCGGGTGCATTTTACCGAGTTTTTATAAAAACATTGCAGGAAGAATAAAACCCTGTGTCTTTACAGATGGGGAATTGGACAACAGGCGCGAATCACATGAAAACCTAAAAGACCAAAGTAAAAATAAATAACCTTTCTTTTAGCTTTTTGCTTGAGCTAAGTGCCTAGTTTGCTGAAATACTTATGTTTTATATCTTACTGGTAATAGGTTATGGTTTAGCAGCCAGTTACCTATTACCAATTACCCAGGAGTGGGTGAGATGAGGTAGCAATAATTTTAGATTTTAGATTTTGGATTTTAGATTGAATAATCCAAAATCTAAAATCCAAAATCCAAAATTGAATTGACCAATTCCCAATACCTATTTAGCCAAGCCGTGTTCTAGAGCAAAACGAACTAACTCTGTACGGCTATTGGTGCCGGTTTTACTAAATAAACGGCTGACGTATTTTTCCACATTGCGGACGCTGGTTTCTAAGCGACGGGCGATTTCTTTGTTCATCAACCCTTCGGCGACCAAGTTCAAAACACTTTGTTCTCTGGGAGTCAAATCAATTTTGAAAGGGGCTGGCGATTGGGAAATGGCATTTCTTTGGGTTAACAATGCCTTAATTTGGGCAATCTGATTGGCTAGTTCAGCAAGGTCGGGGGTTTCAGAGTCATCTCCTGTACTTGCAGTTTTAGCAGCGCGGCGGGCTAGCAAATTTTCGACTATGGCAACTAACTCATCTGGATCAAAGGGTTTGGGAAGATAGGCATCAACACCAGCGTGATATCCTTGGATGCGATCGCCTGTCATACCTTTAGCAGTTAAAAATACTACTGGGAGTGCTTGGAAGCGGGCATCTTCTCGCAGTTGCTTCAGGAATTGATAGCCATCCACCTGGGGCATCATCACATCGGAAATCACTAAGTCAGGTGTATTCATCTGCATCCATTCCCAACCTTCAAGGGCGTTACTGGCGACTTGAACGCTGAAACCGCTCTCTTGCAAATAATCCTTCACGGCTTCCCGTATCCCTGGTTCATCATCCACCAGTAACAATTGTGCTGACATTTAAGATTTCCTTGAGTTTTCCTTTTTCCAATTTAGCGAAAGTTGACAACCATTGTGCAAAGTATGGTTTTAAAAGTGAAACCCATGCTCACAGATACTTTGCAGCCGCACTTAGGGAAGGTTGGCTTCCAATCTGGTAACAGCTTAACCATAATAGTCATAATCAAGACAGAAGAAACTGCAAGATGACCAAAAACGAAAAGCATACAGAGCAACTAAATTTATTTATGGGAATCATTAATTTTGAATTTTGAATTTTGAATTTTGAATTTGGAGCGAAGCGACGTGACTGCTATTACCCTGAACCTAGAACCATTAATCCATCTCACTTCTGAGCAGTTTTACCAGCTATGTCAAGTCAACCCTGATGCTAAACTAGAGCGCACCGCATCAGGTGAATTAGTAGTTATGGCACCAACTGGTGGAGAAACTGGTAGTCGAAATCGCAGATTAACTCAACGCTTGGGAACTTGGACAGATGAAGACGGGACTGGAGAAGCTTTTGACTCTTCAACGATGTTTCAACTTCCCAATGGAGCTTTACGTTCACCTGATGCAGCTTGGATTCCTTTAGCGCGATGGGAAGCACTGGCTTCTGAAGAAAGAAAGACTTTTCCTCCCATTTGTCCAGACTTCGTAGTAGAACTGCGGTCTGATTCCGACACCCTCAAGTCCCTCCAAGACAAAATGCAGGAGTATATGAAGAATGGTGCGCGGTTAGGCTGGCTAATTGACCCCAAAGGTAAGCAGGTGGAAATTTATCGCCAGGGAAAAGAGAAGGAAGTGCTACTGTCGCCAAATCAGTTATCGGGAGAAGATGTGTTACCAGGTTTTACTTTGAATTTACAAGGAATTCTCTAATAACTTAATCTCGGACTCAACTTCAATTGCACCTAGCATTCTTAACGAAGCTTTCTGTGCCTCAGTTAAACCTCTGACTCCGGCAATATTCATTCCTTCATAAGGTCGTGGAGCTTGAAGCGTTTTGTCGCAAGCGCCAGTTTTGACATTCCACAGTTTAATCGTTTCGTCGTGACTCGCACTTGCAAGCATTTCACCATCGGGGCTAAACTTCACTGACCACACCCGATTGCTATGTCCTGTTAAAATTTTGAGACATTCTCCAGTATTTACGTCCCATATCCTCACTGTATGGTCATCACTGGCTGTAGCAAGTTGTGACTTGAGTTTGGACTAATTGGC
>NZ_KV757611.1 GCF_001712795.1 Nostoc sp. KVJ20
CCCTGCCCTACCCATTAAACTGTTGTACGAATCGATATGTATTCGCTTATTGTGTTTTAAATCTCTTACCCCTCACGGGGATGGAAACTTGAGAGAAAGCGCTTTTAACAGCGTTTCACCACCAATAGTTTTAAATCTCTTACCCCTCACGGGGATGGAAATGCAGGTTTAACTGTGGCTGAAAAAGTTAGAGCCGCAGGGTTTTAAATCTCTTTTAACGAAACAGGGTAAGGAGTGTTGATATAACTGATTAGCTGATTAGTTCTGAATGCGCTGATCGCTATTAGGTAAACCTTGCTGGTTATTTGGCTCTTTACCAGATTGCGATTGAGTATATATAAAGGTTACTAATGCCAGAGTCAGCCCAATGGCAAAGACCACTCCCAGGATTCGCAAAAAATTGGGAGTGATTCTTGTAGCTAGCTGCCCACTTAGCCTTGGTTGGTAAATAGTGTCATCCGTTGGCACTGGTTGTCTACCTTGACTAGATGCTGGTCGCGGTTGATATAAAGTCACATCTCGCGGCACTTGTTGCCCACTTTGATTAGCCCCAGGTCGCGGTTGAAACAATGTCTTATCTGGTGGTACTCGTTGTCCGCTTTGATTAGCCCCAGGTCGCGGTTGAAACAATGTCTTATCTGGTGGTACTCGTTGTCCGCTTTGATTAGCCCCAGGTCGCGGTTGGAACAATGTCTTATCTGGTGGCACTTGTTGCCCGCCTTGATTAGCGCCAGGTCGTGGTTGAAATAATGTCTTATCTGGTGGCACTTGTTGCCCGCCTTGATTAGAAGCAGGTCGTGGTTGATACAGCGTCACATCCGGTTTGTTAGCGTTCGGATTATTCACAGGACTCTGTTGATTTTGCTCAACGGGGTTAAATGGTCTGGGAACGGTTTCGTGATTTGAACCTTGGTTGTATCCAGGTTGAAGGGGAGGAATGGTTTCCTCGGATTGGTTTTGCTCAATCGGGTTAAATTGTCTTGGAATGGTTTCGTGATTTGAACCCTGATTATATGCAGATGGCGGACGCAGAATAGTGTCGTCGCTCGATTGTCTTGGAACGGTTTCGTGATTTGAATCCTGATTATATGCAGATGGCGGACGCAGAATAGTGTCGTCGCTCGATTGTCTCGGAACGGTTTCGTGATTTGAACCCTGATTATATGCAGATGGCGGACGCAGAATAGTGTCGTCGCTCGATTGTCTCGGAATGGTTTCGTTATTTGAACCTTGATTATAGGAAGATTGCGATCGCCCACTAATCTGGTCGGGTACACTAGTAGTCCCTGTGGCAAATTTGGCAGCAGCTTGCAAAGCCTGATTCAGTTCTGCTACAGTTGCAAATCGGTTTGCTGGGTTTTTGTGGAGACATTTCATCACCACCGCTTCCAATTGTATGGGTAAATGCTCACACCCTGGTTGCGATCGCAGTGGTTTCGGTGGCTCATAAGCATGAGCTAATACCCAAGAAGCCTCACTGATATGACTACCCTTAATGCTGATTCCAAATGGGTCGGCTGCACTCAGCATTTCATAAAGGATAATCCCTAAACTGTAAATATCACCTCTAGCATCCAAGTTTTGATCGCTTTGGATCTGTTCAGGAGGTGCGTAACGAAATGTACCGATAAATGTACTAGTTATATTTGTAATATTGGAATTTTCTGAAGATTCACTCCGAATTTTGGCAACACCAAAATCCAAAACCTTGACCCACTCTCCCAAATCTGTAGGTACTAAAAATATATTATCTGGCTTCAGGTCGCGGTGAATTACCTGAATATGTTCAGTAGTTTTGCCACCATCCCGTTGCAGAGTCACTCCCTGATGGGCAAGCTGTAAACCCTTGCAAACTTGCGCCATAATCTTCACCGTCCGCTCAACAGATAGCCGCTTTTCGCGCAGCAATAATTGTCTGAGCGTTTGTCCCCGCAAATATTCCATCACATAAAATGGAAAACCTTCTGGGGTAACTCCACAGTCACTAATCTTAACAATGTGGTCACTTTGCAAAGCAGCACAAACTGCCACTTCACGCTCAAAACGCTTTCTCATTTCTAGTGATGCCACCAGCGTATCTTTGAGCAACTTCAACGCTACCTGTTGACCAACACGGGTATCCGTTGCTAGGAAGACTTCTCCCATGCCACCCCCGCCTAACCGTCTGTCTAAACGGTATCGCTGGTTATCACCTACAAAGCGACCATTCCAAGAATTTGAAGAAGGTGGGGATTTCATCTGGGGGAACCCATCCTAGTTACTTTAAAGTGTTAGCTTTAGTCCGAGATAATACTAGTATTACAAATATGATTGCTTGCTTCGTAATCTAGATAAATATTAGTAATATATGCTACCAGCATTTTTCTAACTATACCCAGCTTAACATAAAAGTAATGCTAGCAATTTGATAAAATGTTTAAAATTAAGACCTATGACAGTTGAAATTTGTTCCTAATGTTAAGTTAATGCAAAGTTGCCGAAGGTAATAGCTTCAGTAGTGCTGAGTCTTGAGTGCTGAGTAACCAAGAGAGGGAAACGGCAAAGCGCAAACTACGAACCTAGCAAGTCAAACTTGACAGATGATTCAGGAGGCAGGAGGTCGAAGGCAGGAGGCAGGAGGAACCCAGGTTTAAAAACGTGGGATTGAAGTAAGGACGCTTTATACCGCACTTCGTGCCGCTACGCGCTTTGGCACTGTGCGTCTCGGTATCATTCTTTTTATGAACTGGGCTTTAGAAGAGTGAAACTTTAGTTTCAATTGATACTCCTAACCTCCAGCATAGCTGCCTTTTTTGTAATTTATGCTAGCAAGATGAGCTTAAATTACACTGCTAATTTTGACCAGTGAATCAGGAGGCAAGATGGAAAGCAACACCAGCGCATGGTGGATATATGCATTATTTTCGGCTGGCTTTGCAGCATTGACAACTATCTTTGCCAAAATTGGCATAGAAAATGTGAATGCTAATTTAGCAACAGCAATCCGAACTGTTGTCATCTTAGTAGTTGCTTGGGGGATTGTACTTTTTCAGGGAAATGTAGTTAATATCTTAGCTATACCCCAAAAAACCATGATTTTCTTATTATTATCTGGACTATCTACAGGGTTATCATGGATTTTTTACTTCCAAGCCTTACAAGTAGGAAAAGCCTCCCTTGTTGCACCAATTGATAAATCAAGCTTGGTATTAGTTTTATTATTTTCAGTCATTTTTTTGGGAGAATCCTTAAGCTGGAAGATTATTTTAGGAACTGGGTTAATATTCATAGGTACTTTAGTTTTAATCATTTAAAGTCTTAACTAAGCTCGACTTTATCCAAAATTAAAAACTTGGTTCTCTCGATACGGCAAAAACTTTTTCTATAGGAATCCGCTTTGATTTCTGAACTGATTTGCGTAGGCAGGGAATAGGCAATAGGCAATAGGCAACAGGAAAGAAGGCTTCTTAGTTGTACTGAGTTTTTTCAGAAATCAAATATGAGTCCTATAGACTGCATGAAGTTTAACGAAAAATTAAGTTAGGGGATTTTGCCCCTTGCCAAGCCTTATTAATTGAGATGCTAAGTGCATTTATGCAGTGCTGTACTAATAGCTGCTAATATGCATTTCTATACCCTGCGGATAGTCTCTGCTACAGAATATTTAAAGTTTTGCAAAATATATTCTGTCAATGTGCTCTGGCGTACATGATTAATATGTACTATTGCCATGAGGAATAAGGATGAGTAATGTGCTCTCTATAGCCGCAGTGACAGCAGTACTTAAAGTCTTGCTGGAAAATGGTTTAGTCAGCGATCCGATCGCTGCTAGTGTTGGTGATGTGATTGTAACTGCCCTACCGCCCGATCGAATTTCAGTTGAAGCTGACGAGCGTGCCCAAATCAACCTCTTTCTCTATCAAGTGACGCAGAATCGCAATGTTGATTGGGTATCTCAAGAATTTCGGAGTAGGCACTCGCATATTAATGGAAACCCGCGCTCTCCAACTCCACCACTAGCTCTTGACCTCCATTATTTGCTAACAGCCTACGGAGCCAAAGATTTTCAAGCGGAGCTATTACTGGGATACGCAATGCAATTATTACATAAAACACCAGCTATCACTTCAGATATTATTGAGAATACTTTAATAAATGCATCTACAACCAATACCTCAAGTGCTTTTTCGCAAGCTGTAGCAACTGTGTCCGTATCCGATTTAGCTGAACAAATTGGGCAGATAAAATTGACTCCAGAGTTTTTTAATATGGAAGAAACTTCTAAGTTATGGTCTGCTTTACAAACGCACTATCGACCTTCAGCTACCTATCTGGCATCAATGGTATTGATTGAAAGTAGCAATGACAAGTCTGAAGGTTTCTCCATAATGCCCTTGTCTCAACCGAGTATAGAGCAAGTTATGGCTCCGGCAAAGACTGATCAAATGATTGTTGCAGGTACTACATTAGTAATTCGTGGTAAACGTTTACGTGGTGAAATCACACGAGTTCGTTTGGGTAATACGGAGACATTACTAGTACCTCAAGAAGTTAAAGAAACACAAATCAGTTTGCTAGTCCCGCCAGATTTATACGCAAGCGTACAGGGTATCCAAATTGTCCATCTGACAATGGGCAATGCAGGGCAAACAGATCATCTCGTGGAATCAAACGTTGCGGCTTTCGTTCTCCATCCAACAATTACAGCATTTGTCGCTCAAGTGGAAAATAGCGGCGACAATTTACGCACAGCAGAAATTACCGTTAAATTCCAACCTAAAGTAGGTAAGGCACAGCGGGTAGTTTTACTACTCAATGAGGTATCAGGTAATAGTCCGGTAGCTTACTCTTTTTTGGTTTCACCACGCACTGAAGATACTGATGTAGTTATGATTCCTGTTAAAAACGTGAAGCCAGGAACTTATATTGTCCGGGTGCACGTAGATGGAGCGGAAAGTCCACTGTTCAAGAGTCAGTCTGGAGCTTATGATTCGCCACAGGTGACAATTTTATGAATCCGACGACAATTAATCGCAATTGGGATGAAGCAAACTACTGCTACTTATCAGCAGCCCTAGCCGTGGTGCGTGGTATTTTAGAAAATCACACGGCAAAAGAGCAAAATCAACCAGAGGAGGAAAAGCAAGGGAATTTACAGCAAGCGTTACAGAAAGCTGCTGCTGCTATGCCTGCACCATCGACATTGGAGAGAATATGCAAAATGTTTAGCCTCTCATCCTTTGAACGTGATTTATTGCTGTTGTGTGCAGGTATGGAGTTGAATGGAGATTTTGCGAAATTGTGTGCTACAATGCACGGGGATTTGCAACGAGCTTACCCAACCTTGAGTTTAGCTCTGGCAGCTTTACCTAACGTCCACTGGGATGCGATCGCTCCAAATGCTCCCTTACGTCATTGGCGATTGATTCAGATTGGTGATGGTCATGCCCTGACCCTCAGTCCTCTAAGAATTGACGAGCGGATTTTACATTATCTCACGGGCATTCAATATCTTGACGAACGCTTGGCTGGCATCATTGAGCCATTACAAGAGATTAGTGATTTAGTACCCTCCCACCAAGATTTAGCAGAGCGAGTAGCAGCAGTTTGGTCACAAGCTTACAAGATTAAGAGCTTGCCAGTTGTTCAGTTATGTAGTAAGGAAACTACTAGCAAACGTGCGATCGCTGCTAGAATTTGTCAACTCCAAGGTTTAAACCTGTGGGCAATGCCTGCACAAGTCATTCCATTAGTACCTAGTGAGTTGGATAATCTCATCCGCCTGTGGACTCGCGAGACGATTTTAAGTAAGTCTGCCTTACTCATAGACTGCAACGAACTGGATACCAATGATACAGCGCGGCTAAATGCGATCGCTCGTTTTATCGAACGTACAAAGGGCTTTTTAATCGTTACTAGTCGGGAACGCATAGGCTTATCACAACGCCTAGTAGTTAATTTTGACGTATATCAACCAACTAGCAAAGAACAAGGTGCTGTTTGGCAAGATGCACTAAGTACCATCGCACCGCAAATGAACGGGCAAGTTAAAACCCTAGTGGATCAGTTTAACCTAAGTGCCCCAACTATCCGCGCTGCTTGTGCAGAAGCCGCAGGACAGTTAGCACAAACACCAGACAACGATAATATCAGCGATATTTTATGGGATGCTTGCCGTGTGCAAGCACGTCCGCGCTTGGATGAACTCGCCCAACGGATTGAGCCATCGGGTGATTGGGAGGACTTGGTATTACCAGAGGCACAGAAACAAATTCTTCGGGAAATTGCGGCTCATGTCCGCCAACGTAGTACTGTATATAATAATTGGGGTTTTGGTGCCAAGAGTGCTAGGGGATTGGGAATCAGCGCTCTATTTGCAGGTGCTAGCGGCACTGGTAAAACATTGGGAGCAGAAGTACTGGCCCATAAATTGCGCCTCGACCTCTATCGCATTGACCTATCATCGGTAGTCAGCAAATATATTGGTGAGACAGAGAAGAATCTGCGCCGGGTATTTGATGCAGCAGAACAAGGCGGCGTGATTTTGTTATTTGATGAAGCTGACGCTTTATTTGGTAAACGGAGTGAAGTTAAAGATGCCCGCGATCGCTATGCCAATATTGAAGTTAGCTATCTATTGCAACGCATGGAAAGCTACCCAGGTTTAGCAGTCCTAACTACCAACCTGAAGAGTTCAATTGATACAGCCTTTCTGCGGCGGATTCGCTTTGTGGTGCAATTCCCCTTCCCAGATACAACGCAACGAGCGGAAATTTGGCGACGCGTCTTTCCAGCCGAAACCCCAACCGCAGACTTAGATACTCTGCAACTAGCACGGCTAAATGTTGCTGGGGGTAATATCCGTAACATAGCCTTAAATGCAGCTTTCCTCGCTGCCGATGCCGGGGAACCAGTGCAGATGAAACACATATTGCGGGCGGCTCAAACAGAATACAGTAAGTTAGAGAAACCCTTGACTGATGCAGAAGTTGGAGGATGGATGTGATTTGGCAATTTTGACCTTATACCAATTTGAAAAATGATTGCGACAGATGGATTCACACCAAGCCAGACGCACCAAGGCGATTCCAAATCCAAAATCTAAAATCCAAACTCTAAAATAGTATTACCAAAAACATGGGTTTAAAGCCTTGCCCTTCTAGGGCGACTTTGCTTAATTTAGGAAAAATATAAGTTTTTAACTTCAGATTTTTGGTAAAATACTAATATGAAAACACTGAAGTTTAAGCTATATCAACACAAAAAAATAGACACCTAAAGCGCATAATAAATGCTGCCGGGGTAATCTATAATCATTGCATTGCTCTACACAAACGCTACTACAGAATGTGGGGCAAGCACTTGAGTTGTACAAAACTTCAGTCGCATATTGCCAAATTGAGAAAGCGAAATCCATTCTGGCAATCGGTAGGTTCTCAAGCAGTACAAGATATTTGTCAACGTATCGAGAAAGCCTATCAGTTATTCTTTAAACATAATAACAAAGGAGTTAGACCACCAGGATTTAAGAAAGTTAAAAAATACAAATCATTCACCTTGAAACAAGCTGGCTATAAGTTTTTGGGAGGCAATAAGATAAAAATTGGTCATCGAGTATATCAATTTTGGAAGTCTAGAGACATTGAGGGAATAGTCAAAACACTAACCATAAAACGTACACCATTGGGTGAATTGTTTATGGTTGTGGTGGTTGATGATGGTAACAAACCAGAAGTTGAAGTTAAGACGGGTAAAATCGCTGGGTTCGATTTCGGATTGCGGACATTCCTCACTTGCTCAGATGGTACTAAAATTGAATCACCCCAATTTTTTAAGCAGTCGCTCAAAGCCATCAAAATAGCCAGTAAACATCATTCCAAAAAACTTAAAAGCTCATCTAATCGTGAACGAGCTAGAAAGAATTTAGTACGCAAGTATGAAGATATTTCTCATCGTCGTCGTGATTGGTTTTGGAAGTTGGCGCATCATTTGACTAATAAATTTGATGTACTTTGTTTTGAAACCCTTAACCTCAAAGGAATGCAGCGTCTTTGGGGACGAAAGATATCAGACTTGGCTTTCGGTGAGTTTATACAAATATTAGAGTGGATTGCCAAAAAGAAGAAAAAGAAGGTTGTTTTCATCGACCAATGGTATCCATCCACTAAAACTTGCTCTAGTTGCGATCATGTTATAGAAGAGTTGGATTTATCTATTAGAGAATGGCGTTGCCCATCTTGCCAATCAGTAAATGGAAGGGATGAAAACGCCAGTCGTAATATTTGTGCAGTCGGGGCATCGACTGTTGGGTTAGGTAATGTAAGTCGGTTTGAAACTGCAATTGCTGTTTGAGCCTAGAATCCCCACCATTCAATGGTGGGGATTATGTCAATCTGGTAATTCACCAAATCTTTCCCGATAGCGAGCAAGCATGGACTCCATTTGGGCAAGTTGCTGTTCGGCTTGTTGACGCTGTTGCTGTTCTTTGTGTGCTACTTCTTCTGGCGTGGGTGTCAGTTGTCCATCGGGAGTGAAAAAGCGCAACTTCGATTGATAAACTCCCAAATATAACTGCAATTGCTGACTCCATAACCAACCTGCTTCATTTGCTTGGAGTTCTTGATAACGACCATCTAATAAATGAAATCCTTTAAATTCTAAACTTACCGGGTCAAACCAAAAATAATCAGGAGTCCGCCAAATATCTTGATAGATTTCCTTTTTCAACCCTCTATCAGTAGCAGCTGTTTTGTCAGAAAGAATCTCTACAATCACATTTGGGTATTTGCCATCTTCTTCCCAAACTACCCAGCTTTTGCGTATTTTTCGTTGGGTATTTAAAACTACAAAGAAGTCGGGGCCTCTAAATTGCTCAGACTTGCGTTGACGCGGACTGTAATAAATCGTCATGTTACCGCAAGCGTAAAAATCTTGACGCTCCTGCCACAACCATTCCAAACACTGAATCAACAGCAGTATTTGCCGCAAGTGAAGTTCTGTTTCCAAAGGTGGTTCATCACTGTATAAATCACCAGGAGGAAATATAACATCTTCTGGTGTGTCTTCTAAAATTATTCCTAAATCTTGAGCAGAAGACATAATAATTTCTCTTTTGACAAGATAAATCGAACTTAACCCAATTCATTCACCGCTTTCTATGATTATAAGTCTTGCTCACACAGAGCTACTGCTGGCAAAGAATAATTTCTACTTAAGTAGATAGCGATCGCAACTCAACAAACTGTATAATTTGATCCAAAAATGTGCTTGAGGATGTGAGATGAGCGATGTCAACGACGGGCTACGCCTACGCATATTTGGGCCCAAGAAAGCAGGTACATCCACTTTTTCAAATCCATCGCTTCTCTCACCAACATCTCCAACGCTGGCAAATCCAACACGCGGTTTTGGCATCACAAATAACTTCTCAATCCAAACTGCAACTGAAGTATCAAAGGACTTTCATGAAGTGCAGTCTACTGGTGAGCAATCATTGGAACCAGAAGCTATTTCAGAAAAGCCCCTTAGTCATGACATTAGTCGAATATCGCTGTTTCATCCACAGGCAAAACGTCAACTAGGAAATACTTATCAGTCGGAAACGAATTGGGTAGCTAGTCGGGGAGGAGAAATTATCCCAGAAATTTTGCAGCGCCAAAGTCTTGCTTGTGAGGACGGAAATGTTTCGGTAATCCAACGAGACGAAAGCACCAGTTTACCACCTGTTCCCAACTACCAACTGACTCCCCCTTCATTACTGCAACCTCCCGACCCTACCTCACGTTATAAACTGGGTATGGATATGCATTTGCAACTCGATCCCCAGTTGCAAGCAATGATCATGCAGCATGTTCAACAGCAGTTGAATCCGGCAACAATTCGACCTTTCCTAAATCAGATAAATTTAGGAGTCTTACCTACTCCGGGGGCTGGTAGTCCTAGCACACCCAACCCATTTGCCGCCCCAACACTACCTGCGGCTTCTCCAACCGTGCCTGCGGGTGCGGGGCCAGACACTTCCCGAACTGCAACCGCAGGGGATTTGGTACAAGCGATTATGGCTGTTCCTGCGATTGATGGTGCTTTGACTTCGTTGCAAACACAAGCAAGCGATCGCATCCAGCAAGACTGGCGACGCTTAAGCACAGGAGGGCAAATTGGTGTTATTAGCACTACAGCCTTAATTGGAGTTGGAGCGCTAGCAGGCGTTCTTTCCGATCCAACCGCTCGACGGTTTGCACTCGATCAACTCAATGGACGGACGTTACCTGTACCTGGATTGAACTGGTTGCGCTTGGAAATTAACACAGGTAGCGACAACCTCATGTTAGGAATGCATATAGATGTTGGACGATTGTTACCTCCCAGCTTAGGTTTTGGTGCGTCTTCTCCGACTGCGATCGGTGGCCCACCTCAACCGGAACCCGGTGTTCCTGGTCAGCGATGAATCAAGGATTTTTGAGAAGTTAGATTCAGGTGTGAAATAGGATGAAGGAGGCAGGAGGCAGAAGGCAGGAGGCAGAAGGAGTAAATCAGTAGGGGATTCGACCCCTACTGATTTAGAGCCACTGAACAAGAGTTCAGTGAGGGTCTTAAACCCAAGACTCGTTTGGTTGCGGGCTGTTACAGAGTGCAGTTTTCCTCCTGCCTCCTGCCCTCTGCCTCCTGCCTTCCTCGATAATTTATACTAAAGTCCATAAGGATTTGATGCAGACAAATTGTATCCTGTGTCTTAGCGGTATATGGAGGAAAGTTGAGATGAGCAATGTCCAAAGACAAGCCGCTTTGCGTCCAGGTAACCTTGGGCGTGAGAAAGCAGATACATCCACTTTTCTAAATCCATCCCTTGCCTCACCAAGTATTCCGACACTGGCGAACCCGATACGCGGCTTTGGTCTACAAAGAGTAACAGAGGCATCACCAGACCTTCAAAAGGCGCATTCTGTTGATGGGCAACTAGTAGAACCAGAAGCTATCAAACAATCGCCCCTGAGTCATGACATTAGTCGCATGTCATTGCGTCCACAAAAAGCCTTGAACAAAGGCGTAGTGAATAGATCCGAAAATGCAGTCATCCAGGGAAGTGGTATAAAAAATGCCTCATACGGAGTCGATGTTGTGTCTCCTAGTGGTGGACAAAATCTTCCAGAGCCGGTCCTGGCAAAGATGCAAACGGCATTCAGTACAGATTTATCAGATGTAAAAGTTCATACAGACGGTCAAGCCGAAAAGTTAGGATCTCAAGCTTTTGCATCTGGTAATAATTTACATTTTGCTCAGGGCAAATACGACCCGGAAAGCCAGTCTGGTCAAGCTTTAATTGGACATGAATTAACTCATGTAGTGCAACAGCGACAAGGGCGGGTCAACATACCACAACTGTCTGGAGAAGGGAATTCTATAGTTGTGCAAGACCAGGCTTTAGAAGCAGAAGCCGATATGCTAGGTAATCAGGCGGCAGCTAGCTCTGAGGTGGACAGCAAGCAGTCAATTCAAGCCCAGAAAATAGACGGAACTGTAAGCAACGCAGTCCAGCAAAAGCCAATTGTACAAAATGCTTTACCAGTGATAGGTGCAATAACTGCTTGGGGTGGTACTCTTGCAACTGAATCAGCAGCAGCAGCAGCAACCGTAACAGCAGCAACAATTCAAGGTCTTCAAGCCGCGGCACAAGTAGGAGGTGCACTTGCTCCTGGACAAAGCGGTGTCCAAAGCGTTCAACTAGATAATGGATATATGTCACCTGTAGATAGACAAAAACTACAGTTGATTACTCAGTATCGTCTGATTAACGCCTACGTGAGTCACTGGAAACGACAGCATCCTGATGTACCCTTAGCTCCACCGACTCAGGGAACTGCCCCAACGCCAGCGCCAACCCCAGCAACTCCAACACCAACCCCAGCAACTCCAGCGCCAACCCCAGCAACTCCAGCACCAGCTGCTCCCGATTCACCTAATCAATCTGGTGGCACTTTGGATTTAGCCATTTTAGAAGCTGTAAAGGCAGAAGTTCAGTTGCAGGTTGAAACACTACTCAATACAAACCAAAAAACACTAACCAACGTAGAGTATATCTGGTCAGACAGTGGAGATCACACCGCAGATTCAATCGGTACTGTTGGAGCAGTTGAGTTTAGTAATCTGAGAGGAACTTTTATTAAGGAAACTCTGCAATTAAGTAGTGATGCGGCTCAAATCCCGAACTTAGATCCACCGAGCCGGGGACAAGAGATGGATGTGAGACAATTCCGAGGTGGAAGTATGCGCCGGGGTTCTTCAATGTCAATTGGCTATGGTGATTCACTATCGATCAATTTGACAGGTAGCGGCCCGACAATTGACCATGCAGGCAACAATGGACATGGAGAACACACTTACTCTACTGACTGGAATTGGGATGGAAATACGACACAAGGAGATTTTCCTCTGTATATTCAACCCGATGGAAAACCTACATTTGCTAGTCCAAAATGGAGAGGTGAACCAGATGATAATTCCTACTTTTAGGCTTAATTTTCCCACCAGAAAATTTCCTAATACAAATAGTGAATCGTCGATCGCGATCGCAGCACTTTACACTTAAGTCGATAGCGATCGCAACTAGACAAATTCTATAATGTCTGTTAATAAGAATATTGATGGAGGGAAGGTGAGATGAGCGATGTCGGACGACAAGCCACTGGAAGTCTACACACGCTTGGGCGCCAAAAATCAGCCACATCAACTTTTACAAATCCCGCCCTTGCCTCCTCAACTATTCCGACACTAGCTTCTCCAACGCGTGGCTTTGGTTTACAAACAAATAATCCTCCAATTCAAAGACTAACTGAGGCATCAATTGACCTTCAAGAGGCGCAGTCTGTTGATGAGCAATTATTATTGGAATCACAAGCCATCAAACAACAGCCCCTTAATCACGACATTAGTCGCATATCCTTGCATCGTCCCCAGGCAAAACTTACAGTTGGTGCGCCAGACGACTATTATGAGCAGGAAGCCGATAAAGTCGCCGATCAAATCATGCGAATGGCTAAACCTCAGCCCATAGATTTGCCGGATACAGAGACTCAAGAGGAAGTGCAAACCAAGCCTTTAGCCGCTGCTATAACTCCCCTAGTGCAAAGGGAAGCAATGCCAGAAGAGGAAGAAGAATTGCAAACAAAGCGATCGCTACAACTCGCTACAAATGGTAGCTTCCAGACTGGAGACAATTTTGAGACTCGGCTAAACAGCAGTGAAAGTGGAGGAAGTCCGCTACCAGATACAGTACGCTCCTTTATGGAACCCCGCTTTGGCGCTGATTTTAGTCAAGTGCGGGTACATACAGGCAATGAAGCGGTACAAATGAATCGGGATTTGAATGCCCAGGCGTTTACGCACAAGCAAAACATTTTTTTTGGTGCAGGTAAGTCACCAGGAAATGATGCATTAACCGCCCATGAACTGACTCATGTAGTACAGCAGACAGGTGCAGCCCAGAGAAAATTAATTCAACGGGCAATTAATCCTACATACGACCTGACTCACGGTACTTTTGAAGTAAATGCCACACCAAATGGCGCAAGTCTACCTATTACTATTCGTTTCAAACCCAAAACCACTGCTCCCTACTCTAACCAGATTGGACTGATTCAGATTGTGCGTTTGACAAATGCTACAGGCACAAATGTCGAACCTCAATCTTTACCTGCGGCTCGAGGTGCTAGCCTACGCACCACCGCTGATGCCACCACCGGAGTTGAGGGCGGATATTTCACTGATGTACTGCACAATGATGCACCTGCCCACGGTGGTACAGGAACCAATGCCCCAGCCGGAAGTGCTTTACCTGCTCAGTATCCCTTTGGCAACGACCCAGCCCAACCCAATCCTGCAACCCCTGGACTTTCGCGACCTTCATCCAGTGGTGCAAGCGGAGCCACTATCGGTTACAAACGCTCCGATGACCCCAGCGATATCAAAGCAGCAGAGCTAACCGACGCCCCTGGAGGGGCTGGTGAGTTCAACTTCGACTTTCAGACGGTGGCTAAGGGAGAAGACACCATGACAACTTACGGTGCGCTTCATTGGGGCTTCCAGATTCGTGCCGGTAAAGTTGAGAATGATCAAGCGTCAGCACAGGAAGGGCAATCTGCAACTTTTGATGCGGCTCTGGAGAAGCATCGGGATTTCTACGTACATGAACCAGTAATTTTTTACTTTGATTTCGACAGCGACCAACTCAGTTCCAGCGAAACAGGCAAAATCGATACATTCTTGGATTACCTGCGGCGGTTCCCTGATGTAAATGTTACTCCTGAAGGTTTCGCCGACAGGCGCGGTGGTGCGTCGCAGCACAACCTGGATCTGTCTTTACGCAGAGCCGAAGCAGTCGGGGCAGCCCTGCGTGCTAAGGGTGTAGCTGAAGCTCAGATTAGTGCTGTAACTATCGGCTCTGGAGCAACCGAAGACTTTACCCCTGATGCCACTACTAACCAAGATACAGAAGCGAATCGTCGGGGTAATCGCCGGGTCGTTTTGAACTTTAGGCATGTGCCAGCAGCAGCACCAGCACCAGCCGGAGGAGGAGGAGCGACACCGTGATTTGGAGAACGGCAGGAATATTCATAACAGTTTTGATACTGGTCGTTGGAGGAAATTTGTATATGAATAATCAAGACGCTACCGCGACGCCTATAGAGCAGATCAAAGCACGGCTCTACTCCACAGATCAAGACACTAGCGGTTTAGCTTTGGGTGAATTGATCCGTTTAGGCAAACAAGCTACCCCCGTTTTGTTGGAAGCCTTGACTAATTCCAACCCCCGTACCCGTCGGCTTGCTGCTGAAGGACTGAGCGAAATTGCCGACCCCGCTAGTGCTGATGCTTTGTTCCAAGCCACCCATGACACTAATGGAGAAGTGCGTGCCCGTGCTGCCACTGCCCTACACCAATTAGGGGATAAACGTTCATTGGCCGCTTTGGTTGCCACCCTTGACGATTACCCTGACATCCTGCACAATCCCTACACAGCTTCGATGTATCCTTTAATGCAGGGGGGGAAAGAAGTATTGCCTTTGGTTGTTCCTTTGCTAAAAGCACCTAATGATTTGACTCGTGAACGGGCTTTTTTGATTGTTAAAGCTGTGGTGAGTAAATTACCCCAAGGGCAAGACTGGAATCAGTTATGGCAGAGTTTAGGAAGTTATGATCCCGTAGGGCCACAGGCAGAACGCGACAAAGCTGCTCAACAATGGGAGGAATGGTTGAGCAAAGAATTACTATAGCTGTAGCCAATCATACTAAGACATAGACTGTGACAATTCTGTATGAAGATGCACATCATAATACCCCCCTGGGCAAGGGGGGACGGCGATAGCCTGGGGGTGAATTTATATGTAGCTCCACAAAGAAACGGTATTAGTAATAACAAAAGGTGACAGTTCTTGATGCCGAAGGTGGGTTGTAAATATTCCTAAAAAATTGAATGTAGAAGAAGCATTTGAGATACTCTTCAGTAAGTTACAGCAGTTTTCAAGTAAATCAAGTACAAAATGCCGGACTCAAAATAAGACACAAATAGTTTCTAGTTCCTGCTTCCTGCCTCAAAACCCATAACTTTGTACTTAATGTAAAAGAAAACTGCTGTAATTGCAGAAAATTAAGTATAAACACCTCACTACTAAATATAGTGATGGTTAATTTGTACTGTTAATCTTAGAAAAGTTTAGTAGAGAAAACTTAGATTACTAACAAATGCAGCCACCGCTACAAAATTGAGATAATTCTTTCTGAGGACATAGACTAATAGAACTCTGGAGAAAACTATGACATTAGAAACAAAGCAAATACAGGTAACACCAATAAATTCTGCTTTTGAGACTCTTGAATCTCAGTCAGAATTTAATTGGAGAAAATGTTGGTATCCTGTATGTTTTCTGCAAGACTTGCCTATAAATCGCCCTTATAGCTTTTCACTATACGATGAACCTTTTGTTTTATTTAAAAATACAGATGGAGAGATTACTTGTTTAACCGATTGTTGTCCACACCGTGCAGCTAGACTATCTGATGGACAAATTATTGACGGTAGAATAGAGTGCTTATATCATGGTTGGCAATTTGGCCAAGATGGTCAATGTTTGCATATTCCCCAATTAGCAACAGAGGCGAAAATTCCTGTTAGTGCTTGTGTCTCATCCTTTAAAGTTATAGAACGTCAAGGAATGATTTGGATTTGGGCTGGAGAAGTTGAAACAGCTGTTGATGAGTTAATACCAACTGTACCAGATTTGGATAAACCGGGATGTTTTCACTTAGATTACATGCGAGACTTACCTTATGACCAAAGCTATTTTATTGAAAACGTTATTGACCCAGCGCATATTCCTATTAGTCATGAGGGCATATTTAGCGATCGCACTGAAGCTCAACCACTAGATATGGAAGTCCTTGAGAGTTCCCATCAAGGAATTCGTGGAAGGTATCGCAAGACAAAAACCCCCAATCAGCCTTGGCATTTGTTAGATTTTGTTGCTCCCAACTTAGTTCTTTATAGAATTGGCCATGGACATGAAAGTAAGTTTTGGGGATCTGGTTTGTATTCAATTCCCCTCGGTAAAAATAGATGTCGGATTTTCGTCAGAAATTATAGTAACTTTTTTGATTTTAAGACGAAGTTGATGCCTCCTTGGGTAGATCATATAATGATCCGCAACAAAGTATTGGAAGGTGATATGCCAATAGTTGTTGAACAACAGGGACAAATTGAGCGGCTAGGAAAAAATTTACAAGAATTGTATTTACCGCTCAAAACATCAGATGTATTAGTAGTTGTATATCGCAAGTGGTTAGATAAATATGGCTCGTCTTTGCCTTTTTACCAAGGTTATTCCACTGCAAAAAATATTGATAGTAGCGAAGATAGTAAAGATTTAAAACCATTAGACCGATTTTCGCAACACACACTTATCTGTAATTCCTGTAGCCAAGCTTATAAGTTAACCAAACGATTACAACAAAGCTGCGTGGGAGTTGCGATCGCTTTCGCGGCTATAGCAATACTTACAGATGCTTCTGGAATAAAAATAGCAGCGGTGTCTGCTGCTGTAGCATTCATTATTTTGGCAGTTATGGCTCAAAGACTCAAAACCCAATTTGAGGATTCCTACAGTCACCATTAATAAATTGGCGTTGCACTACGCCACTCAATTACTGTGACACAAATTTCAGCACCGCAAGTTGAAAATTTTTTCAACTTGTTTCGGTGCTTTGATTTCAGTAAATAGCTGAATTGCTCTATTAAAATTCATTTGACTTTCATCAGGCTTGGCCATCTTTTGATTTGTTAAACCCAATTGAAAATAAGCTTCTGCTAGGTCACATTTTGCACCTATTTTATCCAAAAGTTCGATTGCTTCTGTATGATTAGCAAGAGCTAATGCAAAATCTGTTTGTTGTCGATAGATTTCTGCTAAACCATTGAGTGTTTTGGCTTTTACCTGCATATAGTGACTTTCTTCAGCAAATATCAAGGCTTGGTGAAATATTTGATTAGCCTGGGAAAAGTCTCCTAAATTGACATAGGTTTGACCCAAAATTTGCATGAAATAGACAAATCTTCCAGTCTGTTCTACCAATTTTTCGTTCGTAATATTTTCATAAGCTACATCTGCTAATTGATATGAGGCATCACGCAAACCTAAATAAGAATATACTAAAGCTAAACAGACTGAAGCTTTCTCTGCCCAGCGATGATGTTCGGTATTTTGAGCCAGGTAAATTACTTGTTGAAACAACTTTGCGGCTGCCTCTAATTCCCACAAATCTATTTGGTAAAGACCAATACTTAATAAAGAATCTACTTCTAGCATTCTCAAATAGTAAACTTTATGTTTATTTTCTGGCTGAGGTACAAGTGATTTGAGTGCTTGGGTTGCCAGAGTAATAGTCTTTTCCTGACAAGCGATCGCTTGACTAATCTTACCTGTTATCCAATATAAATCGCCCAATATATTATAAAGTTCACTAAGATTTTGGTCATTTTCTAGTTTTTTAACAACTTGATTAATTGCCGCAAGTATCGGTTGAATTAAACCCATCCGATACAAGGTACTACCAAGAGGCAAAAACTGTTGCCATTGATTATTTCGGCTTTTGAGAATGACCTTTCCTGCTAACTCAAATTCGTTAATTTCTATGTAGTGATAATATGCTTCTAAAGCTTGTAAAGCATCTTTAAAGGTTTCAATTTGCTTAACGCTAGCTGTCCAAAAATCTGCGGCTTTGTGGTTGGCAATTTCCCATTCATCGCTGGGACGTAAACGTGCGATCGCTTCTTTCCGAATCACCGGATGCAGCCAGTATTCACCTTTATCGCACTCCACTAAAGACCGATTTCTCAAGGAGACGATGATTTGGCGATGTTGATCAGGTGGGACATCCCAAAGTAAACAAAATAACCCTTGTGATGAAATGCTGGGTATATCTTGGTAACGATAACATCCCAAACGGCAAAGTAAGCGATATGCTTGAGGATCGAGGGCTTGCAGACGATTAATTTGACTAACCGCTAAATTTTTTAAGTCGGTTGCTGCTAAAGGATCGGCATGATTTTCTTGCCAATAAAGAACCATGTCACCGTCGAAATCCTCCTGAATTGAACCGCAGAGAATTCCCATTGCTTTCGCATTACCGCCGTATGTGCGATGCATGATTTGCAAGGTTGACGAGTTGATGACTAACCCACGGTTGCTAAAAAATTGTTGCCATGCGCTTTGATCTAAACCAGGAAGCCGATAGTGATTCACATTTAGCCCAGGTTCACAAAGGCGATCGCGGCTAGTAATCAAGGTGACAGATTGCACCCTAGCGTCAGCCAACACCCGCAATAGTTCTACATAGTTGCGGTGAGAAGCAATCAAGCCACCTTGTTGATCCAGTGCAGGTTCCAAATTGTCAATTAACACCCCAATTCGCCGATTGTGGAGTTGGCGCTTGAGTCTTCCTAAAGTTACGCCAAATTCTACCCCAGGTTCTTGATCAAAGTCTTGTTTGAGCCATTCCTCTACTACTCGTTCGGCGGGAGTGATATTTTGCGTTTCCTTCGCCATCAGCAGTTCTAAAACTAAATCAAACCCCTGAGTTTGCAGATATTGCTGCGCTAGGGTAGTTTTCCCTAAACCGCCTTCACCTTGGATGACAATGACTTTCGAGCCTTGATTTACCAAATTATTCAGGTGAGCGATCGCAGCTGTTCGTCCAATAAAATTGGTATCCTCTAATTTTGGGGTGAGTTGGTGCGATCGCGAGTAATCAATCAGACTGGATGATATAGCAGTAGTTTTTCTCAGAACCCGTTCCAAAGTAGCGCGACAATTACTTTTGGTTATCTTTTCTCGCAATACTTTAGAAAGCAGCTTCCATAACTGAGAACCAGCATCCTTGGCGTGTCCTTCCGTACAACCGTAAGCATGAGCGATATCCAAGTATTTTCTACCCAACCAAACTTGCACAAGAATCACTTTTTGCAAATCGCTCAACCGTTCCCCAGTCTGAGGGGGAATTGTGGCGTCTAACCATGCTAATGCTGCTTCAGCGTCCATTGTGTAACGACAAGGGGAGTTCAGATTTTAGGGACAACTATAAATCACTTTACAGTTATACTGCTGGAGTTTTCGGATAAGATTCTGTGAACCCGACTTTTTTCCCGACTTTTACAGCGCTTCCGGCTATTATGCAATACAATTTTCTTCTTACCTCTCTCCTATCATAGCTTTCAGCTATGAGGCTGTACCTCATAGCCGCCGGAAGTGCTGTATCGAACAGAATTCAGGAGTCAGGAGTCAAAATGGGCTAAACCTTAGCTATCCGCTAACAGAATGAGTTCTGTACGACTAGCGGATAGCGCAGCGTCTCCGGCTCCACTCCTAAATTCTGGCTTCTGAATTCTTCTTCAATTAGCTTAATCTTGTAATAGTCAAAATTAAAGTTCCATGATTGTTAAAATACATTATTGGAACATCATTGGCATAACAAAACAACTCCCCACTTGAAGAAGCTTTATATTTATCCAATTTCTTCCCAATTAAGAAATCTTGTTCACTAGACTGACCAATATTCCCAATTAGGGAAAACCAGTTTTCGTTTGGTTTTCTGCGGAACATCTCAGCCCAACGTAGCCACGGTTTTGTATACCCATCTGCATCACTTCTAATCTTGGCATCATACCAAAACTGTTCTCCTTGTACTTCAAAAGTATAACTTGCTCCTATTTCTAGAAAAATACCAGTGGCGTTCCAGTATTTGTGAGCGTCTATTATTGTTTCTGATGGAGAGCCAATTTGTAACTTGGTCATTTTTGTATTAATTTTACACAATTGTAACGATATAAGTGAGACTTCACTTATTACACACCAATAATCATTTTCCGAAGAAAAAACATTAAAGAGATAAGTTTATAAAATTGTATTACTTTAATGCCTTGAATAATCTTTTTTTAACCTCTTATTAATTAAAAAAATCTACTCTTCCTAGATAATTGAGGCTAGCTATTTGCAACAAATTAAGCCTCATCCAAAACATCAGGGAGCATACATTGAATTTATCGAGACGTCAGTTTTTTACCCTGGCAGGGGCATCTGCTACAGGTGCCGTCCTACTATCTCCTTTGCAAGCATTCTATGCTAAACCTGCGATCGCTGCTGGCCCCTACGGCAATTTAGTGACCGACCCCAACGGAGTATTAGATTTGCCAGCTGGATTCACTTACCGCAGACTGTCCGAAACAGGCCAAACGATGAATGATGGTTACTTAGTACCGGGTGGTCACGATGGGATGGGTGCTTTTGCTGGGTCTAATGGCAATACGATTCTAATTCGCAATCATGAACTCGGTACTTCTGGCAATGGTGTGGGCGCTCCCAATGGCAGCAAGTACAACACAAATGGGAGGGGCGGTTGTACTAAATTGGTTGTTAATTCTTCCCGTAACCTGGTAGAACATCGGGGTGTCCTAGCTGGAACTATTCGCAACTGTGCTGGTGGTCCTACGCCTTCAGGGTCATGGTTAACCTGCGAGGAAACTTTTGAAACCAATAACGGCAAGAAGCATGGTTATGTGTTTGAAGTTCCCAGTAGTGCAAATACTTTTGTCACCCCCGTCCCACTAACCGCTATGGGGCGTTTTAATCACGAGGCTGCTGCTGTAGACCCGAACACAGGGTATATCTACATGACAGAAGACCGGAGTAATGGGCTTTTCTACCGCTTCATTCCCAACCAAACTAACAACCTGAGTGCTGGCGGCACGCTATACGCTTTAAGGATTATAGGGTCGTCTGGAATCAACACAGCTACGGGTTTCCCAAAAAATACGCCTAGGGCGGTGAACTGGGTACAGATTAGCAATCCTGATCCCACATCTGATACTGTCAGAACAGCAGGGTATAACAGCGGTGCCGCTAGGTTTTCAGGTGGGGAAGGCATCTTTTATGGTGGTGGTTATGTCTACTTCACTTGCAAGAGTGGCAGTAGTTCTGGAAATGGGCAGATTTGGCGTTATTCGCCCGCTAATAATACCGTTGAACTCTATATTGAACCCAACAATTCTAGTGTGCTAGACAATCCAGACAATCTTGTGGTTTTCCCCAACCGGGACATTTTCCTCTGTGAAGATGGGGATGGAACGGATTACATTCTGGGCATTACTCCCAGTGGCAGTCTTTATAAGTTTGCTAAGAATGCCCTCAACACATCAGAGTTTGCCGGTGTCTGTTTCTCCCCCGATGGTCAGACGATGTTTGTCAACACCCAGAGTCCAGGAATAACCTTTGCTATCTGGGGGCCCTGGTAAAGCTACGTCCTGTTTCAACCTACTGGTCTGTCCCATTAGTTCTGAAGGGTTATAAAAGTTTGTAGTAAGGACTTTAGTCCTGGATTTTTAAGCACTTAAGTGCTTACTACAAACTTTTATAAGGGACAGACTACTAGAATCTGTGGGATAGCAGTTGGGCAATTTGCTGATTAATAGTTGCCACATCAAAACGCCGACTAGCCATAGTGTGAGCATTATTGGCTATAGTTGCAGTTATTTCTGTCTCCTGAAGACAGGTGATAATTACTTGTGCAAGTTCCTGGGGTTCTCCTGGTGTCACTAGAAAACCATTAAGTCCATGTTCTACCAATTCCATTGCACCCCCAGCTTTGGCTGCAACTACAGGTTTTCTACATAGCATCGCCTCAACAATCACTCTACCAAAGGGTTCTGGCGAAGTAGAGGTATGTGCCACCAAGTCACAAGCTGTCATTAACTGGGGAATATCAGAACGAAATCCTAAAAATTTGACGCGGTTTTCTAGTCCCAATTGGGCAACTTGTTGGTGTAACTTTTGGACGTAATCTTGTTCACCAAACAGTGCATCACCCACTAAAATCGCTGTCACTTCTGACGGACATTTAGCAAGAGCATCAATTAAAATATGCTGCCCTTTCCAAGGTGCAAGACGGCTAAAGTGTCCGACTACAAATTTTCCTTGTAATCCTAATTTTTGCTGTAATTGCTTAATTTCAGACTCATCAGTTTGATAACTTTTTGGATCAAAGCCGTTATAGACAACTTCGATGATATCTTTACGTCCTCTTGCTTGCACAAAGGCTATCTTACTAGCTTGGGAATTAGCAATTACTAATGATGCAAAACGATTAGCTAAGTTAACAGCAATGCGAAGATTAGTTTGGCTAAAATGTTCTTTGGAAAGAATGTCATGTAAATGATATACCAGAGGACGACGACTGAAAAAACTTGCTAATGCTCCTACAACTAATGCTTTTTGAGTGTTGGCATAGATTAAATCGTATTCACGGGCTTTTTTAACTACCTTAGTAATTAGAGGTGTAAGTTGTCCCAAACTTTTTAATCCTTGTACCAAACTGCTTTCTTTGCGAACTTGGATTGCTTGAGTAGCGAGAACTGCTACTGGAATATGATTTTGCTGTAGTAAATGTTTAAATGGGCCATCTGCAAATAAACCTACCAAAGCGCGATCGCCATAAGGTTTAGCAATATCTATTAAACATAATTCGGCACCGCCTGGTTTACCACTTTGGTCTAAAAAAAGAATTCTCATAAAACCTCTATTTTATCTATTTTGCCCCACACAGCGCCCTTGTAATCTATTACAATCAATTTTCTTTAAGCTAATAAAATATTGCGTACTTGTTGGGCAATTTGATTCCAATCGTAGTGTGTAGTTGCATACTGGCGACAGGCTGATCGTGAAGGTATGGGGATATTTCCCAATAGTGCTTGCTCTAATTTTTCAGCAATAGCTGAGGCTTCTGTTGAAGTAGTAATTAAATCGGGTGAAAATTCTGATAAAATTTCTGGCATTCCTCCAACTGGGGTACATAAAACAGGAGTACCACAGGCTAGAGATTCAACTATTACTAATCCAAATCCTTCAAAAGATTGACTAGGCATAATAGTCAATTCAGCAGCTTGGTAAGCTATAGGTAATTGCTCATCAGGTAGAAAACCTAAAAATTTAACGTTGTCGTCTAGACCTAATTCTGTAGCCTGTTGTTGTAGTGCGGCTTGAATGTGACCACGACCAGCGATCGCTAGCCACACATCTGGTATTCTGGGCTTAATTATAGCCAGTGCTTGTAATAATTTGTCAACTCCGGTTCTATGTACTAAGCGGCGTGATGTAAATATTATCCGGCGATTACTAGGCCAGCCTAGCTTTGCACAAGCCTCCTGGGGTGATAAATTTGGCTGAAACCAGTTAATATCAACTCCACCAGGAATAATATTAATTTTGCTCCACGGTACTTGATATTTATCATGTAGAATTTTACCAAATGCTTTGCTCAAAACTATGAAGCGATCGCAGCGATTATAAGTCTTTTGTTCTATTAGCCAGTGTTTGATCAAAAGACTAAGATTTTTATTAACTACCTCTTGCTGACTCTCAGAAGCCCAAGGGCCATGAAAGTTAAAAGTAACTGGTACTCCCTTTGGTAAAATATCTAAAATAGGAAAGCTATATAATGCAAAGTGCAGATTAATAGCATCTGGTTTGCTTGTTCTTGTTTTCTTAAAGTTATTGCGAATTGACCATAATCTTTGCCAAATCGGACTATCAACATAAGCTAAGTTAGTCAGCTTAATACTTGAATTTATTTCATCCTCTGGTAAACCGACTCCACATAATTCAACCTGGTCTTTATTTGCTGCTAATTTATGGGTTAGTTCATAAATATACCTTTCTAATCCTCCAGGACTTTTGGGAAACCAGCCTAATCCTAGAGTGAGAATAGATGCAGAGGATGAATCCAAATTATTTTTTTTACTTTCCATTTAATGTGTGTCCTATAATTTTTTGAGTATTTTTGAATAATATAAAAATCTCATGCTTCCGATGCAGATAAAAAAATATCTATTTTTTTATCAAGCGTGTTTTATCAAAACCTAAATCACAATAACTTACGAATACACATTAGCAATCATATTTTTTATAGAACACCAATTTATAAACTATTTATCTGCCAACGTCAACAAGGAATTAAAGTCTGTGTTTTTCTTAACTAGAGAGTACCGACCACGAGATATATGATACCTGCAAGTCAAGGAAGATGAAAGGTATATAGGGAAAGGAAAAAAGTACCAACAATAAATTAACATCAAATAATTTTGTATTAATATTTACCATTTTTATTGACAAAGAAGTAAAAAATAATACGAGGAGTAAATATTAATGATTAATCAAAAGTTTTAGATGCAACGTCCTTACACAATCTACATATTGTCAAGTTAAAAATAGTTATATTTTTGTACGGTTTTTATGATCAATGATTGTATATAAATAATTAAAAGCTGAAAAATTATATGATAAATAAATTACTGGCGAAGTTAGAAAAACTCCGTCGCAAGCTCAATCAGCACATCAAAAAATTATCTCAACCTAGATATTTACAAAGAAGTAAAACTTTTAATTTTTTACTCAGTCTGACTGTTGGAGTCATTGTTACTACCATTGGCATTACAACAGACTGGGCGACAACTGGAACACCCACGCTTACCTATAAAACATCGTGGATAGGTAATACTATTGGCAGTGGAAATCTACGGATACAAAATAATATTGAGGCCATGTATGTTACCCCTGATGGCACAGTTTATACCAACAGCCATTGGGATGAAGCGGGAACAGAAGCAGGAATCTATAAAGATGGTAAGATTATTGGTGCTCTTGGGGATACTCACGGCTGGAGTCGTGGTGGTGGCAAAGCTGTAACAGCAAATAGTAAATATATTTACATTGCCATGACTCAAGGTTCGAGGGGCAATACAAAAGAAGATTACCCACCAGAAGGAACAACTTGGTATTCTGTTAGACGCTATGATTTGACAGGAAAACCTGCACCGTTTCCTGAAGGGCGTGGCTGGGATAAAAGTATGTTGATTACCAGTACTAAAAGTGAAGTTACTGGATTAGCAACTTTGGGAAGCGAGTTGTATGTGAGTGATTCTGCTGCTAACCGGATTCGTGTTTATGATACTGATACGATGAAAGAACTCCGCAGCTTTACCGTTGCGAATCCGGGAGGAATAACTATTGATTCACAAAAAAATCTGTGGATTATTCAAAGTAAAAATGGTAGTAAACCTGCGAAAATTTTACATTATTCCCAGAGTGGAAAGCAATTATCCCAAGAGATTGCAGATATCGTTGAACCAAGTGCGATCGCAATTAATCATCAAGGTAAGCTGTTAGTGGCAGAAAATGGGCCGCGTCAGCAGATGTTGATTTATGACATCAAAGATCAGCCATTGCAGACGGGTAGTTTTGGCTGTAAGGGCGGTATCTATGCAGGAGTTCCGGGTGAAGTTCGAGATTTAAAACTTTACGGACTTACCGGAGTTGGTACAGATGCTTCTGGCAATATCTACATAAATAGTAATGGTTTCAACAAGTCGGGAACAGATTTGCGGAAATTTTCGCCATCGGGAAAACTAATGTGGCGATCGCTGGGATTGATATTCGTCGATAATGCAGATGCCGATCCTAAAACTGATGGTGTAGATGTATTCACCAAACAAGAACACTATCTGATGGATTACAGTAAGGCTGCTGGTAAGCAATGGACTTACAAAGCCTACACTTTAAATGCTTTCAAATATCCTCAAGATCCACGTCTGCATACATCGCCAGATGGAACCTTTGTTCGCCGCATCCAAGGAAAGCCGTTTTTGTTCCTCACAGATATGTATAACAGCTTTCTACAAATATATCGTTTTAATCCAGACACAGATGGCAAAGTAGCCATCCCAGCCGGAATGTTTGTCGGAACTAATAGCGCAGACAAACCATTTATTAGCGGAAATTGGCCACCGCATCAACCAAAACAAGGAGAATGGATCTGGCGCGATCGCAACGGAAATGGCAAATTTGAAAAGGACGAATATGATACCAGCAAAGATTATCCCTATATCGGCGGCTGGTGGGTAGACAGCAAAGGAGATGTTTGGAAAGCTTTGCGAACAGAAGATGGTATTCGCCACTATCCTTTACAGGGAATAGATCCTAAAGGCAACCCCATCTACAGCTATAGTTCGATAGAAAAGCAGACTACTCCCAACATATTTAACGACTTGCGGCGAATCGAATATTTCCCCGAAACAGATACTATGTATTTGTCAGGCTTTACAGTAGATCACCCTGCATTCGGTGACGATGCTGGTGTTGCTGGATCTGAGATTGCCCGTTTTGACAACTGGAGTAAAGGAAATCGTACTCCCAAGTGGCGAATTGTGATTCCCTACGACACCATCGGCAAACGCGAAGTGTCTACGGCGGCTATGAGTGTGGCGGGAGATTATGTATTTGCCGTGACAGTTAAAACCGCAGAAGTGTATGTCTACAATGCCAAGACGGGAGTGCAAGTACAACTGCTAAAACCAGGCCCAGAAGTTGGTAGTGAAAGTGGCTGGATTGATATCCCCTACGGCATCCGCGCTTTTCGTCGTTCCAATGGTGAGCATCTGGTATTTGTAGAAGAAAATTGGAAAGGGAAAGTGATTATTTATCGGCTAGCGAGTTAAGTCTTTACAGCAATTACCTCTACACAGATCCCCGACTTCTTTGAGAAGTGAGGGATCTTGTGTATTCAGGATTGCTTGCTATATGTACAATAATATGTGATTAAATGTATCGCAGATTTAATCAGATAAAATGCTCCATGCGTCGAGACTCAATTTTTTACAAACTGTTTCAACAATCCCCTACTCTTTTATTTGAACTATTGACAAATCCACCAACAAATGCAAATGCTTATCGATTTGATTCGGTAGCTGTCAAAGAACCCAAATTTGAAATTGACGGGGTATTTCTCCTACCAGAAAGCGAGACTCCTGGAGTTGTATATTTTTGTGAGGTACAGTTTCAAAAGGATGAACAGCTTTATGAAAGAGTATTTGCTGAATCTTCACTATATTTCTACCGCAACCGCACCAGATTTAATGACTGGCAAGCAGTTGTAATTTATCCATCTCGCAATACCGAACAAAGTAACATTTACCCTCATCGGGGATTGCTCAATAGTAACCAAGTACATCGGGTGTATTTGGATGAATTGGGGAATATTCGCCAATTACCTTTATGGGTGGCACTGATGGTACTAACTACGATAGAGGAAGTAGAAGCACCTGAAGAGGCAAGATATTTGTTAACAAGAACTAATCAAGAAGTACCATTAGCAGAGGGTCGCGTCATAATAGAAATAGTGACGACGATAATGATGTACAGATTTGAACAATTGAGCCAAGCGGAGGTAGAGTCTATGCTAGGAATAACACTACAGCAAACGAGAGTTTATCGAGAAATCAAGGAAGAAGGACGAGAAGAAGGACGAGAAGAAGGACGAGAAGCGATGGCTAATGCTATTTCCCGACAATTAACTAAGCGCCTTGGAAAACTGTCTGAGGAAATGCGATCTTCCATTTCTGGTTTATCTTTGCCTGTTCTCGCAGATTTGAGTGAAGCACTGTTAGATTTCACCAGTTTGACTGATTTACAAGCTTGGTTAGAAGGAAGAATAGATTAAACTACCTCTTGGTGCTTTTGGCTTAGATACATCGCAATTCCTTTCTCGTAGTAAGCTGCTTCATTAATAAAAACAGGATAAACAGTAGACGCTCCCTCATAGAAAATATCTTTTCCTGCAAAAGTCAGAAACATTGGATCGCCTGGATTCAGAGGTTCATAATCCCGAAACTGAAGCTGGGGATGAATCATAGCTTGAATTTTGCCGCGTGGGCGCAACCCCCCGTAGGCATCGCTTCTAGGATAATCGATCGTCTCAATGTATTGATAGAATGTAAGCGTACTATTTGACTGCGGAATATTACCTTGGTTGCAACCTTCAAAATAGTCTAAAATTGCATACATAAGCTGCTCTGTTTGCTGAAATAATTCCGCGTTTAAGATATTTTGAGCTACAGCACCAACTTCTATCACAAAACCCAATTCGCACAAAGAACGGAGAAAACCACCTTCTCTAGATTGTTGATTAACAAAAATCTTTACCATCGGATTTATCGAAGTCAAATAAGCGCCTAACCGAAGTAAGAAAGGGTGCATATCACAAAAAATCAGACTTAAACCCATGTTGGCAGTTGTGCTGTGCAAATCAATAATTACATCTACAAAAGGCTGATTTTGCGGTTGCAATATCTGTTGAATTTCTTTTGCCCGCGTATCTTCGTAACTTGAAAGTTGGGTATTTTGTAAGCTTTGATTAGTGAAGCAGCGATTTAAATCCTTCTCAATGTATCGTTTGCCTTCTTCAATAGCTTTGAGATTGCCAAGTAATGCCAGAGTTTCAAAACTTCCTCTGTTGATTAAATTAGGATACTGCTGAAACTTTTTGACTAGATATACTCCTGTTAACTCATTACCGTGGTTTCCTCCAACGATCGCAACTCGTTCAATCTGACTCATAACAACCTCATATCTAAAAAACTTGTAGAGCTGATACTATAATGCTTACCCTACGGTTATTGAGAATGGCGCAAGATAGAAGTATAGCTTCTGCTGGCTAAATCTTGTAAGAGACTGACGCGATATCTACGACGGGCTACGCCTACGCTTCATGTTTGAGCCAAAATGTGATAACTGTTAAGCTGTTGGTTTTGGCACAAAAGAGGAGGAAATTTATGGAGAAGGACTTTCAAGCGATGCCTCCGGCGGGCTACGCCTACGCTGAACTTTACAAAAACGCTCTCCTCAACGACGTACTCCCATTTTGGGAAAAATATTCTCTCGATTGGCAGCAAGGCGGCTATTTCACCTGCCTCGATCGCGAAGGCAAAATTTATGATACAGACAAATTCATCTGGCTGCAAAACCGCCAGGTGTGGACTTTTTCTATGCTTTGCAACCAGCTAGAAAAACGCGAAAACTGGCTAAAAATTGCCAGCAACGGTGCTAATTTTCTCGCCCAACATGGCAGAGATAGTGATGGTAACTGGTACTTTGCCCTCACCCGTGAAGGAAAACCACTGGTTCAACCCTATAATATCTTTTCTGACTGCTTTGCAGCGATGGCATTTAGTCAATATGCACTTGCTGGTGGCGAAGAATGGGCAAAGGATGTGGCGATGCAAGCTTACAACAACGTATTACGCCGCAAAGATAACCCTAAAGGCAAATATAATAAAACCTATCCTGACACACGCCCCATGAAATCATTGGCTGTACCGATGATTTTAGCCAACCTGACTCTAGAAATGGAATGGTTACTGCCAAAGGAAACATTAGAGAATGTCCTAGCTGAAACTGTCCGCGAAGTGATGACCGATTTCCTCGACTCAAAACGGGGGCTAATGTACGAAAACGTTGCCCCTGATGGTTCCCACATAGATTGTTTTGAGGGAAGGCTGATTAATCCAGGTCACGGTATCGAAGCTATGTGGTTTATCATGGATATCGCGCGTCGGAAAAACGATACCAAAACTATTAACCAAGCCATTGATGTGGTGCTAAATATTCTGAATTTTGCTTGGGATAGCGAGTACGGCGGATTGTATTACTTTATGGATGCAGACGGTCATCCTCCACAACAATTGGAATGGGATCAAAAGCTGTGGTGGGTTCACCTAGAGTCTTTGGTTGCATTAGCGATGGGCTATCGCCTAACCGGGCGTGAGGTTTGCTGGGAATGGTATCAAAAAATGCATGATTATACCTGGTCACACTTTGCTGATGCAGAATACGGTGAGTGGTTTGGCTATCTCAATCGGCGTGGGGAAGTATTGTTGAACCTCAAAGGCGGCAAATGGAAAGGATGTTTTCACGTACCGCGTGCATTGTACCTTTGTTGGCAGCAATTTGAAGCGATCGCAACTGGTTTGCAATAAATTTCTTACAAAAATTCATAGCTTTAACGTTACTTATGAATATTTAAGTTGTTGCGATGCCTGCGTCGGTAAACAACGCAGTCAGTTTAATCTCAACCAGAGTACCATTTGCACGGTTTAACTCATCCCAAATTATGATTTGATTAAAGGTATTATCCAAATAAAAAACTTTTAATATGAGAAAACTGTCGCTGATTCTCCCCTTAGCCATTCTAGCTTTTGGCAGTGTAGTTGTTAATAGCCAAGAAACGTCCTCACCCAATACTTACACTCAATCTGTTACCCGTGAAGTTTTAGCGAGTGGTTATCCTACTCAAGATAAAAAGCAGATTCTTGAGCTTGTACGCTATACCATTGCACCAAGAGCAAAACTCCCTACTCATACTCATCCGGGAATGCAGATTGAACGAGTAGAGGCGGGAACCTTAACTTATACTGTTGTGGAAGGAGAAGCTAAAGTAACGAAAGCTAACGGCACAGAATTCATTCTTCAAAAAGGGAAAACTATACAGCTTACAGTGGGAGATGCTTTAGTTGAATCTGCCGGAATGGTGCATTATGGAGAAAACCAAACAAACAAACCGATTATTCTGTTGTCTGCTTCTTTATTTAATACTAATCAACCAAAAGCTATTTTAACCAATCCTGAAAACAGATGAATGTGATGAGAATTGCAGGTCTTATTGAGTTTGATTTTTATACATTTTTATTTTTAGGCAAAATCTAGGCAGTATTGAGTAGATAAGCTAATCATCATTCATTTTTCCAGACTTATTCGCTTGTAGTAAGGGCTACCCTACGGGAACGCTTTGCGAACAGCCCTGGTTTTATACAACATAAATGCTCATTAGCTTAGTAAGTCAAATTTTAGAAAAATACTCTCTTTAATGCTTGTTGCTAACTTAAGTAATCTTACAGTGGGGCAGTAATAAACAGGAAAGCTATAAAAGCAACAAAGTTTTGGAGTCACGAGCAAATGACAAGTCAAGAATCACCAGATTCTAACCAAGAAATCCTGTTGGAAAGATATCAAGTGCAACAGGAACTAGGCAAAAAAGCCGGACGGCGGACGCTGCTAGCTCGTGACTTACAAACTCAAGAATTAGTAGTGGTCAAAATACTGTCTTTTGGTAATGAGTTTGAATGGAACGACCTCAAATTATTTGAGCGGGAAGCTGAAACTCTCAAAGCACTCTCGCACCCAGCCATTCCCCGCTACCTTGACTACTTCGAGCTAGATTCACCCAACAGCAAAGGATTTGCACTCGTACAAAGTTATATTCCAGCCCAATCTCTAGAAGCACAACTCAAAGCTGGGCGTAGTTTCAGTGAAGAAGAAGTTAAGGAACTAGCAAAAGCGATTCTAGAAATTCTCAAATATCTGCATGGTCGTCAACCGCCCGTGATTCATCGTGATATCAAGCCAAGCAATATTCTTTTAACAAATCGCTCTGGTAATAGTGTGGGTGAAGTGTACTTGGTAGATTTTGGTTCAGTGCAAACCATCGCCAGAAGAAGCAGCACAATTATAGTAATGGGAACTTACGGCTATGTACCACCAGAACAATTTAATGGTAGAGCTATTCCTGCTTCTGACCTTTACAGTTTGGGAGCCACTTTAATTTATCTGGTAACAGGTCAGCATCCAGCCGATTTACCACTAACTGACTTGCGGCTTGAATTTGAACAGGTAGCCAATATTAATCTTACTTTCAGCAGTTGGTTGAGGAGAATGACAGAACCAATTGCGAGTAAACGTTTGATTTCTGCTGAAGACGCTTTGCAAGCCTTAAACAACCTAGGAAATCCAGATCAAGTTCAGAATATACAAAGTAATTTACTCCCTATAAAACCTTCTGACAGTAAAGTTTTATTAAATAAGAATACTAACTATTTAGAAATTATTATTCCCCCAGACGGTTTATTTAAAAGAAGGACTCTAATAAATTTGATATTATCTATACCAATTATGTTATTTATCCCTAATTTATCAATTTTATTTGCAAGTATAAATGTTTTTTCATTAGTAGTTATTCTAATAATTTTATCCTTTGTAATTATGTTATTTATTTCTCTCTTCATAGGTATCATGGGTAAAAAGAAGCTTTATATTAATAATGAGAAAATTTTCCTGATTTATGAATTGTTTGGAATTAAACGTCTTCACCCATCTGCAACTTTGAGAAAAGATATTCTACGTTTAGAACGAAGTAAGGATACATATAATCAACCTTCCTTAACAATCTGGGCAGGAACTAAAAAATATGACATTTTAACTGGTGAATTTTATTTTTTTCCTGTCACTCCTCCAGAACTTGACTGGCTAGCTCATGAACTTAGCGATTGGCTAGGTTTACCAATTACTAGAGAGTAAACTACAAACTAAATTCTGCTGCACCATCCTCATCCACTTCTGCATCCTTACCCATAGCAGTAGGTTTAAATTTAGAGCCATGAATTAATTCACCAAATGCAATTCCTGGATTTTGGTGAAGAATATTCAACACACTCATAAAATCTCGCACAATTTCCCCTGGTGTCAGTAATGCTTCTGCACCCAAGCGATTAATAATTTCTTGCACAAACTCCTTCAACTCACGATTTGTCAAAGTCTGTTCATAGCCAAAATTGAGTGCATGAATCTCAGCTAAACGTTGCAAAAGCGTTAATATTTCTCCTTCACTCAACGGGTTCAACCGAATCACCGGCCCCAAATGTTCCTGAACATTAGCCTGTGCAGCAAAACGGCTTTCTTTTGTGCGTCTTTGCCAAGCTTGGTCTGCAAAAAGTCCCCGTTTCGGGTCTTCTAAAAATTTAGTTGTTCCACCAACGACAATTCCCAGATGTTCAGCTTTACATTGCATGGTATCGTTAAACATTGCGAGGAGTCGATTATAATTCTTTTCCCGTGTGACTGTAGTAGATATTTGATATATGTGTACAGCTTCATCAACTAAAATTAACAGCCCTTTATAGCCAATCTCAGCGACAAATTTCGCAAACAGTTTTATATAGTCATACCAACTATCATCATCAATAATTACCCGCACTCCTAAAGCTGCTTTCGCCTCAACTTTAGTAGTAAATTCTCCCCGCAACCAACGCATTGCCGCATTTTTTAAATTATCATCATCCATTCGGTAGCCACGCCAATAAGCGATAATCACGCTACCAAAATCAAAACCGTGAACTAAGTCTTCAATATACTGAACTACTTCTCTAATTTTTGATTCAACTTGGTCATCAAAACCATCGTCATTGGGACGCATTTCAGTTTCTTTAACCACTTCTTGTTGAATTTTATTAATCCATCCTTCTAGAATTGAGACTAAAGCACCACCATCAGGACGAGTTTTTGTGGCTAGGTGGCTCATTAATTCTCGATAGGTAGCTAAACCTTCATTGTTGCTTCCAGCTAATCGGCGTTCAGGAGATAAATCAGCATCAGCTACTACAAAACCTTGTTCCATCGCCCGGTTGCGAAGTAGTTGCAATAAAAAACTTTTACCAGAACCGTAGTTACCAATTATGAAGCGAAATGCTGCGACACCTTCTGCAATGTCATCCAGATTTTGTAATAGGCTTTTTAGTTCTTTTTCTCGACCTACTGCTATATATTCAACTCCAACTCTGGGTACTACCCCCGCACCAAGGGAATTGATTAAAGCAGTGGAGATTTTCTTCGAGATTTTGAGCTTTGCCATGTCTTAAATTTCACTTTATTCTAAACGCAGAAGCACGCAGTAGATAGATAAGGTACATATTTACCTTATACTAATCAATGACGGCAATAATAATTTAATTTGACGAACCATGTCTAGCCATGAGATTTTCATGCATTGCAATCATTTTTTTGACATGGTTAATATTCTCAGGATAAACTTCTAGACTTTCCGAATCTGTGTTAATTATTAATTCACCAATAGTATCATTTGCCCGTTCATTTATAGAATCGATTAAGAGATTTGGCATAGTGATGTTTGCTTCGGCAATTTTTTTAATAGCAGCATTGGGATTATCTTGATCGACTATAGCTTTTAATACTTGTAGTTCGTATCCTGGGAGATTTTCTAAAAAAATAGCCCATTCTTCAGGTATATTCTCTGATGTATTAACATCCGAATTTTCTATGATTGCTGAAGTTTCCATGATTTCAGAAAAAGGAAACAATTCAGGATCTTCTTCTTGGGAATTATCAGCCAAAGGCTCTGGATTGAAGGTTTCTAGTTGTTGTAGTAATTCCCATACTTGATTTTGCAATGAGTCTCGTTCTTCTTGCAATAATGAAACTTGCCCTTGCAACTGCTCTAATTCAACCTTTTGTTCTGCTATTTGGGTTTGTGAAGAGTTCAAAATAACTTGGATATTTTCTCTTTCGGTTTTTGTCGCTATCAACAATTGATTTTTTTGAGTTGTCTCAACTTCTAGCTCTTGAATTGTAATTCGTAGTTCGTATAGTTTTTCTTCTAATTGGGGTTTTAGTCTTCCTAAAAGAGTTAAATTGCTTTCAAGTTCTTGTTTCTCCTGTTGGAGTTGGGAAATTTGACTTTGTAACTGGGCGATTTCAGCACGAGATACATTAGAATTTGACTCTAGACGGCGCTTCTCTGCTGTGAGTACAGAAAAAGCATTGTTCAATTCTGTTTGATTATTATGCAAGTTATTAATTTCAGTTTGCAAGCTACTAATTTCGGTTTCTAACTGTTTTTTTTGCCCTGCAAATGTTCTTAATTCTCGCTGTAGACTATCCCTTTGGTTACGGCTTTCTGCTACTTGATTTTGCAGTTGTTGTGATTCAGCATACAATAAATTATGATGTTCTTGGATTTGATTAACTTCCCTGACAACACGAGCCTTTAATCCCTCCATATCTTTAATTCGTTTGCGGAGAGAACCTAAAACAAACATTTCATAATTTCTGCGTCGTTTGTCTATGAATAATGCTGTGGTATAGATAGTAGCGGCAGTAATTACACCTGTGAGAAAGGCTTTATTAAAATCCCAGCTTGGGACAAGGCTAAGACCAAAACTCACACTAAAGGCAACTATCACTAGTATAAATCGATTGCTGATCATTACTGATTGCATATTGCTGTTTTTTAACGTAGTTAAATTATCAGAATAAGTAGCTCTCATACTAATTCGTAATTCGTAATTCGTAATGACGCGACGCTCCTGCGTCGCTAACGCTTCGCTATCGCGGACTCGCTACCGCTACGCTAACGTAATTCGTAATTAAAAAATGCATCCAGATTAAAGACTTAATAAAAGTGATTTTTAATCTGTTTTTCTGTTTTGTGAAATAGGAAATACTTTCAAAGTCTGGTAACATAGTCGTTCTGGAATCTGTTGTCTTAGTTACTATTGCATAACATTGTTGTGTAAATATTAAAAAATTGCAATCATCAATAAATTAATTTTAATACTAGGTGTTAGATGTATTGTTATTTGCATTAAAAAGTGTTAAATCTGCTTTTAAAAAATCAACAAATTGCCGTGCTGTCCGTCCAGAACGACCGTTGTGGCGAGTTGCCCATTGTAATGCTTGAAATTCCAAATCTTCTTGGGTAATCTTAATTTCAGCTTGTGCAGCTAGATGTTGTACAATTTTTAAATAAGTTTTCTGATTGGCTGGTTCAAAAGTCAAGGTTAAACCAAAGCGATCGCTAAACGAAAGCTTCTCCTGCATCGTATCCCAAGCATGGATTTCCTCGTTATCCTTGGGCGCAGGTCTATCCACAAAAAACTCCCGAATCAAGTGACGGCGATTGGAAGTAGCGTATACAACTACATTTTGAGGCCGCGCGGTTAAATTACCTTCTAAAACGACTTTGAGTGCTTTAAAAGCATCATCATCTTCTTCAAATGAAAGGTCATCGACAAAGATAATAAATTTTTGTGACACACCCCGTAAATGTTCCACAATTTCTGGTAATTCTTTTAAATCAGATTTTGCTACTTCCAACAAGCGGAGACTGCGATTGCTATATTCATTCAACAAAGATTTCACCAAAGAAGATTTGCCAGAACCGCGACTACCGTAAAGTAATACGTGCAGTGCCATCTCTCCTGATAATAAAAACTCTGTATTTTTCAGCAAAGCATCTTTTTGAGACTCGTAACCAACAAGCGCACTCAGTTTAACCGGGTCAGAATACCGAATACCAATAAACTGGCCAGCTTGCCAGCGTAAAGCGCGATATTCTGCAAATAAGCCAGAGCCACATTGCCGATAATAAGCTGCTAACTCTTCTACAGCATCAGCCCAATTATCTAACTCTTGTAGATATTTAGCGAACTTTGTCTCTACTCCTACAAATTCTTGCTCTTTATACCACACTACTGGTGAAATCGGCATCTGAGTAACGCTTTGTACCCACTCACTCAGAGAAGCGCTACTACATTCGTAAAGACTTTGCAATATTTGTAAATCATGCTGAACTGCTGCTACTAAAGCTGGGGGTAAATCTTCAAATTCTCGCACTCCAGCCAGCTTTGCAAAAGGATTCTCAGAGAAGAGAAGTTGAGTAATTAAATAATCTTCCCAGTTTTGATTTCTAGCGGCTAAAGCGTGAAAGTAAGTTCCGTAAGCTTGGAGACAACCCCGTGCATCGACATTAGTGTAACGTATAGATTGCAATAGTTCCAGAAATGCCACCCCCACTTCGCCTTGCAGAACAGATTGGTACAGTAAAAGTGAGGCTGCTTGGCGCTGGAGATATTGAACCTTTGTATATGAGGAAGTACTTGCCATTGGCATCGCTTGATTATCCATCAATCAACTGTGTGGTATAGCTAAATAGCTATGGTAAATTGTCTGCTGACCCTGGTAGTAAAGTCAAAGTCTATAGATGTTTTAACAATGAATTTAAGTATAGTTGCTGCTTTTGCCTACGGCATATTATCGATTACTGGTGGCATTATTGGCTACATTCAAGCTACCAGTAGAGTTTCACTCCTAAGTGGCAGCATTAGTGGTTTATTACTAATATTTGCCGCTTACTTTCAACTCCAAGGGCAAGCTTGGGGTTCAATTTTAGCAGTATTAGTTACTGCCGTTTTAGTAGTCTTCTTTGTATTTAGACTAGCAAAAACACGTAAATTTATGCCTGCGGGATTAATGACAATTTTGGGTATGGTGTCATTGGCGGTGATGGTGCATCAAATTGTGGCTTTAAGGTAGCATCAGTCTCTAAGTAATAACCACCCTCCTCTTTTTTTGACATGGCATGACTTTCTTTACCTTGAATTATACTAGTACATTTATATTACTATGACTTGTTACCCTTGCCTGATAACTTCCAGCATTCTCGAAGGAAATCAACGGAAATCCCATCCCAACAAAAAGAGTGGCCGAGAATAGCCGTCTGCCGATTTATCGAAACAGAATTATTCTGACTCCTGAATTCTGAATTCTGAATTCTTCTTCAATCATTAGTCATTGACAAAAGTGCAGTTCCATAAGATGCACTCATGTCACCTTTATTTGCGATCGCTCATAGTCATCTACAATTTGTAGGTAACACAAATAACGTGATAACAAGGCTTTCAGGCACAAATTCTCAAATTTAAATAAAAAAATAATTGTTAACCGCCTAAAAAGTCCGGTTTTTTTGGCTTGGTGATGATAAATAAAAGTAATAGCGTTGAATGCCATGTTTTGTCCTGCGAAGGATTACTGAAATTCTTCGCTGCTTTCAGAATGGCTACTGAACATCAAACAACATCTGTTGCCAATCAGTTTTTTGCTGGGGATGCTTCTCCGCCACAAAAAGGGGATGGAGCTACATCAAACGGCTCTACCACAAAACTTACTCTAGAGTGTCTAAGTAACTATGCTGATAAAGTGTAAAGATGTCACTGGATCTGGGAGCAAATTTTAAAGCAATTATAAAGGAGTTGGTGCCATTTTGGCAGGTTTTTATCCAAAAGATGGGATATTAGTAGATTGTACAAATCTTTATTGTTATTCACACATTAGTGCAGCTTGGCGTAAATAACTATCCAGTTAAAAAAGGCTAAAAATAGGTGAAATCACCAGTATTCCTTCTGCTCCCTGCCTTCTTGCACTAGTTCCTATCTACGGAAAGCTGCTAAAACCAAGCAAATTTGACAGAGATAAGTTAAGTAATTTAATGAAGTAGGAAATAATACATGGTATTATCACTGTCTTCTCATAATGTTATCCAGTATCTGCAAGACGCGGGTCTGTGTAGCTCAGAAGATGGCGCATCAGAAAAATCTGAGTTGCCAGGAAATAGTAAGAGCAATTTCAATTTAGTAGTGACTTTAGCAGATAATCGTAAGTTGCTAATTAAACAAGAACGTAACGTTAACAACAATGACGCCGCGCCTCATGAATTGTTTCAGGAGTGGCTATTTCATCAACTCCTCCAACAGTTTCCAGTTCTAGGTAATACTTCAGCGATCGCACCATTGGTAGTGCATTTTGACGAAGAAAATTCTATTCTCGTCTGCAATTACCTGAGTGAGTATCTAGAACTTGCGACATTGTACCACAACAATGAGATTTTTCCACAAGAAATTGCTTCAGCTATCGGCACGACTTTGGCGGGACTGCATCGCGCCACCTACAACCGCCGAGAATATAAGGATTTTATGGCAACTGCTCCCCAAGGAGAGTTTCGCTATGGCTTTTACAATCCAGCCCAAGGTATAGGGTCAATTGGGCCGGAGATTTTTGGGGCTGTTCCCACAGATGCACTAAAATTCTATGTTCTCTATCAACAGTACGAGAGTTTGGAATCTGCGATCGCAGATTTGGCTTATGACTGGAATCCTTGCTGCTTGACTCACAACGACCTGAAATTGAGCAACATTTTGGTTCATTCCAGATGGGAACAACTAGACAATTGTCTAGTACGACTAATTGACTGGGAAGCTTGTTCTTGGGGAGACCCAGCCTTTGATTTAGGAACTTTACTGGCAAGCTACTTAGGAATCTGGCTCAACAGCCTCGTAGTAGACCCCACCATTGAGTTAGAAGAATCTCTACATTTGGCGTTAACACCGTTAGAGATTTTACAACCTTCACTTATTGCCCTCATTAGGGCTTACGTGAATGCTTTTCCCATGATTTTGGAATACCGCAGTGACTTTATTTTGCGCGTTATCCAGTTTGCGGGACTGGCACTAATTCATCAAATTCAAGATATGATTACGTGCCGGAAATCCTTTAATAATACTGATATTTGTATGCTCCAAGTAGCTAAAAGTCTACTCACGATGCCGGAGCAAGGTGTACTGACAATTTTCGGGATATCAGAGTCGGAAATCCTGAATCCTGTCGCAAAGATTCATAAATTTCCTCAGCCTGTAAAAGAACAGCAGTTACTTCGCATTTATTACGAAAAAACTCGGCTGCGTGGTTGTTAATGGCAGAGAGTAGAACAATTCTGAATTCTGACTCCTGAATTCTGTGTTTTTAAAGTTTCAGTTCTGAATGGATTAATGCTAAATTCCTCTATCAATCAACCGCTAAATTCTCTATTTGATATTGCTAAGAATATCCAGATTGAGCCAAATTTTTGTATTTACCATCCCAATTATCAACCCTTTGCTCTACCGACTAAAATAGCCGATAGATTTCAGCAAAATTCCGTAGATTTACAACAGAAGTATCTGACTTTACTACTACGAAATTTTCTCTATGGAATCTATTACAATGGCTCTCTGCAAACTACTTTAGCAGTCAATACTGATAGCACTAATCACCCAGCAAAGGATAATTTAGCAGATAATTCCATTTTGGAAATTGATTGGGACTTTTACGAGCAGTTGCACGCCAGTAATCACGGCATAGGTTATTTTGACCCTAGATGGCAGGTGTTGCGGAAAGAGCCTGATGGGACTATGGCGGTGACTAAAGGCGGTTTAACACTTTATGTTGAGCCAGATTGCCATCTAGAATCCAGTAAGAAATCTACCAAAGTGGGTGATATGGTAGCAATCTGGATGCCCAAAAATCGACTGCAAAACGGTTCTTACTTAGCAGTGAGCAATGTCGGACAGGAACAGCAGAGTAACCCCGATGCTGATTTAGGAGCAGGGCGAATCTACTTTAACTTTACGCCATCAGGTGCGATCGCTCTGATGCAAAGCTTGACACTGCAATTGAATGCAGCCTCGATTCCCTTTAGCTTTCAAGTTCTTCACAATCCCTGTGCATACGGACGTTATGATTCGGGGCTACTCTACTTTGAACTCCCCGACTATCCAGCAATTCGCACAATTCTTCAGGCTGTTTATCAAGAAAATCAATCCCATTTCCAGCCTGAAATTCCTTTGTTTACTAAATTTTTAGCCCCAGGCTTAGGTTTAGCTGAAGAACCAACCCAAAAATTTGCCGCACAGGAAAGTTTTGGGATGAACCGTTGTCAAATCGTCGCTAATGCTTTGTTAGAAGCTTGGCAAAAAGGTAAGAATGCGATGGAAGAACGAATGAGGACGATTGACCAACACTTTGCGCGGCATCTAATAGATTTACAACGTCCTTATCTCAATCCCAGTTCTGAAGATATATATAAGCCATTAAATTGATGGGATTGGGGATATGAAGCGGATAAGGGGGATGAGAGAAAATTTTTCCCCAATGCCCAATGCCCAATGCCCAATGCCCAATCCCCAATTCCCAATTCCCAATGCCCAATGCCCCATGCCCAATAATCAATTCAAAATTCCACAATTACCGGCGTATGGTCGCTGGGTTGGGTTAATTTTCTGGGTGCGACATCAATGATGCAACTTTTAGCACGCTCATACAAGATAGGTGTGAGATAGTGATGGTCAATCCGCCAACCTAAGTTGCGACGGAAGGCGGCGGCGCGATAATCCCACCAGCTATAATTTCCGCCTTCTGTGGTGAATTTGCGAAAAGCATCGGCAAATCCCAGTTTCAGAATATCCCGTAAGGCTTGGCGCTCTGCTTCTGTTGCCATAATGTGATTTTCTGTACTCACTTGCTCGTGAATATCCTTGTCTTCTAAGGCAATGTTGAAGTCTCCGCACACACAAATTGCGGGGTGTGACAGCACGAGCAATCGCAAATACTCATGTAGCGCTGTCAACCAGCGCATTTTATACTCGTATTTCTCAGTTCCTACTGCTGCACCATTGGGAACATATAAGTTCACAATCCGAACACCATCAATTACACCTGTAATCACCCGCTTTTGCTCGTCCCATTCGTGGTGTAAATCTGGCAAAATCGCCCGAAATCCGGTACTTACATTTAAAAGTGGCTGGCGGCTAATTATGGCTACGCCATTATAGGATTTTTGTCCTGATATATAAAGGTTATAGCCTAATTCCTCAAAAGGCGATCGCGGAAATTCAGCATCCATAACCTTGGTTTCTTGCAAGCAGAGAACATCAACAGGATTCAGGGTTAACCAATCGATAACCTGTTCAAGGCGAGTGCGAATTGAGTTGACGTTCCAAGTAGCGATTTTCATTAGTTAGTTATCAGAATTTTTGTAAATTACTAATTACAAATTATGTAATTATTGTACAGTTGCTTAATATTTATAGTTTCTAGTTCATTTCTTAATTGCCTTTAAACACAGCTTTAATTATTTGATCCCATTGAACATTTTAGTATTGTCAGCTACAAAATATTCAATTTTGTAAGTTCTGCTACAAAATATTTTACTGCATTATGATCCCCAAGACAGATGCAACAAGTAATAGATTAGCTATAGGTTAGAAGTGTAGCTCAGGACTGACTTTCATTAGTAGTCCGTTAGATTTGTCGGTAGAAAGTTTGCGGTACGGTTAACTATTGTTGCGCTTTTAGTAGCCTGTTAGGTTAATTTAAATGTCAAAATAGTAAGTACAAATGCTCTTTCCTCATAAAATAATGATGTAGCTCATTATTGAGGATAATTTCATAGACTGAAGCAAAAAAACGTATGAAAATCGCTCAAGTTGCCCCCTTATGGGAAAGGGTTCCACCTCCTAATTATGGAGGAATAGAACTGGTAGTGAGTCGCTTAACTGATGAACTTGTTCGTCGCGGTCACGAGGTAACTTTATTTGCCTCTGGCGATTCTCAAACTTTGGCTAATTTACAAGCAGTTTATCCGCGTGCATTGCGCTTAGACCCAAATGTGAAAGAGTATGCAGTGTACGAAATGCTAGAACTGAGCCAAGTTTACCAACGTGCTGCCCAATTCGATATTATCCATTCTCATGTAGGGATTTCGGCACTACCTTTAGCGAACTTGATAACAGTAACTTCTACAGTTCATACGCTGCATAATGATTTTACAGCTGACAACCGTTACGCATTTAGCTACCACCAAAAGCAACCATACATCAGTATTAGTAACTCGCAGCGTCAAATCGATCTTAATTATGTTGGCACGGTTTATAACGGAATTGAGCTAGCAGATTACCCATTCGTAGCCCAACCGTCAGAACCATCATATTTGGCATTTTTAGGTCGTTTTTCACCAGAGAAAGGGCCGCAACATGCGATCGCCATTGCTAAACAGAGTGGTTGGCGCTTGAAGATGGCAGGAAAGGTTGATATCAAAGACTCTGAGTTTTTTGAACAAGAGATTGCCCCCTACATAGATGGTCAGCAAATCGAATATTTAGGCGAAATTACCCACGCCGAAAAAACTGAACTTCTGGGCAATGCTGCCATAACTCTTTTCCCCATTAATTGGCAAGAACCTTTTGGCTTAGTAATGATTGAATCAATGGCAACTGGGACACCAGTCATTGCCATGAATTTTGGCTCCGTACCTGAAGTTATTGCTCACGGCAAAACAGGTTTTATCTGCAACAGTTATGCAGAAATGGCAGCAATGATTCCACCAGCTTTGGAACTCAATCGTCAAACCTGTCGAAAATATGTGGAAAATAACTTTAGCGTTAGCCAAATGGTTAACGGTTATGAAGCTGTTTACAGACAAATTATTAAAGACCGCATAGAATCGAATGGCCGCATTCATGCAGCTAACATCCAGTTTTAATAACTGCTTTTTTTTCTGAGTTTAAAACAACAACTTTTTTTTAGGAGGACATTGGTATGAGTACGAGAGCCAACACCTGCCCATGCTGCGGTGGTTCCCTCCTGCGTCATGCCCGTCATGGTGAACTATATTGGTTTTGCCTGTCGTGCCGACAAGAAGTACCGCTGTTAACTGGTATTCGCTTGCCTAATGTGGAAACCCGGAACACTGGAGTGGTTCCCCAGCCAGCGGTGAATACCTAGTTTTTTGTGAACTACCCATACTAACTGCTAAGAATGTGGATTATATTAATCTACAATTTTTCATTTAGGGTGTATTAGGGATAGATTAACCCAATATTTGCAAAGCATTATTGCGTTATTAAAAATTTAATGCACCCTATGATATCAATTTTTGAATTTTATCTGCCACATTTATACTTAGAATGATTTGGGCTTTTTGTTTGGTGGGTAATTGCAACCCTAGCGTTTCCACTGCTTTTAGAATATGGTTCAAACAAAATATTTCACGTCATTTGGTCGAAGCACACTCAAAGATTTCTTAAAAATTAAATAGCTCTCCAACAAATAGTAAAAAACTCATTGTGGAATTGACGACACTGGCATAGCATTTACTTCTGCATTAAACTCAATAAGAAAATCACCAGTCTGTATTTCAAATAATTTTATTTTATTTGCTATGTTTCCGCGAAATATAGCGTTACCATTTATAGGAGCCTTGCTTGGAACTTGATTAATCGCCATCCATACAAAATTACCATTTAGGCGTCCAACAGAATCATCTTTTTTACCTCCTAGACTAACTTGTAAGGCTGGATGAACATTACCGGCAGTATCTACTATCCTTGTCTCCTCACGAACAATTCCAAGCCGTCTTCTTCGCTGCTTATTGTTTACTACAAAATTACACTTTACCAAATCTGAAGAGAGTCTTTCGCATCCCGTATACTGAAATACGAATCCGTCCTTTTCAAAAGTAGGTAATTTTCGCTGGGCAATGATTGTCTCTAAGCTCTTAAAAGAATTACTGTTATTTGTAATAGGATAAATAAAATATCGACTAAGTGAAAAAGCTGAAAAAGGTTGTAATAGAGGAACTAGGGAAAATATTAATGGTAAATTCTTCAACATTATCTAATCATCCTCAGATACTAATAGAATTTTATTTAGTGACCTAAATAATAATTGATATTAACAGAGTCCGCGCTACAAAGTACTGTTTGATTTCGATTTTAAATATAGATGATTGTGCCAAATTAGTATAATTAGTAGCCTTGGTTGTCAATGCTCTAGTGAGGTAAGCGGTTGTTGCAACGTCACTGATGGTTCTTTTGATAACTCTTTCGATGTGAGTGGTGCTTGCAACGTCACTGATGGTTCTTTTGATGACTCTTTCGATGTAAGTGGTGCTTGTAACGTTATTGATTGTGGTGGCTGCACAGGTTGTTCAGCTACCGAGAATGGGTCAGACTGATTTGGTTCTATCGGATGTACTGGATTAGGAGAAGGTATTACCCGACTAGGGGGAGTTACAGAAGTAGACTTTGGAGTTGAACTCGCTGAAAGCTGAGGCACTGACTGTTCAGTAGAGGAAGATATGGAATTAAGCTTCTTTGGAGTATCCTTTGATGGCCAAGTTACTGATTTTGCAGTAGAAGAACGTTTCACGCGAGTAGAGGAAGTGGAAGAAACCTTCTTCTCAGTTAAAATTTGCAATGCTTGAGTTGCTGACCGCAGAGGAAGAGGAGATTGCACCGGATTAGAAGAGGGTTGAGAAGTAAGCTTGGGAAGTGGAGTCAGTGAAAGTTGAGGTACTGACGATGGAGTAGCGGAAGGTTCTGCTACTGGAATAGAAGTAGATTCTTTACGTAAATTAACTGGTTTTCCCATAATATTTTTGTCTCTGTAGTCTGGGATAACTACGTATCCTATGAATAAAATGAGGATAATAATCGTGTACTTAATAAATTCTAGGGGATTTAACTTTACCCGTTCCCGTTCGGGCGGCTGTAGTCAATGGATGTTAATTGTATTACCACTACCACCTTGAATTACTGGGGCTTTGGTGTCGATGGCATTATTCTGTTGAGCTTCGCCACCATATACATTTTGTACATTCTGCCCTTGAAGCTTGCCAATAATAATTTCTTGGTGAATTTCATAGGCTAGCGACTGCACTTCTTGAGCAAACTGGTCATCCGTATCCATTGCTACCTGTAAATAAGCAGCAATCTTTTCTAAATCTTCTTTAGAACCTTTTTCTGCTGAGGCGATCGCTCTCTCTACTTTCTGATTTCCCGGAAATTTCTCCCAGATTTTTTTCCGTAAATCGTTTATCTTGGCAAGGGTTGCTTCAGTGAGCGTCTCAATAGTCTTCTCAAAGGCTTTTGTGAAAGCGAGGGTAGCGATCGCTGTTGCTGTTAATGTTGCTGCTTCCATAAAGTAAAAAAACAGTGATTTTACAGTTCTAATTTCGGCATTAGAAACACTATATCTGAAAAGATTGAGATTTTTGCCAAAATATCGCTGTCAAATGCTCACTAGCCTTAATCAGTTCTAACTTCGCCTGGTAAAATCAGATGAAGCTAATTGATAGGTTTAAAGTTTTGTTAGCAGCCTTACTTTATGGGCAAGAAGATTTACGCCTAGAGCAAGTTCCTGAACCCACTCCGGCGGCTGGCGAAGTTGTAATCCAAGTGGGGGCAGCAACAACTTGTGGTACAGATTTGAAAGTCTGGCGGCGTGGTGGTCATGCCAAGATGCTAAAACTACCGACGCTGTTTGGTCACGAAGCTGCTGGGCAAATTGTTGCCTTGGGTACAGGGGTGACAAATTGGCAAGTAGGCGATCGCATTGTCGCTAATAATTCTGCCCCATGCATGAAGTGCTTTTTTTGTCAACGTCAAGAATATTCGTTATGTCCAAATTTGACCTGGAATAATGGTACCTTTGCCCAATACCTGAAAATTCCTGCACCGATAGTAGAGCATAATTTGTTGCAGATTCCCGATGAGTTGCCGTGGGAATTGGCAGCCATGACGGAACCTTTAGCTTGTGTATTGCATGGTGTAGCGCGTTCTCATATTAAGCCCAAAGATAAAGTAGTCGTCTTAGGAGATGGGGCGATCGGACTGATGTTTGTGGCGGCGTTGAGTGAGAAAGCTGAGGTTTTCCTGTGGGGAGGTAATAACCACAGGTTAGAAATTGGTCAGAAATTGGGTGCAGCCCAGACTTTTAATTATCATAAAATCTCGGATATTCCCAGTGTAGTGAAAGAACTTACCCAAGGATGGGGCGCAGATGTGGTGATTGAAGCCACTGGTGTACCAAGTGTGTGGGAAACTGCGATCGCCTGCGCTCGTCCTGGTGCAACAGTCAACTTATTCGGTGGATGTCCACGGGATACCAGCATTACTGTGAATACAGAACAGCTACACTATAGCGAACTTACCATCAAAGGCGTGTTTCATAATACACCAGAGTATGTGCGATCGGCGTTATCATTGATAGCTAGTCGCAAAATTCCCTTTGAGTTACTTATTAGTGAACAGCGACCATTAAAAGATTTAGAACAGGTGTTTTGTGAGATGAAAGCGCGAAAGGTGATTAAGGTAGCGATCCTCCCATAGATATTGACTAATTCTCCATTTTTGCAATAGTGGCTCTCCATTCAGGTTTATAGGTGGTCAGCGATCGCATATACTGGACACGTTCAAAAGCACTAGGGTCTGGACAATGCTTTTGACTCATACTCCCTTGCATTTGTTGTACTGATTCGTATTCGTGTTTTTGCATCCATTCGCATATTTCCTCCTCAATGACTCGAATGTGGTTAATCCCATGTCGTAACAGTACTGAGCAAAGCATCGTAATCTTTGCCCCAGCCATGAGCATCTTTAACACATCCTCTCCCCTGTGAATACCACTAGTTGCAGCCAAATCCGCACGAATGCGACCATAGAGAATTGCAATCCAGCGCAACGGTAATCGCATTGATTGCGGTGTACTTAATAGCACATTGGGTTCAACTTCCAGGAGATTAAGATTAATATCCGGCTGGTAAAAGCGGTTAAATAATACCAAAGCATCAGCACCCGCTTCATCCAAACGTTTTGCTATATTTGCTGTATTAGTGAAGTATGGACTGAGTTTGACTGCTACAGGGATAGTTATTACTGCTTTGACTGCACGAAGAATATCAATATCAGTCTGCTCAATTTCATGACTCGTAAGTTCCATATCGGTAGGAACGTAGTAAATATTTAACTCTAGTGCGTCTGCTCCTGCTTGCTGAATTTGTTTGGCATAGTTTGTCCATCCACCAACAGATGAGCCATTGAGACTGGCAATAATTGGAATGCTCACCTTCTGCTTGGCTTTGTGGATATGCTCTAAATAAGCTTCTGGCCCTACTCGAAAGTTGATTAAATCAGGGAAGTAAGTTAAGGCTTCAGAAAAACTTTCAGTACCTTGGGTGAGGTGATGATGGAGTTCATAACGTTCCAGAAGCAACTGTTCCTCAAACAGCGAATGCATCACCACTGCTGCTGCACCTGTGTCTTCCATGCGCTGAATGTTGTCAATGTCCTCAGATAGAGGGGATGCAGAGGGAACAAGAGGCGATCGCAATTTCATCCCCATATAAGTTGTAGTAAGATCCATAATAACCTCATATCATTTAGGGTTTTATATTTTGGATTTCTTGATCAAATCCAAGTCAAGTTTTTATAAAAAAGCAAACAATTACGAATTACGAATTATTTAACGTGCCGCCAAATATTGATATATTTGCCAACGGGTTTTTACATCTGCTTGAGCTTCTTTAAGTAAATGCTGTGCTGTTTCTTGATTACTCTTAGTTAACATTTTGAAGCGGTTTTCTAGATACATATATTGCTCTAGTGGTAACTTTGGTGTGCGTGAATCAAGTTGTAGTGGGTTTTCTCCCTGCTTAATACGCTCTGGATTAAATCGATATAGTAACCATTGACCTGAATCGACGGCAGCTTTTTGATTTTGCATTGCCGTACTCATGTTGATTCCGTGGGCAATGCAATGACTGTAGGCAATAATTAATGATGGGCCTTGATAAGCTTCAGCTTCTAAGAATGCCTTAAGAGTATGTTCATCCCGTGCGCCCATTGCTACACTAGCAATATAAACATTGCCGTAAGTCATTGCCATTAAACCCAAGTCTTTTTTAGGTGCAACTTTCCCCCCAGATGCAAATTTAGCTACAGCTGCTTTGGGGGTGGCTTTGGACATTTGTCCACCTGTATTGGAATAAACTTCAGTATCAAGAATCAGAATATTAACGTTGTATCCACTGGCTAGGACATGATCTAGTCCTCCAAAACCGATATCATAACCCCAGCCATCACCACCGATAATCCAGACGCTCTTTTTTACTAAATAATCAGCAATCGATTTTAGATTTTGGATTTTAGATTTTAGATTAGGGTTTAATTCCGCAGTCAATATTTGATCTAACTTCTGTTTTAACAGCGCTACTTTTTCTCGCTGTTTCCAAATATCGGCTTCATCTTTTTGTTCAGCATTGAGAATACTATTTGCCAGTTCTTCACCCACATTTGTTGTCAGTTGTTTGAGTAATTCAACGGCGAATTCTGCCTGTTTATCAATGGAAATGCGAAAACCAAGTCCAAATTCGGCATTATCTTCAAATAACGAATTTGACCAAGCTGGGCCGCGTCCTTCGGTATTGTGCGTCCAAGGGGTAGTGGGTAAATTCCCGCCATAGATAGAAGAACAACCAGTGGCGTTGGCAACAATCATGCGATCGCCAAACAGCTGCGTTGCTAACTTAATATAAGGTGTCTCACCACAACCAGCACAAGCCCCAGAAAATTCAAACAACGGTTCTTGCATCTGCTGTTGATTAATATGAGTAAGTTTCAGATGGCTTCTATCTGGATTAGGAATATTCAAAAAGAAATCCCAATTTTCCCGTTCTTGTTCCCGTAATGGCAGTTGCGGTTCCATGTTAATGGCTTTGCGGCGTAGTTCTGATTTATTCTTCGCCGGACAAACATCTACGCAAATACCACAGCCAGTACAATCTTCTGCTGCCACTTGGATAGTATATTTTAAGCCTTGCCAATCGTGGTCTTTAGCACTAGCACTTTTAAATGTCGGTGGTGCATTTTCTAACTGCTGCGGCTCGTAAACTTTACTACGGATGACACTGTGAGGACACAACATAACGCACTTACCACACTGAATGCAGACATCTGTATCCCAAACAGGTATTTCTTGAGCAATGTTACGCTTTTCCCATTTCGCCGTCCCAGTGGGATAAGTGCCATCTGCTGGTAAAGCACTAACTGGTAATTCATCCCCTTGACGAGTAATTATCTTACCTATGACATCACGGACAAAAGCAGGTGCAGTGCCAGGGATTGAAGATTGGTTTTCTTTTTCATTCCCTATTTTCCTTTCCCTATTCCCCACTTCATACAGATTTTCTAATGTGGTATCTACTGCTTTGAGGTTCATCTGCACAATTTCATCGCCTTTCTTGCCGTAAGTCTTGCGGATGGACTTTTTGATTTCTGCAATGGCTTCTTCTCGTGGTAATACACCGGATAAGGCGAAGAAACAAACCTGCATTACCGTGTTAATTCTGCCAGCCATACCTGCTTGACGAGCAACTTTATAGGCATTAATTACATAAAATTTCAGACGTTTTTGAATAATTTGTTCTTGTACTGATGTCGGCAGATGATCCCAAACTTCATCTTTTTCATAAGGAGAATTAACTAAGAATGTACCGTCTGGTACAATTTCTTTCAGGATCGTAAATTTTTCGATAAATTCCCATTGGTGACAGGCGACAAAGTTAGCTTTGCTAATTAAATAGGTCGAGCGAATTAATTGTGAACCAAAACGTAGATGGGAAACTGTGACAGAACCTGATTTCTTGGAATCGTAGACAAAATAGCCTTGAGCGTAATTGTTGGTTTCTTCTCCAATGATTTTAATTGAGTTTTTATTAGCGCTTACTGTACCATCTGCACCCAAACCATAAAAAATCGCTCTTACTGTGTTATCTAGTTCAATACTAAAGTCGGGGTCATAATTCAAGCTGGTGTGGGTGACATCATCGTTGATGCCGATAGTAAAATGATTTTTTGGTTCAGCCGCAGCAAGATTATCAAAGACAGCTTTAATCATCGCTGGTGTGAATTCTTTAGAAGATAAACCGTAGCGACCACCAATAATTTTGGGTAGTGTGGTATGGGTCAGGGGAAAAGATTCTCCTCCCTGCTCCCCTACTTCTTTTCCCCATGTTTCATGAATAGCAGCGACTACATCCAAATACAATGGTTCACCAGATGCACCGGGTTCTTTGGTGCGGTCTAAAACTGCGATGCTACGGATAGTTTTTGGTAAGGCGGCTACAAATCGCGTAGCATCATAAGGGCGATATAGTCGTACTTTCAAAACGCCCACTTTCTCACCACAGGCGTTGAGGAAATCTACTGTTTCATGAACAGCCTCACAACCAGAACCCATCAGCACAATAACTCGTTCGGCTGCTGGGTCACCGTGGTATTCAAATAGTTGGTACTGTCGCCCAGTCATCGCGGCAAATTCATCCATGACTTTCTGGGTGATGTCTGGACAAGCTAAATAGTAAGGATTGACAGTTTCCCTGGCTTGGAAGTAAACATCAGGGTTTTGTGTTGTACCGCGCAAAACTGGTTTATCGGGGGTGAGGGCGCGTGACCGATGGGCGAATACTAATTCATCGGGAATAAATTCTCGCAAGTCATCTTCTACTAACAGTTCAAGTTTGTTAATTTCGTGGGAGGTGCGAAAGCCATCAAAAAAGTGCAGGAACGGTATTCGTGATTCTAAGGTTGCACGTGTTGCTATCAAAGCAAAATCTTGTGCTTCTTGCACTGATGCAGAACAGAACATAGCAAAACCAGTGCCACGCGCTGCCATCACATCGCTGTGGTCGCCAAAAATAGAGAGGGCTTGGGCGGCTAGCGATCGCGCGGCAATATGAAAAACTGTAGGTATTAATTCCCCAGCAATTTTGTACATATTGGGGATCATTAACAATAATCCCTGCGATGCTGTAAATGTGGTTGTCAGTGAACCGGTTTGCAAAGCACCATGTACAGCACCAGCCACACCTCCTTCACTCTGCATCTGTACCACCGAGGGAACAGTACCCCAAATGTTGCGTTTTCCTTCATTAGCCCAAGCATCTGACCACTCAGCCATTGGTGAAGAAGGTGTAATTGGATAGATCGTAATAACTTCATTCAGTCGATAAACGATTTGGGCAACAGTTTCATTGCCGTCTATGATTGCAAAGCTTCTCTTGTTCATCTTCAAAGCACCTGGTCTTCAAGGGCTAGCAATAACTAGGCTGAATCTACTTTTGACATTAGGATAAGAAGTTGAGAAACTTGTGAAGAACTAAAATCGAGCTTTTTTAGACTTGTGTGTACACTGTAGTTCTTGCAAAGAGAGAAGATTCGGCTTTGCTGGGTTATCGCTGTGACTAATTGAAATAATATTGCTGAAAAACGGGAAGACTATGGTTATTCCCTAATAGGGAAATTTCCATGAAAATCCCGAACAGCAAAATGCTCAAAAAATCTCTCCTTAACTATTTAATTTTGCCTTTATCTTTAATGCCTTGGCTGTGCGTGGGAACGCTTTTTGATTCCCAAGCTAATGCTTTACCGGGGCAAAGTACAGAAGAAGTAGGCACTTGGATTAAAGCACATCCCACACTCCGTCCTAGGAGTGGAGAACAATTATTTGTGCAAAAAACTGATACTGCTGCCCAAAGATTCACTTTTCAAGCGTCGGTATTGCCTCCTGGTAGGGTGGAGTTTTCCAAAGACCGAGGCAGAATTCGCTCTGAACGCATTGCTATGTATGATGCTATTAACGGCATGACATTTGAGCGCCTTCAAGAATCCTTGCGGGTGATTTATGGCTTAGAGATTTATCAAGACTACGATCGAGCCGAAGTCGTGTATCAATATCCCAACCAAAAGGTAGTTAACTCAGCGCGTCTAGCCAGAACTCCGATTCGGGAAGCCTTGAAGGGAGAATTGCGAGTAGGCGATCGCTATGTATATTGGGTGGAAATTGCCCAACCCAAGGCTGGCAAAGCTTTTACTGGTCAAATGACGGTTTTGCTTAAAACTGACCTAGACAAATTAGAAAAGGAACTGCAAATTCGTTAATGGGAATTGGGAATTGGGAATTGGGCATTGGTTATTCCCCCTCTCTCCATCCCTTCTCGTTGAAAGATTACTGAATCCGTATCCTACAACTTCCCCAACTCCATCTGAGCTAGGGTTTGCCATGTACCCGAAAAGATACTTTCAGACGCTAAGGAAATGCGTAGCAAATCTTCTTTCAGAAGTGGCGGCCAATCAACCCCGGCTTTACGCCCTGCGCCAAATAGCTGTTGCGCCTTAATACTTAACTGATAAAGGGCCAAAGCCAGTTCTCGGTCTAGGCTCTTTGCATCTTTAAGGGCTTCAAACACCACTTTCAATGCTAACAAAATCGAAGTGATCTGACCGGGTACCGGTGGTTTCCCCTGTTTCATACGCGTTAACAGCGCATCTGGGTTTTCCTCGGTTGTGATTGTCTGATCTATGAGGAGTTTCCGAGCTGTTTCGTAATTCATGTAGCCAGTTTAGCGTACATTTTACTTCAGCAGGAATACTTAATTAAAAAGTCATAGAATTGGCTTCTAGTTATTTCTAGCAATCTCTTATGATTTGTGAAAAGATAGGCGTGGGGAAAATGATCGGGAATTTGCGATGCTCTAGGTTAACCAGATAGACTGAATATAATATCTTTGAAAAATACACCTTGCTAGGAATCAACAACAAAATGATATCGTCAAATTTACTCGAAATTGAGCGTTCCATCCTTGCCTTGTCTGTGGAAGAACAGCTTTGGCTGTTAGAAAGTATTGCTAGACAAATCCGAGAAGCTGAGTATATAAAAGATAAATTGCCTGATGCGAAGAATCCAGAAGAACAACTGGAAGTGATGCCTTGTGAGCCAAAAATTCAAACAGAAATTCCCCTGATAAATGATGAATTTGCAATTTCGGAAATACTCTGAACTGTAGGAGTAAAATTTATGAGATTGCCAGACTTGAACAGTCAAATATACAAGTTATCTGTGAGCGTTCCCTTACAATTACTGACTGCGATCGCTCAAAAACATAGCTGCGATCGCAGTCTCTAAATTGATCGTTTACATAGAAAAAGCAGTGTTAAGCAGTAATAGTCATAACCTTCTATGTCACCTAGATAGCCAAGTTTTTTCTTTTTACACGGAGAATTAGCGATCGCAAAATCAGATTATTACCCATAAAATTAATTTGGCACTTTCGATTAACAGTTAACATTTCGTTATAGATTGGCTCTATTTGACGGTACATAGTTACCAATCAATAAGTAGCATAGATAACTTTCTCATCTAGTTTTGTAAATTGACTTTTGTTTCATCTGTCTTTACTATTCAACCCTATCATGGTATATCACTGGGATAAATACGCTCCTGTGATGTTGCTGATTAATAAGTCAATGGGACAATCGCGCAAAAACAAATATCTTGGGTGCTTATTACATTGTTTGAAGTTATGTAGCCTTTTGATTACGGCCTATCAACCACTGCGGTAGACTATGCGTTGATTATGATTCTTTCGCAGAGAAGAACACTCGAAAGGAGCCGTTTTTTCAATGTCTCATACCGTAAAAATCTACGATACCTGCATTGGCTGCACCCAATGCGTCCGCGCTTGCCCTACTGATGTACTTGAGATGGTTCCTTGGGATGGCTGTAAAGCTGCTCAAATTGCCTCTTCACCCCGTACAGAAGACTGCGTGGGCTGTAAGCGCTGCGAAACCGCTTGTCCCACCGACTTTTTGAGCATCCGGGTTTACCTGGGCGCTGAAACAACTCGCAGTATGGGTCTAGCTTACTAAAAAGCTGAGTGCTGAGTGCTGAGTGCCGAGTGTTGAAACAGAAAGAAGTAAATCAAAAAAACAATTTCTTGATTCTTCACTCGGAACTCGGAACTCGGAACTCAAGACTTTGAAGCTTCTCAATAGCAAGCAACTTTAGCATCGTAGAGTGGACACTGCCCGCTTTACGAAATTGTAATTTTAGATTGGGGATAAAATCTCTGGGTATCTAAATCCTAAAAGCCGTATTTGTACCGTTAGGTCAAACGCTGACGGTGCATTCACTGTCAAAGCCCGAAATCCATAACAATACTTAGTGGTAGAGGGAGTAAATTACTCCCTTTTTTCTTTGCAAAACGTCGAGTTTGTGGTAAACACTATACTGGATTTAATCATCCTGAAAAAAAGTGGTGTGAACAATGTGCGGAATTGTTGGATATATAGGCACTCAAGCGGCGACAGACATTTTACTGGCTGGGCTGGAAAAACTAGAGTACAGGGGCTACGATTCTGCTGGAATCGCCACTATTTGGGAAGGTGAGGTAAATTGTGTACGGGCAAAAGGCAAACTCCATAATCTGCGTTCTAAACTGGAACAAATAGAAACTCCTGCCCAAATTGGTATTGGTCATACACGCTGGGCAACTCATGGTAAACCAGAAGAGTACAACGCCCATCCCCATTTAGATACGGCAAAGCGAGTGGCGGTGGTGCAAAATGGCATTATCGAAAACTATCGCGAGTTACGCGAGGAACTCAAAGCAAAAGGACACGAATTTCGGTCTGAAACCGATACCGAAGTTATTCCCCATCTCATCGCCGAATTTTTAAAGAATCTTCCCCCCTCATCTCCCTCATCTGCCTCATCTCCCTTCCTAGAAGCAATTCGTCAAGCCGTTAACCACTTGCGTGGGGCGTTTGCACTTGCAGTTATTTCTGCTGACTTCCCCGATGAATTGATTGTTGTTCGTCAACAAGCACCTTTGGTTATTGGTTTTGGCCAAGGGGAATTCTTTTGTGCATCTGACACGCCAGCGATCGTTGCCTACACCCGTGCAGTGCTACCTTTGGAAAATGGCGAAATTGCCCGTCTCACACCTTTGGGCGTTGAGATTTACAATTTTGCTGGCGACAGGCTGAAAAAACAACCCCGGCTGCTCAACTTCAATCCTGCAATGGTTGAAAAGCAGGGCTTCAAACACTTCATGCTCAAAGAAATTCATGAGCAACCAGGGGTAGTAAGAGCTAGTTTAGAAGCATACTTTAATCCAGGCGAATCTATCGAATCCCCAATTAATCTTGGTTTACCGGCGCATTTATATACCGATTTAGAACAAATTCAGATCCTCGCCTGTGGTACTAGTTGGCACGCAGCATTAATCGGAAAATATTTAATCGAACAATTAGCAGGAATTTCAACTCAGGTACATTACGCTTCTGAATATCGCTATGCACCATCACCATTGACGGCGAACACACTGATTATTGGTGTTACACAATCAGGTGAAACCGCTGATACTTTAGCAGCTTTGGCAATGGAAAAAGAACGTCGCCAGGGGAAAGAACCCAAATATCAAGCGCGACTACTAGGCATTACTAATCGTCCCGAAAGCAGTCTTGGTGATATGGTACCGCATGTCATTAGTACCCTAGCGGGAATTGAAATTGGGGTAGCGGCGACAAAAACTTTTACTGCTCAACTGATGGCGTTTTATGCTTTAGCATTGGATTTAGCAGCTCGTCGTCAGACAGTTTCCAAAGACACATTAGAGAAAATTATTAACGGGTTGCGGCAGCTTCCTAAAGAAATTGAAGCAACTTTGGAAAGTCAAGAACGTTTAACCGAACAGCTAGCCCACGAATTCGCCGAAACCAAAGATTTTATCTTTGTGGGAAGAGGAATCAACTTCCCCATTGCTTTAGAAGGGGCGTTGAAATTAAAAGAAATTAGTTATATTCACGCTGAAGGGTATCCAGCTGGAGAGATGAAACATGGCCCGATCGCACTTTTAGATGCGAAAGTACCAGTAGTTGCGATCGCAATCCCTGGTAGTGTGTACGAAAAAGTTATTTCTAATGCCCAAGAAGCCAAAGCTAGAGATTCTCGATTAATTGGCGTGACTCCTGTCAACGATGGCGAAGCTGCGGAAATCTTTAACGATCTTCTTCCCGTATCTCATGTGGAAGAATTACTTTCTCCGATTCTCACAGTAGTACCTTTGCAATTATTGGCTTATCATATTGCCGCCCGTCGCGGTTTGGATGTCGATCAGCCAAGAAATTTGGCCAAGTCGGTAACAGTAGAATAGTCTATTTATAGAGGTAGTAGCTGTTGTACAACAATAATAAAGTCGTATAACACATAAAATAATTATACAACTTATCCTGTAGGTGAATATGTAAGCATCTACAGGAATTTTTATGAGAGCAATACAACAGGAATCTAATACCGATAATATTACATCTTCTCACGATACCGATTTGCGCTAGCGTTTCCAAGGGAGAAGGCTTAAGCTTCTCTTCTCAACGAGAGGCTGCGCCAGCAAGACGCTACGCGAACGCTTATCGGAATCGTTTTCTCAGCCACCAAACCATAAAACCAACAATGATTCCAAGTAATAGACTGGCACTTAAAGGATAGTTGCAAAAGAAGCGAACTTGACTAAAAATATCTTTACAATCTTTTGCTGTCTCTCTTACCAGGGATACAGTTGCTATACCAGCACCAGCAACAGCTACAAGCTCTTGGAAATTACGCTCTCGTTCTGCTTTCTCGACTTCTACGCGACTGCGAGTAGCGTTAATTGTATCTTCTAAAAGTTGCAAGCCAAGCTGCATATTCTCGATATCTTTAGTAATTTGTGGTAAATATTTTTTGTTGGCTATATCGCTAAACTTTTCTAAAAAATCTAACTGATTATTTTGACCTGCTTTTTCTTTAATCAAACCCAAGCGAAGTTGATAATTAGATAAATTAATTTCAATAATTTGTTTTTGAAAAGAAAGGTTTAGTAAGTCGATTGTGTATTGCTGGAGAATATTATCAACGTTATTTAAAACTTGACGAGAAGTGGTAAAACTTTGCTTTGACTGCCAATGGTTAATTTGGTTAGTAATTTTTCTATTTTCTTCAATTTTTTTATAATGATTGAGCAAAGATTCTTTGACTAAACGACTTTGCCAATAAGCCCACGCAATCTTACTTCGATAACAAAACAAACCCATCCAATCTTTATAAAATTCCGCAGCTTGTTCTGCACTCTCTCGATGAGGATAAATAGCGATAACCACATGATGTTGATTACTCTTTAGAAGAGTGGTTACTTTTTCTTGGCTCTGATTTATATATTGTGAGTGCCCTATTTCAAAAACTTTTCCATCTAAAAAAGTACCTTTTTCTGGTTGCCAAGAAGTATCTTTAAATAAAGCATAATAGCAATCTTTGGCAATCTCTTCAGGATTTCGAGACGAGTTTTCTGGTAGCCAACCAGACAGCAACCAGGTTTGTCCAATTATTGCCAGTTCTTTATTTAGTTTTTGTTCGATTTCAGTTTTTAAGATTGTAAAAGACTTAGCTGGTTGAGTTTCAGTTTGATTATTAATAGAGCAATCTATTTGTAAGCCATAAGTATCATTTAATCTAACAGGATAATAGTATCCTTCTAAAGTTTTATCTTGAGAAATAAAGTCAATTCGACGAGCAGGTTCTATAAGCTCTAAATATTCATTTTCACCTTCATGCTCTTGGAATTGAGTATTAGGTGGTATAGGTGGTAACTGAGCTAAAAAAGCCGCTTGATTTTTTTTGGTTTCTGCATCAGTTGTGTTTAAAGAAGTTTTTAAAGCATATAAAAACAAATCGAGTGTCGGATAGATTAAATCGCTCATCACAAGGGCAAAACTAATTTGATTGATTGGATTGAGATAAAAATTGTTTCAATTTTTCTAAAAATGTGGCTTGTTTAACTGTTTCTTCGGGTTTAGAAGAACTACCAACTATGACTACAACATTATTAAGTTGGCTTTCGTAGCCTGTAGCTTCATTTTTTGGTTTAAAGCCTCTAGTTATTGCAGCCTTTTCAAGAGTATTGAGTCTACTAATTTCTGCTTCACTAGGAAGTAAATCATCAGGAATTTCTTCTAGATTATCTAATTGAGATTTATAAAGTTGATAAGAATTATTTAAGTCAGGATTAAGGGTAATTATTTCTAATAAACGTCCTTTAATATAGTCTTCCCAAGCTTTGGGTTGAGTGTCTAATTGCTTGGCAACTTCTTTTAAATTTTGTTTCTCTTGTTCTCCAAGGGCGGTTTTTAAGTCTTGAAACGCCAAGAGAAAAGCGATAATAGTATTATCGGCCTTTGTATTCATAGGTTTTTATACCAAACTCACTACGACTAGTATAAACGTAATTTCAGTGAGATAATTACAGCATATATTTCATGTTCAGTTTTGATTTTCTATCTCTAAAAAGAATAATTTACTAACTAAAATGTTTTTTATTATACCTTTGCTTGTGTAAATCAATTTAGTTTATTGCACTGTATTCTAGTGATTTTTCATACAACCTAAACGAATGCTGTAGACAGATTTTGCCTACAGTTCAACCAAAAAGTTATCAGAGTCAGTCAGGTAATAAAAATGGCATCGGAATGGGCTGCTCAAGTTATTGGAATTAATTATTACCCAGAGTACACCACTCTAAAGCCGCTAACAGCAGCAGCAGAGGATGCAGAGAAAATTGCCGAACAACTAGAAATATACGGTTATAGACCTTTTCGCGCTCAGTGTTTACCTAGAACTTTAAACCAGAAGGGAGAAAGTAAAATTGATCGCCAAGGGGCGGTAAAGGTGCAAGAATTAGAAGAAGCGATCGCTAATCTTTTCAATCCTCCTCATCCAAACCCCACGCCAGAAACAGCCTTATTCTTTTTTTCAGGACATGGGTGGTGCAAAACTGTGGCGGGGAAGGAAGAAGTGTTTATAGCTACCAGTGATGCTCTACCGGAAGAAGAAATCTATGGTATACCTTTAAGTTGGTTGGGTGAGCAGTTGCAAAGAAGTCAGGCTAAACGAGTCGTTGTTTGGCTAGATTGCTGCTATAGCGGTGAATTGTTAAAATTTATTCCCACAGATAAAGATTACTGTTTCATTACTGCAACCCGTTCTTACGAAACTGGAGTGGAAATTCCCCACGCGCAGGGGTTGTTGACGCAGGCGTTACTCGCAGGATTGAACCCGGAAAATGACGCAGATGGGATCATTAATAGCCACAAATTGGCAGATTTCATTATCAGCCGAATGCCGAATACAGTCCAGCGTCCGTTAATTGCCAATTCTGCACGCGCAATTCTGCTGACAACTAAGTTTTCGCAAAAAAGCTTTCAGGATAAGTGTCCTTATCGTTCTCTGTCGTATTTTAAGGAGACAAAGGAAGATGCTGAGGTTTTTTATGGGCGGAGTGCGCTAACTCAGCAGTTGATTAAACAGGTAAGAGATAAGCATCGCCTAATTGCTGTATTAGGTGCTTCCGGTAGTGGGAAATCATCTATGTTACGGGCTGGGTTACTCTACCAGCTTAAGTTAGGACAAGAGATTCCAGGGAGCGATCGCTGGACTTATATTACGACCTTTACACCTAAAGAATCTCCTGTTAACAGTTTACAGGAGGCTTTTGCACTTTCTTTGCCAAGCGGCGGTGTGCAGAGAGGTGAAATTACCCCCCTTAATCCCCCCTTGGAAAGGCTTTCAA
>NZ_KV757612.1 GCF_001712795.1 Nostoc sp. KVJ20
CACCAAAAAACATTGCCGCTATCATTGCCGTGGTGATAATTTCTGCATCACTCATTTCACGACGAATATCCTCATCATGTCCAATCGCCTTCAATAGGTCATCTATGACAGAATAGATAGTAACTATTTCATTTAACATATTTCCCTCCTAATTTTCTGTCTGGAGGGATTTTATTGTTTTTATACCCCTATGTCATCTTTCTTGGTATGTAACTAGCAACTTGAGTTATATAGGGAAAAATAAATATTGAATAAAGGCGATTGTTTTGTTGAATTGCTTAATCACAGCACTTTGTATTTAAAGATAATCTACAGCTTTTTAATTTCCGAATAATCAGGTTAATATAGCCTAATTGAAGTCAATTTTTTGTACAAATGTCTATTTCGGGAATCACCTCAATATTAGAAATCTTTAGTTGGGTAGTTTGGTGTGTTTTGACGTATACCCTTGTATAATTGTGCTTCATAAAGCGTTTTATAAAAACCATTACGAAGCATCAATTCTGTGTGATTTCCAACTTCCACTAACTGGCCATGGTTTAATACAACAATGCGATCAGCTCGGCGGATGGTCTGTAATCTGTGGGCAATGATGATGGAAGTTCTGTTGGTGGTGACTTTGGCCAGCGCTGCTTGGATAGCAGCTTCAGTTTCTTGGTCAATACTGGCAGTGGCTTCATCCAGAATGAGGATTTCGGGGTTCAAGGCAATGACACGCGTAAACGCTAACAACTGGCGTTGACCTTGCGATAGATTTTGGCCGCGGTCTTCCAATACCGTATCAAAGCCTAGTGGCAAGCCCTCGATGAAATCTAGGGTCTGTATCAGTTTGGCAGCATGTCGGGCATCTTCTGGCGTGATGGTCGAGTTACCCAATGCAATGTTGTCATAGACGGTGCCAGGGAATAGATGAAAGTCTTGAAAGATTACACCTACACGCTTACGGATTTGTGCAGGGTCTATCTGCATAATGTCGATGCCGTCAATGAACAAGCTTTTTTCAGGCACATCGTAAAAACGGCAGATGAGCCGGGTTAGCGTGGTCTTGCCAGAGCCAGTAGGCCCGACAATAGCGATGTTCTCACCGGGTGCGATATTCAGATTGAAGTGCTGGATAACTGGTTCGCCAGTTTCATAACGGAAATTCAGGTCACGAAACTCGATACGTCCGTGTAAGCCTTCAGGCAAGGGTGTAGGCTGCGACGGCACGGATAAAGACTCTTTCCAGTCCAGCAGCCGGAATATGCGATCGCAAGCCGCCGCCGCTCGGAACACTGCATTTGCTTGATCGCCCAAAGCCACAATCGGACGAAACAGCATGTCGCTGAATTGCAAGAACAACACGACCGATCCCAGGGTGGTAGTGTGGTTCAGTACATGTTGCCCACCAAACCAGAGGATGCAAGCGATCGCCAAATAAGATATGTTATCGACGATCGGGTTGTATATGGTCTCTGCCATGATGGCCTTCGTCTCAGCCACCCGATTGGCATCGTTAATAGCAGAATACTGTTTAAAGCTTAGTGCCTCCCGCCCTGACATCTGCACGATTTCAATACCTGATAAGTTTTCGTGCAAATGCTCGTTGAGGCGCGATAAGGTGGCACGGATGACCTGATAAATCGGACTAGAATAATATCTGAACGTGACGATCACACCCGCCACAACAATCAATAAAGGTGATAGCTTTGCTACCAGTATCGCATCCAGAGACAGCATTACACTAACAGCGACAACTAGGGGAATCAATTCTCCAGCTAGCGCACCGACACCAGTCAGCAGTTCAGACAAGCTCTCGATATCGTTAGCGATCCGAGTCAATACCTGCCCAACCATAACCCGGTCATAAAAAGCAGCAGGGAGATGCTCGACATGGGCAAACAGATCCCGACGCAAGTCGCTCAGACCCAATAGTGCTGCACGGGACAACTGGATGCGGAAGGCGTACCCAAAACCAGACCACAGCATTACCCAGAGTAAGCCGACTACGCAGGCGGCGATTATTTGTTTGGTGTCCAGCGTGATTGCTAACCATTTGATTAATGCCGTTTGTCCATAGTCTGGGAGATCAGTCCGGTAGTTATGCATCAGGATACCGTCTACTACCACTCGACTAACCACAATTGGTACTAACACGGCGGCGGTGGCCGAGAGCATAGCAAACAGCAGCGCTAACGCAATGCGCCATCGGTACGGAACCATCCAGTGCCGTAAGCGCCAGACATTGCTGGCAAAGGAGTTACGCGTACCGATTGATGCTTCAAAGGGGTCGAGCCGGCCAAGAGTGTTAGAGGTCTTTAATGATGTCATATTGCGATCGCCCCAGGACTGGCATTAACAAATTAGATAAGTCTTCTGCATCGATTTGATGACTTCTTCACAGGTTGCTTCTGGTTGTGGCAAAGATGGTTTTTTCGTCAGGTCGTGTAGTCATTGCTTTCTTGATGCATTTACTACTGAAGCAAACCGTATATTTCTGGTTTTGTAGGTTCAAGCTTAAGCTGATATAATACGTCCTCTATTTTCTACTGCTTGTTTTAGTCACTGTAACTACTTAGAAAATACTGTTTGTCGGTCGAAATAACGTATTTTAAATGAAGCTTATATTCTCATGAACGAGAGTAAAAAGCAAGCATAAAACTGTTGAACCGGAGAGTTACCAAATATGAGACACTAAGCATGAATACAATTTCATATGAATGCTCATTTGTTAAAAAGTGCAAATAAATTTTAATTATCAACTCTGTAATTGTTGCTATTTATACCGAAATGACGAAAACTTATCGTTTTCAAGGCAATGCAAAATAGTCCAAATTTAAGTATCGATTGTGTAGACAAGGGTATAAAATCGAAATCTAGCGTTTAACGTGCTCTGTAAATCTCTGCATTTTGCGTGAGTACGAAGGATTAACACGCTTATAGCAACGCCGAGTAGTTACAAAACCCTCACTGAAAAATTTACAGAAAGAAACAATGTCAGCTAAAGTTCGGGTTTCCAACGATACGAATAGAGGTGAAAACAGATGGGCTATGCAATCTTAGAAAAGCGCGTGCAATGGCAGTAACACCCCATACAACAGAAAGATTATGCCGATCAGCAGCAAATGACCTGGGAAACCAAGATCCATAGGACTCTCGGATTGTTTTTATTTGTTCAGCTGAACTAAATGCGTGCTGGAGGTATTTATCTTTACCAGTAACTTGAAATGCTGTGATGGCAACTTCTAGGTCATCCAACAGTCCAACTGTATCGGTTGCTAATCTCTCAACAGCAAGATATTCGTCGATTTTCCTAAGTACTTGCTCTGCATTTATTCTCGTAGATTGAATAATATCTAAGTTAGCAAGTAGGTGTCCTGGAGAGTGCCTAACCCCTGGATAATTCTGTAATTGTGCATATAAAAGACTTTCTAACTCATGTTGGAACCGAGGCGCCATTCTATGCTCATGCTTTAACAATTTCGCAAGTCCCATAGTCAATACTGCTGTAGCGTCAGGGAAACTGTTCATCCATAAACTAGGGTGTGGATAAAGCGGTGGAGGAAGTTCTCCATTTTTAGTTCGTATATCTAATAAATGTGTGATGAGTTTAATACCAATTTCTAGGCCTTCTGTTGACGACACCATAGAAAGCATAAGACCTGACAATCCAGATACAAAATCGCAGCTGGGATGAGTAATGAGTGTCTCTAGAGGTAAGTTTTGAATGCAGGTATTAGCAATTTTGTCAAGTTCTGGTGCTGTTAATGCCTGAGCGCAATAACGTAGACAGAAAATTTGTGCGCCAACTCCCAAAAATGCACCACAATAGGGGTTTCTCTGAATGCGATCGCTCCATTCAGGCTCTTGCCAAGCTTCAGAAATATGGTTAACGGACTTGAGCGTTGCTGCTAAGGCTCCTCGCGCCGCATCTTTCCAAGATGCTTGACCTGTAATGGTGTAGAGATCGCAAAATAATATAGCTAAACCACAAGTTCCAGTAAGTAAATCGGACTGTAGCACCTCAAGAGAAAGAAGATCCATGTGGGGATGATAAACAAGCCCTAGCCAAGCTAGATCGTTGGCAGATGATGTTACCGAATCTGCCAAGATAGAAGAACCTAAAGCGATCGCTTCTGAAATCCAGCTATTTTCAATTACGGCAGATTTCATATTGCGTTCTGTAACCTGCAAGTCAACATGAGGCCGGCTTGTCGCAAAACAAGAACGGATCAAATCCATTTGTTGTTCTAGAGGAAATTTATTCAGGCAATGGAGCCTTTGCTGCAAGCAATTCCAGGACGTATCATCGAAATACCCGGCAACTTCGTTTCCCTCTAAGGTAAACACAGCATTGCTATTAGGACGAGAAGTGAAGAATGGGATGTCAAGCCTTAATAAAGCTGCAATTTCGCTTTCCACGATCTGGCAGTGCTGATTTCTGGATTCGGTTTCCAGTTCCTGTGTAAAAACGGGTCCGAGTAGTTGTTGGAAAAAAATCTCTCTTTGAATAGGATCAACCAGCAGCGTCGGAGTCAGACTGGAACGAATCAACTTATGGTAAGTCCAGGTATCACGATAAATAAACCTAACTGGGACATTACTTAAGTAGACCAAAGGACTATCAGCAGCCAGCAGTGCTGTCTGATTGGTCTGCAAACATTCCTGCATCAGCTTGTAACCTGCAAGAATTTCCTGAAGATATTCTGCCGCATCAACTGGATTATTATCCAAAACTGGAGCATGTTGAGTATGACTCCAGGTAAAGTAGTCCTGTTCATTAGGCCTGTTGCCGTTGTGTCTGCTTGCTGTTGGACGTTTATAAGGAGTGATGAACTCGCCAGGCATGGCCAAAGCACCAAAATCCTCAGCCTTAATCCCCATCTCAATAGGTGTTGGCATGGCGATGATGCAAGTTTCCACTACTGACTCGGCCAACATCTGCCGGGCAACTTGTTCTGCGGGTAACAAATTGGTTGGGGTTGGGCGTGGTTGGAGTATGGTTTCTAGATCGATAAATACAGGGTACTCCCCATGAGCAACTAAGTTATCCAACCAAAAGTCACGTCCTTCCAGCAATTGCAAAAGGCGGATTGTCATGCCCATGCGCGTATAAAATCTTTGAACCTCCTGGGAATTTTGACAAGGTTTGTATTCCACGAACTCTTCCCAGGTATAGTTACCCCTTGTCAAGATGCTACGCACATGTAGTTGAGGTTCTAAACCTGATTGATTCAGATCGGTAACCAGGTTAATAAACGCAGCAGCACACCGCAGGTCTTTTGGTTTATAGACGACCTTGTTACCCGATGCAAATGTCAAAATTGCCACTGTGCGTCCTTGGGCGTGAACATCACCTGCGTCTCCTTGAAAGCCAGTTAACTGTCCTAGCTGCATTCCCCTAAACAGTTGAGTGCAGAGTAACTCCCGATCTGCTGCTAGACGTTGACAAATTTCGGTCATCCATCCCCGCCAATTCATATAGGAAACGGCAACCAAGTATGCAAGGACGGGAAATCGTTCAAATCTGTCTAGCCAACTAGTCACGTCGCCATCTAAAATCGGTTGAGACTTAGCCCCCAGGTTATTCAACAAGCCTGTATTAGCCGCTAAAAGATGCAGTTCAAAGTCCACAACTGAGCCAACCAGATGCCAAAGTCGATTGGCAAATACAGCTAGCATGTCAGTTAAACCCGCAGCCGATACAGTTAATCCCGACGTTGCAATACACTGTTGCAGGGTAAGCTTTGCACCTTGTAGGAAAGGTTCTATGACTTGATGATATGGGATTTGTTGATTGTCTGAGATATTGTCTGATTGTTTTACCTGTTCCTCTGGGAGTGTAGCCAGACTAATTAACTCCACAAGAGCATTAGCCCATTCAGGTAGTTCTTGGGGATTTTTAATTAAGACTTCAACAAATTTAGCTGGAAAATAATTTTGGTTGATGACTGTTGACTGGGAAACAGATGTTTTGATTTGTGCGTTATGGGTCAGGTTTTGAGTTTGCAGATAGATGTCAAATTTTTCCGGTGCATCGTTCGTAATTGCTTTTTGCCATTGCTGTGTCAGTTTCTCAATTCGCGCTTGATTTACAGGCGATCGCGGCAAGAAAAACTCGCTCATGGTACGCTCATGGGATGGAACAGCGCGAGCAATGATTTGTTGTAGCCGTTCTTGCTGCTCTTTGGAAAGTCTAGCCCATATATCAATTGTTAATTTCATCTAATACTCCCGCACGCAGCAATTCATTTAGCATCGATTGAACAACTTCTGGGTTAACATTGCATTTTACAGAGACAATCTCTGAAATTTCTGCTACAGTCTTTCCACCCCTGTGGACTAGATCGCCAATTTCTCGCCATTGACTGTGGCGTTCTTGACCTTGAAATGTTGTAGATTGATGAAATCGTCCATTGAGCCGAAAGCCTGTTTCTAACTCTTCAAATTGCAGCCAGTTGTGAAAACAAAGGCGATCGCTAGGGCGCAAAAATGGCGACATATGTTCCTCAATCATACGATTCAGCAATGCAGCTAGCTCTGCACCATCGTTGAAAGTACCCTGAGCATGAATGTAGTAACCGAGAGGCCAGCGATCGCTAGCAGCGGCAGGACTAATTAACTGCACAGTGCGATCGCACATATTCAATAAAAACCCAGTCACACAACCGATGCTGGCCAAAGGATATTCCTCGGTGTTTGCATAGGCCGGATCGCCAGTATACCAAGGCGCCCAAAGCAGGTTTTTTCGCTGTTTCTGCAACAGTTCAGGCTCTTTGTTAGCTCGCTCGCGGAACTTACCTGCATTGCCAAAGGCAAAAGCTGATTCACGATTGAGTGATAGACACTCAACCTGTGCCAACTCTTCGGCGCTGAACTCGGCATGAACTTGATTCAGCATTTTAATACTGAGAATAGAAAAGCGATTCAGCCAGCATCCCCGTTCTTGTGATATTTTCAGCAAGGCACGCGTTCTTGCTGGGTCTTTTAATGCTTGGGCTGTAGTGGTCGGGGGAAACACCCCAGTAATCTTGTAAAAATCAAGACATAATTTCTCATAGTCTGGATTGTCCAGTGGATCGGTAGCCCAATAAAGAAAACCACTCTGGACGCCAGTTCCCAAATATTGATGCAGAACTAGCAGCACGTCGTTCCACAATACTTGGTTGGCAGTACTGTATTCAAAGATACCACTCAGACGATCTGGACTCAAGGCGCAAAACCAACATCCCACCGAGCAGCCTTTGGTCAATTCAATGCTCAATGAGGCGTGAAGATTAGACTTTGTATGGAAAGGCCCAAGTTCCAGTAATTGCCTAGCAATTTGTCTCTCTCGCCAGCTATAAATCCGCAAATCACTAGGTAGGGCCTGTTTTTTATAAAATTCATTGACCCAGTTGGTTTTGGTAACGACGATTTGCCACATGGCACGCATAGCTTTTGAAGGCTGAGAAACATCGGCTTCAAATAACGATTGCACATCTGCTGGGCTACAATTAATACCATAGCCAGCAAGTGTTCCTGCTTTATCTTCATTCAGTGCTTTGCGGAAGTCTGGATCGGCTACCCATCGTTCGTTGAAGCGTTTAAAGATAGCATGTTCCTGGAGTTTGCTGTGATAGGTAGTTAAGGACATAAATCTTTATCCAACTTCTAGTTATGATTGGTGAGGTTTTGGTAAACTTCCTAAGATAAATTCACCCACTGAGGTTTCTGCAAAATAGTCTGTCTTCGCCGCCGCAGCAAACATGTCAGAGTCACCGCTGCCTAAAGCACAAGGAGCGAGGTTCATGGCTGTTGCTACTAAGTACATGGTTTGGTAAACTACACCCACGTGTTTTAGTGTTGTGGCATAAGCGATCGCATCATACTTCCAAGAAATTCGTTGGAACCTAGCAGCCAGTGTAATCAATACCTGGGGATTGCTTTGCCGTGCCGCGATGATTGCATAGTTTAACAATGACTCTACGAACCGATCGCGCTCCCGCAGCCGAGTTAGTTGATGCTGCAATGGCTCATAATGATACAATCCGCTCGGTAATCCCTCGCACTGATCGATCGTCAGATAAAACTCCAAATCGTAACATTTACCCCCAGCCGGATAAGGGCGGCTACTGACTTGCATTACCTCTTTTCCATATCCATTAGCAGCCTGAACTGAAATTTCACTGAGAGTTCGTACTCGTGCAACCCGATAAAGAAATTCACCTAACTGCTGGAGCGTAATCGGTTTTGTGTCGTAAGTGTACACGGAACGCCGTGTTTCCATCACATAGCCCAGTGGTGGGTCATTAGCTTGCAGTTGTGCAAGTTCTGGTTGATAAAGGTCGATTTTTGGGCCTTCAGGAGATGGTTTGACTGCTGGCAATGGTTGAATTCGGTTAATGTGACGAAAGTTAGCTCCAAACAAATTGGCGTGCCGACCGTAACGACTGCGACTGTGAAAGACTAGATCGTGGAAGTCCCATTGTGCCAAAGTCAAATTACTATCTTCGCTATCTCCTCCATCTGCAAAGACAGTTGTCAACGCTTCTGCATTTAACAAAAGTTGCAAGCAACCTGCAACAACTTCATCATTAATACCTGCCAAATATCCTCTCAATTGGCGTATGGATTGCGGTTGTGCCAGCAGTGCAATTAAAGCTGTAGCTCGCCAATCATGTAAGATAATCTGTGTATGACCGACAGGAGACTCAAGTACTAGATGTTCGTCTTCGCGTCGGCAATAAGCGAAGCGAGAAAGTTGATAGGGTCGATCGAGGTCTAAATCTCGCCAATGAAAGCGGTAGCTGGGACTGATAGACACAATCGTGGCGATCGCTACTCCACTAGCAACCACTGTATGTTGCAGCCAGCCTCGTGTCAGAAGTTGGTCAAAGTGGTAATAGAATCGGGTCAGCGCTTCACCACCGTCAGCAGTTAAAACCGACTCGCTTAATTCATCTACAGTTGCTTTACCCTCTTTCAAGGTAGTAAATGCGGCTCGTAAGCCTGGTGTCAAGCACTTGAAAGTGAGTTGACCAAATGCAGAGCTAATACAAAGACTTGCATCTGGCTGATCCTGCAAAATCAATTCCTTTCGCAGCGCAACTTGTAATGAGTTGCTTAGAGACTTGCTGAGTGTATTAAGTGCCATTGCATAAAATTCTCTAAACTTTTAGATAAAGATAGCCACGGGGTTAAGTGCTGTTTCAGAAATTGGTTCGGTCAGCCATCCCATTTTTACTGGAACGTCGTACAGACGCCCTGGTGCGAAACGCGCCCAAAAATGTCTCAGACCTGGAACCACTACTTTGACCACAGATAAGCCAATGTCCGGCCGAGTCTGATCTAAAACGAGCATTTCCAACCCCAGGCGCTCAACAACTGACTGACAAAGCAAAATGTCGTCTCGTAAATCGTCGGTTTGAGCTGATTTGTAATCGCTGCGTCGCCGGGGCAAAATGCGATCGCACGGTGCAAGATATGGTTGGTTTGCTAGTGTAGCTGTGCGCCACCATTGGATTGCTTCTGGATCGTCATAGCTGTAGCCTGTACCATCAGGTTTGCTGGTAGAGACACCAGGTAACATTTGATTTAATTCTGTTAATGCACGCACAATACCTAGTCTGGGGTCAAAATGTGCCGCAGGTGCAAAGATGATATCTTCCAAGGGGCGATCGATACGGCGAGAAATTGCTATAAATGCTGGAATGTCAAGGTCGTTTGTTAAATCGAGAACCCAAAGCTCTCGGTGAATACTATGATAATACTGCCTTAAATTTTGAATGTATGGATCGTCAAAGCTATCGAGGTCAACTGCTGGTTTTCGTAATTGGTTATACCACCATGTAGCAACGCTATCTCGTTCTACTAGCTCCATAAAGCCTTGGAGAATTGCTTCTTCTTTGGTATTGCCAGCAGCAGAACCATTAGAATCTGGTAAGCAGAAGAAATGCTCCGGCAATGAAGGGTAGCTGTAATAACAGTAGCTAGTGGGTAAATAGCGGAATTCTTTGTGTGTCAATGACCACAGGGGAGTCCAGTCAATTTCGGCTTCCTGGTCAAAGGGTAGAGGAATCATATCTAAACGGCGATCGCGGGCGTTCCATTCGTCGCGATCGCGATACTGGGCTTCACTAAAGAGCATACAGTCTTGTGGGTTGATAGCCTGTGTCCCTAAAGCATCAGCACTGGTTTTGCGCCGAATTTCTTCACCGCGAAAAACGCCGGAATAGCGTTCAATTGCCTCGCAAAGGGCGCTGGCTTGGGCTTGTGCATCGGTAATTCCTTTGCCACAAGAGGAACCCCGAATGTGACGCCGTAGTTTTTGAAATGAGTCATAGCGTACTGCCATGTTATGCCCAGACATGTAGACGTGCAAAGGTGAATTGTCTTGGTCTGTAACGCGAATTAAACTTTTAGCGATTCCAGTCAGTGGACTAATGTGATGTTTGTTGTTTTTGAGTGTTTCTTCTGGGGATACAGCGCGATGTCCACCATCTGCAACAAAAGTTTTGCATACGCTATTCAGCACAACAGCACTTGGCGATCGAGATGCTTGATATTCTGCATCTCCACATTCTAGACACTGGGGACGGCGTACAACTGTATGTTCTTGTATTTGCAGCCTACCTGTATCAAATGTGATTAATTTATTCTTGAGTGTCGTATTCTCACCCAAGACTAACCATTTTGCTACCTCAATTGCAGCCATACTTAAACCCATGTTCATGGTTGCAGGTAAGGATGCTAAAGCAGGGTAGGGATGAATTCGTTTGTTAATCCGTCGTGCAAACTCTTCGACTTCGTAATTGTTACGCAATCTTTGAGCCAGACAGGCCCAACAACCGGTTTCTCCAGGTTGGAATAACGGCCCTATCCAAGAGTAAATACCGTTCGGTTTAGCAATTAACCAAGGTCTGCCAAGTTTTAGGGTATGTTGGTTAAACTCCTCTAAACCATCTTGAAGATAATCGTCAACAAGTGCAACTGAGAACTGGGCAGTTTCTATAGGTGCTATACGGATATAGAGTTTTTCTAAAAGAGTCAGAAATTCTTCATTGGGAACGTCACCAAAACAAGTCACACTCACAGTTTTAGCAGCCAAGACCTTGGCGAGGGTTTGCGTGTCTACCCCGAATGTATTCCAAAATGCTGCGATCGAGTCTGGTAGACCTGTGAATGACTCTTCAATATGACCGTTACGCTCTAAAATCAGCAGAGCATGGTATATTTCAGTCTGCGAAAATTCGTCTTGTAGTTTGTCAACAATCTGCTCGGTGTGACGTTGCCCATCAATCAGAGGCATGATTCGGGCATACACACGACCAGACAAGGCGAAATAACGACCTTCTGCAATCAAGAGAACCTTGTCATTGCCAACAATTTCAACGTGTAGGTGGCTCTTCAGTTTGGGTTGTTTAATCATTAATGCACGATCCTGGATTTTGCAACTATTACGATTGGGCGTTGCATATTTACCAAGCCCTTCTGGGGCGGAAACGGGGAATGAGGGGTTAGCGGTAGTTAGATCCCCAACTTCTTGAAGAAGTGGGGGATCTTGCAACCTCAGTTCCCTTTCATTGCTTTTGTGGGATGGGACACAAAGCCTATTCCTTGTATTTCTGGATGGGCAAGATGCTCATCCCACAAAAATTGTCCCTTGATTCAGCAACACTGAATTAAGGAGGAATTGTGTATGAATGATTTAGCAAATCGCAGATTTCGAGGTCTACAATCAGGTGACGATTCAAACCGTCATTTGATCGCATTCTAAATTCTCAATTCTGCTTCTAAGCATTAACTACAGCTGTTTGACGATGCTGTGGAAGCTGAGGAAAGACATGAAGGTGTTGTGCAAGCTGAACTTGCAGTTGTTTGGCAACTAGCAGCTGCATATATAGCCATCGACAAGTCTTCATGTGACAATTCATCAGTCTGGGGGATGACGAGATAGAGAGTATGTGAGTTGCGTTCAGCTGGTATTTCTTCAAAAGACTTGCGAATTTCGATTTTCATATCCGATGGTATCTCTAAACCGTATTCCTCAAGTACAGATGTCGGTTCCGATACCAAACGGCTTTTGAACTCTTCGTCCACCATAGCCATTGCTGAAACTTGACTGATTACTTTCTGTGCATCTTTCGTAGCTTCTTTTTCTACAAACAAGGTTGCGGTTTCCATACTGTCTCTCTTTTGATGTTTTGGTTGTGTTGGGTTGAATCTTGTAACAAGGGATGCAAAGAAACGATTTCGTTAAGCGACTGGTTGAGGAACTAGTCCAAAGGCAAGATGCATCCCCAGTGCATCTTGCTCATGCCATACTTCAACGATTTCGTTATTTGCTATACGAGTGATTACAATCCCGGAAACTTCTGTTGTTTTTCCTGGTTGTGCATTAGGAACAACATCGCTGGAAATTGTGTAGCTATACCGTCCAACTACTTTATCTCCACTCGCAAATACATCATGAACTTTCACATCAATGGGGCCTGCTTGTCTAGCAGCATTAACCGCATCTGCGCTCCCTGATATACTGACATCCATACCGCTGCGACTGAGATTGTGTTCCAGTTCATCACAGAGTAATTCTTCTAAAGTCTTGTAGTCACCTTTGGTTAAGGCTTCTATATAACGAGACATAATCTTCATGTTTGCTTCTGGATTTGACATGATTTTTACTCCTTTTGAAAAATTACACGATTTGAACAATTTGCTTATACCAATTCCTGTAATATTGCGCTTTTTTTCACTTCAAAGCAATTTAGGAATTGCCCAAATAGTGTCTATTTTTGGGCAAGCTCTATAGGCGCATAATCATACAGGACTGGTATCAATTGCAATCCTTATTTTCTAATTTCAACTTATGGAATTTTCCTTTAGTAAAGGAATATTATCTGCACTAAATTATAGAAATTTGTGTGCAAATAAAAGTAAATATTGCATCTAATGACAATAAATATTCAGTTCCCTTACTAAATTAAAACCCATGCTCATCATCTTACCTGCAATGGGTGACACGAGATGAAATAAAAAAATAAAAAAAAGTTAAACTTTTTCCAATTCGTTTACGAATAAAACAGCAAATTAAATTAGACCCTCCATAACAGTTAAAACTGAAAATAAAGCGTCATTTTATTGGAATTAGTGACAAAAATTAAATAAAAATAACTACCACCACATTAGATATTTTGGTGGAGTATTGCACCCTATTAATTAAGAATTACCCTTCGATTTACGCTCGCAAACTTGCGTTAGCGAGTTTGCCAGACCCTCGTTTTTACAACGTCTCTGACAAAAGAAGACTTGCGCTTTACTGCATTATCGACGCAAAGTACCACAACGGCAAGTTGCTTACGAATTACGAATTAGTAATTATTTGTTCAACCGTGGGCAACCAAAGCATTCTGTTGCTGAATTTCAAGTATTTGAAAGTTGTTTTTATAGCTGGAATTACGTCCAAAAACCATAGTATGAAACCATTTAATCCATCGTTCTTCTTCATTGCCATTTCCCCAATTAAAAGGTAATGTTAAACCTTCGTCTGTCCAAGATACATCGCTGACTTTAATCACCGTATTGGGAATACATTGCGGTTGTGCTAATGGAGTATATGAAACAAGACGACGTGCTGTCGTGAAGTAAGTTATCCAATCAAAGTTGGTGGTGAATATTTTTCCTTTGCTCTTATCATAACTTGGTAATACAATCAATTGTTTTTGGTATTCAACAACACTTTCTAGATTGCGAAAGTCCGGATATCTCTGCAATAAATATTCTTTTAGCGTGTCGAAAAAATATTCAAGTTGTAAACAGATTTGAATGAATATCCAATGACTAGGTTCTATTTGGTATTCAAATTGAGGAAATTGGGGGATATCCATAAAAGCGATCGCATCATCATTTGCCAAATAGGCCTGATAATTTTCCTGGACTGCTTGATACCAGTTTCTAGCAGGATTTATCTGTTGGATAAAATTATCAAATAAATCATTGTAAAACCGATCGTAAGGAATATTGTGGGTAAACCTGAGATAGATGGCGATTAACTGCGTCACACTACAATTGTGTAGGGACTTAATGTAAGCTGCATAGGTATTCATTTTCACCCAATCATCAGATGAAAATGTCTTCGTCTTGACGATGAGTCGGGATTTTGTTGTCAAGGGATCAAATGGCCCCCGCAGACGCATACCATGATTCAATAAAACGTAGCGATCGACTGTTTCAATTTCCCATTTTTGAATATAATCTGGTTCTGCTGCTGGTGCGTTCGGTAGTAAATTATAAGGAAAAACCCAATAATACGTGTGGATTCCCCATTCCATCAAATCTGAAAAACAAGCTTTCCAATACTCGTATTTGTCTCCAGGAATTCCTAAAATTAGTTGAACATAGACTGGTATACCATCCTCCATAAGTTGCCGTGCGACTTCGTACTGTTTTTGTGTAGAAATATTGGAACGGTTGGTAGCGGCTAAGACTTCTCGATTTGTGTGTTGGATAGATAGCACATGGGCTGACAAAAGACCAGTATTGAGAAACTTGTTAGCAATTGTCAACGCTCTGTCTGGATTATTTTTAGCCGTGTTGTAAGAAAAATATTTAGGAAAACCGTACTTTTTATTAGCAGCAATCAGGAGATCCGCAATTTCCATATCCCTTGGTAACATCCCAAAGTTGGCGTCAGCTGACATGACAAAGCCGATTTTCATTTGTCCAAACCATTCGATCTCGGCTTTGATCCTCTCCATCGGTAATTGCCGAATTTTTGACATCGTATTAGAACCCCAATCACAGTAGCTGCATTTGTATGGACAACCGCGATTGGTTTCCCAAATGACAATGACATCACTACTAATAGAACTAAGCATCTCTTGATAGTAGGCGCTTTGCTCAATATAAGGGCTATGGTAGAATTCCGTTGGTATCTCAGTCGGCCCGGTGTAAATATGTCCTTTTCCGTCGGTTCCTGGGAGATAAAGTCCAGAAATATCTCCAAATAAGTTTTTATTAGCGATCAGTTCACCAGTGTCGTCATATTCAAGGACTTTTTTGAGAATCTTGGTAAATGTGATTTCTCCATCCTTGACTGCAACCATATCGATATAAGGATATTTCTTAAAGAAATCTACATCTTTGTAATCTGGTTCTGGTCCTCCAGCGATTATTAAACATTGTGGGTGGAGAGCTTTGATTTGCTGTGCAATTAGGCATTGCAACTTCCAATTCCAGATGTAACAACTTAGTACTAACACATCTATTGAGGTATCCTGATAAGGACGCAGAAGGGTTGAAACCTCTGCTACTTGGTTGATTGGCGAAAGCCAACGTACATAGTCTTTTCCAGTACCGTAGTTCTCCCAATAAGTCTTAAAAATACCCCACATTATGGGCAGGTATGGCAACCCCATCTCAACTAATGGTGGCTGGCTCACCAGAACGGTTTTACTCTTGACAGACAGCATATTTCTCTACTCCCTTGTTAATTCTGTGTTTGAATGGTGTGTAATGGTGTTGTTACATGAATTAAAAAAGGTACACCTTCTCTCCGTAGAGTAGATTATTAGTCTTCAACTTTGTAGTTGTCTGGCTTGTCCGACTGAATCATGCGATTAAGTACCACAACTCCAGTTGAATCCACTACTACATGAATAACCTTATTCTTTGGAACTATCGGTAGTTCCAAAGATAGTTTGTTTAAACGACGGGACACCATAGAGCGATCCGGTACTTCTAGCTCAATACTCACGATCATAAATAGTGCTTCTAAAAATCCTTGTGTTTGTCGTCCTGGTAGATGAAACACCGATCAAATCGTTATTTGATAATATAGATTGCACATTTATGTTTTCTTCCTCTTCTTCTGCGTCTTTACCCCCATCAATTTTCCATGACTTGGAGCTAATTCATTAAATAACTCAAAAGTTAAGCAAAGAAAACCTTACTGTAAGTCTTGCGGATACAGCAGAAATCATTTAGGCGTTTTTAACTTAGTTCCTAATAATCCTGGAATCAATACTAATAGACATTTTTAGGCATTTCTTTTTCCTTTCTTTGTTGAATTTCTCTAGATAAGACTTGAAAATTGAGAATTAACCTGATGATATAGAGCTAATACCATAAAAATATACATCTTATAAGCTGTTAATACAATGATAGTTAAGCAATAATTAACAAATTCGGTGGGTTTAAGTCCCCCGGTTCTATAAGTGCTGTACGTTCGCTCATTTTTGAAAGGTGAAAGGAATTAATGCCTTACAGCTATTTTCAAGTAATTGAACCACAAGTCAGGTAAACTAGACATGAAGTAATTGTTTGATTCGATGCCAGTATCTTACTCAGAGGATTTGCGTCGTCGTGTGATTGCAGCGTGGGAAGCTCATGATGGCTCTCAACGCCATTTAGCTCAAAGATTCAAGGTCAGCTTGTCATTTGTACGAAATCTACTACGTCAGTATCGCCAAAATGGAGAAATTGAGGCGAAACAACGTGGGGGATACCAAAAGCCAACAATTCAAAACGAACATCTTAGCCTGATTAAGTCTTGGGTGGAAGAGAAAAATGATTTGTTGCTTTCAGAGTTATGCATTGGGCTTTGCCCTGTTAGATAAGGTCGATTCACCTTCCCCGACGACTGCAACAGACTTTTGACTGTCTCCTCTAGTGAATCTGAATACACTCGACTGATGCGATCGCAAATTACCTGCATCTGCTCACACTCGGCAGGCAAGTAGTTGTACGGCTTCAGATACTGCAATCCAACGGTATACTCACCATCCCACATTCTCACGCTGCAACTAAAGTCATTCACTGCGCTGACAATAGCCCAGCACCCACCTTTGCCTCTCAGATCAGGATTGTCCTTAGCAAGGATTTGGCAGACTTCGCCGATTTGGTAAGTATTGGGTACTTGGGTTCGCTCCATAATCCTTTGCACCACATCTTTGACGATTCTACCAGTTGGCACTTTAGAGCCAGCAACTTATACTGCTCTTAGCCATGCTTCCTGCTGTTCCTGGGGTTCAAGCTTTGTCATGGGTCGAACTTGTCCCTCTGCTGTGGGCAATTTGTGATCAAATTGATCACAAATTTCAACCAAGTTATCAAAAACAACAGCCGCATCCATTAAAAGATAAGACTGGCGACGACTATGAGCAAATCTCTCCCGGCAATATTCCTCAAATGTTTTATGCGTCGAACGGTATAGTCTGCGATCGCGTAATTCCGCCAGTGCCTTCCCCGCTTCAAAAACTGCTCTCTCCACTTTGCGTTCCAAGTGTTGGCGATCGCGCAGTTCTTCTTCTGTCAACTCTGGAACTTCAACAGCAGTAACCGTAATTGTTGCTGAACCTGGGTTTTCTTCAAGGGAGATATCCTCTTCTACAAGGTCATCAGTTGGTGTGCTGTCACTGGATACGGCAGAGGTGGCTTTTTTGCGCTTAGAGGTTGGTTTAGTCATTATTCCACCTCTAGCGGAACAGTGCTTGAACGAATATCGAGTTGTGCCATGATGGGGGTGTGATTAAATTGATATTAATTCCCCAAACCTTTTGCTGAGGTTGGGGTTTTTCATTGGCTGGTTTGCATATTTCATATTGGCATCTGCGGTAATCATCCTTGTTGCTTTTTCGGCTTTAGCATTGTCTCTACATCCCCGTATATAAAATGTCTATGACAAGCATCGGCACGTTATCAAAAATTACCTGAATGTTTCCATTTCTGAAAAACACACACCGATTGCGTTCCCGCTTCGGGTTGCCGAAGGCATCGCTCAGAAACTACTTGCAAAGATTGATTTGAAATTGGCTTATGTTGGTCGGTTGGGCAAGCGTGAAAATCGGGAGTGTGTTTATCAGTTTGTTGCCCCTGATGACCAGCGTGATTCGATTTTTGGGCAGTGGTTAAATCGGGATGAAGCATCCTACAGTGAGTTGGTGTCAGTCACTAATAATATAGTTTTATCGACACCAGTGATTGACACAACCTCTCAAATATTAGAAGAGGTAGTGTCCAGCCCCCAAGGACAAGCCTGGAAAGGGCTGAAACTGAAATTGCAGCAAGGCTTGGACAGTATTGGCTCTTCCTACAGCGAGTTAATCTCCAAGGTTGGCGAGGCTGTTGGCGTTGCTGATGGTGAGCCTTACTGGAACGCATACCTGGGGCAGTGGCAAGTTTGGGTTAACTTTGCTTGGGGGTGTAAGTCTGTGGTCTGTGATTGGCTCAAAGCGGCTTAGACCAATAAAGCTCCCGCTTAATATTGAATAAGTTTTTGTGGTCTAGCGTAGTTGCTCAGATTTGCAGGTACTTCAATATGTGGATGTAATTTGGGATCGTTTATGGGTACAGCCGCCGTCAATTTTAAGGGAATTTCTCCTGCCCATACAGGTATTTGATAATCCGCTTCATCATCAATGGGCCCACCAGTGCGAATCTTTGCTGATGCTTCTGTGAGCGGTAAAGATAGGACTATAGTTCTGGCTAATTCGTTATGGCAAGGCGATCGCACTTGCGACCACCGTCCAAGAATAACGTGTTCTGTAAATGCTTTCAAGGCAGCTAATTTTTGCTCTGCATCTTCGACCAGTGTTGCTTTTCCAAATACAACTACTGAATGATAATTCATTGAGTGGTGAAACGCCGAGCGTGCCAATACTAACCCATCAATTAAAGTCACTGTTACGCAAACATCAATACCTTGTTGCAGGGTTCGCAGCATTCGACTAGCAGGTGAACCGTGGATATATAAGGTATCCTCAACTCGTCCATAGGCTGTAGGGATCACAAAAGGCTGTCCATCTGCGACAAAACCTACATGGCAGACTAATCCTTCATCCAATATTTGATAAATGGTGTCGCTTTCATAGTTTGCTCGTTGGGGTACGCGTTTAACTGTTGTTCTTTGGCTAGAGGCTTTTTGTTGAGGCATGGCTGGAAATTTATACTCTATATCGTTAGAGTAATCAGGTAAGTGGAATGATACAAGTGCCACTTTTTGAATAAATTACCAGTCCACTTATCTCATTTGTAATTCCTAACCCGAATGGATTTTGTTATTAGTATTGACCTAAAAGCAGCTTTACCTTTGTATCGTCAAGTTTACGCCCAACTACGTCAGGCTATTCTTTCGAGAAGATTAACCCCAGGAAAAAAACTGCCTTCAACGCGAACCCTTGCTCAATTGCTTAGTGTTTCCCGCACCACTGTTACCCAAAGTTATGAGATGCTCCTAAGTGAAGGTTATCTAGAAACAATTGTCGGATCGGGAACATTTGTCTGTCGTCAACTCCCTGATGAATTACTAAATATCACACCGATTCAGCCAAAATCACAACTACCTCATTCTTCAATATCCTTATCAACTTATGGCGAAAGTTTGAGCGATCGAGCTTTTTTACACCTACCAGAAGCAGAAGTAGAAATTAGCTTTAGTTATGGGCGACCAGCTTTTGATCAATTCCCAATAGACTTGTGGCGTAAGCTCTTGTCTCGCCATTGCCGCTTTAGTCGATACGTGCTTGACTATACTTATGACTCTATGGGATATCAACCTCTAAAAGAGGCGATCGCTGACTATCTGTCACGCTCCAGAGCAGTTAAGTGTAAGCCAGAGCAAATCATTATTGTTGCTGGTTCACAGCAGGGACTTGACTTGATTACACGTGTATTAATTGACCGTGGTGATTGGATAGCAGTAGAAGAACCAGGTTATTTAAGCGCTAGACGAGCTTTTTTGGCACAGGGAGCTAGTCTATTCCCTATATCTGTAGATCAATCTGGCTTAATAGTCAGTAGCCTAACAACAAATATCATCCCTAACATTAAATTCGTTTATGTCACTCCATCTCATCAATTTCCTACAGGTGCTACGTTATCTCTTTCTCGCAGGTTAGAGTTATTAGCTTGGGCGCACAAATCAGGGACGATGATTATTGAAGATGACTATGACAGCGAGTATCGTTATGGTGAGCGTCCCATACCAGCATTGCAAGGATTAGACCAAGCTAACTCAGTGATCTATCTGGGTACATTCTCTAAAGTACTATTTCCGGCTTTGCGTCTTGGTTATTTAGTTTTACCACAGAATTTAGTGCATATATTTGCTCGTGCAAAATGGCTCGCAGATCGGCAATGTAGTTTGTTAGAACAGTACGCCCTGACTGATTTTATTACCGAAGGACATTTAGAACGCCATATTAGACGGATGCGTGCGCTCTACGACCAACGCAGGCAGACTTTGGTGCAGTCTTTGTTTTCTTATTTCGGTGACAAAATTGAAATATCTGGGGAAAATGCCGGAATGCACCTGATGGTCAAAATCAATACTGAACTCACTGATGACAAAATAGTCCACCTTGCTGCTCTTGCTGGCGTAAGTATTGGGGCAGCGTATCCTCAATATTTAAAACATAGCCCTGGTAGCGAATTTATCTTAGGATATGCTGAACTCAATGAGCAGAAAATTCAAGAGGGAGTACGCCGACTAGCTCAGGTAATACTAATTGACTAATATGTAATTTGCCGGATGTCGCAAATCTTGCGTTGCCCGGTCTTTGACAATTAATCGATAGCTCATGTATCGTTTGGGTTGCCCATGCTGTTCTGACCTAAAACGGTAGAACGCAGGTTTTGCCAATATTCTGGTGTTACTTCCTACCCTTCTCCATGAATACCTTCTTTCAAAAGTCCTTCTAACTTCACTTGTACCTTGCGTTTTTGGTCTTGCTGTACCAATGAGAGAAAATATTCGCCAATGCTGCTGTAAGCACCTGACATCACTTGTGCCTCTACATAAACGCGCACCTCATCAGGTATATTAATACTGATATTCATTGGCGCTCCTGCATAACTAACCTTATTATTTTAGCTGACAGTTTCCATCAATCCTAAATTCCCGGTCGCTATCTGGATTATGTCGGTCGGTTGGGTAAGCGTGAAAATCGGGAGGCAATTGCACCAACTCCAAACAATAGACCTAGCAGGGAAGTGGGTTCAGGTATTGATGTAGATGAAGAACTCAGGGTAATATTGGCAGCAGAATCTTGATAGATGTATGTTCCTGCCCGTCCGACTTCACCCGTCAAGCTAATTTCAGAGCTTGAAGTTTTTTCTAAGGTATATCTTGGAGCATCAAAAGCAATGCCAAAATCAACTACTAAATTCCAATTCGACCCAGAACCAAGCTCAAAATCAACATCTGGGGTTAAGTTCCCACCATTAGTAGATCCTGGATTCAAATTCAAGTTTAGATTGTTGACGGATAGCTCCCAATCGCTCAAAGTCCCGGACTCTGAGTAAACCACGAATCCAGAATATTCGCTCTCTTTTGGCAAAGAGTTCGTAAGGAATGGGCTAGTAGCATCGACTAAGATAAAATCACCTGAAAATTCTTGTCTAGTTAGAATCACTCCCAGTACGGGAGTAGCATGAAATATGCTTGCAACTACCAAACCAATCACAGCGACGCTAACCTTGGGGAGTCGAACTTGATTCATGTATTGGTCATGCTATTTAAATTTGTTGAAGGTATGCTATCACATCCTTGTCTCGTAGAGAGGAAAAAGGTGTCCTTTTCTCAAGCCCCTAAATTTATTTATGGGGTTCAAAATTATGAATTTTGAATTCCCCGTTCGCGTAGCGTCTCGCAGAGAAGGTGTTGACAGCTTAACCTTCACTAATCAACTGTAACAAGGCTTCCGTTGATATCTTGCCACTAATATCAGCACCTTCTAAAAGGCTATCCGCCAAATCTCGCTTGTGGTGGTGCAATTGCACAATCTTTTCTTCAATAGTATCTTTTGCTACTAGACGATAAATAGTAACAGGGCGTTGTTGCCCAATGCGATGGGCGCGGTCTGAGGCTTGATCTTCCACGGCGGGATTCCACCAAGGATCTGTATGAATCACATAATCAGCAGCAGTTAGATTCAGTCCTGTACCGCCTGCCTTGAGACTAATCAGAAATACATCTCCTGAACCAGCTTGGAACGCATCGACCCGTTTTTTGCGCTCTGCCACTGAAGTACTGCCATCTAGATATTGATAATTAATACCTTGCTGTTCCAGGTAATCGCGGATGATGTGCAAATGGTCAACAAACTGACTAAACACTAACGCCTTATGACGATTTTCCAGCAGTTCACCTAGCACCTCACCAAAAAGTTGTAACTTGGAACTAGGTAATTCAGTATCAGGCATAACGAGGCTGGGATTACAGCAAGCGCGACGCAATTTCATAATCTCAGCTAAAACCTGCAAATGTTTCTTTCCTGCTTCTGCATCACTTTCGGTCAGTTTAGATATTGCTTGACGGCGCAACGCTTCATAGAATGCCTTTTCCTCTCGACTTAACTCTACATGAAGGAGAATTTCGGTACGAGATGGCAACTCTTCTAATACCTGATTTTTTGTCCGTCGCAACAGAAATGGTTGAATCAGTTTTTTGAGTTTATTACGTGCAAGTTTATCCTGATATTTTTCAATGGGGGTAGCAAAGCGTTGATTGAAGCTTTCAAAAGAACCCAATAACCCAGGATTAATAAAGCGGAACAAATTCCATAACTCACCCAGGTGATTCTCAATGGGAGTCCCAGTAGTCAGCAACTTAAAATTAGATTTTAGGTTCATAGCTGCCTGAGAACGTTTAGTGGTCATATTTTTAATCGCCTGGGCTTCATCCAGAACAATTGTTTGCCACTGTACACCAGAAAGCATTTGTGCTACTTCTTCTTGCTGTAATAAACCATAACTGCATACCAACATATCTAAAGGTTGTAAACCATCCAATAATTTTTGGCGGTTAGCACCAGAAAATTGAATAATATTTAGAGTTGGGGCAAACTTTTGCGCTTCACTCACCCAATTCATGCACACAGAAGTTGGGGCAATTATTAGGGTTGGCCCTTCATGGGCGTTTCTGAGGATGACAGCTAATGCCTGCAAGGTCTTACCGAGTCCCATTTGGTCTGCTAAACAAGCGCCCACACCCCAATGTGCCAGACGCGCTAGCCAACAAAAACCCTCCATCTGGTAGTCACGTAGTTCTGCTTGAAGCGTAGATGGCAGTTCCGGCTGGAGGTTTTGCACCTCCTTGAGACGCTGGATATGTGTTTTCCAGTGTTTATCTGCTTTTACCTTACCGACCTCATCGACAAAATCTTCTAACCCTAATGTTGCCAATGGGTGAAAACGAATACCTTTACTATGTTTTTCTGAAAACATCCGCAATTCATCGAGGCGTTTCCGAAAAGCTTGAGTTAAAGCCAAAAATTGACCATCACCAAGGGGGATAAAACGGCTGGGGGTTTTCTCTAATAGTTCTAGTAGTTGCTGCATATCTAGCACTAGGTCGTTATTCAATTTCAACTCCCCTGTGGCTGCAAACCAGTCTTGCTGACGTTGAATTGATAAATTAAAGTCTTTCAAGTCGGCATTATGGCTAACACGCAGTTTTTCTCCTTGTGGCCATTCTATGACTACGTTATTTCCCAGTGTTTGCAGTTCTAGAAGCAGTTCTAAACAGTCTTCGGGATCGTCTATAATCCATTCACCATCTTGTTCTTCAGTTTGAGTCAAGGTGGTGCAGGCGGCTACAGCATCTTTGGCAAGTTGCTTTTCTTCAGACAGATTTCGTCTGGTTTGGAGACGTTTACCGTCAATCTCGGCAATTACAGTTTCACCACCTGTACCAGGACGGTAGTAGGGGCCACCTTGGGCAAAGGGGCGCGACAAAAGGCTGATTTTCAAGCCGGCATTGGCAGGTAAAAGATGAATATGGGGTAGAGTCTGGGCGGGTACTTCTTCTGCACCTTCTGAACCGCCACCAATGTCAGAATGTACGGTAACGATACCAGAGACAGCATTTATGGCTGCTAAAACTTGTTTCTCTGCGATCGCAGGTACATTTAATTTATTATCTATACCAATAATCTCTGCAATGCGTCTGTGTTCGGCAGTAATTTCAATGACTTTGATGCGGGTTGGAGTTTCTTTGATATGCAGAATATTTTGTGATTCTGGTAATTTGGGAGAAAATTCTAAGGTGAGACGGCCAAGTTTTTCTTTCTTAACTAGTAGTTCTGGTTCTCCTTTAACAATTTCTACACGGATAGTAGGTGTATCTTCCCAAAAAACCAAGGGGTGTCCAATTAAAGCAGAGATGGCTTTTTCACCAAAGGTATAATCAACTTTGCCGTAATAGCCTTCACTATATACCTCAATACAACTACATACCCGCATATCTTGGGGTGTGATGTAATCAAACTCAGATAATGCACTGCTTAGACGCTTGAGAGCTATGGGGCGACCTTTACTCCATTCTCCTTTAGCATTAACTTTTTGTTCTCGTGGTTGTAAGACACATCTGCTGGGATAGAAGGTTATGAACCATGCTAAACGCAGTTCCGATTCTGGTTTTCCTGGTGTTTGTGGTTCTTTTTGGAGATTTGCCAAGGCATTGAGGCACATTTCCCAAGCTTCTTGGGGTCGAATTAAGTCTACGATGGTTTGGATATTGCTATCTTCTCGCAGTGCCTCTGCAAGTTGTTTATAGTTACTACTTGGTTTGAGTCGGGATAGGAGTTCTGCGGTTTCCATTGCCAACCAGTGATAACCGGAGGCAAGCGATCGCCGATACAATGGTTCTAATAAATTAGGTAAGCGTTTTTTAGCACTCTCAGCATCCATCCAGTAAAGGCATAGTGAACAAAACAATGTTTGTAAGCTATTTTCTTCTTCCACTGAAGAAATATGACCACTGACTACAAATTGTTTTTGAGTAATATCACCTTGGTGGACTTGCAGTACCATTTTCAGTCTGCCATAAGTGAACCTCAGCCAATGATCTGATTGACGGGACATCAAACTGGTGTACTCTTCTGCTTCTTTGAGGCTTTGCGCTGAACCATCTTTTAAAAGTGCGAGGATGAAAAATAAGCCCCCAATTGTATTGAAATATATTTGGCGTTTGCCTGTAGCCTTTTTGATGGCTTTCAGGGCATCTTTATAATATTTGATGGCTTGTTCATTATCATCCCGCAGAAAACTTAACCAACCCCAAAAGATTGCAGCGTTATTTTGATATTCATTTGATATCCGCTCCAGACTTTCTTGTGCTTCTTGGGTACAACCTTGTAACAACAGTTGTTCTGTCAAAATCAGATGTAGATAATCTGAGCAATGTTTTCCAGGTGTAGAACATTCTTCTTCTAGCAGCATCAACGCATCTTCCGAAGCGGATAATTTTAAGGCTGAATTGAAGAGGATACTAGATATACCACTTTCATATAATCCTTGTGGTAGGGTGTTAAACCAATCTGCATCAAATGGATTATTGTATATCTGCTCAAAGATATTTTCTATTACTATTTTTTCTTCACTATCAGCGTACTTTTGGTAAGCTTCAATTTGCTGATTAATAAAACTAAGGTCTTGACGATAAATACCAATGCGGATTTCTCTGATACACTGGCGTAAGTTGTAAAAAATTCGGGAATCTCTGTTCCAGTGAGTACGTATTGGTAGCTTCTCCTCTACTGCTGTGACGAGGATTTCAAACTGTCCGGTTTGTACAGCATGGCGAGTAGCAATTTCTGTGAGTAACGGATGACATTCAGCACCTTGCCTGTTTTCCTGTATTAACAAGCCTGCTTTTAACAATTTATCAATTTGGAAACTGAGGGTTTTAGTAACCCAAGGTTTATTGTTTTCATCTAAAGCGTCAATTTTACTAAGACAACTTACGAATGAATTTTTGTCTATCGGTGCATAAATTACCGAAAACAACTGGATAATTTTTTGTATGGAAGGATGTAACTCGAAATATTTCCTTGCGATTAGTGCTTGTTGGATTGTGGAATTCGGCTCAAAAGTAGTCATATTATTTATTTAGTTCTTTCAATAATTCCATTAATTTACGTTTACGTCCATGAGCCGCTTCTAGTTTGGAGCGATAAGCAGACCATTCAGATTTTTGCCCTAGTTGAATATAAGCAGCTTTTACTTTTTTGAGCCAATTAACCGCAGCGTCATAACGGTCAGCTTTTCCTTGTTCCATAATTGGTTCTGCCCGTCTGCGAGTTTCGAGAATTGCGATACCTTCGGTAAGCTTCGCTAACGCATTATTGCCATCTCCATTTTTTGCTAACTCCCGCGCTTTCTCAATTACAGCCAGCAAATCATCTGTAAATGGGTCTTCTTCTGAACCATACTCTAATTCTTTCAATCCATCCCGCAAAATCCGCAAGACATGAGAGCGAAAAGGTGATGTGTCAATTTTGCTTTGACGGGTAGAAGGCTGTTTGGTTTTTGGTTTTGGCAAGTCTATCAAACTGACAAACTCATCAATATCATCAATTATTTCTGGTCTATTTTCCACCAGTTCTTGCAGTAATCGCTGAGTTTGAAGAATATCGAGGCGATTTAATAATTGTTCTAGTGTTGGACGTTCTTCAATCCTATCTGACTGACGCGAACAGCTTAATAAGGTGGCAACGATATGTTTGCACCAACCATCATAATTATAAGGGCAAGTACAACTTGCTGAGGTAATTCCACCTGCATCAAAACGAATACTGACTTGATATGGTGTAATTTCGCTACCCTCTATCTCTGCCTGAATCAGATTACCTCGTTTTTTTAGTTCAGCGATTGCCCCCCTACGGTAATATTCTTCACCACGACTGTAGGATGAAGCGTTGGAGTTATGACGTATTATTGCTTCAGAAATTTCTGGAATCGACATAGCACCCAAGTCTTTTATTTTTAGCTTACGCTTAAACTACCTTTATTTCCTCTTGGGTCTATATCCCACTTAAATTTATAGTTCACAAACCTCCTATTATAGCTCCTAGTGCCAAAAGTGACGATCGCACAGATTCCGTCAAACCAACGACCCCTGTAATATTCATACCTTCATAAGGTCTAGGAGTTCTGAGAATTTTCAGACATTCAGCTGTTTCGACATTCCATAAGCGGATGGTCTGGTCTTCACTGCTGCTGGCAAGAATTGGACTTTTAACCGGAGAATGGATAAATGCGATCGCAAAAATCCATCGTGTGTGTCCAATCAATACTCTCAAGCACTTCCCAGTTTTCATATCCCAAATTCTCACGGTTTGGTCGGTTCCCCCGCTTGCCAGCACACAACCATCAGGACTGGCAGCACTGATCACAGCATCAGTATGTCCTTCCAAGGTTCTTAGACATTGGCAAGTCTTGAAATCCCAAATTTTGATGGTTGCATCTTGACTGCTACTGTGCAAGGTTTGCCCATCTGGACTAAATTTAGCTGACCACACGCCGTTTGTGTGCCCACGAAAAATTTTCAAGCATTCGCCTGTAGCAACATCCCAAGCTCGAATTAGGGAATCTGCACAGCAACTAATTAGCATCTTGCCATCAGGACTATAAACAAGTGATGAGACAATATTAGTGTGATTACATAATACACCCAGACATTTCCCAGTATTGACATCCCAAATCCGTACCTGCTTGTCGCTACCACTACTGGCTAAGGTTTGTCCATCGGGACTGTAGGTAACTGAAAGTAGCCAGTTTCTATGACCCCGTAAGACTTGCAGGCACTCTCCTGTCTCTATGTCCCAAATTCTCACTGTTTCATCTGCACCGCCACTGGCAATGGTATTACCTTGGGGATGAAAAGCTACGGTTCGTACCCAATTAGTATGACCAGTAAAGGTTTTGATACACTTACCAGTCTGAATATCCCATAGTTTAACTGTTTGGTCTTCACCACTGGCTAAGACTTGGCTGCGGTCATTTTCATCAAGTGGAGAGGTCGCTAATGCCCACACACCACTACCATGTCCGCGAAAAGTTCGGAAACACTGTCCTGTATGAATATTCCAGAACTTAACAGTTTGGTTGTCATCACTGGCAATCAAGGTTTTTCCATCTGGAGTGAATGTCAGCGATCGCACTGTGTGGGTGTGCCCTGACAAAGTTTTCACACATTCTCCAGTGTAAATGTCCCACAAGCGAATTGTTGTATCAGCACTGCCACTAGCTAAAGTTTGACCATCAGTACTACAACCTACACACCAGACATGGGCTGTGTGACCTTGGAGAGTTTGCAAACACTGCATTGCTTCTAAATCCCAAATCCTCACAGTGCCATCAGCGCTACCACTTACCAGCATTTTGTCATCGGCATTAAATGCTACAGACCACACAATACCCGTGTGCCCTTGCAGGGTTTTTCGGCACTCTCCTCTATTGACATCCCAAATTTTGATAGTATGGTCAGCGCTGCCACTAGCTAAAATTTTACCATCTTTACTCAGAGCAATCGCCCAGATCCAATCTGTGTGTCCTTCAAGACTTTTCAGACATTCCCCTGTCTGAATATCCCATAATTTAACCGTTTGATCCATACCACCACTGGCTAGGACTGAATAGTTTTCTTGCCGAGCCTGGGCTACAGACCAAACAAAGCCTGTGTGCATCCTGAATACTTGTAGGCATCGACCTGTGAGATCCCATTGTTTAACAGTTTGGTCATCACTGCCACTAAATAAGGTTTGTCCATCGGCACTAAATACAATAGAACGCACCCAACCTGTGTGTGCTTCCCAGGTTAAACATTGCTGTCCATCTGTTGTTTGCCATAGGGAAATTTGACCAAGGGTATCCCCAATTGCCAGAAGATTGCCATTTGGACTAACTGCTAGTGTAAAGGTATAGCTGAGATTTGCCGTAAAAGTAGATTTAGTTAAATCTGAGTACGCAAAGTTACTTTGGTGTAAATTCACACCTTTTAAATCAGCTTGCCAAATCGTCAAACTAGAAAAGTTGCGATCGCTTAAATCCATTTGCAGCTGATGAAGTAAATTAATCGTGTTTCCGCCCACATAACCAGCATCCATTGGTTTTTTGCCGCGAAGTGATGCCAGAATTGTCATCAGTTGAGCTTCAATCCAATTTGCACTTCCGAACACAGAAAGTAGCTTTTTAATTACAGGGTTGAGGATTAAGTAAAGTTGAATTTCTTTGATATAGTCTTTCGCCGTCGCTTTCATCAGTGCATGGCTTTTGAAAAGAGAAATATTTTGAGTTTCTACTTCAACACAAACCTCTTGAATCAAACGACTAGTAATGTACTCCATCAACACAGGCTGTAGTGTGAATAAAGCACTACCTTTTTCAATCAGGCTGCGCCTTTCTAAAGCTGACAATGCTTCTAGGAGTTGAGAAGACGCAACCAAGGATAATAAATCAGCTTGTATTTCGGCAAAACTTACAGGTTCACGGTTGATTGCCAACCAATACATGACTGATTTTTCTAAAGCTGATAAACGTTGAAACTGTTGTTCGAGCAAATCTTGAATATCGCCGAAGACAACAGTGCCTTGAGCAAGAAAATCAGAAATATTACTATCAAATAAATCCCGGATGGTGGTTGCGACAATCTTCAGTGCCAGTGGATTACCTGCATAGGATTGAATTAGAGTTTGCCATTCATCAACCGATCCAATAAAACTACCTTTGCAGCTAAAAATTGCTTGCCCATCAGCGATTGATAAACCAGATAATTGCATAGTTCTAACAGGCAACTTTTCGCCTTCAATTACCGCCACCTCTTTAGGCTTTTCTCGACTCGTCAGCACCAAACAGCTTTGGTGGCGAAACTCACCAACTCGCTTAAAAAGTTCGCCATACCCCTCGTAACCAGAGCGATATTGACCTGTTCGACCCTCATTGCTGGTTAAGATTGTCTCTGCATTATCGAGAATTATTAGACAGCGATGTTTTTGGAGATAGGTAAGTAGTCGAGAAATGCGATCGCTGACAGATTCGGGTAAATCTCCCTGCTGTTGGTGAGAGAGAACTTGAATCAAGCTAGTGAGTAGCGCTTCAATGGTAGGGGCGTTATAGAGCGATCGCCAAATAACATACTCAAAGTTCTCCTGAAGTTTCTCACTCAACTTCACAGATAAAGAAGTTTTACCAATTCCCCCAATCCCCAATAGTGCCACTAACCGACAACGGTCTTGATTAATCCACTGCTCTAAGGTGGCAATTTCTTGGAAACGTCCGTAAAAAATCGAAACGTCGAGCGCTTCACCCCAGTCTTGATAAGTTTTTATGGGATTATCAGGCTTGATTTCTCCAGTGTTCTTCTGACGAGAACACCATCTTCTCAAAGACGAACGGAGGTTATCTTTAGTAACTTTCTCACCCATCGCCTTAGAGAGCATTTTCCAGAGTCGAAAGCCAACAATTTTGATGTAGTCGGCATCATAATCAAACTTTTCAGCAATCTCTGGATAAGTTTTCTGTTCCCATGACTGTCGAAAAATAATTTCTTGCAAGTCATTTAGAGGTGTTTTTCCTAGAATTATTTCAACAATGGCTAAGGCTTCTTCGACAGTCATTTACCCAGAGGTTGCTTACTAAAGTTAACTTCAACTTGTAACTTTCAATAACTATTAGTTACTGCAAAGATTTAGCAACTTTTTTAAGATGCTATCAGTTGTTGATTCCTAACGAACAACAACTTTAAATCATCAACAAAATCATTGAAATTATTCTAAACTATGACTACTACCTTACAAAGACGCTCTAGCGCCAATGTCTGGGAGCGCTTCTGTGAGTGGATCACCAGCACCGATAATCGTCTATACATCGGTTGGTTCGGTGTCCTGATGATTCCCACCCTGCTAACAGCTACCACTTGCTTCATCATCGCCTTTATTGCTGCACCCCCCGTAGATATTGATGGTATCCGCGAGCCTGTTGCTGGTTCTTTGATTTATGGCAACAATATTATCTCTGGTGCGGTTGTTCCTTCTTCAAATGCGATCGGCTTACACTTCTACCCCATTTGGGAAGCAGCTTCTTTAGATGAGTGGCTTTACAACGGTGGCCCCTACCAGCTAGTAATCTTCCACTTCTTAATTGGTTGCGCTTGCTACATGGGACGGCAATGGGAGTTGAGCTACCGCTTGGGAATGCGTCCCTGGATCTGTGTAGCTTATAGCGCTCCTCTGGCTTCTGCGACTGCTGTCTTCTTAATTTATCCCATTGGTCAAGGCTCTTTCTCTGATGGTATGCCTTTGGGTATTTCTGGAACTTTCAACTTTATGTTGGTGTTCCAAGCTGAACACAATATCCTGATGCATCCATTCCATCAGTTAGGTGTCATTGGTGTGTTTGGCGGTGCTTTAATTTCTGCGATGCACGGTTCTTTGGTGACTTCTACCTTAGTTCGTGAAACTAGCGAAACCGAATCTGCAAACTACGGCTATAAGTTCGGTCAAGAACAAGAAACCTATAACATAGTTGCGGCTCATGGCTATCTGGGACGACTCTTTTGGCAATATGTCAGCTTCCAAAACTCCCGATGGCTGCACTTTGTGTTAGCAGCTTTACCTGTGATTGGTATCTGGTTTACTGCTTTGGGTATCAGCACGATGGCATTTAACTTGAACGGATTCAACTTCAACCAGTCTATCATCGACTCCCAAGGGCGCGTAATTAACACTTGGGCAGATGTGATTAACCGTGCCAATTTGGGTATGGAAGTAATGCATGAGCGTAATGCTCACAACTTCCCTCTAGATTTGGCTGCGGGTGAAGCAGCACCAGTAGCTTTCAATGCCCCTGCTATCCACGGCTAACGTTTAACTGTCATTTTTTATAAGTGCTTACCCCGGCTTACTTTGTTGAAGCCGGGTTTTTTAACGTCTTCCTATCTGGGAAAGCGGCCGCCAAAGGCACTGGTAAACTGACAAAATTGCTATTTACTTTACGAATACTTCAATATACACGTATTTTTTCTATAGGACTCATATTTGATTTTTGAACAAAACTCAGTATACCTTTATTCCTCTTTCCCAGTCCCCAATCCCCAGTCCCTTACCTCTACGAGTGATTCAGAAATCAAATCGGATTGCTATAGTAAGATTGTGAACTTTTCAGTAGATTTTCGATGCTTAAGTAGACATAAACTACGCTATTTTGCTAAATTACTCACACAACTTTTGCATAAACATAATAGCTAGGACTTACGCATTGACAGAAAATCCAAAATAGCAGGTGTAGTTTTCAAGGCTTATAGCAAGATTTTTCAATGATATTTTGGGGATCACAACCAATCAAGGGAGATTGATAAAAGCCTGAAACAACGTATTTACGTTGACACACAAGATAATTATTTTTACAGTGCATAAACATAATAACTTTACTTAAATTTAGAAGCTAAGTAAGCATTTGCACTGAATATAAGCTTGATTTACAAAATTCTAAATGCAGGCAAGTTGCTTTTGCTCGCAGTTTTTAAAGCTGCGGACAACTTATTCTACCTGCCCTATTTAGTATCCGCGTACTAAGAAATTTATCTAAGATTGTCATATGCCAGATTTAACAACAAGGCAAATCTTCACATTTGCCAATAGCATTTATTTGCTATCTGCTCCGGGTACATGGGGATCTACTCAAGTGGAAGCTCAAAGTTTTGGTGGTAATCTCGTCACCATTAACGATAGCAAAGAACAGACTTTCTTGGCAGGCTTATTTGCTAATCGAAATCCGTGGATTGGTCTTTCTGATGCTGCATTAGAGGGTGTATTTACTTGGACTGGGGAACAGAGTGCTTATCAAAACTGGATACCGGGACTACCAAGAACTGATAATATTAGAGACTTCGTTTATTTGAGTAGTTCTGGCTGGAATCATGACGTTCAAAGTACTAATCGTAGAGGTATTATTGAAATCAAGAACCCCGCTACCCCGATTTTGGTAACTGAAGATTTGGGGATAATTGAACCTGCAACTGGCAGCAAACAAGTTCAATTTAAAGTCAAAGTCTTCGGCAGCAGTAGCCAGTCCATAAAGGTAAATTACAGTATCACTCCTGATACGGCCTTATCTGGCATCAACTACTTAAACACCAGTGGTAGTATCACTTTTAATCCTGGAGAAACAGAGAAACTCATCAGTGTCACCATCCGCAATGATGGTGAAGCCCTCAGTGGTAAACAATTTTTTGTCAATCTGAATTCACCAACCAATGCCATCTTAGGAGATAATCAGGCGATCGCTACAATTTATGAAGCTAGTAACGTAGTGACTTTTGGTGGCAAGACTTATCTATTATCAAAAGCAGGCAGTTGGGGTCAAGCACAAGTAGAAGCTCAAAGTTTTAGTGGTAATCTCGTCACCATTAACGATGCCAAAGAGCAAACTTTTTTGGCTGGCTTATTTGCTAATCAAAATGTGTGGATTGGTCTTTCTGATGCCGGAAAAGAGGGAACATTTAACTGGATTGGTGAGCAAAGTGCTTATCAAAATTGGATACCAGGGCTACCCAGCACTGACCAAATTAGAGATTTTGTTTATTTGGGTAGTTCTGGCTGGAATCATGACGTTCAAAGTACTAATCGCAGAGGCATTATTGAGATTCCCACCCCTGTTTCTGTTCCCATTCCCGATCTGACTGGAAGGCAAATATACACTTTTGGTGATAGTGTTTATCTGTTATCACAAGCGGGAAGTTGGGGATCTGCCCAAGTGGAAGCTCAAAGTTTTGGTGGTAATCTCGTCACCATTAACGATGCCAAAGAGCAAACTTTCTTGGCTGGCTTATTTGCTAATCAAAATTCATGGATTGGTCTTTCTGACGCTGGTAAAGAGAGAATATTTAACTGGTTTGGTGAGTCCAGTACCTATCAAAACTGGATACCAGGACTGCCCAGTATTGACCAAATTAGAGACTTCGTTTATTTGGGTAGTTCTGGCTGGAATCATGACGTTCAAAGTACTAATCGTAGAGGTATTATTGAAATCAAGAGCCCCACTACCCCGATTTTGGTAATTGAAGATTTAGGGATAATTGAATCTAGTAGCGGTACGAAAGAAGCTGTTTTTATTATCCGTCGTCATGGCAATACTAGTAATAGTGCGACTGTGAAATACAGTACGTCTAATAATACTGCGCTTGCTGACAGTGATTATCAAGCAACTAGTGGTACGTTGAATTTTGCGCCTGGACAGAATGTACAAACAATTAGTATTACTATCCTCAAAGATGCTGACACAATTAGCGCAGAAAGCTTTTTTGTCAATCTGAGTTCACCAACCAATGCTATTTTAGGAGATAATCAGGCGATCGCTACAATTTATGAAGCCAGCGACGCAGTTACTTTTGGTGGCAAAACTTATCTATTATCAAAAGTAGGCAGTTGGGGTCAAACACAAGTAGAAGCTCAAAGTTTTGGTGGTAATCTCGTTACTATTAATGATGTAGCAGAACAAACTTTTCTAGCTGGTAAGTATGCCAGTCAAAATCCGTGGATCGGTTTTTCTGATGCCGGGAAAGAGGGAACATTTAACTGGATTGGTGAGCAAAGTGCTTATCAAAATTGGATACCAGGGCTACCCAGCACTGACCAAATTAGAGATTTTGTTTATTTGGGTAGTTCTGGCTGGAATCATGACGTTCAAAGTACTAATCGCAGAGGCATTATTGAGATTGCCAACAACATTAACTTAATTGGCAGCACAGGTAATGATTCCCTCTTCGGCACCGAGGGAAATGATACTCTCGATGGCAATGCAGGGAATGACATCCTGATTGGTAAAGCAGGTAATGATAATCTGATTGGTAAGGCTGGAAACGATAGCCTAATTGGTAACAGTGGCAATGATACTCTCAATGGTGGTACAGGGAATGATATTCTAACTGGCGGTAGTGGTGGAGACCGCTTTAGCTTTAATTTTCGCAATGAAGGTATTGACACAATAAATGATTTTAGCGTTATTAATGATCTCATCACTGTTTCTGCATCTGGTTTCGGAGGCGGTTTGGTTGTAGGTACGCTGCCATCAGCACGGTTCATTATCGGAACAGCTGCTATAAATGCTAGCCATCGATTTATCTATGACAATACTAACGGCAAACTATTCTTTGACATAGATGGATTAGGCGGATCAGCACAAGTCCAAATAGCTAATCTCAGTACCGGACTAGCCATGACTAATGCTGATATTGTTGTCATAGCTTAGTTTAGTTTGTTAGAGAGAGCAAAAACGGCATTGCATAATAGAGGGATAGGATTGAGGTCATTTACTATGCAATGTCTATATTTCATCAATTTCTATTGCAAATTATGCTTCTATCCTAGAACGGTAAAACTAACTTGAGAGTCGAGATTAAAGCTTTAATTGTGTTTGCTAAAAAGACAATCTCAAACGAGTTTTCTACGATTCCAAGATACCTCTAGTGGTCTGTCAGTTTTCTATTTGTGGGTAAAGACGGTTGAGGCGGATGCGAGCATCTGCGGTTGAGAATTGCCAATCCACCGACAATTGCTTGCGATTGCGCTGAATGTACCAAGCAGATGTTTCTCGTTCTAAAGTTTCACGATCTGGAGTCCGTCTATCCAAACATTGTCGAGTTAATGCCGATAGTTCGTTCTCAGCAATATTGAGCCAACTACCATGTTTAGGTGTAATAGTCACGAAGCTTATCGTAATAATCATCCTGCCAGTTGGTTGACACTACTTCAACTATTAGTTTGACCGAACTAGCATTATGGATAATCGAAGGTTAGTAGCTTTAGTTCCGATTGTGTTTGACTCATAAAAGTTAGTGGATTTATTTTTACTGTTCAATTATCCTTTTTATTATGCTAACGAAGCGATGATGCTCCCTTTGAAGGCTGAGTCCTCGTGTAAACCCTGTAACCCACAGCGTACCCCAATCTCAGCCCCAGCGATCGCCGTTTCTATGTCAATTGAACAAGTTTATTTAATTTTGAGAGATTACCAACAGCTAGTCTCCATAATCGGCTCGGCTATTGGGATAGCTGATAGTGAACCAATATGGAACGCATACCTGGGGCAGTGGCAGGTTTGGGTTAACAATGGATAGTAGGTGTACGTCTGTGATGTGCGATTGCCTGGTGGGGGTGTAGATCGATAAAGCTTTGGTAAAGAGTCGAGTTAATTCATGCTTTAGATTTAGTCTCCCCAGCTTTTTTAGAGGCAGCAATTGCACCAACTCCAAACAATAGACCTAGCAGGGAAGTGGGTTCAGGTATTGATGTAGATGAAGAACTCAGGGTAATATTGGCAGCAGAATCTTGATAGATGTATGTTCCTGCCCGTCCGACTTCACCCGTCAAGCTAATTTCAGAGCTTGAAGTTTTTTCTAAGGTATATCTTGGAGCATCAAAAGCAATGCCAAAATCAACTACTAAATTCCAATTCGACCCAGAATCAAGCTCAAAATCGACATTTGGGGTTAAATCGCCGGAATTAAAGCTTGGCTGCAAATTCAGGTCTAGATTGTTGACGGATAGCTCCCAATCACTCAAAATCCCGTCTTCTGAGTAAACCACAAATCCCGAATATTCGCTCTCTTCTGGCAAAAAGTTCTCTAAAAAAGGGCTACTAGCATCAACTAAGGCAAAATCACCCAAAAAATCTTGTCTAGTTAGAATACCTCCCAACACGGGAGTGGTATAAAATACGCTTGCAACTACCCAACCAATCACGGCGACGCTAACTTTGGGGAGTCGAACTTGATTCATGGATTGGATATGCTATCTAAAATTGTTGAAGGTATGCTATCACATCCGTGGCAACTTAAGATACACTCACTACACCAAAAAGTTCTGCGATGCCTGCGGTGTTCTCGAAGAATCGCTCAAGCCCAAAAATAGGCAATTCTATTAAAGAATTACTCAATACCCTCACGAGTGATGAGCATTGCAGCGTGATGCTGGAGTTTGAGGATGTTTGCCCGGACAAATTTGCTCAACTGCTTGTCGATGCGCCGCAATGGATTGATAAGTTCGTTCAAAACATTCAATATCTTTGGATCTGTGACTAAATTCGGTTCCATATTCATTTGACACAATATCACAGTCAATACCCCCTAATATTAGATGGGACGGCTCAAAGTCGTTTGAACTTTTTCTGGAGAAATCTCAATGACCATTTCAATGTACCAAGCTTTAATACCCGTGTCTATTCACACACTAAATAACCTTATAAACATTCTTGAAAAAGGTGCTGCTTATGCTGAAACTAAAAAAATAGACCCTTCTGTGTTGATTAATAGTCGTCTATCCCCAGATATGTTTCCATTATCAAAACAAGTGCAGATTGCCTCTGACATAGTAAATAGAGGTGCTGCACGGTTAGCAGGAATAGAACCACCTAAATTCGAGGACAATGAAACTACATTTGGTCAACTTATTGACCGCATTCAAAAAACTATTTCTCATTTAAATACTTTTAAACCTGAGCAAATTGACGGTTCAGAAGAGAGAGAAATTACCCTACAGATGCGTGACAATACTCTCTCTTTTCAAGGAATGCCATTTCTCTTATATTTTGTTTTACCAAATCTTTATTTCCATGTCACAACAGCGTATGACATTCTTAGGCACTGCGGTGTAGAACTTGGCAAAGGAGACTTTCTTGGTCAGCCTTAATCGGAGCAATATCTAACGTCATTATTGCTATTCGGTATTGGATGAAATTCTCTACTCTCTTTGAGGGCGTTTGAAAAGTATGTTTTGTATCAAAAGTAACGTAGCCAACCCAGAGCAACGAAAACTAGGATTCTTCCTTTTACTTTGTGACGCTCAGAATGGCGAACTGTAACTATCTTGAGCTTTTCAAACATTCTCACCAATTAGACAGCCAGGGTCTGCAAAGGCGATTTGATAAAGAATTTTTAAGAAATTAACATTCTTCAGAAAAGGAAAGACGTAATGCTGAAGTAATCTCCAAATGGCTAGCATCTGTAATGTACTTCATCCATGTCGAAACCTAATTATTAGTTTTTCAATTTTTTGGAGTAGAGGATAATGTTGAAATTCACCTGTTTTATGATTGTCGGGGCAGTATTGTCAATCAATACACCCGTTGTGGCTGAAAGTCCTGCGGTTAATAGTCGTGCGGTTAATATCAGTATTGGCAGTATTGGTGGTTCCTTAGATAATGCCGCTTTGCGAACAGTTCGCCAGGTTATCGGGTTTGCAGTCGGCACTAGTACCGTCGATAAATTCATTGTATATAGCCCCAAGTCCGGATCTATTCCTATCGAAGGAGGTTTATCTGCTTGTGCTGAAGCTGGCTTCGGGATCAGCAATACAAGATTTAATGCTTTTATCCAAGAATTGCGTTCAATTAATCCCAAACCAGGGACTTTCTACAATATAGAACTTACCGCAACCTGCAAACCGAGATAAGAATGTCGTTTGCACTCAAGCGCCGTAGGATGGGCTGAGGTAGGAACCCGCATTTCTCACTCTTCTCAAGGCGTTTGATGGAGCAGAAGATAAGTAATGAGTAATGAGTAATGAGTAATAAGTAATGAGTAAAAACTTCTTACTTCTTACTCATTACTTATTACTTATTACTTCTCCCCGGCACAAATGCAGGCTTTAAGAAATGTGGTGAGAAATCCGGGGGAAGCCCATCCATCAAGTTATACTCTACGCGATAAACGCAAAACTCCATATTTTGAAATTGGAGATGTAACATCAATCTTGATTTTAATCAGGTTTAACTGATTGGCTATTGCCTCCATTCTGTCAGCCTTTCTGATCTGGCATTAAATAGTTATTATGCAGCAGTATTCAGCATTCTTGATGCGTAGTGGTAAGAAGACATGATTAAAAAGACAAAATCAAAGCAGGAAGTGCTTGAACTAGCCCACAATCATAATTTGACTATCCAAGAAGACTCACTGCAATTTAATGAATCGGGTCTTGATTTTCAAGTTGTGTTAGCAAGGGACACTGATGGAGAACGCTGGATTTTGCGTCTTCCTCGGCGGGAGGATGTTCTACCGTCGGTGGATAAGGAAAAACGCACGCTGGAACTGATTGCCCCTCTTCTCAATGTGGAAGTGCCACAATGGACTATTTGCACAGATGAACTCATTGCTTACCGGGCATTAAACGGTGTGCCAACAGGCACAATTGACTCAGAAGCAAAAGCTTATGTGTGGGAAATTGATCCAGCAAATCCACCTGATCAGTTTCATAAATCGCTAGCTAAGGGGATTGCCTCTCTTCATCTAGTTAGCATTGAGGAAGCACGCGCAATTGGTCTTCCCATTGAAACCGCTGAAGAAGCACGTGCGGCGATGAAACAGAAGATGGATGCAGTGAAGGATGAGTTTGGTGTTGGTGAAGAGTTGTGGAACCGTTGGCAATCTTGGCTCCAAAAGGATGAGGTTTGGACGAAAGAAACAGTGTTAACTCATGGTGATTTACACGCTGGGCATATTTTGATTGATGCCCAAGTACAAGTAACTGGCTTCATTGACTGGACTGAGGCTGCCGTCACTGACCCAGCCCGTGATTTTGTCGCCCATTACCGCACTTTTGGTGAAGACGCTCTGAATAAGCTGATATCGGCATACGCCGAGGCAGGTGGACGTATTTGGTCGAAGATGGCAGAACAAGCGATTGAACTGGCTGCTTCTTATCCCATAGCCATCGCGGAATTTGCGCTGAAGTCAGACTTGGATGAATATAAACAGATGGCTAGACAATCACTTGGCGTAAGTACTAACAATATTTTTAGGTAATCGCCCTTACCTCAAAACAAAAAATCACCCAGCTATATCCTTCCAACTCTTGTAGTTCATAGCTCTGGGTTTCCTCTTGCCTATAGGGACTATTTTCGATTGCTTGGGTGCTTGTGGTGGACGGCATGTTTCACAGTAGAGCGGTCGCACACCAAAGGTTTCTCGTTGTTTGTGTGGGTTGTTCACATTGCTTACACACAAAGTTAAAAACGCGAGTATGAATTTCCCGCTTGTGCGCTCTGACGGTGTACTCTCGGACATCAATTGTTTTGCTGGGCATTGACTAAAAAAATAGCTCTACTTCTTAATAATAGAGAATTCAGAATTTAGGAGTCAGGAGTCAGAATTGAATTTTTTATTGTTCAGTTTTGTTTAAGAGCCTGTCAAGAAATAACTTTTACAATTTATTGTCTAAAAAGCTTGCTGAGAAAGCATTTATAACTCAAAAAAGGCAAGGTTGTTACCTGACAATCTCTAAGTACTGATAACCAGATATACACAACGTCTATCACCCGCCAAAATGTGTTCAATTCGTTCAATGCTCACATCGTTACCTAAAGCCGCTTGAAAGATTTCTAACTCCATCCGACACAGCCCAGTGCAAGCAGTTGCCACCGCACAAATGGGGCAATGCTTTTCAGCGAGGAGAAAAGTGCCGTCAGCTTGAGCCGTGACCTCTGCCATGTAGCCTTCCTCAGTTCGCCGCACTGCTAACGCTTCTAGTTGCTGTTGAAGCGGAGCATGCCTTGGCACGATCGCTCGATACGCTTGAATTTGTTCGCGAGTTCTGACTTCCAGTAACCGATCAAATCCCTGTTCACCAAATGCCTGTTTCATTGAGTTAATCAGACCTAACGTTAACTCAGCGTAGCGATCAGGGAAGAAACGATCAGCAGCAGGCGTTAACTCCCATAACTTGGCAGGCCGTCCCATCGGACGTGCTTGTTCCTGGTACGTCACCAATCCTTCTTTTTGCAAAGCGTAGATATGCTGCCGCACTGCCATTGCGGTGATGTTCAAATGGGAGGCGAGCGTTTCCGCATCTAACGCTCCTTCTTGTTTGAGATATTGGACGATCGCCCGTCGAGTCCGAACGCTAGTTGATTCTGCTTTCATACTTAACAAATTAAAGAAAAAGCTTTACAAAGTCAAGTTAAGCACTTATGATTCTTACTAAAGGTTTTTCTTTATAAAGTCGCAACTTCTCAAGTTGGTGCAGTAATGGCAAATATTGTGATCTTTGGAGCTAGTCGCGGCGTTGGCTTAGGCTTCAGCGTTGGGTTGCCAGATGCAGGCGATACTGTGTTTCTCATTTCCAGAACTCGCCCTGCTAGCCTTGATCGCGGCGATCAAGTGTCTAGAGTTTGGATTTGGGCAGACTTGTCGGTTCCTCAAACTGCTGCGGTCAAGGTGGCTGAGGCAATTGGCGATCGCGCGGTTGACTTCCTGTTCTACAACGCCGGGATTTGGGAGGAGAATGCGTTTGAGCCAACCTATTCCTTTGAACAATCCACTTTAGAAGAGATGGAACAAATTATCCAAGTGAATCTGCTGGCTGCTATTCTCTGTACTCATCGGTTGTTGCCAAATCTCAAGCGTTCAAGCAATCCCCGTGTTGTCTATATGAGTTCGCTTTCGGGCTTAGATAACTCTGGCACACCGGAAGTTGCGAATACCGCATCTAAATTTGGTCTGCGGGGTGTGGTTCATGCCCTGCGAGAATGTTTACGAGAGCATCGTATTCCAGTGACTTCGCTCAACCCAGGTAGTATTGCGGCAGAAATCGCCTATGAAGCTGGGGCAGAGGCAGCAATCCAAACCTACGACAGCAGGCAAATTCCAATGCAGGATTTGGTTCTCTTACTGCGCTGTTTACGCCAACTATCGCGCGTTTCCTGTGTGAAAGAGATTGATATTCCGGCGATGTCCGATCGCTATGCCTGAGCAATTGTGTCTCCACTCAGTTAATCTCATGCACTGGCAACTTTCAACAAAATTGATTTAGGAGTCAAATCATGGTTCAACAAATTCAGCACCTCAATCCTCCTGGATTCTTCGATCCATCTCATTACGGTTTCACCCATGTTGTAACGGTTCCCGCTAACACAAACAACTCTTGTCTATATCGCAGGTCAATTGGGCATGGATGAGACGGGCAATCTGGTTGCGGCTGACTTTGCAGCTCAGTTGAAACAGGCATTTGCTAACCTTCGTGCAGCATTAGCAGCAGTTGGGGCAACCCCAGAGGAAGTTGTGAAAATTACAGTCCTCTCAGTTGATCACGATGCCGAAAAACAGCAATTGATCTCAGCCACACGGAATCAGGTGTGGTCGGGCGATCGCAAACCCACCAGTACTTTGATTCCTGTACCGAGATTAGCAGTCGAGGGGCTATTGTTTGAGATAGACGCGGTTGCTGCAATTCCCAATTCTTAATCCAGAGGAGCTTATGATGTCGTTACCGATTATTCTGCAACCCGGTGAAGGAAAATCTGTTAAACTCGGCACCAGTACCTGCACATTCAAAGTGACTGGGGAGAACACAAATGGACACTTTGGCTTGTTTGAATTTGTTATGGAACCAGGAACGAAAGGAGCCAGTCCACACATCCACAAGCAATTAACCGAGATATTTTATGTGGTGGAGGGAGAAGTGGAGTTGCTGTTGGATCGGCAAACAATTATGGCTGCACCGGGCGCAATGATGCTCGTGCCAGAAAATACACCGCATGGGTTCTCTAATCCTGGAACAGTGAGATCGACCCTACTGATCCTCTTTTGTCCTGCCGACTCACGGGAGCAGTACTTTGAGGGGTTAGCCCGGTTAACCGAAAACGGGCGACAACCCAGCCAAACTGAGCTACTGGATCTGATGCAGCAATTTGATCAGTATCCAGTTCCATAGAAGGAGCCAAGCAATGGTAACTTCAGATATCTTAGTTGTTGATTTTGTTCAGCAGGATGATGTGCTGAAGCTTTACCCGGAAGCGCCATTACTCTCCAGTGACAAAGCAGGATGGGACGGCATTCAACTGCAATATCATCGCCATCCACCACATCAGTTGGCAGAAAATTATTCCAGGCAACATCGCATTATCATTCACGATCGCAGTCCATCGCCGCCAATGGTTGAAGAGATGATCGAGCATCGCTTTCAAAAGCGGCAATTTGGATATGGCGATGTGACGGTTGTGCCAGCTGATATCCTCAATTCGGCTTATTGGAACACCGAGTACGAATTTATTACTCTCAGTTTTGAGGCGAGGACGTTTGCACATCATACCTTCGATCTGACGACTGCCACTGATGTCGAGCTTGTCCTACTGCTGAAGTATGCAAAATTATTGGTTTGCAGATTTTCATATAATGGGTTGTTTGAGTCTTTTGAGCTTCCTCATCCTAAATCATGCAACTCCTACCTTAGCCGAGACTGTTGAGGAAAAACTTTCTCCTCTTACTCCAACTTCAATTACCCAGCTAATTCCTGAAAGTATTCCCCAAGAATCGGGCGCAATGCTACAAGGACAAGTGACTTCAGTAAATCAATTAGATGATGTTCAATCTACACATTGGGCATTTCAGGTGCTTCAATCTTTGATCTTGAGTTTCTGTTTCAATCCCTAATAGGGATTTTGATTAATTGCAATTGTCTGCGCCAAGGATTCCATCATCCAGATAATATCTTGTTTCAATCCCTAATAGGGATTTTGATTAATTGCAATCTTCAGTTATTCTCACCAATTTGGAACCGTAGCGGTGTTTCAATCCCTAATAGGGATTTTGATTAATTGCAATCTCTGCTGGTATGTCTGAAAAGGTCATACCATTGTGGATTGTTTCAATCCCTAATAGGGATTTTGATTAATTGCAATATAGTGTTGAGGCTGTTGGGTATCAAACTGCTTTACGTTTCAATCCCTAATAGGGATTTTGATTAATTGCAATTTTTGCTTACAAGGATGAAATAAAAGAGATAGTTGTTTCAATCCCTAATAGGGATTTTGATTAATTGCAATGCGCTGCAACTGTTTTATTATCGAAGAGGATTTATTAGTTTCAATCCCTAATAGGGATTTTGATTAATTGCAATAAAATATTCAGTAAAGATGAATGTGCACCAGATGCAAAGTTTCAATCCCTAATAGGGATTTTGATTAATTGCAATTGGGACAGCTACGAGTTACTTATTTTACCAGGGAACGTTTCAATCCCTAATAGGGATTTTGATTAATTGCAATTTAATTTATTGTTCATGATAGGCGATCGCTCCTAACGTTTCAATCCCTAATAGGGATTTTGATTAATTGCAATTTCTTTTAAGGGTTATGAGTTTACTTTTAATGTTTCAATCCCTAATAGGGATTTTGATTAATTGCAATGGCGGGAGCCTGAAACCCAAGCTGTATTTAGTTTTCAAGGTGCGGTTGCGCGATTCAAGGGCAATCATAGCATTAGAGAATTCGTTTGGGAAGAGTGTCAGGAAAATTTAAAGGCTGAAATCGTTTTTTGATAAGCATTTCAGAGATTGCGCGGATGAGGATTAGGCGAATAATGGGTTGAAAGCCTTACTGGAGTTGGGATAGAAGCACTTTTTTATGGCTGTGAAATTTTTACACCTACCCTTCCGCGCATTTGAGATACAGAAATCTAGCTAGAAGGGGACTCAGCAAAGAAAATTGTTTCGTCCCGTGGCTGTTCTCCACCAATACGTTCGACTTTTCGCTGACAACAGCCGCAGAGAAAATAAAAGCGCACGCTGTCAGTGTCGGGTTTAATCAATTTGGCTAAACGCGATCGCAGTTTAGCATACTGAGTGGGAGTGATATCGCACTCAAACACACTCAGTTGCATCCATTGTCCATAAGACTTGAGAATCGAATGGATTTTAGTACGACGCTTATCTTCTGGAATATCGTAGCTGACAACAATATACATGAAGGGAGTAGGGAATAGAGAATGGGGAATGGGGAGAAATTACAAGTTATTTGAGAACTAGGGGAGGATATTTATCGATTTCGTTCATTAGGTATTTACTTAATAACCTCGCCTGAATTTCAAATGATTCTTGGTAGGTGCATTTGGTTCCCATAACTGGATGTTTGAAACTCGATAGTTTCTTTTGTTGATAAGCGCGAAGAAATGTATGCAGTCCTTCTTTGGTTAAATTTACCGCACCACTGAGGGGTTCGGTGGTAAAGTCAGTTAGGGTTAGCGATCGCTTGTTAATTAGCGACAACACTACAGCATCCACTATTAAAGGACGAAATTCTTCCATCAAGTCCAAGGCTAGGGAAGGTCTACCATAACGTTCAACGTGTAAGTATCCTAGATAGGGATCAAAGCCAACAATATTTAAAGCACTTTGCACATCATGACGTAGCAATGAATACCCAAAACTCAGTAGAGCATTAACCGGATCGGTTGGTGGGCGGCGGCGTCTGGCTTCAAATTGAAATTCTGAGGTTTTGATTAGCTGTTGAAAGCAACCAAAATAGGCTGCACTCCCAGCACCTTCTAAGCCTCTGAGGGAATCAATACTGCTAGTTTTTTCGATTGGTGCGATCGCGTTTTCTAATCGAGTGATGTTATTATTCAGGTCAGTATCAGGATGTTCTCGCTGAGTGCGAAGTAAGCTATGGCGGTAATTTTTCAATTTACCCCGGACAAATCCTCTAACTAAATGTATTGCTGGTTCTGATTCTCCCACAGCTTGCCATTGGGCTTTACGAACAAAGATATTTTTAGTAGCTTCTGGTTCTAAACGCCCTAAATATCGTCCGTTTTCGGTGAGAAATGTTAAACAAATATGACGATCTAAAAGTTCACTGACGACGGCGGGAGAAATAGTAGCCCGCCCTAGTACTACAATCCCTTCTAGTTTAATTAAAGGGATATCCATGATAGTTTTTTGTTCAGCTTTGACGGTGAGACGTTCGTCAACTTTGCCGATAAAAGCATCGGTTTGTGTTACGTAAAGTGTTCCCATTTTTTATTTTTCCTAATAATAATCTGGGTTTGAGGAAAGAGATTTGGGTATAATTAAATACGTTTAGCAAGGGTTGTTGGCGTAGATAATTTGTCTTTCAAGACGCGATAAATCGCGTCTCTACATGATGGTTTTGGGCTGATATGAAAACTGTATTGGGGTATGATTTAATTGACTTCTTGATAACTTTTGACCTTATCGGTTGCTTTGGGCAAACATTGCGAATAAAGACTGCATCCTTGGCAGCGTTTGCTGTAAAATGCTTTTGGCTTTGTTCCTGTTTCTAGGAGATTTGTGACAGATTGAATAGTTGCGATCGCACTTTGCCGTAACTCTGCATTAATCTCTACTAATTGCCGTTGATGGGAGTGGGCATAATAGATATATCCAGTGTTAACTGGTTGTCCTGTCATCTCTTCTAAACATAAGGCTTGGGCACAAACTTGTAACTCATCATTATCCTATTCGCCTTTACGTCCCCGTTTGTATTCCACTGGGTAAACTTGACCAGATTCGGCTTCAATTAAATCAGATTTGCCGATGAGTTTATATTGCTCAGACTTTAGCCAAATTGCTCGAACTTGCCAAGTTTCTCCTCGCTGTACATCGCTCGTCGTGTGGACGCGAGCGTGTAAAGTTGTACCTTCAATTGTGTATTGATTATCAATAAACTCCCCTGCACAAAACATCCGCCAACAGCGATGCGGACAATAGGCATATTGATTCAATGCCGCAATAGAAATATATTCTAATGAAGGGGATAGGTGAGAGGTTACAGGGGACAGATAGTTTTTCATATTTTTAATCATTGCGTATTGATTAGTCGATTACGAAGAGTAGTAAGCATTTTACTGATTTCTGTAATCAAAAATAAAGTGGAGTTTGCTTGTGATTGAGGTATATAATTCAACCTTACAGTCAGCATTAAAAAAGTTTCTGTTTCCATTAACGAGCCTTTAGCGATCGCTAAAAAGTTTGCATAATCTTTTTTCGTTCCTCGTGCATGACCCTCAGCTATATTTGCTGGTACTGATACTGCTGCTCTAGTGATTTGCGAAGTCAATCGATAAGTTTCTGTTGCTGGAAATTTGGCAGTTAATTGATATATCTGCACTACCATATCCATTGATTTTTGCCAAACAATCAAATCTCGATGCGACTCTATTTTCATAGGTGATAGGAAAGAGGTGATAGGGGACAGGGGACAGGTGACAGGTTACAGATTAAGCCAAGTTCTATTTGATACATTATTTATAACCTATCCCCTATCCCCTGTCCCCTTTAACCTACGTGTCATTCCCATACCCATTGTTGTTTTACGACCAATTCCTGCATACAAAGCAAAGTCAGCTAAAGCGTTAATCTGTTTAATTTGTATTGGTTCAATTTCTCCCAATATCTTGTAATTAACTTCGCCAATAATGCCGATAAATTTGCTGCGGGAGTCGGCTACTATTTCTGTGTGAATATTGACAAAAGAAGGAAATATTGACTCAATTGCAATCTGATTCAATTCTATCCCACTGTATTTATTCCACCGCGAAAGTAGGGAATTGAAAACAGATTCTCTGGTAGGAAGAGTAGTATCATACTGTCCTTGACGGAAGGCGGTAGGTGTGGAAAAGCTAAGGTTGATGGAAGAATTGCGATCGCTAGCTTCTTCGTATAATTGAGCGTAAGTAGTGGCATTTGCCCAAGGTTGAATAGATTGGGGTGTACCCTGAATGCTGGTAATATACAAGTCAGCCGGGCCAAGATGCCAAGGGCGATTGGGATTAAGATTTAGCCAGAGTTGGGTAAGTTTGCCAAATAAAGTGTCATCTAATAAAGAGATGCGCCACCAACAAGGAGTTCCGGCGGGAATGGGTTGTTGATGTGAGTATTGCAAACTACTGCTATTAGAAATTTTAGATTTATATTTCCCCCAATCCTGTCCCCTATCCCCTATCCCCTGTCCCCTTATTTGTAGGGGAGAAAGAGTGAAAGCTTTGTCTGCGGTGGAATCGTGCAAGCGATCGCCTAATGTGCTATCTACAGAACTAACGAGGGTTAAAAATAAGGCGTGGAGATGTCTACCTGTAAGATACTGTGGTGGAATGGGCGATTGAGGTAGCAAATTCAACACTAAACTATGAGGCATACTTTCTTTTTTTGGTTGTAGACTGAGTGATTCTTGACTCTACAGTAAACTCAGGGATTTCCTGGAGTTCAGTTTCACTCAAACTATACTGTTCACAAACGAGACTTAGGCGATTTCCTGGGGTTTTGACAGCGTTAACCGAATGGGTTAAATCACCTTGAAAGTAAACTAAAGTATTGAATTGGGGCTTAATTTGCCCAAGTTGGCGTTTGTGCGATCGCAATACCAGTTCTCCCCCTTCCATATCCGCAGGTACGCGCACATAGAGGACACTGACAACCGCAGGCGGTTCAATGGTTTTGGAGTAGGAACGTAAAGAGCGATCAATATGCGGATCGACGCGAGAGCCTTCTTTTAGCTGTAAAGGATTGAGGTAAAAAGCATTACAATTTGGTTGGAGAGCTAAATCTAGGTAAGGTTTGAAGTAGGGAAACTGCTGTTCTACTTTTGGTAATCCAGAACGCTGAAATACTACAGAAAATCCTTTAGTGGCGACAAAATCGCGGTTGAGGTTGTTGATAGCAAAGTAAGGACAAGCTTGGATTTCTCCCCACAAGTTGTTTAGGTAGTCGCTGGGGAAAGCGTTGGTTTGTTGTTGATAGTGTTTCACTGGGGATAGAGGAGCGATCGCTGAATGTGGTATCTAAAATTTTAAAGACTGTCGAGTGATGATAGTAGTATTCTTTTAAGTGAGAAAAACTACATAGCGAGAAAAACCAATGAGAATTGATGATTACAATGCAGCAAAGGCACTAACTGAAAAACTGAAAGAGAACTTACCCATTAAAGCACGAGCCGGGAAGGAGTTTTTGAAGACATTAAAGCAAAAAGGAGTAAACGCCGATCCAGACAGAGAATTTGAAATTGATTTCGTTGGCTATTCAGGAGATGAAGGCGGGATTATGTGCGGACTAAAAGAGCCAAATAATCCCGAAAGTAAAGAACAATATGTTTCTTCTATTACTCACCTAAAGATTGATCCTAATCATCCTTTAGCGGCTGAAGTGCAGACTTATCAACGCCAGCGAATACGTAAGTTAATGTTGCAAGATTCCAGAGGTTTTAAAGCCGAGTTAATGACGATATAACCTCGAAAAAATCAAAGCCGTAGTAAAGGTTTTGGGAAGTAATTAACTCCGAAAACGATATTGTATATGAACTGGAATTTTTAAGTTTTGAATGCCATCAAATTGATAGTATTGACCTCACATTTGGACATTCTGAATTAAGCTAACTGGGGGCATATTCACAACATCATAGCTAATCACTTGATTGGTGAACATGACATCTAAAGGATTTAATGGATGTGTACAAGTGAATATACCTTCAAAAATTTTATGTTTCGGTAATTGTTCAACCGTCACTTCGGCTTTACTCATCCATTTACCCAAACGAATCCACTTTGGTAATTTGAGTTCTTTTTGAGATATGACAAAAAACTCAAATCTACTTTCTGCTGCTATTTCCTTTGCTCTCCCAAAACTGGGGATATTTTTCTGTGTTTTCTCCATTTCAACGTGGTAGTTATTGTTAGCATACTTCCAGGTGTTGAGAATGGAAGAATGATTGAGCGATCGCGCCGGAGTTACGTAAATTTGCTGTTGATTGAGTGGCGTTAAATGCTCCTCATATTTTGGCACTTGTTCGGGGCAAAAATATCGATAAGAATGTTCTTCAGCAACGGTAGTAGAGTAGATTTGGCTATCAACTAAACCCAGTGCATAACAAAGAGCGTAATTGTGAATTATTGGCTCTGTTTCATACAATCGCCCGATTTCACGAGTTGCGTAATAGAGGCTGTCATGAAGTTCTATTTGACAGCGATAAATAATTGCCATCTTGCTTACTCCGTGACAGCAGCAGCTTTCTTATTATTCTTGGTATCTTTCTTAGGGTCTTTCTTACCTGATTTAAGAACCCATGTTTGAGCATAAATAGATGATTCAGCATTTGCTTGATTCAACATTTCTTGCAATCGAGTTTCATCACTGGTAATAGACTTAACTTCACTCAAAAGTTGTGTGAAGGATGCACCAAAAAAATCAGTATGAGAAATACACTCTTGAGACATTAGAGCAGTAATTGCTTGTGTAGCCGCCTCTAAAACCTCGTCTTCATTGAGCGGATCGGGAGGATTAATTTGCTTTGGAGTTGCATTACTCATTACGTCATATATCTTTTGAGTCCAAAGAAGATTACTAACAATCTCACCATCAGCGAAAATGACTCCAACTAACTCATTACGTACTCTACCAGTACGGGTAGTCTGCGCTCCATAATGGCGTGTTCTGAGAATATTATTGAAAACATAAAGAAATCCAGCTTCAGTGGGATCTTTCAGCGTGACAATACTGGGGAAAAAGACTTGAGGTAAGATATGGTCTTGACTATTAATACGGCTGGTTACTTCACCTTGACGGCTCATTGTCCCATTTTCAAAAGGTGCATTGAGGGTAAAGTTAAGGTGAGAATCATCAAAGGGTGTAATAGAGTACGCTGTGTCTACAACTACTTTCGACTTTTCAGAACCGGAATCACCAATAGCAAAACCGTAGAGAATACAATCAGGAGTAGTTTTGCTGAAATCTACGTTGTAGTCGCATTTTTCCCAGTCACCAATTTTGTAGTTACGTAATAATTCTCTACCTGTTAAACGCTCTGGTGTAGACTGCTTGCGCTTAAACATTGCCAAGCGACTAATAGGTTCTTTGTTTTCAATTCCAGCACGTACTCTGGCTTTATTGAGTTCACCATCTGTCTGGAATAAAGGATAAGATTCTGTAACACGAATAGTAATAAAATGAGCATACTTACCCATTGGTTTAGCAGGAATTACATCGTGGAAAAATTTAGAATCGAGTGTTTTCAAGAATTTCATGATTTCATTGCTCCGATTTAATTAGTTGTAAAAAAAGAATAAATTAGACTGATGCTTCAAGTTCTAATTCAGGAATATCATCCGGTTCCTCTTGTGGACGTGCTTTACGTTCTTCATCATCTGCTAGGCGATAAAGGTATTCACAGGTATCTCGAATTAGGTTAAGTTGAGTACCTGCTAAACGTGCGCGATCGCTTTTAAAGCTTCCCTCAAATATTTCTTTTACAAAATACTTAGAAAACTCATAAACTGCTTGACGTTCTTCTTCGGAAGTTAAGGCAGGTTTCCACTTACCATCAATTAAAGTTAATGTTGGTTTTCCTTCAGCCGCTCTCCGTCGCACATTGTTCATCAGCTTGGCTAGACGAGCCGCTACCACATCTATTAAAGAATCAGTGTCACTAGCCATAGATTTATCAATTTTCAAAATTACATCAGCAGCCTCATCAATTGGTTTGAGAATTGCATTAGCTTTCGCATATTGACTTTTAGAACGATAAAAACGACGGTAGAGTTCTGTTAACTTACGCAGTTGATTCACAGCTTTTCCTTCTGGTTCAAAATAGTGATAAAAATCCAAGTATAGGCGAACTTTCGCCATAGGTACAGAATCAATTTTGTCTTGCTTTCGCAACCATTTATTAAGGTAATAGAAGACATAGAGAGGACTAGTTTCTAAATCCCGTGCTAAATCTGCTAATTTTCCCCAATCTGGATCGCCATCCTTTTTACGGTTAACTTCCAAGTGAATAGAATAAGCAGCAGTGAGAGTATTGAGGGGAGAAAATTCACGCTTTTCTGAAATTCTAGGTAGAATGCTATCTAAACGATAGTTATCTTTTTGAATTAAAGAACGAATCGCTTGATGTTCTCCATCAATTAAAACTGTTTGTTCAAAATCAGCACCACTAATAAAAGGTGGTACAGGTGACTCTGATGCAACGACTTTTACATCAAGAACAAGCGGTAAAGCAAATGCTAACCAAGTTGGCATTACCCACGATTCTGTATCTGTTGCTTCTCTTCCTGGCGGTAAACCAATGAAGAAGAAAGTTAATGTTTCATCATCGGGATAGCTAATTTTAAATGTCTTATCATCTTCTGGTGAAATATCCTGCTTAATTAACAAATCATCGACTTGTTGATAGTTGTCAATTGTTAAATTTGCAACTTGTTCTTTGGAAACAAAATGTTTGCGAAGTTCAGCATCAAATCGAGTTTGAGATATGGCGTTATAAGCCTTTTGCAAAAACTTATTTGTTTCTGGAGTAAAGAAGTAAGCAGGATAGAGATAGAGATAGCGATATTTACGACCTTCAAAGTCTGCACCAGTCGCGTTAGTCTTACTCATCATAATTTGTCTCAACATGATTTCAATTGACCAGATTGAGCAAATTTGCCGCTTTGCAGCTTGAGCATTAAATAAAATTTGGCGATTGCTGTAAACTTGTGGTGCAAATAACGTTGCTGACTCCATTTGCTCCGTTATAGTGTAGGGAGAACTAGATATAGCACAAACATTTTCTCTACCTCTTCCTGTAAATTTTGCAGCGTTATACCTACTTATTTCTATTAAAAATTGGTCTGGCTTAGGTTCAAAAACTGCACCTGTTGGTAAAGAAATAACTCGACTTACATAAGTGCGTAAATCACTCCAACCATCAGGAATTGCAAAATCTTCTAAAATAGGTTCAATGAGGTTGGAAGTATAGTTAACCATACCTTCCATCAACTCAATATTTTGCGCTAAATTTTTACCTAGATTTTTCTGGTAATATTTAGCCGATAAATAATACCAATCTAAAGGAACACCTCCTGTTTTCTTGAGAGATTGAATTTGTCTTATAGCTGGTATTTCCTCTGGCAAACCCAAGTATTCAGCTAGTTTTTCAGTCAAGTTTAAATCAGGAATATTTTTACGTTCAGCTTTAGGAAATTGTTTTTGGTATTCGTTCGCGCGTTCTTGCCATTTACTCCAAATACCTCGACATATAATATCTCCAAATTCAGCTAATCTATCAATTTGAATTTCATTACCAAATACAACATCTATATTTTGTGGTAATTCTCCTTGTGTCTGAAAACTTTGTAAACTTTCACTCCGCTTACCAGATGAGGCTAATTTAGTATCAGGCAGTATACTGATAGCTGCATTAATGCTGACTTCCATTAACTCATTAGCACGGAAAAATAACCAGTAGTAATCAGCGAACTTGAAACCTTTACCATCTCGACTAAAACCTGTTTGTCGCTTTGTTAACTGCTTACTGCATAATATTTTAATTTTATCTACAACTTGATTGGGAATATCAGCAGTATGAATTGCAGGTGCATCGTTACTGGCAAGGTATACTACACCATCTGGCAAATACAATAACTGTGTGTAGTATTGCTGAGGATGTGCATCCATCAAAGCATTATTAATGATATTCGTCAGCACACCACGATTATCTGATAGAGCATGGTAGCTAAATGTTAACTGACCATTACTTAAGTCGTTTAATAACTCAGGTAATTTCTCATTTCTGCCATCACTTTCTACATCACGAGGATGCTTTAATAATGAAGCAAATAAATCAGACATTTTTAACAATCTTTGTAGTATATTCCGCACTCGTCCATCTAAATTAGGACGCAAACCACGAATTTCTAAACCTCGATCAGCATCACTGCCATCACCAGCATTACTACTCAGCCACACAATATCATCGATACAATTTTCCCAATCTTCACCCAAAAAACTATCTAAACTAAAATCCTGAATTTTTTGTTTTACATACCCGCGTCTTAAATTTGGTGCATCTGATTTCTTTGCAGGGTCTTTACGCCAATCACGGTTTTTAAATACATCATCTGTATCATTTTCTTCCAACCAAATCGGATAGTCAGGGAATTTTTCAAAGTCATGTAGAATATACGCAGCTACAAATAAACGAGTTTCCTTTTCTTCACATTGACGCTTAACAGGATTAGTTTCCAGTTCCGATGACTTTAATTTTTGAATAATTCGGTAGGTAGGGAACAAACCATTAAGCAGATGAGATATAGCATTTCTCAGTCTGGTGAAGTACAGTAACAAGAATGGGTAAACCAATTATAAATATCAGTTAACGAGACTTGAGTAAAAGCAGTTTCAATTGCTTTTGCTAAGTCTGGATAACTTCTAGCTCCAATAGAACGTAGTGAAGTTTTAATTTTTGACCAACAGTTTTCAATTGGTGAAAAATCAGGAGAATATGGTGGCAAATAAATTAATTTAGCTCCAACAGATTCGATTAATTTTTCAATATCTCAACCTT
>NZ_KV757613.1 GCF_001712795.1 Nostoc sp. KVJ20
ATTCTGAACTCGATGATGAACTGAGTCTTTGGTAGCTTTAGGATTTGCTAAAGCCGGATGCTTGGTTAACTTGCTTGTCCGGTTTGTCGGGGGGAAAGGGATAGAAATATCCCTGCCCTACCCATTAAACTGAGGAAGGCTTAAACTGCCAATGCCATGGCAGTTTGCTTTACGATCACATCGCCCCGAAAGGGGATGGAAACTGGAGATATTCTTTGTCAGTAAATGCGTACGCGCTTTCTTTACGATCACATCGCCCCGAAAGGGGATGGAAACAACTGGTCGGACAAGGTCTCCCTTGATTTGCTTGACTTTACGATCACATCGCCCCGAAAGGGGATGGAAACTCTTTTACCATCGCCACAAACATGTCGTGATGGTAACTTTACGATCACATCGCCCCGAAAGGGGATGGAAACGAAAGGATGGTGTTGCGAAGGCGCACACCGAAACCCTGCCTTTACGATCACATCGCCCCGAAAGGGGATGGAAACGTTTTTGCCTCGGTTTCCTTTGGCAAATTTCACCTTGTCTTTACGATCACATCGCCCCGAAAGGGGATGGAAACGTCTAATGCGTCTGTAACATCGCCAGTGGAATTTTGACTTTACGATCACATCGCCCCGAAAGGGGATGGAAACAAGTTATTTGGTATTGCAACGGGGCATAATGTTGCCTTTCCGATCGCATCGCCCCGAAAGGGGATGGAAACGGGAATGATTGGCGGACGGTAAACACTCCATTCAAATCTTTCCGATCGCACTACCCCGCAAGGGGATAAAAACAAAAACTCACCACGCGATCGCACCAACGTAGCCATCAACCACCTAAAACGCCAGTGGATAAGCTAAGGTAAAATTTATGGCGATGGTAATGTAAGATGATTATCTGGATGATGTCTGGTTAATATCCATAACCAAAACAAAATCTAAATTACTAAAGCTGAGATTTGGGAAACTCCGGTGAAATTCCGGGACTGTGCCGCAGCTGTGATGGGATCACCCAAGTCAGAATGCCAACTCTCAGGATGTCGTCAAGACACACTCACCGTCTACTCCCTGCGTTGCACGGGGAAGGAGTTCTAAATTTGCTTTCTGGATTTGCCACTTGTCCTGGCCTGTTTTATCCTACTCCCGCCGCAGATGGTATATTATCTCGCATTAGAATACCGGGTGGAATTATTAGTAGTCAGCAGTGCCGTGCGATCGCAGATATAGCAGAACAACACGGTGGCGGCTATATAGATGTGACTAATCGAGCTAATCTGCAAGTCCGTGAAATCCGCACCGGGATAAATGCTGAGGTTCTGAAGTACCTACAAGATATGGGATTGGGTTCTGGCAATACTGTTGTAGACCAAATCCGCAATATTATGACCAGTCCAACTGCTGGTATCGATCCCCAAGAATTAATCGACACTCGCCCTTTTGTCCAAAGTTGGGATGATTATATTACTGCACATCCGGCGCTTTCGGGACTGTCGGCAAAGTTTAGCGTTTGCTTTGATGGTGGTGGGATAATTCGAGTGTGCGATCGCTTGAATGATATCGCCTTTGTTGCTGTCTTAGTTGACGATAATGTTTACTTTCGTCTCTATCTCAGTGTCGGCGAGAAGGGTCAACCGCCCAGCGATACGGGAATTTTGTTACCACCAGAGGAATGTTTGCCCGTCTTGGCAGCTTTGGCGGATGTCTATCTAGCTCATAGTAATACTACAAGTAAGCGGCGTCTACGTCTGAGAGAGTTACTCAATACTTTGGGTTGTGAAAATTATCTCCAGGAAGTTGAACAGTGTTTACCTTTCCCGCTTTTCTGTAGTGAAATAAGAAAAGACCTAACCCCCCAACCGGGGGAGAAATTCTCCCCTCTCCTTGTAGGAGCTACGGTGTACACACAAGTTATCGAATCACTACAAGTTCTCAAATTACCCCACCCTAACCCTCCCCTTGGAAAGGGGAGAGAACTAGATTTTCTTGTTTCCCCCCTTTCCAAGGGGGGATTAAGGGGGGTAAAACCCGGATCTCAAAGTAACTCCGATTCGTGTGTACACGGTAGCCTTGTAGGAGAGAGGTTGGGGAAGAGGTCAAATGCGAAATATCAGCATATTGGTATCCATCCCCAACGTCAGCAAGGCTTATTTTACATTGGTGTTGTCTTGCCCCTTGGGCGATTGGAGAGTAGACAGATGGGGGGTTTAGCGGATTTAGCAGCAAAATATGGCAGTGGAACTCTCAGGCTAACCCCTTGGCAAAATTTGCTTCTTACAGATATTCCTCAGCAATGGGTGGCTGATGTCCAAAGCGAAATTGCTTTCTTAGGATTAGATTCCTCTGTAACCAACATCCAGAGTGCATTAGTTGCTTGTTCTGGTAAAAAAGGTTGCGCCTCTTCGGCTACGGATACCAAAAGTCATGCGTTGGCATTAGCGGAGTATCTTAAAACTCGCGTTCCTCTCGATTGTCCAGTTAATATCCACTTCACTGGCTGCGAAAAATCCTGTGCCCAGCATGGCAAGAGTGATATTACTCTCCTCGGCGTCAGCATTGAAGTTGACAATGAAACCGTAGAGGGCTATCACGTTTATGTTGGTGACAGCAAACATAAATTCGGACGTGAACTATATCAATATGTAACTTTTGCCGAACTACCTGCATTAATAGAGCGGATGCTATATGTATATAAAATTCAACGCTTAAATTCTGATGAGTCTTTTGGAGAATTTGCTAATCGATATGCACTGACACAATTACAGCAATTATTTAACAAAACAGAATTCAGGAATCAGAATTTAGAATGGGCTAAACGCCACGCTACCGCTAACAGAATTGAATTCTGTGAGACTGGTGGATTTCAGCGTGAGCGCTCAGTCGAACACTGAATAAACAAGCTTAAGTTCCCCATAAGAGTGATTCTGACTCCTGAATTCTGAATACTTCTTTAAACCTCAATCCAAAATCCAAAATTTAAAATCCAAAATTTAATGCCCGACTATATCCGAGATGCCAACGAAATTTACCGTAATTCCTTTGCAATCATCCGGTCAGAAGCGAACCTAAATGTGTTGCCACCAGATGTAGCAAAAGTTGCTGTACGTCTCATTCATGCCTGTGGAATGACGGATATTGTCACTGACTTGGGATATTCACCAACAGCAGTACAATCCGCAAGGGCAGCACTAGCAAATGGAGCGCCAATTCTGTGCGATTGCCGGATGGTTGCCGATGGCGTTACCAGGCGGCGGTTGTCTGCAAACAATCAAGTTATCTGTACCCTCAACGAGCCAGAAGTGCCAGAACTTGCCCAGCGTATGGGTACTACAAGGTCGGCAGCAGCTCTAGAATTATGGCGATCGCACCTGGAAGGATCAGTAATCGCAATTGGTAATGCGCCCACAGCACTTTTCCGACTGTTAGAAATGCTCAATGAAGGAGCGCCGAAACCTGCAATTATCTTAGGCTTTCCAGTAGGGTTTGTCGGTGCAGCAGAATCGAAAGCCGCACTGGCAGAAGATAGCAGAAATGTACCATTTTTAACCTTACACGGTCGGCGCGGTGGAAGTGCGATCGCGGCAGCAGCAGTTAACGCCCTGGCAACGGAGAAAGAATGAATATGCAACCCAAAGGTCGTCTCTATGGAATTGGTGTCGGCCCAGGCGATCCAGAACTATTAACCCTGAAGGCACTGCGGTTATTACGTGCCGCTCCTGTGGTAGCTTATCAATCAGCCACAGATAAACAAAGTATTGCCAGAGCGATCGTGGCGCAATATCTTCCTGGCAATCAAATCGAGGTGCTATTTCATCTCCCCCGCGCTTTGGAACCAGAAAAAGCAAAGTCTATTTATGACAAAGAAATTGAACCAATCGCCGACCATTTAGCGGCAGGTCGAGATGTCGTAGTGCTATGTGAGGGCGATCCATTTTTCTATGGTTCCTTCATGTACCTGTTCACGCGGTTATGTGACCAGTACGAAACAGAAGTTGTCCCCGGAGTTTCTTCACTGATGGCTTGTCCGGTAGCCTTGGGTGTACCTTTTACCTACTACAACGATATTCTCACTGTCTTACCCGCCCCATTGCCAGCAGAAGAACTGACTACACATCTGCTAATGACCGACGCAGCGGCAATTATGAAGCTAGGTCGCCACTTTACCAAAGTACGAGATATCCTGCATAAATTAGGGCTAGCATCACGAGCAAGATATATTGAGCGGGCATCAACATCACAGCAACGAATCATACCCCTGGATGAAGTTAATCCAGATGAAGTACCCTATTTCTCAATGATTGTGATTCCTACCAAGAATCGGCTATAGTCCTCAATACAGTTCAGATAAGACCAAAACACTTGTAGAGACGGCGATTTATCGCGTCTCAAAAACCCAAAATTTTTGCCAACCGCCCTTAACCCAAGCCTATTGCTATAGTCCCTTGTTGAATAATCCAAAATCCAAAATCCAAAATCCAAAATAGAATAACCTCCTGGCAGATTGAACCAGGAGAGTTGAAAAAAAATGGATTCATCTTTACAAACGTTGTAGCAGGCTCAAGCCGTGGGTATCAGTACCACAGGTATTGAAAAGAAAGTATTCATCAGCTAACTTTTGCACTTGTTCTGATTCCACTATGCTGGGTTGCCAGGGACTAGGGTTATTGTAGGCGTAGAAACTTTCCACGCCATCGATCCCCTTATCGGCCGCAGCTGGAATTAAGTCAAAATGCGATCGCTTGTAACGGGCTGGATGAGCCAGAACTGCCAACCCCCCGGCTTCATGAATAGCGGCAATCACGTTACTTGCCTGATATTCTTGCCCTGTAGTCGCCCTTCTTTGCAGATAGGGTTTCATACTAGGGTGTTCTGTCCCGAAAGCGTAAGCCAAAATATGAACTTCTATATCCAAAAGGTTGGCATTGATTTCCACGCCACTCCACAGATGAGGAGTGCTTTCACCAGGATTATTCCACTTCCAGTCTTCTAACCAAGCAAGTGCAGCTTGATAGCCGATAATACCATGATGATCGGTGATGGCTAACCCTTTTAGACCAATAGCGATCGCTTGTTCCATCAATCCACTCGGCTGCAACCTCCCATCCGAGTAAACAGTGTGCATGTGAAAGTTGAATAACCTTGGACAACTATGTGCATCAATGTTATGGAATATTTGCTTCAAAAGTTCTGTGGAAGCAGTAGTCCGGGCCAAATTTACAGCCATAACCCCCTCTGAATAAAATATATAAATTCTCAACACACTAAAACGCCACATCTACAGATGAGAAATATCCAGCACTAAAAATTTAGTGTTGGCTGCTACTTTCTCAGCTTTCTCAGCAAATTTTTCAATATGTTAAGACTACGTTAGCAAATCTTAACCTCAGTGGTCATGGGTGTTTTGGACTACTTTGTTTTTAAGTAGTAATAAATAATGCATCCAAAATTTCATAAATATGCCTATAGCATCTGTGGTAAATGACTTAGATACTAGAGTCTTGGTAGAGTTATGATCTCTAATAAGCCTAAAATGCAATCCTATATTGTGTGTAAAAATATTATTTATAACAGTGATTCCACTGTTTTTATTTGACCAGTAATGACTTTAGCGATCATAGGAGGCAGGAGGCAGGAGGCAGAAGGAAGAAAACTTTAGTTCTGGGTCATTGCCCAGTCAAAAAAAAGAATTGGATCGAGACGCGTAGCCCGATATACAAAGCGTCCTTACTACAATTACATGTTTTTAAATATGGGTTCCTCCTGCCCCCTGCCTTTCTTTGTAAGTCTACAAAGCTTCGAGAAAACTAGCGATGTCTACGACGGGCTATGCCTACGCTTGGGCTGTATTATACCCCTCGCGCAATCCCAAAAGAATCTCCCTTCAAAGTGACTCCAAGGGGTTCTATTACCACCTCGCGGCTAAGGGACGCCTCAACCCTTCCGGCAATCACAGCCGAAAGTTGATGTTCTGTTGCAAGCATGACAATTTTCTCTGCATCCTGCTCCGACTCTGTATAGAATGCAAATCCTGCACCGTAATTAAACACGGAAAGCATTGTCTCGGCTCCGCCTTCAAGATGACCCTCAACAAACGTAAATATCTCTGGCACTGGGAGCATTGTTTCGATGACGTACCGGAGCGGCTTCACCGACCGCATCAGCTTTTGCCAGCCATGACCAGTAATATTTTCCATCGCCGTGGGACGAATTCCCTCGCCAAGTACCGCCTGTACAAGAGGCGTGTAGAGATACGACGCAGCATTCATCGCTTCCCAGAACTCCTGCCCACTTGGAAGTTTTGTTCTATAGCCATCAGGGAGCGACTCGGCGAGCTTTCGCAGTGGGGTAAAGCCGTTTTCATGGGGGCCCGAACTCTCGACGAGAACAATGGTATTTCCGGCATCCAGACGTGAGCTATCAATGGGAGCGACACCAGCCGGCATAACCCCAAAAACCGAGCCGGCGATGTCGAGCCGCCCTGGAATCATCTTAGTTTTTAGTTGAGGAGTTTCCCCAGAGAGATAAACACACCCCACTCGTTTGCACCCCTCAACCACTCCATCCAGAAATCCATCCAGGAAAGCGGGGGTAAATATCGTTTCAGGAGTACTCGACGGCAGATAAAGACCGAGAAGTATAGTCTGCATACCAGAAGTTGCAGCGTCGTTCGTCAAACACGAGATAATCTTGATCCCAATATTCCACCAGAATCGTCGAAGTTCTTCTTCGGAGAGGTCATCAGGGCGGGTATCGTCTGCGGTGCCCAGACCTTCGGGGACAAGTGTCATAGAAAGTTCTCTAGCCCCCGCCTCCAGAAACGGAGCGAGGTTGAAGCTGAAAGCATTAGCGCTTGCTCCCAGACCCGACGCGGGGACAATGCCGTAATTGCTTGCAAAGCCAAGTGTGCGTTTTGCAGCATCGATGAAGCGTCGTTTTGCGGCATCGAGAGTATCGTAATCGACTTGATCGAGAGCTTGAGCCATCAGGTTGCGTTTTAAGTTAGGAGTTAGGAGTTATAAGTTATACCAATTTAATGTGAAGTTGCACATATCTCGATCCCCCTAAATCCCCCTTAAAAAGGGGGACTTTGATAGATGTTTTTCCAGTTCCCCCCTTTTTAAGGGGGGCTAGGGGGGATCTAATTCTATGCAGCTTCATACAAAATTGGTATTAGGAGTTAAAAGTGAGGAGTTAGGAGTTAGGAAAACTCACAACTCATAACTCATAACTCCTCACTTTAAAATACCTCAAAATACCTCATCTTCAATACCGCGCCACCATTCCCCCAAATTCATCAAGTCTTGGTAAATATCTTCTAATTCTTTGGTGTAAACATCGTTTGTAAGGGTGGCTCGACGCTCTTGCAATTTCTTGAGGCGCAGTTGTACCAATACCCAAGGTTTAGAGATGCTATTCGTTGCTTCGATGTATTGCGCTAGTTCTTTGCTATCCATATTATCCATATATTTATATAAGAAGAATTCAGAACTCAGGAGTCAGAAAACAGGTATGAATTCTGTACGAGCGGGTCGAAAAAAATTAGAATATTCTCGCCTTAAAACTCTATCCATAGTGACTCCTGTTTTATTTTCATGTCACAACGAGGATTGGGGATTAAGTAAGAAAGATTTTCATGTGTTTTGATGTACACAGTTCATAATCCCTACTTTTTAAGATAAAGGAGTATAAGGGATAAATTTTCTGCTCCCCCATCTCCCCTATCCTCTCAACGCCCAACCAAAAACAGCCACGATATTAGTACTTTGTCAAGCTAGTTTTCAGGGTTTGTAGTAAGCACTTTAGTGCTTAGAAAATAAGGACTAAAGTCCTTACTACGAACTTGCTTACCCATCAATTTAAACTTGACAGACTACTGTCGTGACTGCTGACAGGGGTGTTAACTGATTATTTCTACTTTACATATCTGGCACAAGCCACGTAGCCGCATCGTAGCCAGATCAAAACTGGCAATTAATTAAGCCTTAGCCAAGTTTTCAGCAGCAAAGTCCCAGTTGACCAAATTTTCTAGGAAATTTTTGATGAACGCAGGACGGGCATTTCTATAATCAATGTAGTAGGCGTGTTCCCAAACATCTAAGGTTAGGAGTGCCTTCTTACCATGAGCTAGAGGGTTTTCTGCATTGGGTGTTTTGATCACCTTCAGCGTACCACCATCATCGATGAGCCAAGACCATCCACTGCCAAATTGAGTTGCAGCCGCGTTAGAGAACTCTTCTTTGAATTTATCAAAGCTACCAAAATCTTTATCGATTTTGGCTGCGAGATCACCAGTGGGTGCACCGCCACCACCTGGCTTCAAGGAATTCCAGAAGAAGGTGTGGTTCCAAACTTGGGCAGCATTGTTGAAGATTCCCGCTTTAGAGGAGTCTTGGAAGGAAGTTTTGATCACCTCTTCCAGAGACTTATCAGCAAGTTCTGTACCTTCAGTGAGCTTGTTGAGGTTGTCTACGTAAGCTTTGTGATGCTTGCCATAGTGATACTCGAAAGTTTCAGCTTTCATGCCATAAGGCTCTAAAGCATTAATGTCGAAGGGTAGTGGGGGCTGTACAAATGCCATTGTGTCAAATCCTCTCTTTACCGGTTTCCAGTTAAAAGCTATTGCAGAAGCTTGGGAAATTAACAGCTTTTATTTTTGGTGGTTTTATGTCTTTAATGATGGAACATAAAACTTAACATCGTCATTCTACTACCAAAGTGAATACGAAAACAAAGTACTTCGGTGATAAGTCAAATCGCTAGGGATTCATGACTATAAATAAAAAGGGCTAATATGTTCATAGAAAAAAGCCAATAATAAATTAGCATTTAGCAATTCAAGCTTTCATACTTCCACCTTTAGTAGGATTAATTGCGATGTGAGAAATCAGTCGCAAGCGAGATGAGTTAGTTATTTAAATAAATATAAAATCTGTAGTACAAATCTTGATTTGCAATAAACATAGCCAAATCATCAAATTATCGATTTTGTTTTAAAATGCAGTTTTGAGGATGGTAAGTGAATAATCACTCACCCACCACCCTTTGAAACTAAAAAAATAACAGCAAATAGCGGTGATTACTACTGAGATAAATGCTGCTGGTAATAATTAACGATTTGTGCTGTGACTTCAAAGGTGTTCAAACCGTCGGTTACAACTTCGATCGCATCGGCTGCTTTTTGCAAAGGAGAAACTTTGCGTGTACTATCTTTCCAGTCACGTTCGGCAATATCGTGTTCCAGCTGCTCTAAACTCACTTCGGGCTGACCTTGTTTGTGAAAGTCTTGCTGGCGGCGACGGGCGCGTTCACTCACAGAAGCGGTTAAGAAGATTTTCACTTCGGCGTCGGGGAAAACGTGAGTACCGATATCTCGACCTTCAGCTACTAAACCACCTCTTTTACCCCAGTTTTGCTGCTGTTTAACCAGTGCTTGACGGACAGCGCTTTGTGCCGCGATCGCAGATACAAGAGATGTGACTTCAATGGTGCGAATTGCCTGGGTAACATCAGTACCGTCAATCCAAACCCGCACGGAAGATTGTAAATCCTGGTTAGGAGTAAGTTCGATTTTACACTGGCTAGTTAATTCAGCGATCGCACACTCATCATCAATCGCAATCCCCTTTTGCAATACTAACCAAGTGACAGCACGGTACATTGCTCCTGTATCTAAATACACTAAACCCAGGTTTGCTGCCACTTGCCGCGCCACTGTGGATTTTCCAGCCCCAGCCGGGCCATCAATGGCGATAATGGGTTGACGATCGCGCAATATCGTATTGTCAATCAAACGTGTAGCACCAAGACGAGCTGCGATCGCCAACATTCCTTCCTCCTCAACTTTTTCTAAAGACATCAACGTAGTCGGTTCAACCAATTCAATATATTCCACTGAGACCGTGCTGACCATTGCCACTTCTTGCTGTACCACTGCTATCAACTTGTCGCGATCGCGATCGCCTGCCCGAAACGCGGCTTCCGCTCGTCGTAAGCCGCGATATAATACCGCTGCTTCCTCTTTTGCCGTTGCAGTCAAATATTGATTACGAGAACTGAAGGCAAGACCCGACCCTTCCCGCACTGTTGGACAAGCAACAATTTCTACTGGCAAATTTAAATCAGCTACTAAGCGTTTAATAATTGCCAATTGCTGACCATCCTTTTGACCAAAGTAGGCACGGTCAGGCTGTACCAAGTTGAAAAGTTTGGTCACAATCGTAGCGACACCTTGAAAGTGACCTTGCCGAGAACGACCACACAAGCCTGTTATCATAGCAGATGGGGGGATAACTTGTGTAACTTTTGATTCTTGTATACTCTTCTGGGGAACTGCCATATCTTCCGGAGTCGGTGCGAAAATAGCATCTACCCCAGCTTGTTCGCAAAGTTGCTGGTCTTGCTCTAAAGTACGGGGGTAGCGTTGAAAATCCTCATTGGGAGCAAATTGCAGAGGATTGACAAAAATACTCACAATCACCGTAGAATTTTCTTGCCGCGCCCGTTGGATTAAGCTTAAATGACCTTGATGTAAATTCCCCATCGTTGGCACTAGACCGACTGCCGTCCGATACCAGCCAGTCATCTCATCTAGTCTCAGATCCTCAGTAACCGCAATCAGCTTGTTTTCTGAGTAGCGTTTAGTTAAATAGCAGCGTAAAGCTGCGACTGTTGTCAGCAGGCGCACAAAAATACCCCTAGTTCTTATCGATCCCTCCCCCGTTAGTTTATATCTGAAATCGAGGGAAGAGATGATTTAACTAGGGGAATTAAGTGATACGGAACTTTAGGGCATTGGGCATTGGGCATTGGGCATTGGGCATTGGGCATTGGTAAAATCTATCTCTACTCCCTATTGCCTATTGCCTATTGCCTAATAATTATTTTCCCAAGACTTCAACTTGTACTGGTGCTATGCCACTGCCCATCATGCCCAAAACTCGAGCCGCGCCAGTAGACACGTCAATGATTCGACCCCGAATGAATGGGCCTCGATCATTAATCCGTAGCACTACAGAACGACCATTGCGGGTGTTGGTTACACGGACTTTTGTCCCAAAGGGTAAGCTGCGATGAGCGGCAGTCATTCCTTCAGGGTTAAATCTCTGACCGCTAGCAGTGCGATTACCAGCAAAATCATAGCCATAAAAAGAAGCTATACCTCTCAAGGTGGCTCGCACCGAGCCGGTGGCAATCTGTTGAGGCTGCTTTGGCATTGATATTGGTTGACGCACTGGCATATTCGCAATCTCTTTTAGGGGAGATGCATTACCTAATAGTCTCCGCAGACGATTGGTTGCTTGCAATGCATCTTGCGCCAGATTGTTGGTGCTATCTGCTAGTCGCGTACCTTCATTGATTTCGACCAATTCTTCGCCATTAATTTTGATTACATAGCGATCGCTATTTTGCTGGAGGGGAGCGCTTTTGTTTTGCGCTTGATTGCTAGTAGATTTTTCCCCTGCTTTCCAGCTTACGGTAATCTTACTCCCGTCCACATTTTCCCGATTCAACTGGTTGATCTTAGCTGCTATGACACCAGCTATCTGAACCGGGTCATTGTCGGCGGAACTAATCTGGTTACTCACATCTGTGACGTTGCCAGAATTCAGTGCATTTGATGAATTGCTAGCAATAAGGGCGTACCCTTGTACGCCCCCAGTATTTCCAATTTCACCAACTTTTTTCGTTTCAAGATTGGTATTTGATACAGAACTCAAAAAAGTTAGAACAGGTATATTTCTGATAAAAAGGGTTGCCGCCTTACGTCCTTTAATGTCGTGAGGATGAATTTCTGTAATCACAGCATCCAAGGTTTGTTTCCCTGCTCTGGATTGGTACTCTCCCACCTTAACCACATCAGGGGCGGGTGATTTTTGCGATGCTAGCGCATTTCCCTTGGTGGTTTGAGTGCAACCGACTGAGGGGATTCCCAAAACAGTCAGAAACAGGGTAACAATAGTCCACAAATGTCTTTGATTCATGCGTCCGTTTTTGAAAGCGACTGTAGAACTTAAAAGTTTTATAACTTGCGGGATTTTTCACTAATGAAAGTGATTTCCCTTTTGAAAAACTCGAACTCGTTCCGTTTTCACTTTGTTATTCTTAACTGCAACAGACTAACACGAACCTTTTAGCTTGGGGATCAGGGTTTTAGCGTAACTATCGGCCCCTTTCTCAAATTCCAATTCCAATTTTAAGGGTGAAACCTTTCTCAAATGCGGACTTCGGCTATGTAACGTTTTTTTCGGCAAGTCAAAAATTTCTTAAAAAACTTTACGTTTATTTCACGCTAAAGTAACGATACCCCATTCACATCGGTTCTAAAGGCTCGTAACTTTCCGTGTATTCTATATCACATCTTTTGTGAAGATTTTCTATAAGAACATAATATAACTTTAATTAAATAGCATCGGCATAAATACTTAAAATCACTTATTTAATCAAATATTTAGATTTACCTATGAATAAGTCGTGATATGAGTTACATCTGAAATAACTATGTAAATTAGTTTGAGTTTAATATCTTGTTTCTAAGTTTTTTCTACTTACATTAATCATCACTTTTGTTCTCCATAACTAGACTTAGCTTAGTAATAAATATTACTTTTACGTATAGTATTGCTGAGTATAAAAAAAAGGAGGATACTCAACTTAATATTTTTCAGGATTAATGACTCAAAAGTTAAGAAAACTTCGCGATCGCTTGGACAAAGGATTTTGTGTGTATCAAAAAGTACAATCTATATTTTCTGCCTTCAGTAATTGCTCAAATATGATTTTTTAGAGCAAGCTGTTTTTGACAAAATCTTTGTAACTCTAGGGATGTACAGCTGCACCCCTACTATATATAGTGAGTATTTTGGAAATGCTATCAGCCTAATGACAAATCAAGGAGATTTAGAAATAGAACCATCGCCATTATTAGCTGTTCTCAACGATTTGCATTCCCAGTACAAGTCGTTGCGGGAGGGTGAAGTAGCGAAATACATTCCCGAACTGGCAAAGGCAAACCCAGACTCGTTCAGCATTTGCATTGTGACAGTAGATGGTCAGGTTTACAACGTTGGGGACTACGAGCAACTTTTTACAATTCAGTCAATTTCCAAGGTGTTTGCTTATGGACTGGCCTTAGAAGATCATGGACGGGATTATGTTTTGACTAGAGTTGGCGTAGAACCGACGGGGGATGCATTCAACGCGATTATTTTGGATGAGCAATCGAAGCGACCTTATAATCCAATGGTAAATGCTGGAGCGATCGCAACCACTAGCTTAATTAAAGGTTCCGGCCCCACCGAACGCCTCAACCGAGTGCTAGATATGTTTCGGCGATATATTGGCCGGGACGTATTCGTTGACATTTCAGTTTTTACCTCAGAACGGAGTACAGGCCATCGGAACCGCGCAATGGCCCATCTAATGCTTAACTTTGGCATGATTGACCGAAATATTGAAGAGGCGCTGGATCTTTATTTCCAACAGTGTGCTGTGATGGTGAATTGTCAAGACTTAGCAGTGATGGCGGCCACCCTTGCTAACAGAGGGATTAATCCCATCACGAAAGAACGGGCGGTAGATAAGCGTTACATCAAAGATATTCTAAGTGTTATGTATACCTGTGGGATGTATAACTTTGCAGGTGAGTGGGCTTACAAAATAGGGTTTCCGGCGAAAAGCGGTGTTACTGGCGGGATTATGGCAGTTGTACCCAATAAGATGGGCATTGGAGTTTTTTCGCCGTTGCTGGATGTGCGTGGTAACAGTGTCCGGGGGGTAAAAGTGTGTGAAGAACTTTCCCAACGGTTAGGTTTACATCTATTTGATTGTTCAGGTGAAGAGTGAATTGGGGATTGGGGATTGGGGATTAGGTTATTTCTCTAGTTGCCTTATCTGCTTGTCTCCAATCCCCAATTCAGCGATCGCCAAGAGGTTACAATTCTTCTGCTTGGGGAAGCGGGAAGATTTCACCAGCCAAGTAAGCTGGAAAATGCTTTTGGAAGTATAACCAGGAAGTCATATCTTCTCCATCTATCAATTCTTTTGGGGCTTGTTTATATAGAGGAATACGGTTATTAATTTCGTCTTGCAGCAGTGGGGGTAGTTCTGTTAAACCATTGACTTTGCTACCTACAGCACTATAGATCAGTTGACCGGGGCGATCGCCCATTTTCATCCAGGGAAGCCATTGACCAATCCGATCCCAACTCAGTTTGAGTTGAGAAACTGAGGAGAGTGCTGGGTTGAATAAATCTGCGGTTGGCACTGTTAATTTAAACAATTCCGCTGCCTGATAAATTGGATTAGGGCTATATTCAGCAAATTTGCGATCGTCTGCTAGGGGATTGGGGTAATAGGGAAATATATCAAAAACAAAGGTTGTGCTATCACCATCTACTTGTGCAGGGAAATTTCCCTCAAACTTTCCCTGTACTGGATTATTGGCAACGTGAATCACCGGAACTGTCTCGCCTGTCCAAGGATTCTCCCATTTGGATAAAACCTCATCTGTTTTTGGGTTGAGGTAGTAAGTTAGTTCCCTAGAAGTAAAATCCCAACTACCCTCTGCTGTGGGAATACATCGGCTAACACTCAATCCCTGCATCTTAAACAGAAGTTGTCTTTTTTCGCCGGGGATAAAGGCATAAATTTTACCTTTCCAAATCAGGAAAGTCGATTCGCTAGGGTCGAGGGAAGAACGAGTTTTAACCCAGTGCTGCGCTTCAAGTTCTTGGATTTGGGCAACCATCTAAAGCATCCTTAGTATTTGGATAACAAAAGAATAAGCTATCAGGATTCAAGTTGCATCTTTAGGATTAAGGGGAATGGCACTAAGAAAAACCCAAAAGCTTGTGTCGTCTCGTTCCCAGCCTGGAGGCTGGGAATGTATTTAAAAGAGGCTCTGCCTCAATTCAAGCTACTGGAGGCGGAGCCTCCCAGAATGGATTCCCAGCCTCCAGGCTTGTTCCAGTCAGAACAAGGGCTGTATCTTTTCTTAGTGCCATTCGGATTAAGGGAGTGGGGGAATGAAGGTGACATCCTGACCGACCTAAAGGCGCGGTGATTCTGGAGTAAGGAGTAATAAGTAATAAGTAATGAGTAACAATACCTTCGCCAATTTACGAGGATGAGATGATGATGCTTTAACCATTAACTCCCATTTCTCGCTCGGCTTGGCAAAAAAATCAGTCCTAAAAATTCCTTCTAGGTTTCCCACAAGGGTTTTTTAACGTATTGACGGCAGGATAAGGGTTTCAGATTTAAAACTACCTTTCCATTTATATCTGATTTGTTCAGCAATTTTGCACCGGGAACTAACCTATTTCCACACCTTTAAGTCTTTGTCATAGTGGCGGGTCAAGCCGTCCCTATCAGTGATAGACTCACCTTTACTTGCCTTACTTCTAATCGTCTTAATGGAATAGAAGGTTAATTCAGTCATTTCTTTATGAGAAAGTCCTACACTTTTAGCTTTTTGAGTCAATATTTCTGATTGATCTTGGGATTCATTATTAGGCAACCTGTCTATAGTAATGCGAGTATTTTCAGTAGAGTTATGGGTAATTATTTTTTGATTTCTATAATCCTGCACAGTCACAAGTTGCCAACTGGAATCTTGTGCAAGTTCCAAAACCCATTGATGATAATCAAACAAGCTTTCCCGATGCCCAACACTGATAAATGTTGTTTTCGTGTCTTGTAACTGTTGATATAACCTTCCCTCATTTTGCAAATCTAAAGCACTCGTTGCTTCATCTAATATAGTAAAGCTAGGATGAGTCACTAACAGTCGTGCAAAAGCCAAGCGTTGTTGTTCTCCTATCGATAATATATTTTCCCAAGGAACTTCTGTATCAAAGCCATCGACTCGACTCAGTAAGTTTTGTAGATTGACCTGTTGCAAAACTTCTTTGAGTTCTGCATCAGTCATTTGACGACTGGTACTAGGATAGAGCAATTGTTCGCGCAAAGTTCCCAAAATTATGTAAGGACGTTGGGGTAAGAATAAGACTTCTTCTAGGGGAGGTCGCACCAAACGACCAGTCCCCGCATTCCACAAACCTGCGATCGCTCTCAACAGAGAACTTTTACCTCGACCACTAGGGCCGACAATCAATAAACCTTCTCCCGGTTGAACAGACAACGATAAATCTTCAACAATCACCTGTTCATAGTTGGGCGTTTGTAAGGTGACATTTTCAAAAGCAAGATGGTTTTCTTCTAGGATTCTAATAGTACTGACATTCTCTGGTTGTTTGGTAACAGCTTCTAAGGCATTTGAAAATTCGGCTAAACGTTCAGCGTAACTGGAAAATCTTCCAGAAGTCCCAAATTCATTGATTAATTCTGCCATAGCATTAGCAAATAGACCGGCAGCTATACTAGCTTGCCCAACTTGTCCGAAATCAATTTCATCGTTAATATATAATGGGCCAAGTACTAAAAATGGAAATATTTGGATAAGAGCCTGATATCCTCTGTTAAAAATTTCCTTACCTCTCTCCCAATTAATCTTGCGTTCAGCATTTTTAAGGAGATTACTAAATCGGCGCTGAATTATATTTAATTCTTGGTTTTCTCCTTGAAAAAAAGCTATCGATTCAGCGTGATTACGAACATGAGTTAGAGAATAATTATATTCAGCTTTAAGTTCAAGTTCCTCTTGATTAATCTTATTCAATTCTTGGGTTATGTAAATAGCAATCAAATTTCCTACGATCGTATAAGTCAGCAGAACAACTGCAATAAGTTGGGAAATTGACCAAAGAATTATTATAAAGGTCGTCATTTCTAGTACTTTTTCTAGTAAAGTAGCTGAAAAACTCAGAGCATTACTGGTAATAGGTTCAATTTCTTGGGATAGGCGTTGATCTGGATTATCGAGATCGGATTTAAAATTTATTCTATAATAAGCGCGATTGCTCAAATATTTTGATAAGATGCGATTATTTAGCCATTCATACCAATCAAGAGCGATTCTTTTTCTGAGAAATTTAGAAAATCCTACCAAGAACGTTACGCAGATTAGGCTAACGCCATAAATCGATAATGTTTGAATAAACTTAGTAGCATCTTTCTCTTCAATGATGACATTGACCAAATAATTACTAATGAAGGTATTGAAGGCAGTTACACCCACGAGCGCGATTATTAATAAGACCAGAAGAACGAGCATTGACCATGTGCGAATCACCTCTGAAAATGCTCTGCTCCCTGGCTCTGTTGGATACCAGTAAGGCCCTGCGATCGCTCTGACATTCTCCCAAAATTGATTAAAAGTCAAACGAGCATTCGTTATGGGTTGATCACGAGAAACTTTAGATTGCATACCTTCTTTACTCAATGATTATCATTATTTATTAAAAGCTGTCTTGATTTTTTCTGGATCGTTTATTTAAGTCTCCGGGATAGCTGAGGGGGACATAGCAACGATGCCTGCGGCGGGCGTAGCTAACGCAACTCCATCAACAACATCGGGTAGTTCATCTTCCACAAACCTTAAGCGGGGAAAGAAGTAGGCAATACAAGTTGCTGAAATAGTCAATATTCCCACGATCATCAATAGAAGTCCCATCCCACGACCTGTACCAACACCGATAATTTGTCCGATACTGCCTGCCAAGGAACCATCAGTAGCCATTAAGGGTTCAAAAACCTTTTCTGCCAAAGGCCCTATCGTAATATAGCCTAGAGGTAGACCTGCGGCTTCCATCGCTCCTTTGATTGAAAAGACTCTACCCTGCACATCAGGTTCTACTTTAGACTGAAAAATAGCTTGCGTTGAACTAGCAATTATTGGTCGTATCAAGAAGAATAAGAAGACGCCAACAATGAAGACAACGAGAGTAGGTTGCAAACCGGCAACGAAAAGAGACACACCGGTAAGGAGCATACAGCCGTATATTATATTTATGTTACGCTCTAGACCTCCCCAAATACCAATCAGCAAACTCCCTACCAAAACAGCAACGCCAAAGAGCGAAAGAATAGTCCCCAAAACTGTTACAGGAGCGAAAGATAATACTAAGGGTATAGTAATGACTTGAACACCTCCTACAAGGAAAATGCTAGAAGCTGAGATTATTAACACTCCTAGCAGTCCTGGTCGAGCAACTAAATAGGTCAATCCATAAGTTGTTTCTTTTAGAAAAGAACTCTCCCTGATTGCAACAACAGAAGTAGTAGCTTTAGGGAACCGAAGCAACAACAGGAGACTAACACCGAAAAATATGGTGATTAAGTGAAGCACGATAATCCCCTGGAGAGAAATTATACCTAACAAGACACCTCCTAAAGGTGGGGCTACGAGCCGTGCAGTACCGTTCATGAAACTCAACATTCCATTAGCACGACCAAGGTGCTGTTTTGGTACTAGTAGGCTGATGGAAGCGATGAAAGCGGGTATCTGAAAAGCCACGAAGATAGCACTGAAGGTATTAGCTAAGTAAATATGCCACACTTCCAATCGACCGATGATAAACAAAGCACCGATCGCTACTGTTGCTAAAGTTGCAAATAAATCGCTGAGAATCATTGTCCATCTACGATCCCACCGATCTACTAATAACCCAGCTACAGGTGCAAGTAAGATCAGAGGTAAAGTATTGGAAAGGGTAATAAGAGCAAATTGGGTAACAGAACCAGTATGTTCGTAAACCCAAACATCCAAAGCAAATGCGGTGATGCTGCTACCAATAGATGCAATTAGCTGTCCCACCCAAACAATGATAAACAGTTTCATCTCACGGAAAATAGTCAGTGGCGTTTTTTCTATACTTGCTAACACGATCAACTCCTAAGTGTATGCATATTCAAACTTTTCATCATTAGACCTCTTGCATAAGTCGAATAGACCCCCTTAATCCCCTCTTATAAAGGGGGGAAACTTGAAATATTGCCCCCTCCCCTTCACAAGGGGAGGGTTGGGGAGGGGTGATTCAACGATTTTTGCAAGAGGTCTATTTCTTGATATTGGTGCAATAGCTTTTGCGCCTGATGATCCCAATCAAACTTTTCAACTGCTTGTTGCTGTCCAAGTTCTCCCATTGCAGTTCTGAGATTGTCATCTAAAAGCAGCCGCAGTATTGCGTTGGCTAAAGCATCCACATCCCCGCGTTCGACCAATAACCCTGTTTTCCCATCCTCTATCAGTTCAGGGAAAGCACCCCCACGGGTAGCAATAACAGGTAATCTCATTGACATTGCTTCGATAATCGGCATCCCAAATGCCTCATTCCAAACAGATGGAAAAATAAATATATCTGCTTGCTGATAATACTCAAATAGTTCAAAATGGGGAACTTTGCCCAGAAAAAAAACCGAACTGGCTGCGTTAGAAGCAATTCGTTTTTGCAATTGCTCCCGATAGCTACCTTGGTAATAAGGATGAAGATTCTGAATTTGCGGGTCTTTTCTATCAAGTGTGTACCACGGTACTAATGCGGTTTCTGAACCGACAAGTTTTAGCTGTACTTGGGGATAACGAGCCACTACTTTATTAAAGGCATCAATTAAAACGTGTATACCCTTCTCTGGTGAAATTCTACCCACAAAAAGGATTTGTTTAATATCTTTTTTCTTGGCTTCTCTATTGTGATGATTAGAGACGGCGAAGTGACGAGTATCTGCACCGTTATATAAAGTTTGGCTGTTAACGTGAGGCAAATATTTACGAACCTGATTTTTTAGATAGTCGCTGCATCCAATTACTAAATCGACTGATTTAAGGTGCTTTTCTACGATTATTGGATCGAACAATGGGAGAAAATCACTATGTATATGTAAAACAATTTTTGCTTGGGGGTTATAGGCACGCATGAGGGGAACAAATTGAAAAACAATGTTTATATGAATCACATCACATTGCTGTGCTTGGATATCCTTGGCGACTTGTCGGTAAAATTCACAATAAAATAATTTAGATGCATAGAAAGGTCGTTGAGGATGAGATATGTTCCAAATATCAAGAAAGTTTAATGGTTCTAATATTTTATCAAACCATGATTCGGGAATACGGCGATAGGTAATGCCATCTTCGTGATATTCTAATTCTTGATAGTGACCTTTTGAGCCATAGAATAAAACTTCATGACCAGCACGAGCTAAACGTCGTGCTAACGCGTAAGATACTAAGCGAATTCCTCCAGTTTTAGGTGGTTCTGCTAAGGTTACAGGATAATCAAAGAAGGCAATTTTCATAATTAATTAGATGTTGACTTTAGGTAAAAGTTAAATAAGTTAAGTTGTGATTTTGGTGTTTAAAATTAAGATTTTTATCACTAAAAGCCGTAAAGAAAATAGCAATTTTTTTTAATAGAAAAGTTAAACATTTGTGTTTTACTGTGCAAAAATACTTGAAGATAAGTAAAGCAAGTTTGTAAGTTTTAAGTTAAGAAGTTGCTAATGAAAACTATTTGTTTACCATCCGGTCGATTGATGCCAGTTCTGGGAATGGGGACTGCGGGATTGGGTGAAGCGATCGCCCAGCATGAAAGTGAAATTGCTGCTTTGCGTCGCGGGCTTGATTTGGGGATGACGTTGATTGATACGGCAGAGATTTACGGTGAGGGTAGGGCGGAAACGTTAATTGGCGAAGCGATCGCTAATTATCGTTCATCAGTCTTTCTTGTGAGTAAGGTTGCGCCTCGCAATGCAACTGGGCAAGGCGCGATCGCAGCTTGTGAGAATAGTTTACGGCGCTTGCAGACAGATTATCTCGACCTTTATTTGCTGCATTGGCGGGGGCCTGTAACGTTATCAGAAACGTTGGCAGCATTTGAGACGCTGAAACAATCTGGCAAAATTCGAGATTATGGTGTTGGCAATTTTGATGTTGAGGATATGGAAGAAGCCAGTGCTTTACCCGGAGGTGAAGCTATTGCGACAAATCAAATCCCCTACAATTTGCAGCATCGTAATAGTGAGTGGAAGTTGTTATCCTGGTGTCGGCAAAGAGGAATCCCGATCATGGCGCATTCACCTTTGTTACAAGGTGAACTACTCAAACATCCCAAATTGCAATCAATTGCCCAACAGCGCGGCGTAACAGTTGCACAACTGGCGATCGCTTGGTTGTTGCATCAAGAGGTGATAGTTTTTCCCAAAGCCAGCAGTATCACCCACGTTGAACAGAATCGTGCTGCCCTCGATTTGCAGTTAACAAAAGAAGAATTGAGTGCTTTGGATGTTGCTTTTCCCCCACCATCTGAATCTATTGCCCTGCTTGAGAATTGGTAACGGAATAATTCGTAATTCGTAATGACGCTCCTGCGTCGCTAACGCTGCGCTAACGTAATTCGTAATTAAGAATTTTCTGGGGAGAACAGGCGATTTACTTTTGCTTGTTCCCTTTCATTGAGGATTGTTAAATCTTTTTGCCAAATCTTCAGTTTTTTGTTTGTAATATTCCTTTGTGAGAATTGGGGTGTATTTAGGAGATTTGCCAGCATCTAAGCAATTTTCAATACACGCAATTTCTGTATCATCACCAGGAGAGAGAAAGAAAGCTAAAGAGTATCTTTCTGGAAGACTACGGGCATCGGCTGGCATTAGTACCCGATGTTTGGTAGCAGGGAGTTTATCGTTTGTCCATCGTTGCATGACATCTGCAATAAAGACTATCGGTGTGTTAGGAAGTGGGGGCGCAGCAATCCATTCTCCGGCATTGGTGCAAACCTCTAGTCCGCCATTTTCATCCTGAAAAAGTAAGGAAAGACTTCCCCAGTCTGTATGTTCCTCGAAGCGGGCTTCTCCGGGTTGGGGAGGTTCGGATACTTCATAGTAGCGATGCAACAGTCCATAGTCGGCTTGTTGAGGATGGCGATCGCTAAAGTAAGATTCTGGTAAATTTAGAGCAATGGCGATCGCTTTGAGAATACGATTACCAGCATCATGACAAGCTGTGAATAATTGCTGCACAGCATCACGAAAGGCGGGATGGTCTGCGAGGTGTTGATGAACCTGTTGCGCCACAGTAGAATCTGTATCAACCTGTCCTGTTAAAACAGCTTCACCGAAGACGAAGGCTTCCCGAAAGTCACCATTATACTTAGTGTAAAAATATCCGAGAGCCGCGCCATCCTTCCAAGCTAGTTGTCTTTTTTCTGATTCTGGTAGCCCAAAGAAGCCATTGGCATTGGTAAAGGCTTGATCAATTGCATCTTGGGGAACACAGTTTTTTAAGTAAAAGCAGCCAACTTCTTGAATTGCCTGTAAGACTTGAGAAGCAGTAAATTTATGGAAATCAAGGATGGGAATTTGTGTTGAAATTGCAGTTTGTTGTTCGAGTTCTTTAATGAAATTCATAAATTAAAGGGTAAGGCTGTCATTTGTCATTAGTAAGGGTTTTAAGCCTATTTACGTTTCGTAATATACTTGGGTTTTTAATACCCACTTACTTAGAGTAAATTGATTAAGTTTGTAGTAAGGACTTTAGTCCTTAGAGAATGTTTTAATCGAATTATTACCCCCCTTAATCCCCCCTTATAAAGGGGGGAAACCGGAAAATCTAGTTCCCTCCCCTTTCTAAGGGGAGGGTTAGGGTGGGGTAAAAAAATATTTGATACATCAATCATGACTTTTAAAACAATCTCTTAGATTTCAGCGATAAATCGCTCACTACGAACCTCAGAAAATCATTAATGCGATGAATTACCAGACTTAACTACGTCCATATTTTGTGGCTCGGTCTTTGGTTCTTTTTAGGAGATGATCGCCTACAAATGTTGGGGGATATTTAGGAGATTCATCGTTTTTTAAGAAACTTTCTAGGCAAGTAACTTCTACTTCGTAATTAGGAATTACAAAAAAGCTAAATGAGTACCTTTCTTTTACTTTCTGGAAATCATTCGGTACAGAAACTCGATGAGGTGCGGCGCAAAACTTATCGTTTGTCCATCGTGACATCATATCTGCCGGCATCACCAAAACGGTATTAGGAACAGAAGAAGTAGTAATCCACTCTCCTTGAGGTGTGTATACTTCTAGTCCTCCTCCTTGATCCTGAAATAGTAAGGTGATACTGCCTAAATCAGTGTGTTCAAAAAAGCGAGTTTGTCCTATTTTGGGAGCCTGGGAGATATTGGGATAGTAATTGAAAACTCCGGCGTGGTTTTGCTGAGAATGTAAATCGGTAAAGTAGGAATTTGGTAGTTGCAGGGCGATCGCAAATGCTTCCAACACACTCAAAGCACATTCTTGGGAAGCTTGGAAAAATTGCTGCAAAACTTGACGAAATTCTGGCGGATTTTGCGGCCATTGATTAGGGACATCCAAGGACTCTGTATAATCGTCAGCCCCGGATTTGTTTGGGTCAAATTCATTAGCAAAACTAAAGGACTCATGTAATTGTCCTGGTTGATCGCCAATAAACATTTTCTCAAAAGGTATGTAACCCCGACTACGCCCGGTTACTGCTGAGGCTACTTTTTCTTTTTCTGCTAATGGCAGTGTAAAAAATCTCTCAGCTTGGGTAAAGGCTTGGTCGATTAAAGTTTGGGAAACTCCATTTTTTAAATAGAAGCAGCCCATTTCTTCAATAGCACAAGAAATTTGGTTAGCAACTGCTGCTTTGGTATTGCTGTCACCCACAATAAAAGGGTGAAAGTCAATAATGGGTATCTGTGATGCAACAGTTGTTTGCTTTGCTAGTTCATTGATTGAGGTCATAGTTCAAACATTCCTAAAAAACTGATGATTTTTTCTTGGTAATTGATAGTATTTATCTAAAAATAGAATTGAATCTTCTGCCCCTGCCTGATTCAGTAATTATTATTCACGCATTAAATCACAAGTGCTGCATAGTGGGATTGAATTAAATTCATATTCATGTGTTCTACCAAGATAATCTTTAACAGAACCCACAATACCTGTTCCATTTACATCTATACAACAGGTGTTGATACTTCCATCCCACAAAACCACAACTCGTTTTTTAGTTTCAAAAATGCACGGCTTTTGCTTTTCTATCGTACTAGTTAAACTTCGGCGTGATGTAGTTTTAGAAGTAACTTGTCCAGCCCAATCATGCTTTTCCTGCTGATGAGGATTATAGGTATAGACGATAGACAAAGGAATAGATTTTTCCTGAAACATTTGTTGAATGCGCTCTTTCTGCCCAATCAGATGTTCCGAGAGATAAATATCGTGTATTCCTAATTCAGACAAGCGCCATGCCATTGCCTCATCAAGGAGTATACCGTTGGTGATAAAATTGCACTCAATTTCTTTGGTTTTAGCATAGGCGATAAAGTCTAATAATTCTGGGTGAAGTAGGGGTTCTCCAAAATTGTTAAGAAACAAATCTTTTTGTCCACATTCAAGTGCTAATTCAACAACATCTACAAATGTAGAAAAAGACATATTTCCTTTCGATCTACCTTGAGATGGGTGAGGACAGTAAGAACAGATTAGATTACAAAAATTGGAGATTTCAACTTGATAAATATACATAATTTTGAACCCGTAAAATATCAACAACTATTCAATACAATCATTCATTTGTGCGTGGAGTGCATGAGTTTAGTAAGATTTGTGGTAGACGGCGCGATCGCTACCCGCAACAAAGGTGTCAATACAGTTAGGACTCCGAGAAACCGCAGCCGGTGCAGAAGTACAATATCCACCGAGATTATCCCAATCACTCCAGGCTGAACCATCCCAACTTTTGCGGTACATCGCGCCATCACAGCCAACAGTAAAGATATCTAGTTGATTTTCAGTAGTAGAAGTGGCGGTAACACCGTACTGACAATACCCTCCAAGGTTTTCCCAAGCACTCCAAGTTGAGCCATTCCAACCCTTGCGGTAGATCGCGCCATCCCCACCTAACACAAAGGTATCAATGCGGTTTTTCCCCCAAGAAACCGCAGCTGGTGCAGAAAGACAGTATCCACCGAGATTATCCCCATCACTCCAGGTTGAACCATTCCAACGCTTGTGGTACATCCCGCCATCAATGCCAACAGTAAAAATATCTAGCCGATTTTCACCACTAGAAGCGGCGGCGACACCATAGTGGGAGTAGCCGCCAAGGTTTTCCCAACGACTCCATTTTGAACCATCCCACCATGTCCGGTAAGTGGCGCGATCGCTACCCAAAACGAAAGTGTCAATGCGGTTCGTCCCCCAAGAAACTGCCGCTGGCGAGGAAATACAATAACCACCGAGTCTTTCCCAATCGCTCCAAGTTGAGCCATCCCACCACTTATGCCACAGAGGGCCAATACTCGCGGTGAGTAAGATATCTAGGCGTTTTTCTGACCAAGAAGCGGCTGTTACACCATACTGGCAGTATCCGTCTAAATTTTCCCAATCGCTGGAAAATGTTGGCATATCTTCTTTTGAGGCGGGACTCATCGCCGGAAATGGCATACCCCGATCCTGAGAAATTGCTGCTGTAGTTGGATAGCTGGTTGTCATTTGACTCTTTTTGCAATTAAAGGATTAAATAAATAGCGTTACTAATTCTTCTCAACTCTTACTCTCTGCGCCTCTGCGTCTCTGCGTGAGACAAATTCATATTCTTAATCAGCTATGCCATACCACTTGTGGTAAACGGCGCGATCGCTACCCAAAACAAAGGTGTCAACGCGGTTTGGGGCTGAAGCAACCGCAGCAGGTGCAGCAATCGAGTAGCCACCGAGATTATTCCAACCAACCCAGTTTGAACCATCCCAATATTTCTGGTACACAGCACCATTACGAGCAATGATGTAGATATCTAGGCGATTTTCAATTCCAGAAGCAGCCGCAACACCGTATTGGGAGTAGCCACCGAGTTTTTCCCAACCAACCCAGCTTGAGCCATTCCAGTAGTTTTGGTAGACGGCGCGATCGCTACCCAAGGCAAAGATGTCAATCCGGTTTAATCCCCAAGAAACCGCAGCTGGTGTTGAAATGCAGTAGCCACCAAGCTTTTCCCAATCACTCCAGATTAAGCCATCCCAAAACTTTTGGTATATGGCTCCATCCCAGTTGACAATAAAAAGATCCAGCCGATGTTCTCCCCAAGCAGCAGCCGCGACACCAAACTGAGAATATCCCCCAAGATTTAACCAATCACTCCAGGTTGAGCCATTCCAGTACTTGTAGTAGACGGAGCGATCGCCCCCAATCACAAAAGTATCAATCCGGTTCTCTCGTCTAGAAACCGCCACTGGTGCAGAAATACAGAAGCCCCCCAACCTTTCCCAATCACTCCAGACTGAGCGATCGCACTTTTTGTAGTACATAGCGCTATCCTTACCAATGGTAAAGATATCTAACTGATTTTCTGGCCTCGAACTAGCAGCAACACCGTACTGGGAGTAACCCCCAAGATTTTCCCCATCCATCGCAAAGGTTGGCATATCTCCTAACGAAGCAGCACCCATCATCGGGTATGGGGTTGGTGGAGGATAGGGCATACGTCGAGACGCATCTTGAGGTTCCATTTCGCCAGTTGGCATTTCGTTAGATATTTCCTCTACAGTTGTTTGGCTTATTGTCATTTGCTCTTTGATTTTTTCAAAACAATTAATTACGAATTACGAATTACGAATTATCTACAGTTGTTTGCTCTTTGATTTTTTCAAAACAATTAATTACGAATTACGTTAGCGACGCAGGAGCGTCATTACGAATTACGAATTATCTAGAGTATCTAAAATCACCTTAGCGGCTAGTTTATGTCCCGCAGAATTCCAATGACCATCGATATCAAAGTAAAGCTTTTCTTGCTCACTATTTTTCCTAAAATCATCAGTTAGATTGACACAAGTTACATCTTGTGATTTTGCGATCTCACATAAACGCTGATACCCAATCTCTTCATTTTTGAGCAAAGCTACATTCTCAGGAAACAACTCGACGTAATCGTTGATATATGCTGATTCTTTTGAAGGTACAACAAAAACAAACAGCTTAACTTGATTTTCTTTGGTCAAATTAATGATTCGTGATAATGCCGCTTCTACTTTTACAGCAGCACCAGATGTCAAATAATCGCTATCTACACCAACACCTGATTCAGGTTGTGCCAGCGATAAATTAAATAGAGTTAAACCATTTTTTGCTTCTTTAGAAATAGGATTTGTGATTGATGCTTGTAAGCTTTTTTTATTATTCTTCAAAACGAACTGGTACAAAAATGTTTTTTCATACCAAGGCGAAAAACTTTTCTCTTTAAGCGTATTGTATATCTTTTGACCAATATCAGATGAATAATTGGTCAAATCATTAGCAACTATAGATAAGATTACCGTATTAGGTTTATATTTAGCGATCCATTCATTAGACAATGTTTCATATTGTGCAAAAGAATAACCCGGAACACCTAAGTTAATTACTGGTTGCTTCAATTCTGATTCAACAATTCTGGGAAATGTTTTTTCCTCACTGACCCATTGACCCCATGTAAATGAATCTCCAATAAAATACAAGTTAGATTGTGTGTAATCTTTACCCAGATTGCGAAATCCATAACCATCTGTATTAGCGACCTCTGCAACTTTTGCTTCCTTCCAAACAGTCTTAAAGTCTCTGAGATTAGATTTGGGCTTGTAGCCTAACTGAGCATCCGGTTGAATAAATTGATAAAAAATTTGTGCCTTAGACTTTTGCGGAGCAGCAACTCCCGTACTAATGGCAAAAGTTTCAACAATCAATAGCCCAACTATAACTCCAGCCAGCATGAGCAATAAATTTTGTAGCCAAGGCTTTATTTTTTGCATGAATTCTGATCCAAAAAAGAAAAGGATACAAACCATCCGTTATTTGTTAATCTCAGGAAACCCTCCTTTGTCTTCTTGACCTATACGCGCTCTTAATTACGAATTACGAATTACGAATTACGAATTTTTTATCAATCCTTGTTGACAGAGCGTTTTAGAAACAATTTTCCCTGCCAACTCATGTCCTAAAGCATTCCAATGTCCGTCACAGGCAAAAGCATTTTTAAAGCCGTGTAAGCAAACGTTATTTTCTTCGGCATAAGATTGAAAAGATTGTCCCAGATTGATCGTGCTAAAACCTTCCCGTTCTCCTAATGCTGTTATCCGTTTTTCTGGGTAAAACCAATCTGTCTGCCCTGATATTTCCTGCTCGTGGCGCACGTTAGGATCGGGATTAACTTGCAAAGCAGTTGTCACTGTCACCACAGCAAAATTCACTTTCTTGGCAATTGCCTCATTATGTATTAAGCGAATTAGTCCTTCTGTTAATTGCCATGCTTCTTGCCATTCAGGATCAGCTGCGGTGTTGTAAACAAGCCATTCTGATCGCTTCCAGACATTTTGCCATTCTGGGTCAGTTAACGGAGACAATTTTGCAGGCTTGCTTACAAGCTGGGGATCTTGTTTACTCTGCTGGGTAGATTCAAGTAATTGTCTTTCGTTCTCTTGATGAGGAAGTGCAAAAGCGTATTTCACTTGTTTGAGAACCTGTAAAATTCGCAAGTTATCTTGAAGTTTGAGATAAGTCTGATGCCACCATGACTGCTGTGGGCGATAGATATCCATATTCACAAACGAGTTATTAATCACCCAATCACCATCTTTATTGACAAAATAGGGTTTCATAAGAGCGCTATCATCCATAGCAGTCATCCTCACCATTTTTTGGGTGAGAGTGCGGGAGTTGTTGATGACATCGTTGCCAGTATAGAAGTTCAGGAGTACGAGATCGGGTGAATAATTCCAGACCTTTTCCCGCAAGGTGAGCAATTCTTGATCGGTTCCATAACCATTTACTCCGAAGTTCATAACTTCTACATCACCACCTGCGAAGGTAGGACAATTTTTCAGTTCCCGTTCGATGACTGCTGCAATTCCTTGTGCTTGTGGCACTTGTACGGCTTCTGTAAAAGAATCTCCCAGCAAGGCAATGCGAAAGGTGTTCTCTGGCTTCACCTGGGGATGTTCTTGGTCGTGAAAGCCGTCGCTGTTGTGTTGAACATAAGCTTCTCCTTCATCCCGAACCCAACCAGCCGTATAAGGTCGTCCTGCCCAACCTCTATGTTGCTCAACGGTATAAAATGTCTTGTATTCAACTCCAGCAATGCGTAAGCCAATTTCAACGACAGCTAGCCCCAAGACAAGTCCGCCAAGTAATAAAGCGAGGGTAAGAATTATCTTTACCCAAGGCTTAAATTTTGATGATGTTGTCACGTTAAATTCCTTAAAATAACGTGTAAATAAAGGGTGCTAACACAGATGTTTGTGCGAACACAATCAGAAGTCCTAAAAGCAATAGTGTGCCGATAAGTGGAAGCAAAAAGAATTTTTGGCGCTCTTTGAGAAAGCCCCATAAATCTTTGAGGAAGTCTTGTGTTGTTTCAAACATTAGAAAGGGTTCTCCATTCTTTCTCTAGGTTTTACTTGACTGATAATCCGATAGGTTTCTAAATCAGCATCTAACTTTCTTTTCATGGTGTCTTGATGAAATACACCCCGCATTACTAAACCCATTGGCATTAATAAAGCATAGAAAACAATGCCTAAAATAATGCGAGTATTAATCCAGCCTAAAACTAGGCCAATCCTCATCCAAATTTGGTAGACACCATTGAGGGTAGAGGGGGCAACGATCGCCCAAACCCAAAGAATGCTAGCAATTACCCAAGGTAAAATGGGTAAAGATTCATGGTGGATCAGGGGTAGTAGACTACCGAATAAGCCAGCCGCGATCGCACCGCCAAGCAGTCCAAAATCCCGTAGTCCTTTCCGATCAAGTTGTTGTATTTCGTTCATCAGCGTTAATCTAATTCAAATTCTGTTTTCCAAGATTCATCTTTCTGGATCTGGGGTTGATCAGATTTGGCCAGGATAAAGTTCTCCAACACTAAATAATCCATCTCTGTTCTCATAAAACAGCGATAGGCATCTTCTGGGGTACACACAATCGGTTCACCCCGGACATTAAATGATGTGTTTACCAAAACTGCACAGCCCGTTTTTGCCTGAAAATGTCGCAGCAGTTCATAGTACCGAGGATTAGTTTGTTGATGAACGGTTTGAATCCGAGCCGAGTAATCTACGTGGGTGACGGCGGGAATTTGCGATCGCTTCACGTTTAACTTTTCAATGCCAAATAACTCCTCTTGTTCTGTTGTCATGGGAATTCGCAACTCGGCTTTGATGGGTGCAACCAAAAGCATATAAGGGCTGGGACGGTCAATCTCAAAGTAGTTGGAAACCTGTTCTGCTAAGACGGAAGGGGCAAAGGGACGGAAGGATTCGCGGTATTTTATTTTCAGGTTCATCACCGACTGCATCTTAGAACTGCGAGGATCACCGATAATCGAGCGACCACCTAACGCCCGTGGGCCAAACTCCATCCGTCCAGAGAACCAACCTACAACGTTCCCTTGCTCTAGAATTTCGGCAAGATCAGGCATGAGTTTGTCATCTTCTAAATATTGATAGGGCGCATTCACAGACTGGAGATAGTCTTGAATCTCTGTTTTCCCAAAGCAAGGGCCTAGATAGCCGCCGCGCATAGCATCTCCATCGTGAGGAATGCGCGGCTTTTCATGATATTGATGCCAAATAGCTAATGCTGCCCCAACTGCTCCCCCTGCATCCCCGGCGGCGGGTTGAATCCAAATATCTCGAAAATTCGTTTCTCGCAAAATGCGTCCATTGGCGACGCAATTCAAGGCAACTCCACCGGCTAAACAAAGATAGTCTGTGTCCAGTTCTTTCTTAACCGTTCTTGCCAAACGCAAAACGACTTCCTCGGTAACGTATTGGATAGAACAAGCTATATCCATTTCTCGCTGAGTAAGTTTACCCTCGCTTTGGCGTGGCGAACCACCAAACAGTTCATGAAATTTCGGGGTAGTCATGGTCAACCCCGTGGCGTAGTTGAAGTAGTCCATATTCAACCGAAACGTGCCATCTTCCTTGAGATCCAAAAGATGGTTGAGGATATGGTCTACATATTTGGGTTCACCGTAGGGCGCTAAACCCATGAGTTTGTATTCCCCAGAGTTGACCTTGAAACCTGTGTAGTAGGTGAAGGCAGAATAAAGTAGCCCTAAAGAATGGGGAAAATCAATTTCCCATTGGGGAGTGAGTTGATGGTCTTCTCCCAACCAAACCGAGGTGGTTGCCCACTCTCCAACTCCATCAAGGCACAGCACCGCCGCCCGCTCAAAGGGACTGGGGAAAAAGGCAGAAGCAGCGTGCGCTTGGTGATGTTCAGTAAATAAAAGTTGGGGCAATTGCGTTTTTTTGCAATCTCCGAGGGTTGCCAATTCCTTTTTTAACAGGGATTTTAGATAAAGCTTTTCTTTTAACCAAACTGGCATCGCGGCAATAAAAGAACGCAATCCCTTGGGCGCGTAGGCGAGATAGGTTTCTAGTAGCCGCTCAAATTTGACCAATGGCTTATCGTAGAAAACGATTTGGTCTACTTGTGATAATCCAATACCTGCTTGTTTGAGACAATAGGCGATCGCACCTTTGGGAAATCTCGCATCATGTTTTTTACGAGAAAAACGCTCCTCTTGAGCGGCGGCAACAATATCACCATCCACAATTAAGGCGGCGGCACTATCGTGATAATAAGCTGAAATTCCTAAAATACGCATTTTTTATATAAAACTCCTATTTTTATTTATTCTCTATTCCCTACTCCCTACTCCCTATTCCCTAACTCTATATCACTCAATTTCCATAGACCTAAACTTTTTTGTGGGTAATCTTTTCTTTCTGTTGTTTCTTCATCAATAATTTCCAGCATATCGGGAAAATTATAAGGAGGTAATTGTAAATCGATTGCTCGCCAATCACCCGTCACAATATCTTTATTTTCAGGTATACCCGGATAAATTGTAGTTAAAAGATATGTAGAATTGCTTGCTTTAAAATTTTTAATTACAGCAATAGCATCTTTAAATGAGAGATGTACTAGACAATCTCTACAGAAAATTAAATCGACTTGTGGCAGTGGATCTGTTGCTAAATCGAGATTAATAAATTCTCGGACTTCGTTACCATAACTACCTTGATTTGTAGTAATTAAGTCGGCAACAATATCACATCCAATGTATTTTTGTATATTAAGTTTTGCTTCTTTTAGCCAATAAAAATCCCCACAAGGCGCATCAAGCATTGTTTTGATATTCAGCTTATCCAGAAAAATTGGTAGTTTTTTGATGATTACCGATGTTTGTTGAAGAGTAGAACCTCTTCCAGAAATAGATTCCTGACCATCCCAACGATTACGATAATATATATCACTAAAAACTTCTTTTCTGCTTTTACCTCTATAAGATAAAAGCATCAATTCATATTGGAGATTAAACGAGAGATGTTTGAAGAAAGATTTGATGGGATGTAAAATGGCATTCTTGCTCATAGCTTTTAATAAAAAATGCAAAAATAATTAAAACTGAAAGTAGACAAATGGTTGAGGATTGATTGCTGCAAACCGAAGTATTGTTGAAACTAACACACCATAAAAAACTGCAAAACTCCATTTAGGAATTTTCTGCCACCAGTCTGCAAACCAACCTTTATAAGCTGCCCAGTGCATGATAATTAAAGGTATAAAAAGCCAGCCAATTTGAAGGTTTAGGTTTTGAGAACCAGGAGAATTTAGGAATACAAAAGATTTCCCGATTCGCATAGCACTGCTGAGATCGTTACTCCGAAAGAAGATTGCAGACGCACAAAACCAGTAAAACGTGAGGGGGATGCCTAACATATTTCTCAGTGGCAAGAATCGCTTATATGGAGCAATCCAGGATAACCATTCCTTGTGAACAATTAAAGCGATTCCATTCAATCCTCCCCAAGCGACAAAATGCCAAGCTGCACCATGCCAGAGTCCAGAGGTAAGCATCAGAATGAGAATATTTTTATATCCAAATAATTCTGTGCGTTGATCTTTTGGTCGCATTCTCATTAAAGGGATATAAATATAGTCTCGCAGCCAGCTGTAGAGGGTAATGTGCCAACGTTGCCACAACTGAGTAACATTGTTAGACAAGTAGGGAAAATTAAAGTTGAGAGGTAGCTTGTATCCCAGTAAACCTGCACAAGCGATCGCCATATCTGAATAGCCAGAAAAGTCGCAGTATATTTGTATAGCGAAAGAAATTACGGCAATCCAACAACTTAAGACAGTATAAACTTCTGGATTCGTGAAATACTGGTCTACCAAGGGAGAAAGATTATCCGAAATACAAGCTTTTTTAAAATATCCCACCAAAAAAAGCGTTAAACATCCTCGAAAATCAACGTCATTTAAATTTTTCGGGGTTAGTAGTTGAGGCAAAAAAGTAGATGCGCGGACAATGGGGCCTGCAACCAGTTGAGGGAAAAAAGTTACAAATAGAGCAAAATCCCAAAAATTTCTAATAGGTTTGAGTTTACCCAGATAGGCATCAATTGAATAACTCAGAGTTTGAAATGTATAAAAGCTAATACCCGCTGGCAAAATAATTTGAAGGGTATTAATACTAATAGGTAGATCAAGAAAAATTAATAAGTTTGAGGCAGAGTCAACGAAGAAGTTATAGTACTTAAAAAATCCTAATAAACCTAAATTTACAACTAAACTAAGTACCAACCATCCTTGGCGCTGCTGCTGATTTATTGGTTTATTTAGCAGCGCATCCCAAGAAAATATCTTGTCTCCGTTCTGTACTGCTTCGCTAATTTGAATTTCTTGTCCTGCTGTTGAATTATCTACCTGTGGTCTAGATAACATCAAACCAACAAAATAATCAACAACTGTCGAAAGCAAAAGCAGGGAAAGAAAGCGCCAATCCCAAGCACCATAGAAGATATAACTACAGATTAACAACCAAGTTTTACGATGATTATGTTTCTGCAAAGCCCAGTAGACGCAGAAAACAATCATAAAGAAAAAGAGAAAACGAAATTCTGTAAAAACCATATTTATTCTCAGACGGGAATTAACTAGTAACTAGGGAGTGGGAGATATTTTTCATGTTTGATTGGAAAATTTTGCTTTGATTGACTGACTTCCAGATATAAGTGATTGATTAGCTGAATTCAAATATTGAGAAAATTCTGCTGCAAAAATGCGTGTAAATTCTTGAGCGCCTTGGTGATTTAAATGCCTCCCATCAGCTCGGCGATCAACTTCGTATAAAGTAGTGAAAGTATTAGGCCTATTAAAAGCAAACAAATTAGAAATGTAACCATTATTGTAAGCTTTTGTAATAGCAGAATTATCAAAATCAGTATTTAACACTGGAGGAATAAAGAAAATAGGTTCCATTTTATTTTGACTATCAATTCTAGAATCTATATTTTTAATAATTTTGATTGCATAAGAATTAAGTGGATATGTATCTTTTCCTCGAATAAAAACTCCTGATTTTGATTCATTTAGTTGCTCTTGATAACTTTCCAAGCGTTTCGATAGAAAAATTTGTTTCCATTTTTCACTATTTTCCAGCCAATCCATTGCATAATATCCAGCTTCCTGGATCAATTTATCGCCAGATATTCCTTTTGGTAATACTTCGTATACTTCTAATTTTTGCTGCCAAAAATTAGAAAAATAACCAATACCTAACCATCTATAGATAAAACTTACTGAATTTGCATAAAACCCGCTAATTTTCTCTTTAAAAGTAGAAGTTGACTCAGAAATTAATTGAAAATTTTCTATCGTTTTTATCGGAGTATGCCAATAAACATTTTTAGCCGCAGTCGGTGCATCCTCCATAAAAAAGTCAACTAAGCAGTCTAAAAATATCCATTTTAAGTTTGCTGGTTTTAAAGCGAGAATTTTTTGTAAATAGAAATCCATTTCAGCTACATTTGCAGCCATAATTCCAAAGTTAAAAGATTTTGTACTTCTACCATTAGCTGCCATTGTTTCATCAAATACTTTGGGGATAACTCCTTGATATGTGGTACTAGGCCCTAAGAAAATAACATCATAATCATCTTTGTGATCGCTAAAATATTTGAACTTAATACTGATATCATCAAGATTTTGAGGACTAATAGAAGAGGGTAAAATCGTATTGATTAATCCCGCAGTCGAAATCAAAGCAAGCAGAAAAATTATGCTATAAAAAAACATAACTACTGGTCTTGGTACTACTTTTTTCCAGGTATCTACATTCATTGTCAGTTGTATTAAGAATAAATTACTTATTTTTGTCTCACACAAAGGCGCAGAGAGAAAGAAGTCTAATTTTGAGAGGAAATTAAAATTGATGTATTATTGTTATTTCTTTGGGTGTAAAACTCGCTCGTGAGAATGGGTAGATACTTTGCAGTTTCATTTGCACCTAAACAACTCTCAGGACAGGCAATTTCGGCATCATTATTAGGAGAGGCAAAAAAAGCAAAGGAGTATCTTGGTTGAATATTTTCGGATGCAGGTGGTATTACAACTTGGTGTTTTGTGGCATAAACTTTATCGTTAGTCCATCGTTGCAAAATTTCTCCTGCCATGACAACAACTGTATCAGGAATAATAGGAACTGGAACTCGTTCTCCAGTTTTGGTAGAAATTTCTAAACCTTCTACTTCATGCTGAAATACATAGGTGATAGTATTGCCATCTGTATGTTCTCCCAGGCGAATATTTTGGGCTGGCGAAAGTTGAGATGTACCTGGATAGTGATGCAATCCCACAGCATGATTTTGCTCAGAATGCAATTCAGTAAAATAAGATTTTGGCAGTTTTAAAGCAATAGCTAGGGCTTCAAGAACTTTCAGGGTACTTGCATGACAAGCTGCGAAGAATTGCAACATCGCTTCTTGAAATTCCGGTTGATTTTGTAGCCATTGGTTCGCTTGGTGAAAAGGATGATCTACTTTATTCAATTCCTCTGGGTTCATTTCTCTCCCAAAGTAAAATTGTTCGCTGAGTATGCTTGACATCCCCATAGGAATATATCCTCGATGGCATTTTTCTGTTAAAGCTATCTGTTTTTTATCTTCTAACGGCAATGCAAAAAAATGCTTGGCTTGAGCAAATGCTTGAGCAACCAAAGTTGGGGAAATATCGTGATTTTTTAGGTAGAAACATCCTATTTCCTGTAAAGCACTGGCGATTTGATTGGCAATTAATTCTTGAGCAACCGTGTCACCCACTAAAAATAGATGGAAATCAATAACAGGAATAGGTGTGGAAATGATAGATTTTTTTGTCAGTTCGTTAATTGGTGTCATCATAAAAAACTTTGCGTACCTTTGCGTTTACAAGCTCATGCTATTTTTTCTCAGACGTATAACCTCCTGTAGCGATTTGATTGATATATTCATGGGTGCGAATTGGTGGATAGTTGGGAGTTGCGTTTGACTCTAAGCAAGTAATTTCGGCATCGTAATCAGGAGACTCAAAATAGATAATCGAGTACCTGGGATTACTAGGGAATTTGGAAGGTAGAGGAACTCGATGTTTGGTGGCGGGAAACTTATCGTTTGTCCAGCGCTGCATTAAATCTGCAAGGATAACCAGCACTTTTCCAGGGAGGAAGGGGGCTGCAATCCATTCTCCAGCATCGTTGCAAACTTCTAATCCAGCCGTTTCATCCTGAAATATTAAGGTGATACTGCCGTAATCTGTATGTTCAGCAAACCGAGTTTCGCCAGGGGAAAGAGGTTCTTGTAGAGGTGGATAGTGATTTATGGAGGTGTTGAAGTTGCGTTCAATATGGAAATCGGTGAAGTAGGACTCTGGTAGTTTCAATGCGATCGCGATCGCTTGTAAAATTCTAAAAGACGCATCACGACAATTTGTAAAAAATTCCAATAGCACTTGGCGAAACTCTTTTTGGTTTTCAGGCCATTGATTCGGTTCACCAAACTGCTGAGGAGTTACACCCGCTTCTGCTGGCGCAACGTCTAAACCAAAATTGAACGCTTCCAGCAATACCCTCTCTTTACCACGAACAACATAGCCTCGACTCGTCCCAGGAATCAGTTTTGCTTGGTTTTTCTCCTCCTGTGGTAGTGCGAAAAAACTCTGGGCTTGAGCAAAAACTTGCTCAACTAAGGTCTGAGGTACACAATTTTCGAGGTAAAAACATCCAGTTTCTTGAATAGCACACGAGATTTGATTGGCTACTGTTTCTTTAGCCGCAAAATCACCAACCATAAATGGATGGAAATCAATCACAGGAATCGGCGTAGAAACAATTACTTGGGGTTCACGTTCTTTGATTGGGTTCATTGTTTAAAAATTCCTCTTTGTAATTCGTAATTTTGAAAGTTAGATTTAATTTTGTTTTTCTAAGTGCAGCTTTGCGTAAAATCGTAATGTTTTGAAACGCAGAGGGTCGCAAAGTAAACGCAAAGGTTTGAAAAATTTGCTCCACATTTGTTAATTATTGATAGGATTACTTTTCAGTTCATAAACATTCCAAAATGTTCCTTGCAAAGCAGAGTGTTTTACCCCCTGAATGTGATTTCGTACAGATACCATTGATAACGAATTAACTAGATAAATAAACGGCAGATATTCTTGACTCAACTTTTGAGTTTCTGCATAAATCTTTTGTCGCTGTGCTTCATTTGCTGCTGCACCTTGAATGTAGAGATCGGCAATCTTTTGCTCCCAATCTGCTACCTGCTGTCCAGTTATCGGCGTTTGTCCGGCTTGAGGTTGGCGATTAAAAAAATGCCAGTTTCCTTTAGTAGACCAAATATTTATTGCTTCGTTGGGTTCTATCGTCATCGGAAAACCATCAATAATTTGGCAATCCCAATCCAGACGATTTGCTAATTTGTCTACAACTAATCCTACTGCAATTAAATTCAAATCTACCTGAATTCCTATCTGGCTCAAATCGTCTTTAATTAAAGGAGCCATGTTTTGCAACACTTTATTACCGACATTGGCAGTGAGCGTAAACCGGACTCGATTACCATCGACATCGAATAATTCACCTTGATTGTTGTATCGAAAACCTGCCTTGAGAAGTAAGCCTTTTGCCTTCTGAAGATTATAGTTGTAGACTGATAAACCTGCTTGCTGAGAGAGATAGTAAGGACTTTGCACTGCGATGGGTGAATTTTGTAGCGCCCCTACACCCTCAAAGAGATTGTTGATCATACGCGGACGATTAATGCTATAAGCAACTGCTTGGCGGAATTCCACCATATTGAACCAGCCAGATTTAATCGGATCAATTAAAGGTTGACCATTTCTACGTCCTGTGTTCAAATTAAACATCATCGCGGTGGTTCCTATTTGAGAACCGCCATTATAAATTGTGAATTTTCCCTGTTTTTCTTCTCTTTTCAATAATGAAAAATAATTAGGATTCACGTCAATAAAATCAAGACCTCCAGAACGAAATTGAATTAACGCCGTATCATTGTTACTGACTGTACTTTGAACAATCCGATCAATATATGGCTGAGTATGACTTTCAAAATCTTTACGCCAGTAATAGGGATTTTTGCGAAAGGTTATCCGCTCACCTGGAATATAAGATTCTAATTTATAAGCACCGTTGCTAATAATTTGGTTGGGTGGAGTATCTGTACTCCAGATTGAAAGGAATAGCGGTCTACCTGCTGAGTCTTTTGTGGTTATAGACGATCGCAGAATGTGTTCGGGTAAAATTTCTAGTTTTGTTGTGCGAATAAAGGGAGCAAAAGGTTCTGGAAGGGTAAACTCAACGCGCCAATTATCCAGCTTTTTCACTGTAGGAAAACTGCGATTTTTGCCTATTTGCAAAAAATCTTTGGCATAAGAAGGAATGGCGGCATTTGTATAAATATCTTTATAAGTAAACACCACATCATCGGCAGTTAGTGGTTCACCATCTGACCATTTTAATCCTTTTCTTAGTGTAAAAACAACTCGCTTTTTATCTTCAGAAATTTGCCACGATCGCGCTAATGCTGGTTGAATTTTTCCTTGACCATTTTCACGAATTAACCCTTCGTATAGGTAAGTTAAAATCCCTACTCCCTGCTGCATTAGCTGAGGATTAAAGGTGTTGGGTTCGACAGAACTACTAACGATGATTTGAGAGTTTTTTACTGGTTTGGCAAGCAGATGAGTTTGGAAACAACTAACTACAACAATTGCGAATATTCCCAGGATAAATCCTAGCAAAATTAGCAATTGCCGTCGGCGGATAGCAGTAAATTTCATCAATCTTTCCATAGTTGTGTCCCTAGAAACTTCATTTACCTGCCCTACATGGCGCTGTATCCCCCATCCACCATCAAAACTGCACCTGTCACATAAGAAGCGGCTTCAGACGCGAGAAATATCACTGGGCCTACGAGTTCCTCTGGTTTTCCGCGTCGTTTCATGGGAATCACCGCACTTAGATGTTGCTGATCCTCTTGGGGCGATCGCCTAAATGTCTCAGTACCTTCCATAATGTTGTCGATGTAACCAGGAGCAAAAGCATTGACGCGAATCTGATGATCTGCCCATTCCAGTGCTAGCGATCGCACTAGTAAATTTACCCCTCCTTTGGCTGCTGTATAAGCCGCCGAGCCATTGATTCCCACTACACCCCCGATTGAAGAGTTCATGATAATTGAGCCACCTGTCCCTTGTTCAATCATTTGTTTTGCGGCTAGTTGAGCGCAATGGAAGTATCCTTTCAAATTGACGTTGATGATGTTATCCCACTCCAACTCCTCCAAGTCAGCCGCCGATTTGATGATGTCAATGCCGGCATTACACACCATGATGTCAAGCCTGTGATAGTGCGCCACGGTTTGCGAAATCAGGTGTAAACAATCTTGGCGATTTCTGACATCGGTGGGAATTGCGATCGCTTCACCTCCAGCCTCCTGAATTATTTGTGCGGTTTTTTCTGCTTCGGTTGCTTTAATATCAGCAATTACAACTTTTGTGCCTACAGATGCTAATCCTTGAGCGATCGTTCTGCCGATGCCTCGTGCAGATCCGGTGATAATGGCAACTTTATTTGTTAGGTCGAAAAGGGAGGATTCCACAATTTTTTTCTAGTTTGAGTCAGAGTGATTTTAAAATTCAAGATTCATCCGAACCAAGAGCACCAAGTTAAGGACTGCTATATATAGGAATCCGGTTTGATTCCTGAATTTACTTGCGTGGTTAGGGAATAGGGAATAGGGAACAGGGAATAGGGAATAGGGAATAGGGAACAGGGAATAGGGAATAGGGAATAGGAAAGAAAGCATAGATCAGTACTGAGTCTT
>NZ_KV757614.1 GCF_001712795.1 Nostoc sp. KVJ20
TCATTAATCACTTTGTCAAAAATTTCATAATTTTTCTTGATAACAGTTGAATATTCAAAGGAAAAGTAATGCTCAATATAGATTTAGAACAACTCCTTTACACTGTACAGATAGATTTCCAAACAGAGATTACTAAGATTGTTGAACAAGTTTTTAGCAACACTGAGTTTCAGTTATCTGCTCGAAAAATCGGTAAGGTTCATGCAGCTTTAGTTGTACCACAAATGTATTTAAAATCCTTACATAAAGACTCTCAAAATATTTTTGACACTAATTTAGCTATTACTTTTAAAAGTAAAAACCGTGCTGTCGGAAATTTTCAAGTAAATTATTTACCTAAAATAAATATCTTAACTATATCTGGGTACTACAAAGATGGCACCGCTTATCTGTGTTATTCTCCAGCGATGAATCCTGATTGGTACAATGGCAAAGGTTATAAAATAGCTCGCCCTGATTGTATTGGAGAAAAGTTTGAGTTGTTAGCGAACAAGTTTTATCCATTTTTTGAAGAATGTTTTGCAGTTTAATTTTAATTAAACCCATTAATAATCAATGGCACAAATATCAGCGCACAGAGCAAAAAGCCGATTAATAAGCCAACAACGCTTATTAAGCTCCAGTAGCGACCGAGATAACCAAGGCGGAATTCCAATATCCATTCTTTTACGGGAAGCAAAGTGAAGTAAAACGCGATTCCTGCACTGACTTAAATCTTGCATTGGCAGTTGTTTTACTTTTGTATTTAGCATATTTGGCGTAACCGTGCCAAAGCGGACAAGGAAAGATACTAACTTAAAGACCTATTGAAGGGATTATTGCTGTAAGGTTTCTCGCTCTTTGCGATCGCAGAAAGAAATTAAAAAAGAATTTAATTTGTAGCCACTCGACAAAAGTGGCTACTTTTTTAATTTAACTATCCTACTTTCGACTCCAAACAAATCTTTGTAAACTTCATGATCTCGAAAAAGCTCCATAATCAAACTTCGAGTAAAAGCACAGTAAATCATATTCCCTCGCGCCTCATACAAACCAAAAGCTTTAAATAAATCTTTTTTTGCGCCCTCAATATCGCCCAGACGAAATCTGACTATCCCTCGTCCACAGTATGCTTCTGCACAATCAGCATCTAGAGATAATACTTTTTCTAGATCAAAGAGGGATTTTTCTAATTCCCCAGATAAAAAACAAATATTCGCCCTATTTATATAAGCTGATAAACAGTTTGGGTCAAGTAAAATTACTTGATTGTAATCTAAGATAGCTGCTGGGTTGTCACCAGTTAAATTTTTATACGTATCAGCCCGATTTAGATAAGCCTGGACTAATTTGGGATTCAGAGCGATGGCTTTAGTGTAATCTTCAATCACCTGGGGAAATTCTGACTTATGACAGATTTTTGACCGAGCTAATCCTCGATTATTATAAGCTTCAGCAAAATTCGGATTCATCGCTAATGCGTTATCAAAAAGCTGAATCGCATTTTCATATTTTTCGATTTGAAACTGAATCATACCTATAGTATTGTGAACTTCGGCAAAATTAGGATAGAAATAAAGTGCATTTCTGAAGCACTCCATCACTCCAGATAAGTTTCCTGATTTGAGATGCTCCATTCCTTTGTCATACCACAATTGCCCTTGTTCTACATCAATGTCTTCCATTAATTCCACCAAATATTCTCTGTTTTAATTTAGAATTCCTTAAATATTCATCGACTCGGATATTTAGCTGAGTCAGTTAACTTATCCTTGTATTTCTAATTCTTGAATTTTATTTTTCGCTAATATTTGATCAATTTGAGTATTAGCATCCTCAAAAGTTTGCAATATCTGTGGAGTTACTTTATTAGTCTGCACCTTGCCAGATTGTAAGTTTAAAACTACTTCCCCATTTTTCTGCAAAATAGTTAAATCCCTCTGCTGGGTATTGAAAGCCAAGTCATAAATCTTCCCTTGGACTTGAGTACCATTTTCATCAGACTGACCCCAGACCATACCAATCCTTTGAGCAATTTGAGTCAGCCGACTGATGGCTTCAAGTTCAAATTTATCTTTATTCATTACTGTCAACGCTTGGGCTGATAATTGCTCACCAGCTTTAAACCCATAAGCCACTTCTACAATGCGTTTTTTGTAATTCTCCGACTTCCCTAACATATCTGCGGCATTATACCAATTTCTCAAATCATCAATAGTAACTGATTGAGTTTGGACTGTTTGGTTGGGTGCGGCTCTATTTTGTGGTTCAGGAAACGGGACTATAAAACCCTCCACATAATCCCCCAAGGGTTCAATATGTAGTCCCCACACCTGCTGTTTTTCGGTAAACAGTTCTGGTAATGCTTTGGGTGAGTGCTTTTCCATATCAGCCCACTGCTGTTGATAAACGGGGTCAGCAATCATAGAGGGTGTGATTTGATACTGCTTACCGACTCGAAAGGCGACTTGCTTATCAATGCCTGTCGCCAGAGCAATATCCCCTTCCTTAAACCCATACTGTTTGTATGGTTGATAAGCTCTGGTGGTATGAGTTCGACCATATCCTCTCATCGCATCAATGCAAGTATTTACAGGTAGTGGGTTCGGCTCACCATGCATCATTAAAGGGTAGTTCATCGGAATCGGTTTGCCTTTGATGACAGGAGAGGCGACGGCGAGATTTTGAACCTCTTGGTTTGGGTGGAATTGAGCGCTTTGTTGAGGCGGGGACAATGCTGATTGAGATGGAGGTTTCAAAAACTGTGGTCGTGTGGCGAGGGAATTAACTCTTTGTTGATAGTCACTATCCGATTCAATAATTGACCCAAATTTCTTGGTCATGTTCTCCAAAGTTTTGGGGGGAATTGAACTGCTGACTAAGTGAAATACTGCTAGACCTTTTTTAGTTTCCCTGATAACATCTTCTGTTGGTACTTGCTGCCATTCAACTTTTTGAGCAGTTAACCATTTAGTTACAGTATCAACTTTCTGGTTGTCAACAGCCAAGCCCATGACTCCAAGTTTTTTGTTTGATTCTGTCGAAAATAAGAAAGTAGGGCGCTCTTTAATATGATGTAGAATATTCGCACTACTCTCAATCATCTCTTGTTGTTCAAAATTAACCGATTGAGTCCCAAAAGCCTGAAATTCCTTCGTCCATTTCTGAGGATATTCTACGGTATTAGGGTCAATTTGAGCGCAAATAACAGAAAAATTACTTTCAATGATTGCAGGCGCGGGTGTAAATTGTTTGGGTTTGAGTAGCCCAAGCTGTCTGAGCGCGTCTTTGTCTTTTTTGAAGTGCAATACTCCCAGGGGTTCACCATTTAAAAATACAGCATCCCTAGTTTTAGAAGCTGAGGTTTCGATAGTCAGTTTTCGGTAATCTTGATCATTGAATGTCTGACCAGAAAAATCATAAAAGTTAATTTTATTAATTTTGAGGAGATTCCCATTGGGAGACTCACCCAGCACAAAAGCTTGATCTCCAGTTTCAGAAATTGACTTGAGCTTTAATTTTAGAGGATTACCATTTTTGAGATAATTAATTTCATTTAACTGTTGGACAGAATCACTGTCTAACTCACCCAGGGTTTTGCCATCAAGTTTGATTTTTACTGTTTTATCAGGAATCGGCACAGTGCCAAATTCTAAGTTGACCGGTTCGGCGTTAAAAACAAGTCCTGCATAAGAGAAGTTCTTGAGTTCACGGATAGTAATTTCAACCGACTCGTTTCCTGGTAGTCCAATAGTTGCTTTGGCAGTAGCAGGTTCTACCCCAATGAAATTAGCTTGCGCCTTTGAGCCAATTGGTAACATTCCAGCCCTGGTTTCGAGCATGGCGAATTCCTTATATTCGCCGTCAGCATCCTGTACAAACATTAGTCTGGAAACGTGGCGTTCATGTCCCGGTGGGTGGTGGCTAGCTCTGATTTCTATGGGGTGTTTTTCGTCTGGGTTCCACTTTCTGCCCAAAAATTGATTTGCTTCATTATGAAGTGTGACTAACTTCGGTTCAGTAAATTGCAATTTATCTAAGCGAGAGATAATCTCATTGGGGAAAGCAGCGAAAGCAAAATTGGAGACTTTTTTAGCGATCGCCTGGGGGTTTGCGTTTTCTTTCCTTGCAACTTCGAGTTCATCCTGACGGGATGCACAGATATTCCAAGCGGCGGCGGCGGATGCAAGTTTTTCTGACTCTGGGATTTTCGCATAAAATGCTTCTGCTGCATCATTTCCCAAGGCAAAGAGTAGTTTAGTTTGGCTTCTAGTAAGTTCTGGTTTTAGTTCTATTACTTTACCTCCCTGTATGGTCATCCCCGCCTTGAGGTTGTGGTCAGTCACAGATTGTTGGCTAACTGTCCCCAGGTTGCGGTAAGCGGGTTTTCCATTTTCCCCAACCTCGTCATCTATCTGTGCAACTGCTAATAATTTATGGGGGCGTTCACTGTTTGTGAATTTAATCTCATCTAAGCGAATGTTCAATGTCTGGGCTTTCCAGATTAAGGGATGCCCGTAACGGGTGAGATTGGTAATTTCCAGTTTGCAAGACTGTGGAGTTTGCACAATTGCGGATGGCCCTTTCTCAGTTTCACGCCGTTGGGACATCCGAACCGCAGCGTTGAATTTCAGATCGAACTCGTACTTGGCGGCGATCGCTGCAAATTTCTGCTGTGGTGTAAATTCTACCCCTTTGAATAAGTCTTTAAACTGGACTATGGGACGCGATTCTAACTGTGATTCTTGGAAATATTTATTGGTTTGGCTAATCAATAATTCTACTGGTGAGTAGCCCTTTGGTGTTATACCTGTGTTTAAATAGGATGAACGAGATTTTTTATCTTTAATATAGTTAACATCACGATACAAGTAGCGGTTGTTTTCCCTGATTTTATCCATCTCAGGTTTTTTAGCACTTTTGAATAAATCAACCGCTATTTGGTTTTGATAACATCCTTCTTCAATCATGCTCCGGTACATTTGACGGTTAATGTCCATTGCTTGCTGGATAATTTCGGGAGTTCTTTGAGAATGAGCAAGTTCGACAACCCCTTGCATATAAGGCTTGTATTCTTCTCGAATTAACTTTGGCTCTTTCTGGCGTTCTTGCTCAAACAGGATTTCGTAATGGTTAGAAACTTGGTCTAGATAATTTGATTTCTGCTCAAAAGTACCGTAAGTTTTTAGTACCTCAATTTCTGATTCTAATGCTTCCAGTGCCGTCACTTGATTGTTGATTATGCCCACGCTGATGCTATCGCTCATGTGAATAGCGATTTTTTCAAATGGGGGCTGGGTTCCATCGGTGGGATCATAAAATGACTGTTTTTTGAGCTTAACCGTGGGTGAATAGGCGTTTTGGGGAAGATTTCTTCGCTCTGCCTCTGCTGTTAAATTGGGGTATAAGCTAGCTCTTGCCACACCAATGCAATCACCATCGTAGTCTCGTGCTTGGCGTTCTGATTCGGTTTCTGCTGGGTCGATAAAATCAACATCAACCCCTCGCGCTTCTAAATCTGTAATTCTTTGCTGTATGCGCTTATGGTCTTCGTCATTGACTACAATTATGCCTTCTAAGGGTTCACCATCTGGAGCAACACGGTCTTTAATGTGTTTATTAGTAGAAACACACAAGCCATTAGAGTTAAGAAAAGGAGAGCGAAAGTTAAGAACTTTTTCTCCTTGCTCCAGCCAAGGAGCACAGATTTCACCATTTTTGAGTTCCTTGGAAGGAATAATCATTGCTCGGTCAAAAGTAAGCGTTTTCCCAATAGCAATATCTCGCCACTCACTTTGTACAAAACGACTTAATTCCTGTTTGACCTTCTCAGTTTCTAATAGCTGTTGATGACCAAGTAAATCAGCTTTAATGAGTTTGTACATAAACAAGTCATCTTTAGCACTCTCGTCATCCAACTCCTGATCTGCATCTAAGTCATCATTTGTCCCTAAGTTTTTAACATTTGTTTCTTGATTGATAATGTCTGATGTTTTGAATTTACTTTGGCTCAATGATTCTTTACGTTTTTCGTATCTTTCACAATAGTAAGCAGCAACAATTCTTGGGTCATCTTCAATAGAGGCTAATCTTTGAGCTTGTACTTCTAGTTCTTCGGCAAAATCTTTAATTCCTTGGGGGAAAGATGCCAGCAGTTGGGAGATAGACATCTGACCTTGTTGAGATTGTGCTTTTTCAGCTAACCAAATATTTTGCTGATATAATCCTGGTTGAATTTGAGGTTTAGTAGGGCCTTTGGGTCTATCCTTGTCTGTTCCCTTAAAACTGCTTACGGGAAGAATTATATCGATTTTTGGTTCATTTTTAGAATTTGCATATTTTATTCTATCTAGTCTGTATGGTCGCAGTGTTCCTTTGCCAAAGCGATATTCAGTCGTATCTTCTCCAACTCCATCTACCCAACCAAATCGATGTTGAATTACACGATAGCTTTTATCTGTTTGGGATTCCCTTAAGGTTAGCTTGTCATAAAGTTGTGTTGAAATCTGCCCATAACAATCGCCAACTAATTTATATGCCAAATCATTCGATAATATCCCTCCATTTTCACCCCGGTTATCAGTAGAATCATCTACTACTAAAATGTTTAGCTTTTCGTGAATCGCATTTTTACAAGCCCCAAGGAAAATGGAACCATAAGCACCCCGGTCTTTACTATCTGGACAAATTTTTTGAATTGTTTCTAAACATTCCTTTTCTCCATAAAGTAAGCGAGTCTTAGAAGATAGTAATAAAATTTGTCCATCTGGATGATTCTTTAGTTCTTCAGCAGTGCTGTATTCATCTGAATGTCCAAATGAGAATTCTTTGTCAGGAAAGTAAAATTCTAGTAAAGTATTACTGAGCTTTTCAGTTAAAATTGATTGAGAGTCGGTTCTGCTATCGTCTATATAGATCCACTGATTTAAACGAGGGTCAAAATGCTTTAATTCCAAAGTCATAAGATTTGAAATTTGATGAATATTAATTAAATTTTTGAGAGGTTTTTATGTCAAGGATTAAGCGTTGGATAAATATGAATAATGAAGAATTCAACCCAGATGGAAGTTTGAAAAGTGAAGCTCGGCAAGAAATGTTATCCAAAGGTGAAGATCCAGGAGCAATTGATAGTTATGCTCGTAGAGCAAAAGAAGAGTATGACGAGTGGAAACACCTGGACGAGACTGATCCAGAGCCGTGGCCAATCTACACAGCCTACGATTTCTTCACTGAACAAGAAAAAAAAGAATTTAACCCAGATGGTTCTCTCAGACCTGAATATGTAGAATACGCTCAGAAAATTGGTATCAGTGAAAGTGCCCTCGAACAACTTGAGTGGCGCAAGAAAATGGAGGTTGATAATTACAATAAAGTGTCTGCCTCACACGTAGAACAAGGCATCAACTTTGGTGCATGGTTGATGAGAGGAAGGATTGAAGATAGCAGAACATACGTCCAACGTCGGCAGCAGATGGAGCAAGACCTGCGTAACTTTGAGGATGTTGAGAGCTTGCCTTTCGACAAAGATACAGCATATTAGGTGAGCCGAAGCAGAGCGAGTGATAATATAAGCTGAAAGCATTATCAAACAACGCTTTCAGCTTTTTGCGTTGAATTTATGACGCTGCCTGACCATTTGGATTAACGCTGTTGGGCAGCAGGTGGGTTGACAACAGCCGCAGATGGTTTAACAGAGCGAAATGCCCCATTGAGAAAGGCAATCATTCCTAAGATGGCGAAGGCTGTAATGATTACTCTTTGCAGTGAATTGAATGCCAAGCGTTCTTTGATTACTTCAGCCCACATCACTTGGAGTTGGTCTTGTGTTGTTTGCTTTGAAGCTAAATAATAGAGAGCTTCAATACAAGGGGATATGTCTTCCCCTTGTTGAACTTTCTGATACAACAGATTTTCTAGTCGCTCTTTCTGTTGAGGGATAGTGAATGAGTCTGTTGACTTTTGAGGGTATGTACCGTTGTTGTGGCTTGGTAATTTTAGTTGTTGCATGATTTTTTAAGAGATATTTGAGATGAAAGTAAGTAGGGAAAGGTGCAGAAGAATATTCCTCCACACCAGATTCTGCAAGTAAAAATGGAAATTATAATTACTCCCACCGCAGAGTTTATATTTTCTGCTCTCAAAAAATCAATCGACAAGAGTACGGAAAAAAACCGTACTCTTGTCTGTAGAAAAATAAGTCTATTTATGCTAAAGCTCTAATTCAGTATTTTAATTTGAGAATTAATCAAATACTTTCTTCTGGGTGTTAGACATGGCATACAGCCTACTTGGAGTCAGCGAACTTTCAGCTATAAGTATTTTTACTTGCTAACCTTTGAGAAATTGGGCTAGTAGAATTAACATCATTAATAAAACAATTAATCTCAACATAGAAAATAGATTTTCTGTCAAATCAATTTTAAAAGTGTTTCCATAGCTATCAAAAATCCCCTGAATCAGTAAACGTACCTTTAATAAATCAGCATTTAAAAACGATGATTTTTTTACTTTACCAATCCCTGGAAATTTGCACTTGTTAAACACATTCGCTCCATAACATTTACAGTTAAGGGATTGTTGTTCTGATAACGCTTTCCGTTGCTGCTCAGTTTTCTGCCAGCACGAGTCTTTGGCCACATCTGCGCCAAGTCCACTCAGGGATACTAGAGATTCAAAGGGATATTTAGTCAACATCATCTGGTTAAATGTTTTGCCCACAGAGTTGAATTCGTTCGCTGGGAGAATGCCACCTCCAAACACGACTTGAGGAACCAACACAAGAATTGTTAGCAGAGGTGCAACACTTTGACTTGGTGCAATCGCAGAAACTAACAGTCCCAAAATCATACTCCCAAAAGAAGCGAGGAAGAGGCTGAGGTACATGAGAGTCAAAGTACTGTTATCAACATTTAATTTCACCGCCGAGTTCATGCAAACTAAAAGTATTGCTGATTGATAAAGTGCTAGCAAGAATGCTAATTGAAACTTGGATGCTACATAAGGAACTATCCCTAGTCCGGCACTGCGCTCACGGCGATAAATGGCAGTTTCCTTCGCAATCTCCGACATCGTAGCTAGCGCTCCAGACATTACAGCCATGATGACTGTGACAAACAGCATTGTAATTGCCTGTCCTGCATTGCCAATCTTAGTGTTAAATAAGTCAGGCTTCCACAGTGCAAAATTCAATGAACCTAAAATCGGCGCTCCTAGAAGCATTAACGCTAAACTGATTTTGTTCTTGAGCAGAATAGCCAAGTTACGGCGGCATAGCACCCCCCATTGTTGGAGAAAATCCGGCTTAACTAGTACGGGCTTAATTGAGTTTTGGGGAATGGTCTTTTGGCGTTCACTGACAAACTTTTTGTAGAAAGCGTAAGACTTAAATCCCTGCTCCCATTCTGATGGTGACAACTGGTGTTCAACTCTGGCATAAATTGAATCAAAATCTTTGACTTTGAAATAGCTAAAGGCTAACTTCGGAGGGCCAACATAAGCAAGTCTGCCCCCCTTAGCCAGAAAAACTACCATGTCAGCGATCGCCACATTTTTGGTAGCATGAGTAATCAATATTACTAGACTTCCAGCATCTGCTAAACTCCGCAGAAGGTGCATGATTTGTAATTCTGTGCCAGGGTCAAGTCCTGAAGTTGCCTCATCCAGAAAAAATATGCTGGGATTGCTGATTAGTTCTACCCCAATACTTACACGTTTGCGCTGCCCACCACTAAGTCGCCCAATAGAGACATTCTTGCGCCCAGTAAGTTGCAGTTGTTCAAGTACTTCTTGTATGCGTTGCTGCCTTTTTGATGGCGATGCTGAAGGCAGACGGAGATGAGCAGCATAGTTAAGTGCTTCCCCCACAGTCAGTTCTGAATGAACGATATCGTCCTGCGGCACATAGCCAATTTTATTTTTGAAAGCGTTGAAATTCTTGTAGAGGTCGCAGCCGTTAACAAATACTTTACCTCTAGCGCGGCGTTGTCCGTTGAGTGCGTCCATGAGAGTTGACTTCCCGCCACCACTAACCCCAGCAATAACTACAAACTCTTGCGGAAAGAAAGATACAGAAATATCGTTGAGCAGAGTTGTACCTAATATTGGGCTGCTAGATTTTTTTAAATTGATTGCATCTAATCTCATGCGTTCAATTGAGAGAGTTTGACGTTCCCTTGCCTGAAATATTGGAATTTTGGCTGGTGCAGAGGAGCTAATTTTGATTTCTACGATCACCGAACCAAGCTCTATAAGATTTCCGTCTGCTAAAGCTCGGAATCGATATGCTTCTAGCTGAATCCCTGCGACCCGTGTGCCATTGGTACTACCTTCATCTAGCAAATAATACTGACCTTCTTTAAACGCAATCTTAGCGTGTCCTTTATCTACGCTGTTATCAGGAATTACCAAGTCATTGTATTTATCGCTACCAATACTGAAAGGAGTTTTTTCAACAGTGCATTGCTGAATCGGAATCGTGTGAATAGTCAGATGTAGAGTCTGCATTTGTGCATTGTCAAGAAAATAGTTTCTATTTTTGTCGCACTCCAGCAGATAATACAACAGTTAGCAAGAAGATAAAAGCAACTGGCTAAAAATACAAAATTTTTTTTAAAGACAAGAACAACAAACAGATATAGAAAGAGAAATATGAAACTTTCAATCATTACCGCTACCTATAATAGACCGGAAAAATTAAGCACAATTGCACTGAAAAGCTTACTTAATCAAACAGATCACAATTTTGAATGGGTAATCATTAACGATGGGGGCAACCAACGAACTAAAGAAATTGTTACTAAATTTCCAGCTCCATTTCATATAGTTTATGAAGAAATAGAACACCTTTCCATTGGCTTTGGGCTATGCCATGCACGCAATAAAGGATTAGATATAGCAACTGGAGAATTAATTGCTTATCTGGACGATGACAATAGCTTTGAGCCAGAGTTTATAGCTATGGTAAAGCAATTTTTTAAACAACAAAACTTCATTAAATATAGTATGGTTGTACAAAATCGTCGCCGTGATGTTATTTGTCAAGGTAAAACTATACGTATGAGTAAAACTTTTCTTTCTCCCAGTAACCCAAACTGCACACTTGATAAATTCATTAGTCAACAAGAAATTTTTGATAGCAATGGATTCATTCATTACCGTAATCATGCTTTAAAATGGAATCCTTGCCACCGAATATTTGCTGACTATGAATTCTTACTCCAATGTGCTAAAAAATATGGAGTTAGTACATTTAAAGTCAATCCTCAAGTTTTAGTTAATTATATTCAGTCGTCTGAAGGGACTATTGGTACTTCAACTTATAGGCAGTGGGCAGAAGAACTCAAACAAATAATCAAATCAGCTTCTTTTTACTCACTTGAATTATATCAAGTTGAGCGTCTACAGGAACTTACAAGAATGTATAACAATATAGCTAATAACCGCGCACCAGCATTTGTATAGTGTGCAAATTTGAAAGCGATCGCCTGGGAGCAAGCCGCAAAGAATCTACGTATAGGCAATCACTTTCAAATTAGGGCTTTAAACACCAGGGTGCATGGTCAAAAATCCGTTTTTCTCCCAAACTTCTTTAGGTGGGGTGGAATTTTTTACAGGTGGGGATTGATGATAGTCTGGAACCAAATCAGTTTTACGTTGGTAGCCAAAATTGTAGTCTAACATCTTGATATAGGTAATGTGTGCAGTCCAGACATCAGTAACTCGGCTACCTAGAGAGAGGGTATCGAGATACTTAGGCATCTCGACATTGCCATTCCAAACAATAGGTATGCCCTCTTTTTCAAAATGTTGAGTTAATTCCTTATGAACAAACTCAGCAGTCCCGCCGCAAATGATAACTTCATCCAATACGGCAATATTTCTAATCCAGCGAATTAAGGCTCGACAGTAATCACCACGGACATCTAGTAAAACTGAGTTAAACAACTTTAAATCAGATTCAACTCCAGCAGATGTAGCTTTGCGTGATAACGACTGTAATGCATTCACGTTGCCCAAGCTTGCTGACACTAAAGCTTTTGGTATACGTAAATCATCTTTTGCTAGCCCAACAGCAGTACGCTCGACAAATTGCTGCACTAACCAATTCATCCCCAACTCTGTAGATTCAGCCTTTGCTTGATTACCTTTAGCCGAAACAAAAAAACTAGCATTCCGGTAGCCCAACATCAACAAACCAATACTTTTTTGCCCAAACAATGCCCCCAAAGTCCGACTACGGTAAGCCATAATCCCACTCCCCTCTGGAGCCACGTAAAAATTATGTAGCTTAAGTTTTAACTTGCCTGTAGGTGTGGCAATTCCTTTTCTTAGCGCTGCCGACAGCTTCTTGCCCAAATCCTTGCCGTCCGACATTTCTCCTGGTGGTAGCAATAATTGCACGGAAGCATCAACACCATTACTCAAGCCCAATTGAAGACAAATTTTCCATAATAATCCCGCTATTTTTGGTAAAGCATAGTGATATTTCAGATCCCTGAGCGCTGGTGTGCCAGCAAAAGTATTTTTAGCTAGAGCGCCCAAGACATAATACTCATCATCTATTCCTACCCAAGTACAGTCTCCTGACAACTGAGTAATTGAGTTTTTTCCCACATCTGCAATTTCTGGCTCCATTGCTATTACTATCGGCACACCCGAAGGATATATCTGAACAATTACCTTGCTCTGACTCCCACCTAAATCAATGGACACAGCTACCCTTGTGTAAACGGGTGCAATCTCTCTTTTCGACGTATTCATGAATTTTTCTCAACTATTACTCGACATTAAACAAGCTGTTAATCTGCTTTATTTCTTCTGGCAGAACTAGTTCTGCCAAATCATCAGCGTCCTCATCCAAGATTTGGTCATCCTCATCATTAATGGTGGACACCAGCCTTTGATCCGAGGCACTGTCGCCAACTTCAGCGTTGTTCGCAGTCACAGCAGTTTGGACATGAGATGACAAAAAAATTTCACGAATCAAAGCCGCTTGTGCTTCTAATTTTTTAATTGACCAAATTGCCCTCTGCCTGAGTTCGTCACCATCCACTCCATCAGCAGATATGGCAAAGGGCGACCAATATTCAAGCAGGGTCAACATTACTATTTCAGGTAGGTTCCCTAAATCGAAGGGTCTAGAGTGGAGATAATTAATTATCTGTCCATCAATAGTGCCTAACCTTCGCCTAATTGAAAAAAAGACTTGTTGGTTCTGTTCCATTTTTTTTCATGCAAAAGTTTCTGTGCATTTACAGCCGCGTTGCTTCGGTTTTTTACTTGCAGAAAATCAAAATGCAGAATCACTTATTAAAGTCTAATCGATTTTTTCTGTTTTAAAAACTGAGTTATAATCTCCCCTAAATCTATGTAATTAGTGGATTTTGAAGAAGGAAATTGTATACCAAACTACATTTTTTCCAGACTATGCCTAGACTAAGTTTGAACTATCCCTAGACTATGCCTAGACTAAGCACTCTTAATCAGTTTTTTCAAGAAAGTAAGTTCCTTAGACTATGCCTGAACTATCCTTAGACTATGCCACAACTTAGCGCAGGAAATTGCTATTTTTTGCCCTCAACAATTCTTCGCTTAGAGAATAACATAACCATACTCACTATGGTTTCATGCCCTGCGGGTGGCTGCGCCATCTCTCGCTGCACTCATGACATGAAACAGCAGTTCACTTGGAGGGTTTTTGAGTACTACAACGCACTGCATTTGTAGCATAAAACTTTTATGTCGCCACTAACAATTCTCAGAATAGAGAAACTAAAAACATTTGGTAACGTTGCGGGAAGTGATGACCATGTTACCAGGAATAGAGAAACACCCAACGCAGATCCAACTAGAGAGAATGTCCGGTTGATTGGGGGAGAAGACGATCGCGCCCTAGAGGAAATAGTCAAAGAAAAAATCTCTACGCTACTGCATCGCCCTCGGCATGATGCAGTGTTATGCACCGAAATGTTTCTCTCGGCATCGCCTGAATATTTCCGCCCTGGTGATCCATCTCTGTCGGGGCAGTGGTCTGATTCACTGATGCAGGAATGGGCGATCGCATCTCGTGACTGGATAGATCAAAACTATGGATCAAAATGCGTCAGGGCAGAGCTTCACCTAGATGAAAGTACCCCACACATTCACGTCTACATCGTGCCATTGAACGATAAAACCGGGAGAGTCAGTCATGACGCGATGTTTGGCGGCAGAGGTGGACAGGGAAGAATTAAGTTATCCAAACTCCAAGATAGTTATGCTGCTGCACTCGCTCCTTTGGGCATTGAACGTGGGGTAAAGGGCAGCAAAGCAACCCACACCAAAGTCAAAGAATATTACCAAGCCGTTAACAGTGAACCACTCACCGCAGTCATTACAAATAACCAATTAGCACCCACACCATTTGAATCAGCCAGGAATTACGTTGCCAGGATTCAGTCTGATGACCAGTTCCAAGCCATTAATCACCAACTGGCTGATCGCTCCTTTATGGCAGAGCGATTGTTCCGTGCAGAGCAACGGGCTAGAGATAGTGAAAAAGAGCGACAGCAATTAGAAAAACGGGTGCAATTGTTAGAATCTCAAACTCAACAAATGCGCGACTTGCCCTTGGAGGAGGTCGCCTGGGAGTTGGGGCTACACCATGAGGAAGGAAAATGGAAGGGTCACGGACACATCATTAATATAGATGGGCCCAAATTCTACGACTTCGCCCCCGAACAGCAGAAAGGCTCAGGGGGTGCGATTGACTTGGTGATGCACGTTAACCAGTGCAATCTACGGCAGGCGGTTGTCTGGTTGCATAAGCGCTTTGGTGAAGCTGGGGCTATTGGAGCAGCGATAGCTTTTGCTAAAACAGTGGCAGCTGAGATTATCCAGTTAGAACCATGCGACAAATTCAGGCTACCAGTTGAGGATAAAACTAAGTGGTCTTCTGTCTGCAACTACCTGACCCAGAAACGGGGGATACCTGAAAACTTTGTGGAAGTTCTGCATAACCGGGGGCTGGTTTACGCTGATGACCAGCAAAACGCTGTGTTCGTCATGCGGAATCTATTAGAAGAACCCCAGGCAATAGGAGCATTCCTGCGGGGGACACGGGGCGAGAACAACACTTTCAAAGGTTACGAGAAAGGGACTAAGCGGCGTGAGGGCTGGTTTTATTTTCACTTGGGTGGACAGCCAACAGATCCTGTAGAAAGGTTAGTGCTGTGTAAATCCCCCATTGATACCGTGTCTTTTGCCATGCTGGAATATCAAGTCAAGGGCGACGTACCACTCAAAAGAACGCTCTTCCTGGCAATAGATCGCCCGAATACCTTGCCTGTTGAGCAATTGCAGCATATTCCTAATGTACAGGTAGCATTTGACTCTTCGGAACTTGGAAATGCAAATGCACGGGCTATTAAACAATTGCTGCCACAGGCTAAAAGAAATAAATGTTTTGCTAGAGATTGGAACCAAGAACTGGTCAATCTCTCGCAGAAATTACAACAACATAATTCACAACAACGGCATCAAAATCAGGAAATGGAGCTTTAAACAATTCGTAATCCGTAATTATGTTTTGTGATTGTAAAGCGTCAGCATAAGCGTTGCGGCAGTGATAGCGCAGTGCCATTCACCCTACCCCTTAAATTAAAAAAAGTAAACCTGGAAATATATAACAAAGGAAAGTGAAAAATCAAGATACGAAAGTACTGATTATTTCCGTACCTTTATCGATTCCTTTGTCATTGGCAGATATGGGATAGTGATATCGTTCTGAGCCATAAAACGATGGTAGAAGTTTGGCAGTTTTGGGAATTTGAGCATTTCTCGAACAATATAGTACGAGTCATAGATGCTCCAAGCGGATTAGAGTTGTTTGCGGTTGATGTATTCCAAATAATTGCTCCAGCCCTGAACGATGGAAAAGTAATATTAATAGATGCGAAAACAAATCAGCGACAAGTGATGATGAATCAAAAAATAGTCGTCGTTAATACTTTGAATGCCTTGGGGATTCATTCATTGACAGGTATAGTAAAAGCTGATGTGGTTAGGCAATTTATGCAATGGGTAAGGAGCCAAATAGTACCAATTTTTAGAAAAAAGACAAATTTGAATATAGACACTAACATTAAGCATATAACTTCAGGAATTATTTTTCCGAAGAGAGATTCTTTAATAAACTACCTGTATTCAAAAGGACAGAAGATATGGGAAGTAGAAATAGAAGTTATTGAATTATATTTAAAATTGATTTATAAGAAAATCCCTCTGGCTGTTAATTGTCCGGGAACTAGTAATTATCAAGAATTATCCTTCAGGCAGCAATATTTAGAATTGGTAAAACTAGTTTTATCGGAAATTATAAATTACGAAGAACTGTATAGTAGCTTAGTAGCGTTAGCTCCGAATTTATTAATAGCTCAAGAATTAGATTTTTATATATATAAGTCTTTAAAGTTAAATAGCAATTATGAGCTAATGAAGATTATAGAGCAGGGTTTAATTCTCCAAACCTTCAAATCAATTACGGATAATTTGGCAGAGTTTAGCAAACAAAGATATTTAGAAATATTTTACTTTCAAATACTGGAATGTTTCTCAGGGGACTAATTTGGGGAGTATGGAGAATATAGATTCTTTCCCTCCCACACCTGCTAACGGCAAGGTTTCACGTTATCAAGCGTGCCATTCCCCTACACCCCTAAACCTATAGTTTTTGACCACTAATAATTATGAGGAGAAAGAAAGTGACAGATAGTATCGAACTTATGAATAATGGTTCAGAAGACAAGGCGAACGAAGAATCAATTGAGCAAATAACCAAAAATAGATTAGTGATAGTAACTGGAGATAAGGGTGGTGTAGGTAAGTCTACTTTTGCAAGGGGATTAGTGCAAACATATTTGGATAAAGGACAAAGATTTATCGGCTTTGATGCTGATAGCTCCAATTCTCAATTATTAAGATTTTATGGTCGGCATTGCCATATAGAACCACTTGATATTTTTAAAACAGGCAATATAGATCAGTTCTTTGATGAAATGAAAACAAAAGCGAATCCCAAGCTAGGAGGAGATGGTGAAATAATCCAGCCAGAATCTTTATTTTTACTAGAATTACCACCACAGTCCAGAAGAATATTGCGAAAATTTGTAGAAGAAATGACTTTCCTGGAAACAGCCGAAAAACATTATAATATCCGCGTGACTATGGTAGTAGTTATTAGCCGCGTTATCGATTCTATAAATCAACTAATAGATTTGCATAGCTTTTGTGGAAATCAAGTAGATTACATAGTAGTAAAGAACTTATTTTTTGGAGAGCCTGATGAATTTACGAGATACAAAAACTCTCCCGAAGTTGAGAAAATTAAGGAACAACTAAAGTCGCAAAAAAGCCCATTTGCTGACATTAAAATGCCAGAACTAATAGAACGCAGTTATGATTACCTGGATGAAAATAGCATGACTTTTAGGCAAGGGATGGAGCAAACAGATTTACCTTCGGTTAAAGGTAGAGTCACAAGTTGGTTAAGAACTTTCAAAGAAGAGATTGAACAAGTAAAAGAGTCGTTAGGTTTAAATAATGTTGAACTCTCCTAAGCGAATGATTATGACTGTAGGTGACTCTCGTGTAGGGAAGTCTACAGTTACGAAACTATTAATTGATTGGTTTCAAGTTCAAGGAAGAAAAATTCGGGTCTACGACCATGACAATCGTGAGAGATTAAAGGCTTATGAAAATTTAGTGGCAATTGAAAGCTTAGACTTTTTTAATGGAGGTACGGATAAAATTTTAGATGATTTTATCAAAAATGAATTAGATATAATTATTGTTGATATGCCAGGGCAATATGTAGATAAGCTCTGTCAGTATATTGTGGGTTCGGATCTGTTCGATCTCTTAATTACATATCAATGGGAACTAACTTTTTTGCAACCAATTTCGCACAGAAGAGATTGTGTAGCTTACCTGAAAACTTTGGGAGAGTTTGCTACTGATAATGCTAACTATGTAGTAGTAAAAAATCAGCATTTTGATACGAGATTTGGAGAGTATCAGCAATCAATGCAGGATAAGTTACAAAGAATGGGTGGGACTGAGATATTCTTGCCAGCGTTACATCGTGACCATTACGAAAGATTGGAGAGGACGGGAAAACCTTACTCCCTAGCTTGTAGAGATAAGTCAATTTATGTGGTTTACCGAACTTACATTTACCACTGGATTAAAAACTTTTACGATTCGATTTTAAATAATGATAAAGCAATTGAATATTTAGGGCTAAAAAATGAGAACAGAACAAATTTTACAAGGATATTCGGAAGCAGAACAACAACGCATAGCTCAAATATCCCATGAATTAGGAATAGCTGAAGATGACCCGATGTTTAAGTTGATGGCAACATTAGGCAGAAATGAAGAAACAATGATTGACCTGCAAGCGCGGATGGAGGCAATGGTAGAAGCTTGGGCAGTAATGATTGACCAGAAATTAGAATCGACTAGCAAAGCGGCTCAGTCGATGCACTATACAGTAGTATCAAAAGCTGTGCGTGATGAAATGAAGCATGTAACACCATCGACCTTAAATAGCTCATTCAAAGGTTTGGGTTGGTGGAAACTTTGGTCTATATCAGGGATATGCACAGGAGTAATGGCGGTAGGAGCGCTTCTAGGTTCGTTGACAACTTGGAATGTTGTCTCAAATTTGGGTGGAACTCAGTCAGTTGTAGTGTCAGCCAATGAGATGAAGATTTTGCAGTGGGCAAAATCAAGCGAAGGAAAACAAATGTACCAGTTATTGTTGTCCAATCAATCAGCCGTAGCAGCCTGTCAACAAGAAAACCGATTACAAGGATATTGCTTGATTCAGCTTAAGAAAACCAAACCCAAAAAGTAGCTCAACTAACTCTAGAGGTTTCTGTTTCTAAATAGCCAAGTTCTCTAGCCATAATGATCGCGTTAACACGGCCCCTAACTCCTAACTTGGAAAAAAGATGGCTGGTGTGTCCCTTAACTGTACTGACTGTAATAAAGAGTTTTTCGGCGATCTCTTTATTAGAAAAACCACGGGCAATTAAGTTGAGAATTTGGGCTTCTGTAGCAGTAAGGGTTTCCCTGTATCTTTTCCCCTTAATTTTTGTGTTGCCAGAACTGAAGTTTCTAAAAAATCTTTTAGCAATCTCTGGGTCAATGAAAGAACTATTTTGATAAGTAGTATTGATAGCGTGTTTAATTAATTGCAGATCCATCTTCTTAAGAATGTAGGAATCAGCGCCATTTTGGAAGGCAGAATTAACTACATCTTGACTGGAGTGATAAGTGAGAACAATGACTTTACTATCCGTCCTCGTCTTAATGTTATAGATGAGATCCAAACCACTAATATCTGGCAAAGCAATATCAAGCAAAACAATATCAGGCTTAAGTTCTTCAACAAGCCTCATCCCTTCAGTTCCGTTATCAGCTTCCCCACACATTTCAAAGTCTTGCTCTTGATTAACAACTGATTTAATTCCGAGCCGACTTAGAGCTTCATTTTCAATAATTACTAATCGAATCATCTTGATTACTTCGATTACAGGAACATAAAACATTTATAACATATTTACTTAAGTAAATCTTGACGATAGTGCGATATTAAAAAAAGTTTAGAATTTAGGTAAAATCAAAGTAAAAGCTAGGAAGTTTTTGGAGATGATGAAATTAGATTAAGTAGATTGTCTAAAACTAGAGAATTATAAGATGCGATATTTATACGACCAAAAACTTTGGGATAAAATTGAATTGATGGTGGAATGGCTGATATTTATAGGTTTGATGATTGCGGCAACGCTCAGATTTAGTAGCAATCTAATGGAGGCGAGTTTTTACATAATGTTGGGAACAATAATTGCCCCCTTCTCAATAATAGAGAGGCGGACAAAGCGTTATTTATTGATTGGTGGTTTTTTCTTGGGTAGATTGGCTGGTTATTTTAGCTAGTCAAAAATGGGTGTGGAAGGTGTGGGGGTGAAGTTTGGTTAAAGCTTGTGGTGAAATGCCAGTACCTTACATCTAAACAAGCAAGAGAACTCTGCGCTCGTTATAATCAAGCTCTTAGTGAATTAATCAAAATGATTACCCATCCATCTAGATGATTGGTTACTCGACTAACTCCCGACACCTCCCACAGTCCCCAAAGGGGCTTAGTCACCAAGCTCAGTGCTATTATCTTTATCAATATGATTAGGCTGAGATGTAAGCTGTTGTCTTGTTTGCTGTTTATCAAAGGCAATGAGTCGATTAGTCTCTGAGTATGAAAGGTTATTTTGTGTAATTTGAAACTCATTAGAGTCATCTTTATAGGCTGTAAAAGCTGTTTCGGGATTGCCAGTTTTTCTGTGAACACTGAGAAGTTGCATTCCTTCTTTAATAAACAGTTGCAATCTGTAGGCTATGCCTTCATAAATGCGTCCTTGTTCAGTATCCTTGCCCATTGTCATAACAGTTCTCATGACTGCTTTAATAAGAGATTTTTCAGCAATATCAATAGCTGGTGAGACATTGTTTTCTCTAAATTTATTTATATTGTTTTGTGCCTGACTCCCTGTTCGCTGCTCCTTTTCCTCTTTGCTGACCCTTTGACCTAAAGGTAGTTTTTGCACTCCCGATTCAAATATCTGTTGGAGGAATGTATTCTTCTTCTGGGCAATTAAATTTTCAACTCTTGCTGAGTTATCTGGTTGAGATATAACAGATGACTGTTGGGTTACAGCAAATTTCTCTAAATACTCTGTGTAATATTTCTGTTTGAGATTTTGTCTGTAGTTTTCAATATTTTGAAGATTTTTAGATAAGGTTGTTCTCAGTTCTGACTGGAGATTTTCTCGCTCAGATGCATCCAATGTGGTGGTTGATTGTAACGACGGTGGATGTTTCTCCAGAAAGAGTGCTAGTCTGTAAGCCATCATGTTGTTAGAAATGCCACTGTCACAATTGATATTGCTGACTGTTTCTTGAAGTGAATTAGATGATTGGTTAGAATACATGGCTAATGTAGTTTACAGTTCATTTTCGGCAGAATTAGATTGAGCATTATGATGTGATTTTGGAGATTTTTGGGAATATACTTCAACTTTTGGGCTGTAGGTATTATGGATGACTTTGCTACGGGCAGATATCAAATCTTGGATAATTTCATTTAGTGGGGGAAGGGAAATATCAGTTAATCCTTTGGCGCTTTGCTCAACAACACTATGGATTAAAAGTTTATTATAAAGTTCACGTTGTTCGCCAATGGAGAGTTTGCCATTGGATTGAATCTTTAAACGAAATTCAGCATTATCCTGTTTTGCGATATCACCCCATCGATGATTATCTTCTAGCTCTTGCCAGTATTGACCAAGCAAAGGATGAAGGGGCAGAGGAATGCTCTCGATGTCAGATTTGCTTAATTGATGTTGAGAAGTAGATGTTTTTTTGATTGGTTTAGCTACTACTGTATTGGCTGGCTGCAAATTGATATCTTGAGAGTTGCTAGCTAGGTCAAACGTAGAGTACGGGGAAAGAAAATTTTGTTCAACCTGTGCTGCTGTGTAAGGAACAGAATTACTTTTTTGTTGCCTATTTTCTAAGTCTTGCCAAAGTTTAGCAATTTTCGGGTGAATAGGCACTTCCATATCACGGGTAGCATGAGGATTGGCAGTTGCTTCCTTGGCAGGTTGTTGAATATCCAACTTTTGAGCAAGTAATCTGAGTTTAGCTATGTCTTGTTCAGTAATAGCAAGAGTCTTAAGTTGATGTGTCATACCTGAATCTGTTCTGCTGAATTCAAAGCTGGCAGCAACTCTTGTAGCACCCGTATGTTCAGTTTTCAGAAGTTGCAGAGTAGATGTAGTATCAAGTTGACTTTTCTGGTAGAGAATACGGTAATTGCCCAACTCCAAATCATCACAACCAGTCCTTTTTAGAGTTTGAGTGAGGATTTGCAAGATTTCAGAAGTTTTAAAGCTCTCTAAAATTGTGTGCGTACCATTAAGGGAGAGTGAACCAAGGGTATTAGCAATCTTCCTGGGGTCTTCATCGACTGAAGGTAGTTGTTTGCCACTTTTGAGATAATCAGCAACTAACAAAAACTCCTGCCTTTCGATTGGAAACATATCTTTAGGTTGCTCAGACAGAGTGATAGCTCCCCATTTATCGGCATGAAATTGCATTAGTGCCAAAGTTTCGTCAGCGCGGCGATGAA
>NZ_KV757615.1 GCF_001712795.1 Nostoc sp. KVJ20
CATCTGACTTGCATATTTTTGCGGTCTGACAACAGTTGTGTATTTTACCTGCTTTTCTCCCTCTTTCTTAAACCCCTACCCTTGAAAGGGGGATTAAGGGGGGTAATTCTACTTGTGTATACACCGTAGCTTTTTAAGGGGGATTGGGAGATCAACAAGTGCCTAAAATTACAGCCAACCACTTTTAAAACATCCTCTTACAGCTATTTACATGAAAACTGCTGTAAAAAACACAGACAATAATCTTCTTGTGCCAGCAAAATATAGCTCTACTGACTCTCCTGCTTGCAGTTGAGGATGAATTAATTGAAAAACTGCATGAGCCAATAGACTCATGCAGTTTTCAGGAATTAAAAGTGCGGATGAAAGGACTTGAACCTTCACTCCTTTCGGAACTAGAACCTAAATCTAGCGCGTCTGCCAATTTCGCCACATCCGCATCAGTTTACTACCATATCATAAGAAAATAATTATGGCAATAGGGAATAGGGGGCAAGGGAGAAATTAATTTCCTATGCCCAATGCCCAATGCCCAATTCCCCATGCCCAATTACATAACTGCAACACGAGGCAGACGATGCTTGAAACCACAGAGAATTTCCCAAGAAATAGTGTTTAATTGTTCTGCCCAGTCATCCGCTGAAATTTGTTCTTTTCCCTGTTCCCCTAGCAAGGTGACTACTTCCCCTTCTTGGATATTGGGTATGGCACTCACATCCAGCATCAACTGATCCATTGTAATTGTCCCGATTTGCGACACCCGCTGACCGCGAATTAACACCTGCATTTTGTTGGAAAGACTGCGAGGAACACCGTCAGCATAGCCAATTCCCACGACGGCGAGGCGAAGTTCACGCGGGGCAATAAATTTATGACCGTAGCTGACAGATGTTCCTGCGGCAATTGTTTTAACTTGGGTAACTCTTGCCTTAAGTTGCAAAACAGGCTTGAGGTCGATCGCATTTTGTAAATGTGCTGCTGGGTAGAGTCCGTAAACGGCTAAACCGACTCGCACAATATCGTAGTGCAATGCCGGATTTGTGAGTGCTGCGGCTGAGTTTGCCAAGTGTAAGCAAGGTGGTTGAATTCCCATTGCTTTGATTTGGGCGATCGCTTCCTCAAATCGTTTATGCTGTTCTTCCATTGCCGTCGGATCAGGATCATCTGCTGTTGCCAAATGAGAATAAATACTGGCAATCGATAGATGTGGTAAGCGCTGGACTAATTGCACAAATTCGCCAGCTTGCTGCCAATTAGTTCCCAACCTAGACATTCCCGTGTCTAATTTGATGTGTACGGGGACTGGAGAACCATAATTCATCGATTCTAAAGTATCGGAAAATACTAAAGCTTGTTTAGGGCTACAGAGTGTGGGCTGGAGTTTCCAATGTGCGATCGCATGAATCTGTTCTGGTGTATGAGTTGCCCCTAAAATCAAAATGGGCGCTTGAATCCCACCTTCTCGCAATTGAATTGCCTCTGGAACTGTAGCGACTCCCAGCCAACTAGCTCCCGATTGAATTACGGTTTGGGCAACTGTCACCGCTCCATGTCCATAAGCATCAGCTTTTACTACTGCCATCAACTGGGTATTCGGCGATAAAAACTGCACTAATTGCTGTACGTTGTAAGACAATGCCCCTAAATCGATTTCTACCCAAGCTCGTTGCGAAAACCACGCGTAGGGGTCGCACTGCTGATTAGGAACTACACCAGGCATTTGTTTGCGACTTAACATTTTTACTGACTCCTATCCCACCACGGCTAAACTTCAAGTTATCTATCTATACACGCTCCTAAAAGCGAGATCAGATTAAATAGGAAGTTTACCCTTCATATTGGAATTGATACAAGATATTGGGGCATTGGGCATTGGGCATTGGGAAGAGGACAAGGAGAATCGGAGACAAGGGGAAAGACTTGTTGTAAGTTTTCTCACCTTGTCTCCCCCTCATCCCCCTCATTCCATGCCCAATGCCCAATGCCCAATTCTCCCGAAAGTATAATTTATTCTCATTTCCCTAGCAGGATGTATTTGTGTTAATATTTATGTAAAGCTAATACCCTGAGCGCAGATAAATGGGGAAGGTTTTAGTCTTAAACGCCTCTTACGAACCTCTCAATATAACGAGCTGGCGTCGCGCTGTGGTTCTGTTAATTAAGGGCAAAGCAGAACGCGTGGAACACAACGGTAAATTCCTTTATTCGGATTTTCCGTTGCCGACCGTGATCCGGTTACGTCACTATGTACGTGTTCCTTATAAAGAAATTCCTCTGACTCGCCGAAATATATTGCACCGTGATGGTCATGCCTGTCAGTACTGTGGCTACACAGGGGATGAGTTGACTTTAGATCATGTAATACCGCGATCGCGCGGCGGCGGCGATACCTGGGAAAACATTGTGACAGCTTGTGTCCGTTGCAATGTCAAAAAAGGCAGTCGGACTCCTCACGAAGCTCACATGCCTTTGCGTCATCCCCCACGCCAACCTTATAGCAGCCTCTATTTCGAGGTCAGCAAACATCTTAAAAGTGGACTGCATACAGAGTGGCAAAAGTATGTTATAGGGCTTTGAGCAAAAAAGCAGAGGAGCAGAAAAGCAAAGAAGAAAGAAGAAATACCCTCTTTCTTTGTGGGACATAGCCAATAACTATTAGTTATGGAGTGTTAGAAAAATTCGCGGCTATATGGCTTGCAACAAAGGCGAGTGCGTCAATCCTCAAGCCTCTACTTAATTTATGGGGTTTCTTCTTTACTTCTCGTCTTCCCTGCCTTCTTCCACTGGACTTTGCTCTAAAATTATGAGAATTTTCAAAGGCGATAGGAAACAGGCGTTGTTCATCAAAAATAATTGTTAATTGCTCAATAGTCACAATAATGAGAATATTAAGCATAAGAATATTTCAAATATCAAGGACTAATCCTAAAGTATAAGATAAAAAATATACCCTAAGTCAGATAAAAATCCCTCTGATTCAATTTACAGAAGAGAGAAAAAGCTCCTAAAACAGATTTATGCTGCCAGATACAGCCCGATCTACTCAACTTCCTTGGTGTACGCCCTTGAGTGGAATTTAGTTGAAGTTAAGCGCTGTTACTGACAAAAAATATACTTAGATGTATAGTGCAATGTCTTGATATTTTTGCGAAGATCAAAATAATGTGGCTAAATTCAGTGAACTGCTGCTCGTAGTATCTCTGAATTAAAGGAGCCTCACACTTTAAAAAAGTTCCCTATGTACTTGAATTCGCCCGTTACTCAGTTTGAGAGTTTGTCATTGACCACAGAGCCAAACCAAGAGGAACCTGAAATCGAGAAAGCGCCAGTGGAAGTTGCATTTAAAAGTCCGTCATTACCGCCATCGGTAGGTGATGGGGCTATATATCTCAGTCACCGTGGTAATTCTCTGGCACAACAAAAGTCAGAAGAACTACAAAGAACCCTTCTGGCACACAGACACGATCGCCAGCTCGTAATTTTGCAAGATTTTCCTGATCCTGATGCCCTTTCCTGTGCCTGGGCTTACCAGTTAATTGCCCAGCAATATGATATCAAATGTGAAATCATTTATGCGGGTGCATTGAGCCATCAAGAAAATATTGCTTTGGTAAGGTTGACTAATTTACCTATCCAACGCTGGACGCTGCAAACCCTGAAAACCAAAGATTTGTCATCTTATCAAGGTTTTGTATTAATTGATAACCAGGGAACTACTTCACAGCTACTATCAGCTGTACAGCAAGCTGGAATTCCCCTAGTAGTACTCATCGACCATCACAGTATCCAAGGTGATCTCCAATCAGAGTTTGAGGATATTCGCCCTTATGTAAGAGCAACGGCAACAATTTTTACCCAGTATCTCCAAACAGGATTACTGGCATTAGATAGCAGCATAAATCAACACGTCAAATGCGCTACAGCCTTAATGCATGGCTTGCGATCGGATACAAATCGGCTCATGCAAGCGCAAGAAGAAGACTTTATGGCAGCGGCGTATTTAAGCCGATTTTATGATGCTCAACTGCTGAATGCCATTTTACAGGCCAACCGTTCCAAGCGGGTAATGGATGTGATCGAGCGATCGCTAAAAAATCGCATCGTCCAAAATAACTTTTCTATTGCTGGTGTCGGTTATCTACGTTACGATGACCGCGATGCCATCCCCCAAGCGGCTGATTTCCTCGTCACCGAAGAAAATGTCCACACCGCTGTAGTTTATGGCATTGTTCACGATGAAGATGATGAACTGGAGATAGTCATCGGCTCCCTGAGAACCAGCAAACTTACCCTTGACCCGGATGAATTCATCAAAGAAGCCTTTGGCCAAGATAGCACAGGGCGCTTTTTCGGCGGTGGAAGAACAAGCGCAGGTGGCTTTGAAATTCCAATGGGTTTCTTATCTGGCAGCAACGAAAATTCTGCTTATGCAAAAATGAAATGGGAAGTATTCGACACTCAAATTAAGCAAAAACTGCTGAGGTTGGTTAACCCTAGAGATAACCCAATTCAGTCGGAGTAGAGGGAACCCAAGGAGACGCGGAGAACTCCTAACTAATGCAGTAGTCAAAGTGTTTGGTCAGATAGCATCCCTTCCCGATTTTTGATAAAAGTCGGGAATTTGGATTTTATGACAATAGCTGAACGAAATCAAAGTTATACCAATTTGAAAAAAGAATGCGACAAATAGACCATTTGTAGAGACGCGATGAATCGCGTCTTTACCCAAGGATGTGTTGCAATCATTAATTGAATTGGTATTCATTTGCGTCTACCTATTTATTTGTGAAGAGGGAGCGCTATGAAATCTATAAAACTCCAAATCTTGCAAACTCTATATGAGCAAGATTTTTGTGAGTGGGTAGAGCAGACAGCAGAGCTATTAATTTCTGCAAGAAAGTCCTAGCTTGCGGCGTTTTTTAAATGATGCTGAGTGGATTAATACCACTTATCAGCGATCGCGGCGAGAAGCAATGGTGGAAACAAGTTTATCAGAAGATAACTTTGCGATCGCTTGTCCGTTTTCTGTTGATGAGATTTTAGACTTAGACTTTTATCCTAACGCTGACCAATAATCGTAAGCTTATTTAGCTTATAACAACCGTTATCCCATACGCTAAATCGAGTAAATATACAGCTTATCTTTAGTGTCAAGATATTTTATAGTTATCACCTTTAATTTTTCAAGGCATAAGAATGACACAGCAAGAATTGTTCAACGAGTTTTTATCCCTTCCTGCGGAAGCGCAGCGTCAAGTAATCGACTTTATTGCTTTTTTGCGACAAAAATATGCAGTCGTTGAACCTGCATCTAAATCACTGGATATTGACTTGATAAATGATAGCTTTATTGGAATGTGGAGCGATCGCCAAGATTTAACTGATAGCACTGCTTGGGTGCGTGGTGTTCGAGAAAATGAGTGGTCAAAGTCACAGGGACTTCCAGAAAATAAACTATTCCATCACCAATAATGATAATCATTTTAGAGGGGAATGAAGGGGCTGCCGTCGGCAGCCCCTTCATTCCCCTTTTGTAGTAATTTAAATAATGACGCTTGTTTTTGAGTGTGGTAACTGATGGCCATAATATTAACTGATTCCCTCAAAAAGTTGTTGATTGAAACTGCATTTCAATTAAAAGGTGCAGCAAAACGCTTTCTTTATGGCACAGACAGTTCAGGGCTTAGGTTTAGGAGGGCAAAGGCTTGCACAATCAGAATTAGGATGGAATCGAGATACTATTAGGAATGTTTAAGAGAATTAGAAAGTGGTATTACTTGTGTTGATAACATGAGTGGCAAAGGGCGTTATAAAGCAGAAGAACACTTGCCAAATCTTTTAGAAGATATAAAAAATATAGTAGATTCGCAAAGTCAAACTGATCCTAGTTTTAAAAGTCAAAGACTATATAGCAGACTCAGTGCAGCCGAAGTCAGAAAGCAATTAATTGAAAAATATGGTTATAGTGATGAAAATTTACATACATCAGAAACAATTCGAGTCAAATTAAATAATTTAGGTTACAAGCTCAGAAGGGTAAAGAAAGTTCAACCTCAAAAAAAATCCCACAAACTGATGCCATCTTTGAGCAATTAGACCTAGTAAATAAAGATGCAGATGAAGATAAAAGTATTTTACGTCTAAGCATGGACGCAAAAGCTCGCGTTAAGATTGGCTCATTTGATCGCGGGGGTAAAAGTCGGGACGGAGCGAAAGCTGACGACCATGATTATAACCCAAAAACAACTGTAACTCCTTATGGTATATTTCTTCCAGAGCTTGATGAGCTATTTTTGTACTTTACAGAATCGAAAGTTACAAGCGATTTTATTGTTGATATTTTAGAAGATTTTTGGTTAGAACAAAAGCATCGTTTTTCCGATATTCAAACCCTACTTCTCAATCAAGATAATGGGCCACAGAATAGTTCACGACGTACCCAATTTATGAAACTTATAGTAGAGTTTGCTCACAAGCATCAAGTAAATATACGTTTAGCCTACTATCCACCCTATCATAGTAAGTATAATCCCATAGAAAGAACATGGGCAATACTAGAAAATCATTGGAACGGCAGTATTTTAGATGAACTAGAAACGGCTTTAAAGTTTGCTAGTACTATGAAATGGAAAGGTTCTCATCCAGTAGTTAAGCTAGTACACAAAACTTATGAGAATGGGGTAAAGCTTACAAAAAAAGCTATGGCTCAAATTGAAAAACAGATTGAGCGGCTAACCAATTCCACTCATGAAGTTTTCCCAAATTTAGGTAATTGGTTTATTGATATTTGTTGTAGTAAAACAAAAGTTATTTGATTTTAATAACAGCATTTATTTAGCTACAAAACATACTAATTTTACACTGTTTAACTTCAAAGCAGACGACAAGTGTATAGATTCTTCATGCATAGATGAGGGGGAGAAAAGGGGTTGCCCTCGGCAACCCCTTTTCTCCCCCCTTAAAATGATTATCATTCTTGAGAAAACCTGTCTCTTGTTTTTCTTGGAATAATTTATTCTTTGGAAGTCCACTTACATAATTTTTTCATCACTCTTGCCAGATTTCTTGGTTTTCGCACTATCCCTCAAGCTCAACGTGCTTTAGCCAATCAAATTCAAAAGGTTTTTTCTTTCTTTGTATGAAACCACCCCCCTTTTTTAAGGGGGGTTAGGGGGGATCTAAAGTGCCTAAAGTCACAGCGAAATACTTTTCAAACAACCTCTAACACCGTGTTGCGCCGGACAGATGGCAGATCAACGAATAGGTAATAATGATTAAGATTAGGATAGGTTAATTAACACCAGACGTAAATCCTAACTAAGCACGGGCTACGCCCCGCTACGCTAATAAAACTCAAATTATGGAACTATATTTAATTCGTCACGGTATCGCCGAAGACAAGGAATTAGGCATCAAAGATGAAGAACGCAGCCTTACCAAAGAAGGAAGGCAAAAAACTGAGAAAGTTGCCCAGAAACTTGTTAAATTGGGTTTAAGCTTTGATTTAATTCTCACTAGTCCCTTAGTGCGGGCCCGTCAAACGGCTGATATCCTCATAGCAGAAAAACTAAGCGCCCAATTAGAGGAATCTAGCCACCTCGCCCACGATGGTCAAGTTTCTAGTTGGCTCAAAGACTGGTTAGAGCCGAGGAATTATTCTCAAAATACCCAATTGGCGCTGGTTGGACATGAACCTGGTTTGAGCAATTGGGCAGAAATTCTCCTGTGGGGAGAAGTCAAAGAAAGCTTAGTCTTGAAAAAAGCAGGTATGATTGGGATAAAACTACCAGAAACAGGTTCTCCTCTGGGTCGTAGTCAGATGTTTTGGTTGACACAACCCAAGTACCTGCTATAACAGTTTTTCAACATTTCCAATTGTTGTTAGAACGGCTACTGTTATGGCGACAATAAATTTCTGGTAAGTTAGCTTGATCAGATATTTCAAAAAGCGAATGGTGTTGCCATGATGGTGTGCGAATACAAGCCTGGTTTAGAAGGCATTCCCGCCGCTCAATCAAGTATCAGCTATGTTGATGGGCAAAAGGGAATACTAGAATATCGTGGCATCCGGATTGAAGAACTAGCAGAAAAAAGTACATTCCTAGAAACTGCTTATCTTTTGATCTGGGGCGAACTGCCAAGCAAGGAAGAACTGAAAACATTTGAGCATGAAGTTCGTTACCACAGGCGAATAAAGTACCGCATTCGGGACATGATGAAATGCTTTCCAGAAAGCGGTCATCCAATGGATGCCTTACAAGCCTCTGCTGCGGCTTTAGGCTTGTTTTATTCGCTCCGGGATTTACATAATCCTGCCTATATTCGAGATTCAGTGGTGCGCCTAATAGCAACGATTCCCACGATGGTGGCGGCGTTCCAACTGATGCGAAAAGGCAATGACCCGGTACGTCCCCGTGATGACTTAGACTATTCGTCCAACTTTCTATACATGCTCAATGAGCAAGAACCCGATCCTTTAATGGCGCGGATTTTTGATATCTGCTTGATCCTTCAAGTCGAGCATACAATGAATGCTTCTACCTTCAGTGCCAGGGTGACAGCTTCCACCTTGACCGATCCTTACGCTGTGGTTGCTAGTGCTGTGGGAACCTTGGGAGGACCCCTGCATGGTGGAGCGAATGAAGAAGTAATTCAGATGTTGGAAAAAATTGGCTCTGTGGAAAATGTCCGTCCTTACATAGAGCATTGTCTGCAAACTAAATCTAAGATTATGGGCTTTGGACATCGTGTGTATAAAGTGAAAGACCCACGAGCCATAATTTTACAAGGATTAGCAGAGCAACTGTTTGAGAAGTTTGGCTATGACCAGTTCTATGACATTGCTCAAGAAATGGAACGAGTGGTAGGAGAAAAACTCGGTAGTAAAGGGATTTATCCAAATATTGACTTTTATTCCGGTTTGGTGTACCGAAAGATGGGGATTCCCACAGACTTGTTTACACCAATATTTGCGATCGCTCGCGTTGCCGGTTGGCTAGCCCACTGGAAAGAACAACTAGCAGAAAACCGGATTTTCCGTCCTACCCAGGTTTATAACGGTCTGCACGAAGTTACTTATACCCCCATCGACCAACGGTAAATTGGGCATTGGGCATTGGGCATTGGGCATGGGGCATTGGGCATTGGGCATTGTTGGGAAGAGAATTACTTCAATTTCCTCTTGCTCCCCTGCTCCCTTGCTCCCCTGCTCCCTGTCCCCTCAATAGCCAATCTCAATGCCAACCATAAGTAGAAGTTCTCATCTCGCTTCAGAGGGCTAAAACCATCCAAGGATATACTAGGCATGGGAATTAGCGACAAATCTTCTATCAAGCGTCATCTGGGCAAAAATTAAAAATGGGTGAATTTACAGGTATTAATTTAACTAATAGTTGTAACTCACCATGACTCGATGTCTTAAAGAGCGGAAACATGAACTCAGGAATTGACCTCCAAGGAACTTTTATTGAATCCCTCCGGGATTTAGGTTTACCAGCAGGAACAGCCAAAGCGATTTGGATGCCACTGCCAATGATACTGATGCTGATTGGGGCAACAGTGGGGGTATTAGTAGCCACTTGGCTAGAACGAAAAATTTCCGCATCTGCACAGCAGCGAATTGGGCCAGAATACCAGGGCCCTTTTGGGTTGCTGGTGCCTGTAGCGGATGGTTTGAAGTTGGTATTTAAAGAAGATATAGTACCAGCCAAGTCTGACCCCTGGCTGTTTACCCTCGGCCCAATTATTGTTGTAATTCCGGTGTTTCTGTCGTTCCTGATCGTTCCCTTTGGGCAGAATATCGTAATTAGCAATGTGGGCATGGGCGTATTCTTGTGGATTGCCTTGTCAAGTATTCAACCCATTGGTTTGCTAATGGCTGGCTACGCATCTAATAACAAATACTCCCTCTTAGGGGGCTTGCGAGCAGCAGCGCAATCTATTAGTTATGAAATTCCTTTGGCGTTGGCGGTGTTAGCGATCGCTATGATGTCTAACAGCCTCAGCACCGTTGATATTGTCAATCAGCAATCTGGCTACGGCATTCTGGGCTGGAACATTTGGCGACAACCAATCGGTTTTCTGATTTTTTGGATAGCCGCCCTAGCTGAATGCGAACGATTACCCTTTGACTTACCCGAAGCAGAAGAAGAAATCGTTGCAGGTTATCAGACTGAATACTCAGGGATGAAATTCGGTCTGTTCTACTTGGGTTCCTACGTTAACTTGATCCTTTCTTCCTTACTAGTAGCAATTCTCTACCTGGGCGGTTGGGACTTTCCTATTCCCCTCAACCTCATCGCTGGTTGGCTGGGAGTAAGTGAACTAAATCCCGTGTTTCAGATAGTAACTGCTTCTTTGGGGATCACAATGACCGTCTTCAAAGCCTATTTACTAGTGTTTGTCGCCATCCTGTTGCGCTGGACAGTGCCACGGGTACGGATTGACCAACTGTTAGATTTAGGATGGAAGTTTTTGTTACCAGTCGGTTTGGTTAATCTTCTATTAACCGCTGCCCTGAAACTAGCCTTTCCCTTCGCCTTCGGCGGGTAAGCCAATTTTAGATTTTAGATTTTAGATTTTAGATTAAGTCTGAAATCTAAAATCCAAAATCCAAAATCCAAAATTGAAAAGAGAGAGACACAAAATGCTAAAGTTCCTGAAACAAGTTGGCGATTACGCCAAAGAAACAGTACAAGCTGCGCGTTACATTGGTCAGGGGCTTTCTGTTACCTTCGATCACATGCGGCGGCGTCCGATTACCGTACAGTACCCTTACGAAAAACTGATTCCTGGCGAACGGTTTCGCGGTAGGATTCATTTTGAATTTGATAAGTGCATCGCCTGTGAAGTTTGCGTTCGCGTTTGTCCGATTAACCTGCCTGTAGTAGATTGGGCATTCGACAAAGCCAGCAAAAAGAAAAAACTCAACCACTACAGCATTGACTTTGGAGTTTGTATCTTTTGCGGTAATTGTGTGGAATTTTGCCCCACTAACTGTCTATCCATGACAGAAGAGTATGAGCTTGCCACTTACGATCGCCATGAATTGAACTATGACAACGTAGCGCTAGGTCGTCTGCCCTATAAGGTAACAGATGACCCAATGGTTACACCACTGCGCGAACTAGTTTACCTACCCAAGGGTGTCCTTGAACCACATGGACTTCCCGCCGATGCGCCACGTGCAGGTGCGCGTCCAGAAGACTTGGTAGAACAAACAGAAAAATAAATGTCATTTGTCATTTGTCCATTGTCATTTGTCCTTTGTCCAATGACTAATGACCAATGACCAATGACCAATGACCAATGACCAATGACCAATGACAATTGACTAAGGACAAAAAACAGTGAATCTAGCAGAAGGAGTACAGTTTGTATCGCTTGGCATACTGGGCGTGATGATGATTGGGGCGGCCATTGGTGTGGTTCTGTTCTCCAACATCGTCTATTCTGCCTTTATGCTGGGGGGTGTGTTCATCAGCATGGCAGGAATCTACCTGTTACTGAATGGTGATTTTGTTGCCGCCGCACAAATACTAATTTACGTTGGTGCGGTTAACGTGCTGATTTTGTTTGCCATTATGTTAGTGAACAAACGGCAGAACTTTGTAGCATTCCCTAACTCTTGGGTGCGGAAAGTACTTACAGGTTTAGTCAGTGTAGGATTATTCGGTCTTTTAAGTACGATGGTGCTGGCTACTCCTTGGGCTTACTCAACTGCTCCTGTGGTGGGTGGTGAAAGTTCTATAATCTTGATTGGAGAACATTTCTTCACTGACTTTTTACTACCTTTTGAACTGGCTTCCATTTTGCTGCTGATAGCGATGGTAGGAGCAATTATTTTGGCACGTCGCGAGTATTTGCCAGACCAACTGACACGATCAGATGTGGGGCAAACTGTTTTGACTTTACAAGAACGCCCCAGAGAACTGGTATCAACAACCAGTGAAACAAAAGAGTAATATTTGCGACTTTATTCGCAGATAAAAAGCCAGTTTTTTTCAGGAGGTATACTCAGATTCATGCAACTCCAGTACTTTTTATTACTAGCAGCAGCTTTATTCTGCATCGGTATCTACGGTTTAATTACCAGCCGCAACGCTGTGCGGGTGCTGATGTCAATTGAATTACTGCTCAATGCTGTTAATCTGAATTTAATGGCATTTTCCAACTTCCTCGACTCAACATTAATTAAGGGTCAGGTTTTCACAGTATTTGTGATTACCGTGGCCGCAGCCGAGGCGGCGGTGGGTTTAGCGATCGTGCTTGCCATTTATCGCAACCGCGATACCGTCGATATGGAGCAGTTTAATCTCCTGAAGTGGTAACTGTGCGTGCAACTAAAGCAGGTAATCATTGCTTATAAAGCGCGGGATGCCCGGAGTAAACAATGGGCAGAAATCTGTGCTAAACAACTAGAAAGCCGCGAGTGCCATGTGTTGATGGGGCCTAGCGGGCCAAAAGACAACCCCTATCCTGTCTTTTTGGCTTCAGCGGGTCAACCAATCGATCTCGCTTTGGTACTCGGTGGTGATGGTACTGTTTTAACTGGTGCCAGACATTTAGCCCCAGCGGGCATCCCTATTCTGGGAGTGAATGTGGGAGGTCATCTGGGGTTTTTAACTGAGTCAGTGGAAGAGTTTCAGGATACTGAGAAAGTTTGGGATCGGCTGTTTGAGGATCGCTATGCTATCCAACGACGGATGATGTTGCAAGCTGCGGTGTATGAGGGTCATGGATCTAATTTGGAACCAGTGAGTGAACATTACCTGGCTTTGAATGAATTCTGTGTCAAACCCGCTTCCGCTGACCGAATGATCACCTCAATTCTGGAAATGGAAATTGACGGTGAGGTAGTCGATCAATACGTCGGGGATGGGTTGATTATTTCTACTCCTACAGGTTCTACTGGTTATACCGTTTCTGCTAATGGGCCAATTATGCATGATGGTATGGAGGCGATTACTGTTACTCCCATTTGTGCAATGAGCCTTTCTAGTCGCCCCCTCGTTTTACCCCCTGGTTCTGTGGTCAGTATTTGGCCTTTGGGGGATTACGATTTGAGTACCAAGCTGTGGACAGATGGAGTGTTGGGGACTTCGATTTGGCCAGGACACCGCGTTGATGTGCGGATGGCAGATTGTCGGGCTAAATTTATTATTTTGCGCGAGAACAATTCCTACTATCAGACGCTACGGGAGAAGTTGCTTTGGGCTGGTACAAGGGTTCACTACAACAATAATCACCGTAATTAATTAAGTATTTTAGAGTGCATCTACCGCAGATTGCGTAGGCGTAGCCCGTCGTAGACATCGCGTACCCGTCCACGGTAGGCGATCGCAACCAAAATTATTCAAGCCCCTGGATTCATCCGGGGGTTTTCTGCCCTTACTATGACTTTCTTTGCTGATACCAATTCAATTAATGATTGCAACACATCTTTGGGTAAAGACGCGATGAATCGCGTCTCTACAAATGGTCTATTTGTCGCATTCTTTTTTCAAATTGGTATGACTTGCATTTATAGCGTATATCAAAGAAAAATTTTGTATCTTATTGCCAGATTTTTTGGGAATTAATGTCCATAATAAAAGCACTCTACCTCTAATCCAAAAGAGTAAAAAATCTCTGTAGAGGATCTTTTATCGAAAACCGCCTCAATCACGCTTCGACACATTAATGCATAATGTGAGCTATTTGTATAGTGCCTAAATCCTAGTAGAATATTTTCGCAAATCTAAGTAGGAAGATAGATGGAAGTTTCTGGACGCAACATCAATTACTCACTGAATCCTCCTCCCACTCTTGAAGATTTTCCCGTCCTTCAAACTGAAAAATATACCCTACGCCTGGCATCAACCAAAGAAGAATTAGAATCAATTTTTCGGTTGCGCTTTGAAGTTTTTAATCTTGAACTGGGTTTAGGATTCTCTACTTCTAACTTTACCCAGATGGATATAGATAAGTTTGATGCAGTTTGCCATCATTTAATCTTGATTTCCAAACAAACGGGTAAAACCATTGGAACTTATCGGATGCAAACTTATATAATGGCTTCTCAAAGACTAGGCTTTGATGCTGCCGATATATTTAATCTTAATGCGATTCCCACTTCTGTGCTTCAGGCATCAGTTGAGGTTGGGCGGACATGTATAGCTAAAGAATATCGCAATAGTCAGGCACTTTTACTACTCTGGGAAGGGCTAGCAAATTATCTCATCTGGAGTAAAAACCAATATTTCTTTGGCTGTGCATCATTACTAACACAAAGTCCCTGGCAAGCTACTTGCGCTTATGATTATTTTCGGCAGAATGGCTTGATGCATCCAAGTATTTTAGTTTATCCAAATTCACAATTTTGTCTAGAACTGCCTCAAAATTGTTTAGATTCATATACTGTTGAGATTCCTAAAATTTTGCAGGCATACTTGAACATTGGAGCGAAAATATGCAGCCTTCCAGCTATTGATCGGCAGTTTAAGACTATTGATTTTTTAACTATATCTAATATTGCAGACTTTATCAGATGGCGCTATCCAAATCCTCTCAAAAAACCCTTACCACTGAGGATTTTTCAAGATTAATTCTACTGCTGCCGCGTTATCCAATGGAGGTGAGAAAAAATATCCTTGTCCACATTCACAGTTTAACTTTCTTAGAAATGCTAGCTGCTCTTTTGTCTCCACTCCTTCGGCAGTTACATCCATACCTAATTTGTGTGCCAGTGTAATAATTGTCTCAATAATTTCTAAATTCTTGCCATTACCATCTATTGGGCTGACAAAAGAACGGTCAATCTTTAACACACTAATCGGAAAGTTATGGAGACGACCTAATGAAGAGTAGCCTGTACCGAAATCATCGATTGATAACTCAATGCCCATCTTCCGAAGTTCTGAGAGGGCGGCATTTGCCTCATCGCCATTTTCTAGAATTGCACTTTCAGTAATTTCTAACATGAGACTGCCAGCATCAAGACCAGTCAAGTGTAAAATTTCCCCAATTTGTTCAATCAAATCCGGTTGAGAAAATTGCTTGACTGAGAGATTGACGCTGATTTTTTCTAATGAGTTTATCCGATGGCTCAACCGCCAATTTTGCATTTGGCGGCACGCTTCATGTAGTGCCCAATAGCCAATCTTGACAATCAGTCCGGTTTCTTCTGCTAGGGGGATAAAATCTGTTGGACAAATCAAACCACGCTCAGGATGTTGCCAGCGCAGCAGAGCCTCAAAGCCTAAAATTCTGCCATTAGTGAGAGAAACAATCGGTTGATAATAAAGCTGAAACTCGTGGCGTTCGATTGCTCGCCGTAGATCGTTCTCTAACTGTAATCTGACCAGAGCGTTAGTATACATCTCTGGGTGGAATACTTCATAGCGGGCTTTGCCCAGCACTTTGGCTCGGTACATAGCCGTATCAGCGTCCCTTAGCAAGTTTTCTGGTTGGTCATAGTCTACTGTCGAACTCAGAGCGATGCCAATACTTGCTGTTGTAAATACTTCTTCCCCGTCAAGCTCAAGGGGTAATGTCAGTTCTTCTTGAATTCGTTCAGCTACTTTGATGGCATCTGAGAGACTCTGGATTTCGTCAAGCAGGATTGTAAATTCGTCTCCCCCAAGCCGTGCGGCTGTATCCGTAGAGCGTATGCATACTTCTAATCTATTGGCAATAGCAATTAGAAATTGATCTCCTTTTAGGTGTCCTAAGCTGTCATTGATCACCTTAAACCGATCCAGGTCGAGGAATAGCACAGCAAATAAATAATTCTCCTGCTGCTTGGCTCGCTGGAGTGTGTTTTTTAAGCGCTCTATAAAGAAAGCTCGGTTGGGTAAACCTGTCAGTGCATCGTGAAAGGCATTATGTCGTAACTGTTCTTCTGCCTGCTTACGCTCGTTAATTTCAGCTTCTAACTGCCTGTTAGCCTCTAGTATTTCAGCAAATGACTCTTGTAATTGAGTAGCCATTTGATTATGAGCCTGAGCAAGAACTCTTAGTTCGTTGATACCCTCTACTATAACGGTTTGGTCTAACTTCCCATTAGCGATTTCCTTAGAGGCAACGCTCAAACAGAGAATTGGTTCAGTAATCCAATGAGAAGTAATCACTCCTATGACTGTAGCTATTATCAAAGCTCCGAAACACAGTAAAATAGTGGTTCGGGTGTTGGCTTGGATATGCTCCATAAAGTCGGCTTCTGGAACCACCACAATAATCACCCAATTTAGCCCACAGTCGGCTGCAAAGGGCATTAACTGTACGAATTGCCGCTTATGATCAATTTCAAATTCTAGCTGTTGGCTAGAATAAATGTTTCTAAAATTACCAAATTGTGACTGCAAATACTGTGTTGTCAGCTGAGTGATCCGATCGCTACTGGCGATCGCTCTGAGCCGTTTAGATGTCTTTTTTCCTCCCTCATAACTTAGGATAAATGGTTGCTCTGCGGTTGAAGTTGCTACCAACTCTCCAGAATGCTCGACAATAAACGTCTTTCCTGAGCGACCAATCTTTAAACTGTGCAAAAACTCACTCAGTTGCGAAAGAGATAAGGTTGCATTTGTCACCCCAAGCAAAGTACCTTTCTGGTCATAAAGAGGTTGGGTTGCACTAAATGCTAGACCTGATGAAGAGAAATATGAATAAATTTCTGTGCAAGTAGTTTTACCTGCTTTGATGGCATTTGTATACCAGGGGCGAGTACGAGGATCAAAGGTTTGGTTAATTTGAAGTAACTTGACAATATTACCTTGATTGTCAGTGGTGTAAACGTGGTAATTATTACCTGTAGATTGATCTCTTTTTCGGATGACTAGCGAACCATCCCTAAAGCGATCAACCGAATGAATTTCTCCTTGTGTAGTTGCAAAAGCGATCGGGCTTAAGGGCTTGAATAACTGCATTTGATGCCATAAATGGCGTTCTAAACTTTTTGTATCTTTTAAACTTAACTCACCAATATGGACAGAATTGGCGTTAATCTGAGTGACGAGTTGGGGGATCTCTATATAATCGGTGACATGTTGATGAATCCGAGTCGTAAGTTCATTTTGCAACTGAGTAGCAACATCATTAACAGCTTTCTGACCATTTTTTAATGATAAGAATGCTGTTAAGCCTACAGCAGCAGAGATTTGCAGGACGAAAGGCACCACAAGAGCTACACGGAGTGGCATCCTCAATAACCCTTTTGGAATCGAACGCAAGAAATTCTGCTGTGACATCTGTGCGATCTTAACCTCTAATAGCTTAAAAGCAAGAGTTTATCTTCTTGCCAAGGGAGTATTCTCAATCTGCTGATACAGCTACTTTAAACTGCTACCTCGAATTCTGATCAGTTAACAATACTAAGTGGCGATCGCTAAATGCACTATAGCTGTGGATTAGCCTTACCACAGATGCGGCTACACTTGGTGTATTTTACACTCCATCGATATCTTGGTTTTAAAATTAAGTCCAGTTTTGCGGGATTTGATACAACCTTGCTCATTTGTTTTTGTAGTTAATAAAGAAGAGGTGTTAATTGCCAATCTTCCCAATTAAATTAAAGTACGGTTGGCGATGTTTAACAAATAGACTCCGCTTGAAGTCTTGGCGATGTCTACTAGGGGTGTAGCTGAGACACCTCATCCAGTCCACTTAATTAGATGATTTGAGAAAAATTTTAGGAAAACCACTTATGCGCCATCTCAAATTTGCTCCGAGTTGGTTGCGATTTTTAATTATTTTTTTATTGACGATGAGTATATTGTTTCGCTTTTTTAACCTTGATGGTAAAGTTTACTCTCATGATGAAACTTATACCTCATTGCGGATTTCTGGTTACACAATTGATGAAGCAAAACAGCGACTTTTTAATAATCGCGTCATTGGCGGAGAAAGTTTTGCCCAGTTTCAAGGTGTAAATCCAGAAAAAGGCTTAAATGACACAATCATGACTTTGGCAAAAGAAGATTCTTACCATCCACCGCTTTATTACATCATAGCCAGATTGTGGATGGAGATATTTGGTAATTCGGTGACGGCGATTAGAAGTTTATCTGCCTGTATCAGTTTACTAGTTTTCCCTTGTGTTTATTGGCTATGCCGAGAATTATTTAATGTGCCGTTATCGGTTCCTGGTGTAGCGATCGCACTCATGGCAATTTCTCCAATTCATCTAGTATACGCTCAAGAAGCACAAGAATATATTCTTTGGTTAGTCACAATCTTACTATCTAGTGCGTCTCTGCTGCGAGCTATACGACTAGAAGATGAGCTAGCAAAAAAACGACGACGACCAGATTTATTTGCTATTTGGAGCATTTATGCAGTAACTTTAGCCATCAGTCTTTATACATTTCTTTGGAGTGCATTTATAGCAGTGGCTCACGGAATTTATGTGTTCATCACTGCCAAGTTTCAGTTTACTGGAACTGTCAGAACTTATCTGCTAGCATCACTGGTAGCTTTTTTAGCCTTCATGCCTTGGATAACAGTTGTAATCGGTGACTTTTTTCAGTTTTTGATTTCAGGAGATAAAACAACCACGCAGTCATCTGTCATATCTGTATTTCCATTTTTAATGATGCAGTTAAGCCGAATTTTTTTTGATATAAATCTGAGTTCAGAAAATTCTCTAAGCTATTTAATTACACTAACTTTTTTAACTTTAGTAGGATATTCACTTTATTTTCTTTGTCGAACAACTAACTATAAAGTCTGGTCTTTTATCATCACATTGATTATAGTACCAACGCTACCTCTAATACTGCCAGATTTAATTACTGGAGGTATACGATCATCTCCTGAACCGTATTTAATACCATCTTATGTAGGAATCCAAGTAGCTGTTGCTTATCTACTAGCTACGCAACTATATAATGGGAGCGTGGCACGCCGGAGCATTTGGCACATAATCATGGTATTTGTGATTATTTGTGGTCTGATTTCTTCTAAAGCGAATTCTCAAGCAGAAACTTGGTGGAATAAGAGGATGAACTATGGTAATCCCCAAGTTGCCCAAATTATCAATCAGAGTAATCGCCCACTTTTGATTAGTGATGCTTTGGGTAATAATTATGGGAATGTCTTTTCTCTGAGCTATCTTTTGGAACCAAAAGTGCGATTTCTATTGGTGAACAACCAAAAAACTCTCAAAATTCCTGATGGTTTCACGGATATATTTTTATTCAATCCTTCAGAGAGTCGGCGCGAAATAATAGAAAAAAAGTATAAATTAAAAACAGATATTATTTATGGAGATAAGTATTATGCGGTCTGGAAATTGGTTAAAAATCGTAATTTGCGCCGACGTAACTCACCTAATAATAAATTAACTGCGAGTTTATGAATAAGAATTCAGAATTCAGGATTCAGAATTCAGTAGTATAGGAATCATATTTTATTTATAATAAAATCTCAATGGTTTTGTGTCTCAATGGTTTTGTGATAGTGCTGTACTTTATCCACTAACATACCCTACGTGTATTTCAAAAATAGAATACTATTACTATATTAACCCAAGTTGCGGGT
>NZ_KV757616.1 GCF_001712795.1 Nostoc sp. KVJ20
CATTCTTCACCGCATCTGACTTGCATATTTTTGCGGTCTGACAACAGTTGTGTATTTTACCTGCTTTTCTCCCTCTTTCTTAAACCCCTACCCTTGAAAGGAGCAGGGGAGCAGGGGAGCAGGGGAGTAGAGAAAGTTGTAGAAAGTTTTCTCCCCTCTGCCCCTCCGCCCCTCCGCACCTCTGCCTCTTTTCAATGCCCAATGCTCAATGCCCAATACCCATTTCATAGAACTCCCTTAGAACTGGGAATTACACCAGCACGACGGGGGTCGATTTCCACCGCCAGCCGTGTTGCTCTTGCAAACGCCTTAAATGTTGCTTCAATGATGTGATGGGAATTAATGCCATCCAATTGCCGAATGTGTAATGTCATTTGGCTATGGTTCACCAAAGCCACAAAAAATTCTCGTACCAGTTGGGTGTCATAGGTTCCTACCCGCCCAGTAGGAATTTGCAAGCCATAACTGAGGTGAGGACGACCGGAAAAGTCTAGCGCTACCTGAACTAAGGCCTCGTCCAGTGGTGCAAGAAAATTACCAAAGCGGACAATACCTTTTCTGTCGCCTAGTGCTTGGTTGAAAGCTTGTCCTAAAGTAATGCCTACATCTTCGTTGGTGTGATGGTCATCAATTTCCCAATCTCCCTTGGCTTGGACATCTATATCAATCAGCCCGTGGGAGGCAATTTGATGCAACATGTGATCCAAAAACGGAATGCCTGTTGCTGCTTTGCAAGTTCCTCTACCATCCAGGTTGATGCTAACTTGCACATCTGTTTCACCAGTGGTGCGGTGAACAGTAGCAATCCGAGGGGTTTGGGTTAAGCGATCGTAGTTTGAATTAATTTTGCTGATTTGCATGGGAAATAGGGCATGGGGAATAGGGTATGGGGCATGGGGAATGAAAAATGGACAAGAATTTTACTAATACTCAATTCCCAATGCCCAATCCCCAATGCCCCATGCCCAAATTATCTTACATTCCCATAATTTCATATCCTGCATCTACATACAGAATTTGTCCGGTAATCCCGCTGGACAAATCACTACACAAGAAAGCCGCAGCGTTGCCCACTTCTAACTGAGTTACGGTGCGTCTTAAGGGAGCTACTTCTTCTACATGATGAATCATATCTAAAATTCCACCCACTGCTGAAGATGCCAAAGTGCGGATGGGACCTGCGGAGATGGCATTCACGCGGATATTTTGTGGCCCTAGTTCACTAGCCAGGTAACGCACACTCATTTCTAACCCCGCCTTGGCAACTCCCATAACGTTATAGTTGGGGATTGCCCTAACACCACCCAAATATGTCAGGGTGACGATGCTACCTCCCTCTGTCATCAGAGGTTTGGCTGCACCACTTAACTGCACCAGCGAGTAGGTACTGATTTCTAAGGCGGTGTTGAAGCCAGAACGAGAGGTTTGGCTAAAATCTCCAGTTAAATCCTCTTTGCTGGCAAAGGCCAGACAATGGATGAGGATATCTAGCTTTCCCCACTGTTCGCGGATTGTCTCAAAGGTAGATTTAATTTGGTCTTCATCTTGGACATTACAGGGAAGAAACAAGCTGGGATTGAGAGGTTCTACCAACTCCGCAACTTTTTTCTCCATCTTGCCGCGTTCATCCGGCAGGTAGGTAATGCCCAGGTTTGCTCCAGCTTTGTGCAGTTGTTGGGCAATGCCCCAGGCGATCGAGCGGTTATTGGCAATACCTGTAACAAGGGCATTTTTTCCGGTCAGATTTAGCATAGAAATTGTTAATGCGATCGATCATTAGGAGCATACTAGAATCTGAGGCACGTTTTGTCTTTGTTTTATACAGGATTTGCAAAAATGAATATTGCTAAGGGTGTTTGCTGTGACAAAAATCTTGATTTTTTATAAAGATATTCTCAAGATTTCTTTATTTGTTCTTCAAAAAACCTTTTAAATACAGCTATTGGAACTACTTATCAACAATTAGTAGCTGAAAGGATCAAGAATTATGTATCATTGTAAACAAAGAGTTATGAAGAGATTAGTTTGAGTATAGGAAAGTACAGAAAGGTTGACGGTGCTTTATTCATTTTTCGGGTGTATTCTTAGGTAATCAGTTTTTGTTTTTCCGGCATTGGGTAGGGGAAGGGAGATGATCGTGACACAAGATAAAGCCCTAGCAAATGTATTTCGTCAGATGGCGACCGGGGCGTTTCCGCCAGTTGTGGAAACGTTTGAACGCAATAAAACGATCTTTTTTCCTGGCGATCCTGCCGAACGAGTTTATTTTCTTTTGAAAGGTGCTGTTAAACTTTCCAGGGTGTACGAGGCAGGAGAGGAAATAACGGTAGCGTTGCTGCGGGAAAATAGTGTTTTTGGTGTATTGTCATTGCTGACAGGAAATAAATCGGATCGGTTTTACCATGCGGTTGCATTTACTCCTGTGGAATTACTGTCAGCACCAATTGAACAGGTGGAGCAAGCACTCAAGGAAAATCCAGAATTATCAATGTTAATGCTGCGAGGTCTGTCTTCGCGAATTTTACAGACGGAGATGATGATTGAAACTCTCGCCCACCGAGATATGGGTTCTAGGTTGGTAAGTTTTTTGTTAATTCTTTGTCGGGATTTTGGCGTTCCTTGTGCAGATGGAATCACTATTGATTTGAAGTTATCTCATCAAGCGATCGCAGAAGCAATTGGTTCAACTCGTGTTACCGTTACCAGGCTACTGGGAGATTTGCGTGAGAAAAAGATGATTTCTATCCACAAAAAGAAGATTACTGTGCATAAACCTGTTACCTTAAGTAGGCAATTCACATAAAAACAATTGGAGAAAGGGGAATCGGCGCGTGTTCTATTTTGAAAAATGACACTAATAGCTAGAGGTAAATCTAATAAATTGAGTAATTTCAGCTATTGCCAATTTCCACTTCTTTCCAGACAATGCTTAAAAGTAGTAGGCTGTATCTGGAAGGATTTCGGTAGCTAAAGATGACCACCGGATACATCCTCATCGCTGCAATTTTAATTCTGGGAGGCGTAATTGCAACCGTGGGCGATCGCATCGGCACACGAGTTGGCAAAGCCCGCCTCTCACTTTTTAAGCTTCGTCCAAAAAACACTGCTGTACTGGTCACTATTTTTACAGGTGGCTTGATTTCAGCATCAACTTTAGGGATTTTATTCGCTGCCGACGAAGGCTTGCGAAAGGGAGTCTTTGAATTAGAAGATATTCAAACAGACCTCAGACAAAAACGAGAACAGCTAAAAACCGCAGAAACTCAAAAAAGTCAGATAGAGAGTGAGTTAAGCCAAGCCAAAATTGCCCAAGCAAAGGCACAACAAGACTTGCAGGCAATCAACCAATCTTTGCAGGCGGCGAATGCCAAACAACGCCAAACACAAGCTCAGTTAAACCGCACCATTAGTCAACAAGCCCAAACTCAAACTCAACTCCAACGCACTCAAGGTCAGCTAGAACAAGTTGTAACTCAGTACCAAAAAGCTATAACTGAATTGCAAAGCGTTTACAACCAGAGAAAGGAGTTACAGGCAGCAGTTGAACTACTGAAGACAGAACGTCAACGACTGTATGCTGAAGCGAAAAAAGCCATTGACGAAGCCAAAGCAGCAATTGAAAAACGCGATCGCGAACTTGCTAACCGCCAAGAAGCCATAGAACAACGCGATCAAAAAATTGCTCAATTGGATAAACTGATTCAAAAGCGTAATCTCGAAGTTGCAGCGCGAGAACAAGTGATTGCCAAACGGGAATCTCGTCTTAAAGAATTGGAAGGACAACAGGAGCAATTAGAACAGGAAGTTGCAAGGCTGGAAAAATATTATCAGTCCTACCGCGATTTACGTCTGGGTAAGCTGGCCCTAGTTCGCGGTCAAGTTTTGTCCGCTGCTGTAGTTCGTGTTACCCAACCTGCTGCTGCTCGTCAGGCAGTTGTACAACTCTTACAAGAAGCCAATCGCAACGCCAACCTGGAATTGAGTGAACCTGGTGCAAATCCTGCAAATGCAGAGCTAATACGCTTCACCCAGGAGAGGGTTGAGAAATTGAGCAAGCAGATTGAGGATGGCCAAGAATACGTGGTGCGAATTTTTTCTGCTGGTAATTACGTCAGGGGAGAAAAGCAGATAGAGTTTTTCGCCGATACAGCCCGGAATCAATTGGTTTTTTCGGGAGGCGCGGTGCTGGCCACAACTAATACCGATTCTAAAAGCATGACATCCTATCAGTTACAGCAGCGGTTGGAAATACTGATTTCTGCTTCTCAATTTCGTGCCCGTAACGCCGGAATTGTCGAAAATGTCCAAGTAGATGGGACTTTTTTGCGCTTTGTCAACCAATTAAGACAGTATAATCAACCCTTAGAGATCAAAGCGATCGCAGCAGAGGACACTTATACCGCTGGGCCATTGAGAGTAAAATTAGTGGCAACAGTCAACGGAAAAATTATTTTTAGTACTTAAAAAAGTATTTGCACACTGTTATTATTCAGGAGGCAGGAGGCAGTTATTGCAAGATTTAAACATATTGAACAGCAGCCAAAATAGTTGCTGTGATTGCATTTATCGAACAGAATTCAGAAGTCAGGAGTCAGGAGTCAGAATGGGCTAAACCTTAGCTATCCGCTAACAGCAATGTTTTCTGTATGACTGGCGGATAGCGCCGGCGGCAAGGGAGTCCGCGATAGCGTAGCGTATACCCTTCGGGATGCTTCGCTTAGAGCGAGTATTTTCGAGTCGCGTCTAAATAATCGGCGTTTTTGCACCCCCACCAAATTTTCAAGTTGATGGTGCAACAATTCCTGCGCCGGTCTGAATCCCCGACTGATAGCGTTCGCGTTGGCGAGTCTTGTCTACGACACGCTACGCGAACGAGCGTCTTTATTCTGACTCCTGAATTCTGACTTCTGACTCCTAAATTCTGACTCCTAAATTCTTCTTCAATAATTTCTAATTTTTAATTTTTTATGGCTTTCCATGAATTTTCACCAACGCAACCAGTCATCTTGGGGTTTGATCCAGGTCGAGATAAGTGTGGTTTAGCGGTGATGGGACTGGATCGGCAACTGTATTATCATCAGGTTGTGCTAGCCAAAGAGGCGATCGCTACCATTGAGACACTGCGTCAAAGGTTTCCTATCTCTTTGATGGTGATGGGCGATCAAACTACAGCCAAGCAGTGGAGACAGCAACTATACCAGGAATTAACAGAACCGCTGAGTATTATTTTAGTGGATGAGCGCTATACAACCTTAGAAGCACGCGATCGCTATTGGCAAATGTTCCCACCCAAAGGGCTAATAAAGCTATTGCCACAAGGTCTGCGACAGCCACCAAGACCAATAGATGACATTGTTGCCATTCTCTTAATCGAAAGATACTTAAATCGCCTCACAGAATCAGCTGCTATGAGTTATGAGTGAGGGGTTAGAAATTAATTTCTTCATAACTCATAACTCATAACTCATAACTCATAACTCATAACTCCTAGAGTTCCGCCCGAATCGTAAAAGCATAGTCTCCTCCAGGCTCTAGCTGGTAATCTTGTTGCTCCAAAAATCGACCGAGGGGTTCTTTGATTAAGGCGCGGCCTTGGGAAGGCTTGACGGCAAGTTCTCCCCGGCGAAAATGCCATTGGAAATGCCACTCAAACTCACCCGCACTTACTTCGCCCTCAAGGAAGCCGTGTTGCCAGGATTGGCGAGTAATTCTGACATGGGCAATGGTTTCTGGCAGACGTTTTGCACTCACAATGCTTTATGTCAAGTGTGGAATAACAGCCGATCATGTAGGCTACTTATTTTATTTACCAAACTTAGCTTAATTAGACAAACTGACAAAGTGGGTATTTGTAGTTCACTAGGTTATGTTACGACTTCAGGATATTGAGGTTGCAGCTATAACCCAATACGGTTTGGTTAAATTTTTAGGAATGAATGTATCCGAGAAACTGCATATCGGATACTCCTTTCATCAGTATATTGGGGATTGATTGGGATTTCCTTAAAGTATTTCACCACAATTACAGCCCGATAAAGCTTCGAGTATTTAAATTGTTTTTCTTGGATATTAAAACTCATAATATTCTCTAGTGGATGTTCAATAATTTGTTTAATACGAAGACTTTTACGTTCGATAAATACCTTATCAATACTTTTATAAAAGGTACAGGTAGTTACAGGAGATGTGGCAAAATAAGCAGCGATCGCCATCATAATCAATATAAATAAAATTAATAAAAGTAGATAGTGGCGCTGATTTTGCTGTACCAATAGGGAAGTTTGAACAGAGTTGATAAAATTGTTAATTTTAAAGATAGTTTTCTGATTCTCTTCATACTTAACATGGGATAAAAGAGGAAAGTTTCCAAAAGGAGTCACAATCATAACTTGATAGGTTTTCCCTCCTTTGCTACCAGTCTTTGTAAGAATGTATGCTTCCTGGAGATCAAACATTTTGAGTTTCTCCATACTTCCCAACAAATTAAACCGCCTTAATTCACAATTTATTTGGTTTGGGGAGAGGCGCTCGCAAGTTATTTGAACTGAAGCAGACTCAAAAAATAAGCAGTAAATCAAAAAGCCAAAACAGACAGTAAAAATGCACCATCCGGTGAACCAATCTCTGAGTGGTCGATGCTTTAGCTGCAATCTAGTACGGGTTTCCTCGACAATTTTCATCGGTGTATGTGTATAGAATACTGAACCCCTGAGTAGAGTATTCCCCTCGTAGACCATTTATATATCCTCAAGTCTAAGTACCAGGGAGGATTTATGATGAATAGCTACAAAAGCTTTGCCTAACTGATAGATAATTGGGGCAGAAAACTATAGCTAGAAGCATGGAAACCAAACAGCTAGGAAAAACTGGTATCTTTGTGAGTGCGATCGGTTTGGGTGGTATGCCCATGTCAATTTCTAATCGCCCTCCCGAATCGCAATCAATCGAAGTTATTCATCGGGCGTTGAATTTGGGTATTACATTTATTGATACTGCCGATTCTTACTGCAAAGATGAGTCAGATAAGCATCACAACGAGCGGCTAATTCACAAGGCACTTACCAGTTATAAAGGCGATGTTAGTCAAGTAATTGTGGCAACGAAGGGCGGGTTGATGCGTCCCGATGGCAACTGGACAACCAACGGTAATCCAGAACATTTGCGCCAAACAATTCGCGACAGTTTTGAAGCGTTGGGTGGTGCTAAACCCATCGATGTTTGGCAATACCATTCTCCCGATCCTAATTACAGCATTGAAGAATCTCTTACGCCAGTCAAAGAAGCAGTAGAGGCTGGTTTGATTAGGTTTGTGGGAGTTTCTAACTTTTCCGTTGAACAAATTAAGCAAGCGCGGGATGTGGTGGATATTGTCTCGGTGCAGAATCAATACAGCCCTTGGCAAAGACAGCCAGAAAATGACGGCGTGTTGAAGTATTGTGAACAGCAAGGATTAACATTTTTGCCTTGGAGTCCCTTTGGCGGTAGGCGTCGCCATCAGGATTTGCAAGATATTCCTGCGATCGCTAAATTAGCTCAAGAAAAAGGCGTGTCAGTATACAATATCGTCTTAGCGTGGTTGCGTTCTAAGTCACCTGCTATTTTGCCGATTCCTGGTGCTAGCAAGGTTTCCAGCATCGAAGACTCAACAGGTGCTATCAATGTAAAACTATCTGATGAAGAAGTGCAAAGAATTGATCGGGCAACTTAATCATTCCACTAAATAATGTAGATTGAGTGAAAGTTGCCAAAGATTTACGCGCCATCTTTAGCTATAGGAATCCGCTTTGATTTCTGAACGAATTTGCGTAGACAGGCAATAGGCAATAGGCAATCTTGCTACAGTCAAGAAGGCTTCTTAGTTGTACTGAGTTTTTTCAGAAATCAAATATGAGTCCTATAGATAAACAATTCCAAATTCCAAGTCAACATAATTTTAAAGGACTTCATCAACCCGGTTTATTAAAAGAAACCGGGTTTTTAAGAAAATACGACATACATCAAGTTTAATTTGATGTAGTATTTTAATCTAATTAATCTAAAATTTATGCTACTAAATTCTGTAACCAATAGGTTAAAGCAGATGGTAAAGATGTTTGCTATTTTGCTACTGGTTTCCCCTTTTGGCTGGCAAAATTCAGTGAACGCGCAGCCACAGTCAAATAAGCAACTTCTGCCGTTTTTTGATAATATAGATAACCCTGTCCCTGTTCGTTTTCCCGCAGGACAACAGGTAGATATCACACCACCTCCACCGCTGCTAAATTCTTTTGACAAAGCGATAATTAAACTCTGTGGCCCTATTGGTACAAGAGTTAGTTCTAATAATTTTAAACAATTGTTATCTTATTACCCAGATGTGTTACAAAAACTTCAGCAAGTTAGTGGCGGTGAACTACGTCCTGGACGTAATAATAAAGCACAATTTCTCGAAGATTTAACCAATATTTGGTTCCAACGTCGGGGGTTTGAGCATATATTTTGTGGTGAAATATATAACGCCAATGATATTGGTGGCTTACATTTTCATGGCAGATATTTACAGTTACAAAATGAAGGAATAGGCGGACGGTTGCCAAATAATCAGGGACGAGAGGAAGTTGTTCCGAATGTAATTTATACAATGGGTGTAGTAATTAAGCAGGAAAATCGGACAGTAAGGGATGTCATTAAAGGCTATGGCTATCTCAGTAATGCCGAAGAAATGCTTTTAGATGCCACCAAAATATTTAAGCTCCAAGGCAATAATGAGGGAGCGTGTATTTATAATGTACGTGACCGAGAAACAGGTAAATCCTTTCCTACAGTTTTTATCAGAAAAGACAAAGCAATTATTACCTATTATCCTGATGCTACTCCTCAAGGTGCAAAATGTAAAAGTTAAATTTTATAGATTGCCTGTAATTAGCGCATAAAGAAAAGACATGATCTTAGAAACACACCGCTTGCTAATGCGTGATTTTATAGAGGCAGATTGGCAGCCGGTTTTTATCTATCAATCTGATCCTTTGTATTTGCGTTACAACTATTGGACACACCGCACACAAAAGGATGTTTGCGAGTTTATTCAGATGTTTGTTGATCAGCAAAAAGAGCAACCACGGACAAAGTTTCAGTTAGCTATTATCCTCAAAGCAGAAAATCAGCTTATTGGTAATTGTGGTATTCGTGTAAATAACCCGGAAATGCGAGAAGCAAATATCGGCTATGAACTAAACACTCAGTATTGGGGACAAGGTTATGCAACAGAAGCAGCACACGCCATTTTAAAGTTCGGCTTTGAAGAACTGGGAATGCATCGTATCTGGTCTTGGTGTGTTGCAGAGAATATTGCTTCTGTAAGGGTATTAGAAAAAATTGGTATGCGTCGTGAAGGTCATCTGCGGGAAAAAGAGTTAATCAAAGATAGATGGTACGACAATTTTCTTTACGCTATCCTTGACCATGAGTGGAAAGCAAAGTAATACTGCTTCTATGAGCTACCTCAGAGACAATATCGTAAATTTCTGAGAAATTGAGGATAAGACAAGTTCAGAGGGTCGCAGAGATGACCAACACTATCCTCAATTTCCACACAGCTACCGGACACGAAGTTTTAGCAGCAGCAGGTAAAAAATATCTGCGTCCTGGTGGACGAATAGCTACAGATAAATTATTTGAGTGGGCAAACTTTCAGCCTGGAGAGAGAGTTTTAGAGCTAGGTTCTAGCTTTGGTTATAGTGCGATCGCTTTAGCAAAAAGCTACCATGTGAAAGTAGTAGGCGTTGAAAAAAATCCTGATAGTGTAGCTTGTGCGCGTGCTAATATTTGTGCTGCTGGGTTAGAAAATCAAGTTGAAATCATTGAAGGTAATATTTTCAACTTAGAGACAATCCCAGGAAAGTTTGATTATGTATTGGCAGAAGCTATTCTTACAATGCAATCGCCATTGGGAAAAGCCAAGATTTTAGCTGAAATTCACAATAAACTCAAGCCGGGAGGTAAATTTCTCTCCCACGAACTATTAGCTCGTGACAAAGAAGAACAAATTCATGATGACTTAGCACCAGTAATTCGAGTTAATTCTACACCACTTTCAGAATCAAACTGGATGACGGCTTTTGCAACAGCAGGATTGCAAGTACAGAAATGCCAAACTGATTCAATGAATTTATTGAATTTAAAACGGATATTTCAAGATGAAGGCATCTTTAATACAACTCGGATTATGTGGAATATATTGACGCAGAGAGCTATCCGCAAACGCGTTTTAGAGATGTACCAAGTTTTTCATAAATACCAACACGAATTAGGCTACATCATTTTGTGTGCTGTTGCCCATTAACATAATTGGTTCCCAAATATATCACCTGATAAATACCGATAGTTTTTGAATGATTATCAGCATTTATTTACTGTTCATCATCCCCAAATACTATGACAAACTCAATCACAATTAGCCCATCTTTTATGATTCAACTCCAAGACAAAATTAAATATCCCAGTGCGGGAGTTCTCAGCAAGGTGCTGCTGAAAGATAACGCTTGTCAATACACTCTATTTTGCCTAGCAGCTAATACTGATATTTCTGAGCATACTTCTACTCGAAATGCCACCATTAATGTCATCGAAGGCAGAGGGTTACTGACTTTATCTGGAGAAGATATTGCACTTAAACCTGGTGTTTTTATCTTTATATCTGCTAACGCGTCTCATGCTTTAAAAGCTGAAGAAAACCTGACATTTATACTCACGCTTTCTGAAAAATTAACAGAAAATAATTAGTTATTTATGGAGTCTGGAAATATGCGATCGCTACTTTTAACTTTTGCTCAAAATTTAAATTTCTCTGAAACTCAGTTGAAAGAAATACTATCACAACCTCTAACTGAAGTTCTCAATTCACCTCAATTGCAGCAAGCATTAAACAGCTTAGATACCAATTTACTTAAGGAAACTTTACCCACAGCAGGAGGAGTTTTAGCTAAGGAATTACCACCTTTTTACAACTGGCTAAAAAATGAGTTGGGAGTCAAGCGGGTTCCTGATAGTCCTGATCACACCACAACATGGGTAATTGGTTTCGTCCATAATCAAGAAAGTTTAACTCATTTAGTTGAACTACACCAACCAGTACCTCGTCCGGCTTTAGAAGCTTCTATTCCCCGCTTGGTAGGGATGTTTGAAGGTGTCGAAGACGCGCAAGTTCGGCAGGAATGGCAAAAAGCGATCGCAGCTTTATGTCTAGTTCTAGTTGTCGCTGCACGCGAACGAGATAGAGAAGTTGTAGCAGTCCGATAACTCTTTACGGAAAATTAAACTTGTGAAACCTGCCTCCGCAGGTTTTCTCTATTTAATAGCGAATACTCTAATCTATATCTCCAGAAGCGATCGCATCCAATTTCGCAGCATCAAGTATGGTAATCGTCCCACCCCGACGATAAGCAATTACTGACTTGAGACTTTTAATTAACCGCACACATTCTTCGTAAGTAATGCCACTACTTCGAGCCATACGATAATAAGATAATTTGACTTTTAAACACTCGCCTTGTGAGGTAGATTCAGTTCCAGATTCAGCAGCAAAATATTGAATTAATCTGGCAAGGCGAACAATAGCTCTTTCAGAAACTAATCCGTGGACTGTTTCATGTAATTGCTGAATCCGACTGTTAAAAACCATCAGCATTCGTAATGCAATTTCAGGATTTTCGCCAATAGCTTTTAATAAAGCATCTCGCTCTACAGTGAGGATTTCACAATCAGATTCAGCAGTTACAGTTGCCGGAGAAATTCTATTTCCTAACAAAGCAGGAGCCGCAAAAATTTCCCCAGCAGTTAAGGCGCGGAGAATCGTTTCTTTCCCCGTTGTTGCTGTTTTGGTAACTTGAATTGATCCACTGACAACAGCATAAAGTTTTGCTGGTAAGACATCACCTTCATGCAGAATAATCTCTCCTTTGCGATGGTGTTGCACCTGAGTGTAAGGTTGCAAACTTATCTTCTCTGCTGTTTCTAAACCTGCAAACACAATAATTTGTGAGAGTTGTTCCAGGGATACCTGCATGATTAGCCTGATATTGCAAAGGCTGGACGATGATGAATCCAAGGGTTAGCCGCTTCTAATTGTGCTGCTAGGCTGATGAGTGTGGCTTCTGCGGCAGGTTTACCAATTAGCTGCACACTGATAGGTAAACCTTTACTATCAAAGCCTACAGGAATTGCGATCGCAGGTTGTCCAGTTGCATTCGCGGGTGGACAAGGGGCAACCCACTCAATAATATTTTGGAATGTCTCTTCTGCACTCAAAGAAGCCCATTCCCCAACGCGGATGGGTGAATGTAGATAAACTGGCAATACCAGCACATCCACTGTATCAAAAAACGCCACGATTTGCCGTGCTACTACCTGCATTTGGGAAACTGCTTGCAGGTATTGGGCAACAGAACCGGTGCGTGCAAATAGCCAGCGATTTAATGGCTGCAAGGCTTCAACAGGAAGTCCCGATGCAGCTACCCCAGCTTGCCAGACGATTTGAAATGGTTCAACTAAAGCACTGAAATCCGGGGATTTTTGTTCAACTTGGTGGCCGAGTTGTTCTAATAACTCAACTGTTTGGCGGACACCTTGCTGACAGTTGGCATCAGCTTCTCCCAAAGGAGAAATAGTAGTGTCAAAGGCAATTCGCAAAGCACCGAGTTTTGTGTGAGTGGCGGCGAGAAATGATGGTTCAGGATCGGGCAACCAGTAAGGATCGCCTGTGACATAGCCAGATATAGCATCCAAAAGGGCAGCAGCATCAGCGACAGTGCGGGCGATCGGGCCGTTGACGGCAATTCCAGCGAGGCGTTCGCCTACGGGTGCTTTACTCACCCTGCCTCTGGATGGTTTGAGTCCCACCAAACCACAACAAGCCGCAGGCCCCCGAATCGAACCACCACCATCAGAACCTTGAGCGATCGCACACAATCCCGCTGCTACTGCGGCGGCTGCGCCACCACTGGAACCGCCAGGGGTATATTCTAAATTCCACGGATTTCTAGCTGGGGGAAAACCCGTAGGTTCGCTGTAAGGTAATGAACCTAATTCGGAAGTAGCTGTTTTACCGAGAATAGTAAATCCAGCTTGCTTAATCCTTGTCACAACACCATCATCATAATTAGGGATATTGTTCAGTAATGCCGGATTTCCATAAGTACAAGTAACACCTGCTACAGCGTTGAGGTCTTTAATGGAAATCGGCACACCAAAAAATTGTGGTAATTCTGAGGTAGTTGTCAATAATTCTGTTTTAGCTTTAGCATCTGCGATCGCTAATTCTGCCGTCACCGTAAAATAACTTCCTAATTGGGGATTCAACTGCCCAATCCGTTCTAAATATATTTCCACCAACTCTAGCGGTGATACTTCCCGGCGACGAATTAATTGTGCCAACTCTAGGGCTGGGGTAAATGCTAAATCAACTTCATTCATAGGTTAGTGAATGGATAATTTTATCTTTCCTGGGATTTTGAAACTGAAATTGTTACTTTAGCAGGATTTCCGGGAACTATACATTTTATAGCTCCTGAGATTTGTGACTAATTTAGGATGCTCAGATGCAACAGGCGTATTTACGTTCTTACTCAAGCCATTTTAATTGTTTCGCATAAACTTTCGACAAATCCCTAAGGGGTATTTATGGCTAACCTGGAAATACTTGTTAGTGAATTGCCAACACTGATTCAAAGTCTAAAACTGACTATTGGCGATTCCAATGAAATCATGGAACAAATTATCCTGATCAATAATGCTCAGGAACAACTACGGAATCTTAAAAAATTAATTGCTCAGGAATTGAGATTTGATCATGCCAAAAATTCTGCGATCGCTACACTTCCTCGCATTGCTACAGTGGCTACTTTGTTTATCCCTAACCTAGGATTAGTAGATCCAGCCATAGCTGAAAAATTCGGGAACTCAGAAACTAAAATTTCATTAACTGATTTACAATCAAAAATTGATAGTTGGATTGAATGGGGTTATTTTTTGCAAGCAATAGCCGCTGACATTCTTAGTGATATGCAACTAGTAAATCAACTAAACTCTGATATTAATCATCCAAGCATAACTACTGAATTTAAAGCAATCAATGTCAGCTTAAATATTAATTTAGACCCTGCAAAACCTAATGTTATACAACGTCAAATTCAAAATATTAGCAACGCTAAAAAAGAACTATTACAGTTACAGCAAAAATTAAATTATATTTTTCATACTATTAAAAGCAGTCGTAGTTTATTAAATATTTTATTAGGAGTCTCTGCTTTTTATGGTAAATCTGGCTTTGCTTTAGAGTGGTTGGATGATGATCACGAATTAATTATATCGAGTGAAGGGAAATTCCAAGAATTAACAGATATTCTCAATGATTGTGATTTTTTCCAAGAACAGATTGCTGCTTTAATTATTCAGAGTAACGTTTTAAGTGAACAGGCAGAACAAGCCCTGAAAAAGATTGAACAGGAAAGTAATAAAGAAGTAATCATTAGTCAGAAAGTAGAAATAGTCCCAAAGTTTTGGACATCCAAAATAGTCCGTTCAGCTTTGATTATAGCCTCAAGTTTATTAATCTTGGGTTTTGGTGGTTGGAAAATTAAAGAGCAAAGTCCACAATTACAAAAGATTATTCTAAGTTTAACTCAACAAGGAAGTGCAAGTGCTAAGTTTAAATCTGCTCAAAAACTCGGAATGGCAGCTGCTTCTTTAGTTCAAAATCCACCGCATCCTTTAAAAGTTTGGCAAGAAGCAGAAACTAAATGGCATCAGGCAATAATCTTATTAGATAGTATTCCTGATGAAACATCAATTTATGACCAAGCTAAGAAGAAATTGGCTTATTATCAAATTAACTACAAATCTATCAGTAAAAGAGTATTAATTGAAAAGAACGCTATAGCAAACTTAGAATCAGCAAAAAAACTAGCAATAGAAGCTAATTTGATTCTTCACAATCCACCTCATTCGCTACTAGTTCGGCAGCAAGTACAAGGTAAATGGCAACAAGCAATTCATTTATTAGAAGCTATTCCAAAGAGTACCTTTGTCTATATACAAGCTAAAGAGTTACTTCCTATTTATAAAAATAATTATGCAGCTACTAGTCAAATATAGGAATTAATCTGTTTTGCAAACATTGAGAGGCTCAAAACCCCGACTTCTTTTAAGAAGTCGGGGTTCTTTTTGCTCGTAACTCCTGCACAAATTGTTACATAGCGGTTATCGATAAAATGAGGTATATCCTCAAATATTTTTATGGATAATTTATTGCATCATTGCTTTGGTTGCTATAGCAATCTATATATTGAGAATTAATCCACCCCTCCCTTCCTACTATTCTATTATTTGAGCTATTAGTAACACGCACGTTAACCCAAGGTGTTGGGCGACCTTGAAGTGATACAATATCAGGCTTGAGTAATGTGATATTGTTGCCATTCTCTAAACCTGCTGTTGACTTTCCGCCAGGTGTGGTACGTAAAGCTAATTGCCCCGATTGTAACCCAGTTACTTCGCAGAGTGCAGGCTTAACTTGAGCTAAATTGCTAGTACATTTTAGGCTGCTACTACGCATCCAACCTTCTAAGCCTTTTTCTTTAGAATTATCTGCATCGATAACACTAACGTAAATCCAGTTTTCAAAACCTTTAGCTAGTACTTGTAACTTTGCGTCTTCATATATATTAATTGCACCTCCATCTTCAAATTCTCCTTGCGGTTTTCTTAGGTATAAAAAAAGTGCTTCTTCATATCCTAATTTCTTGGCTTCGCAAATTACTTGTTTGTTAGCATTTTTGGGGGTTGCAGCGTTTGCTATTGGTAACAAATTAAGAGTAGAAAGCCACAGATAAAATACAGTAAAAGAAATCTGAGGTAGAGATTCCAGAAAACTTACCATTTTTGAGCAAATATGAGTTTTACCTACCTTATCCGTGATAAGTTTTATAGTCGAGCATAATTTTACCTAATTTGCATTCCTCTGCGAACCTACCCTGCGGGAAGGCAAAGCAACTATAGGAATCCGCTTTGATTTCTGAACGAATTTGCGTAGACAGGCAATAGGCAATAGGCAATCTTGCTACAGTCAAGAAGGCTTCTTATACCAATTCTGTATGAAGAATGCGCCTTATGAACCCCTCTTGGTAAGACGGTGTATACACAAGTTGAATTACCCCCCCTTGGAAAGGCTTTCAAGGGTAGGGGTTTAAAAATCAGGCAGTAGAGAGAGTGATTTGAGACACATGAAGTTGTGGAGGGGAAGTGGGCCAAGGCT
>NZ_KV757617.1 GCF_001712795.1 Nostoc sp. KVJ20
GGTTCTTGATTGCGGTCTAACTCCCATTGCAGATAAGTCAACGCAGTGCTAGCATCAGCAATGTTTAAATCCGGTTGATATCCCTCGTCTAGTAGTTGTTTGTAGTCTGGGTGCGTAGCAATTTCAGATACCAGATTTTGGGCTTGCTCAAGTAATTGGCAGAGATGCGGATTAGACATTTCAATTCCGAGCCGTGAACATAAATCTTCTGCCTTTACACCAAAAGTTCCTGGCTCAATCTCCGTTTCCAACTCTTCAAGCAGAGATTGAAAGTTTGGGTGTTCATCGTTAATTTCAATCTCAATCAAATCTGCGCTTTTTGTAACGACAGTTGCCCAATCAGGTAAAGTTTGTGCAATAGTCTTTGCGTAAAGTTTCATGATTGTGTCCTTTGGGATTAATAACCTAAAAATCCTCGGCAATCTCCAACAAAAAGCCGCGTCCCGTATTCTGTATTTGCACCAGTTCTTTATCCAGCAGTGTTTGAATAACTGAATCAGAGAATTGGAACTGAAGCCGATGTAGAGGAACACAACCGCCACAAAGCCGAATCGAACGCAGCAAATGATTGGCTCTACGGTCAAAGTTATCTGTAGAATTAGCCATTGTTTGCACCCTTAGTTAATACGGTTAACTGTCGGTTGAGAATGCTTATCTGCTGTTGATAAAAGTCAATTTCAGCAGTGATTTGGTGGAATAATTCTTCTGGCGTGAGAGGTTGGATTTGATCCTCTTTCAAGTACGATATCTCGTCAGAATTCTTGTTAGGCATCAATACATAACGCCATCCTTCATCAAACTGTTCAGCCAGTTCTGTACCAGAGGGATAGTAGTAAAGTCCTAGAATCGTGCCTTGTTCTGTACGTTGTTCCAAAGCAAAGCGAGGGTAGCCCCAGTGTTGAGGGATTGAGATCGTAGGTTGCATTGATTTAATGGGGATTGGTAAATAAATAATTAGGGGAAGGGGGAAAGGGCAATATCAATTCGCAATTTCCAATTCGCAAGTCGCAATTAAACTGCGAATTGCGAATTGCGAATTGCGAATTGGAATTACGCCGCCACTAGCTCCAAGTACGGCTCATATTCGCGTAAACGTTCCCAGTCCTGGGAGGTCAGTTCGTCAACAGGGCGGTCTAACAACTGCTCACAGCTAGCCACTTGTGCAGAGAGCAATTGCTGTAATTCGTCAGTAGTCAGTTGCTCTAAGGGTTGGTCTTGCAAGTATTCGTGAACTGGTTCAGCCAGCGATGTATCCACCATCGACAGCGATCGCACTGCATCATACACGGAGTTAGAATACTGCTGCTGGACTGAATAACGCCTTTTTACCCACCAGTTCCCGTTAGTGCATCCGACTTGCCCCAGTTTCACGCCGTTGTTGTTGTAAATGCCATCACCGAGAATTTCAAAGCCGTAATTCTGGCACTCGTTGAAGATATGCGCCATGATTACGTTCTCGGTAGTGCAAGGTGTTTCTGTTGCTGCTGGGGTGGCCTCGTTTAACGTACTGTCCTGGTGATGCCATTGAATGAAACGGTGGCATCTAGCCCAGGTATTAGCGCGGAATTTCTCTTTACCGTCCACCATGACTACCCAAGGTTGAGTTAGATCATCGTCAGAGGTGATGCTGGCTATCAGTTCTTTGCCGCAGTAAATCTCGTGATCGTAGAAAGATATTTCTAGGGTTGTCAGTTCTTCGGGTGCAATCGCTTGAGCTTGGTCAGCGATGTAGTTGTCGAGTTCGGCTTGGGCGAGGGCTTGTTCGTCGAGGGCAGTGGAGGTGACTTTCTGAATCTTGCTTGACTGATAGTTAACAATGGCAGAAATCCAAGAATCCTTACAGCGCTTGTCGCTTACTTCGACTGTGCAGGCGATTTCGTTGTAGATTTGCTTGAGTCTGGCAATAGATTTCAGTTGCAGCTGTTGTTGGCTGTAGATGATATAAGTCATAATTAAAATTCCCTGTACGAATGTATGGGTTTTTCAAAAGGCGATCGCTTCCAAAGTTTCCGAGGCTAAGGGCGGTTGCCTTTTGTGATAGTTATATTATGCTATTCTGCTAACTGATTGTCAATATACTGATTAGCAGTTATTCTGTTAATTGATAGCCTGTATGTTGATTGGCTGTTATTCTGTAATCAGATAAGCGTTAATGGAGGTTAATCATTAAAAACGTGTTAGCAGTTTGGATGGAAGCATATATTGATATTTCGCAATGGTGGCCCAAAACAGAAGATGGTAGCCTCTTGTCTGTCTACGCAGTTCATAGGCAGTTTGAGGGTAGCCCGAATGAAGTCACTAGACATACCTTGACTGTCGCCCGTGATGGCAGGCTAAAAAAAGCGGATATCGATAATTTGGTAAAACTAGCAAGGATTTGCTCTGTGCTGTCTGGAGAGTTAGTAACTGTCAATGACATTGTGAAAATTCAAGAGGACTCGTGAAGATGATAATGCTCCACCGAGTTCAATCCCAGAGCATTATTACTATAACTCACCACATACTTAATCTATTTGCCATTGATTTTGAGCAAATACTATTGAATTAAAGGGGTGGAATGATGGCTAAACCATCTTCTAGGCGTAAAAAAGCCACCTCTGCCGCAGAGATAAATTCAAAATCACTCAGTAACTCTGCAAATGAAGATATCTCTGTTGAGGAAAATCCATCTACAGCAACAATTACGGTTAGTGCTGTTGAAGTAGAGGAATTGACCGACGAGGAACAAAGCGATCGCCTGCACTTAGAGCGCCGTGTAGAAAGAGCAGTTTTTGAAGCTGGCAAAGCGCTGATGGAATTGCGCGATCGTCGGCTGTACCGTTCCACCCACAGCACTTTTGAGGAGTATTGCAAAGACAGGTTTGGATTTCAGCGTCGTCATCCTTACAGATTAATCGAAGCTTCGGCTGTGTTTGATAACTTGATGAAGATGTGTCCCAATGGGACACAAACTGAAAATGAATCGAGCGACGCGGAAAATTATCCAATTGGGACACAAACTGAAAATGAGGAAATGTGTCCCATTGGGACACAAATTTTGCCTACGAGTGAACGCCAGGTTAGACCGATAACAAAACTGGAACCTCAACAGCAATGGGAAGTATGGCAGACGGCAGTGGAAGAAGCCGGAGGTAAAGTACCATCTGCTAGAGTTGTAGGCGATGTAGTACAACGGATCATGGAACGTACTAAAGCGCCAAATCCTTATCGTGTTGGGGAAGTCTGCCAAATTATTGCCAAGGATAATCCTGATTTACGAGGAAAAGGGGGATGCTGGGGGATAGTCAACCATGTGGGTGAATTCAGTTGCACAGTCACAATGTGGGATGGGCAGTACACCGTCAGAATCGACCATCTCAAGCCACTGAATTATCTGGAGTCGGAATGTCGGCAGATGCAGTTAATCAGCGATCGCATCAGTAGATTACGGGAAAACGAGAACTTGGAAGAGGCAGCCCGTGCTGTGCTGAAGCATCTGGGGGAGTTAAAGCGGCCGTATTTGACTGCGGTGGAGGAGAAGCTGTTGAGTTTGATTGAGCAGGAATATGGGATTATAGATTAACCGATGATGAATGTTTCAAGTGATTTAACTAAACAAATGTTATGTAGTGCAATTACTTATGAGAACACTTTCACATCATTTTTTGACAATGGCTTACAACAACGCTTGGGCTAATTATCGTTTGTTAAAAGCTTGTAGTTGTTTGAGCCAAGCAGAGTTTGTTGCAACAAGAACAAGTTTCTTTCCTTCAATTAAAGCGACACTGAATCATGTATTGACTGTAGATTGGTATTATATTGATGCTTTGGAGCGCAGCATTAATAACAGACAGCCAAATAGCGAAGCCGAGAAATTTTTTGAGCCAGAACAGCCTTTTGAGATATGTACAAAGTTACAACAAGCACAACATGAAGCTGACAAGCGTTTAATTGGAGTCACTAAATATCTAACAGATGCAATAATTGATAATCCAGTTGCCATCCCTCGACGCAGTGGGATTCATACCGAACAAACTTCACGACTTCTTGCCCACCTTTTTCAGCATCAGATTCATCATCGTGGGCAGGTACATGCGATGCTAGCCGGAACGCAAGTAAAACCACCACAACTTGATGAGTTCTTTTGTGCCAATGAAGCAGCTTTGCGAGAAGAGGACTTAAGAGAGCTTGGTTTTTCCGAACAAGAAATTTGGGAAAGCAGATGACCCTATGCCAAATCCTAGCCAAGGATAATTCTGAACTCAAGGGGAAAGGCGGCTGTTGGGACATCGTTAATCAGGTGAATGATTTTAGTTGCACTGTCAAAAGCTGGGATGGCGAGTACTCCGTTGGTTTGCAACACCTGAAGTCCTTCAACTATCTGCCCCAGGAGTGTGAGCAGATGCAGGTGATTTGCGGTAAGCGAAGCCATGCCGTTAGGCTTATCGCATCAATCGGGTATATTCGAGTGGGCTGGAGGAGTCGGTGCAGAAGTTTCTGGAGATGCTGGGGAAGCTGAATCGGGCTTATTTGACGACTTTAGAAGAGAAATTATTGAGTTTGCTGGAAGCTGAAATTGCAAATTAACGTTTGTTAAATAATGTTTGACTGTCCTCCTCGTTACTTCCGGTTGAAATAGGCTATTTGTGTAATGCTAAGGGGATTTCCCAAGATGCCAAAAAAGAGCCAGAGCAATTCTTTGGGTAAGGTTAAACAAGAAACCTCTGTTGGTTCGCATATCTTTGAAGCACTTACAGAAGAGGAGATTTCCCGGCTACTCGATGAATTATTTGCGGTTTTATCTGACGAACAGCGAGTAACTGTGTTTGCTCAACTGCAAGGGAATACCCAGGAGACTTTAACTCAAATTATCGCTCCAACTAAAACAGTAGAACAGGTAAAAACAAGCAAAGCACAACCAACTTCTTTGGCAAAATTAGCTCAAACTTGGTCCCAATTATGGGGAGAATGGAATCAGATTATTTGGCAAGCATCCCAGTCAGAAGGGAAATATATAGTCCAAGAAGCAAGCTGGGAAGAACCTTATTTTGATGACTGTACTTTTGTTGAAGATTTAGAAGCAGTTGCACAAAAGATGAAGCCATTGGTAAAAACGGCTTTTGAGAATGGCTTTAGCCATAACGATGGTTTTGCAGCCAGTTTGTTGTCAGCAGAAAGTGAAATCTCTAATGGTATACCCGACTGGATGGAAATTGCTAATGGTATTCATTTGGAAGGAGCGACAACAAGCAGCTTATTGGAATGGGAATGGTTATTGGTGCAGTCACAAGGACAAGATGGGTTCAAATTAGCTCAAAAAATTAGGGAATGGGATGAGGAATTTTACCATACCAGTTTGGATGATGATGCTGTAATCGATTTCTTTTCCAAATTACCTGATGTTCAAAAAAAATTAATTTTTGACGGAATGACGGCCAATCGAGAAGTTCAAAAGTGGAAGCATGACCTAGAAAATACCCACTCTCCTTGGCATATAGTTTACATGGAATTGATACAGCAATTCTCAACCCCAGAGATATATTTGAACAATCTCCGGGCGACTATTTCCCAGGAATGGCAAAATGGTTTACCTGTAATTGAGGATTTGTTGGCTAAACAGGAATATAGAGAAAGTCTTACAGTGATTCAAGAGACTTTGGATGCGTTATTAAAAAACAAACCTGACTTGAATCCCTGGACACCAGAAAACTCGCTGCTATTTGTTGCTGTGGGTGGATTTTCTTACGCTCCTGGGAATTGGGAAAAGGAAAAAACTTTACTTCGCTATTATCAGCAAGCTGTTCGAGAATTGGGAGAAATCGAACGGGTGAATGCGTTGTCAATTCAGTATATTACTTTTGAATTTTGTTATGACTGGTCTAGTATGTTCAAAGCTTTTGCTGAGATACCAGTTAATAAAGAGACTCAGCAAGCCTTGTTTACATCTTGGCGTGAATCGATAATAAAACGTGGTACACCATACAGATATTCATATTTTTATACAAATCAAAAACCCCTAGATACTTGGTGGTTGCATTGGTTACTCGATAGTATTACAAGTAAGGAAAAAGGACATACTTGGTTTAGGCAACAAATTATCGAGTGGTTGGAGAATTTACCTGGAGATGAAGGACAACTGGGTGGGGAATATAGTGTAATACATTTGTTAACAAATGATTTGACCGAGATAAAATATCAGGGAAAATCCCCCTATCCTAAGTTTTATGAGGTTGTGATTCTACCAAACCAACTATCAACACGAGATGGCGTTGTTGCATGAATAGA
>NZ_KV757618.1 GCF_001712795.1 Nostoc sp. KVJ20
GCCATTGGTGTCAATTTAAGCTAGAAATAGCTTTGCTGCGGGCTTCATAACCCGCCAGAGAATGAATTCTCTGGCTCATAGCTAAAGTCTACTGAAGTAGACTGAATATTTTTGGGGATATCTAGTCATCTGAAGATGACTTTCGCTATGATTCTTGGAACTTCAGTTCCTTGCGGGACATAGTTTTTGCGTTAAGTTGACACCAATGGTCGAAACCCCGCCCCTATAGCAGTCCTAAATCATTCATGAAAAATTAGATCCTCCACTTTTCAAAGAAGTGGGGGATCTGGACAACGCAAATTTTCACAACTCATTTAGGATTGCTATAGTGGGTGGCTTAGTTTAATTGGGTTAGCGTAGCGGAGCCTTAGCCCATTGCAAATTGCGAATGCTTTCATTACTAGCCCTACCGACTGGAAGTCGCGGCTATACAGACAAAACCCACCTCCGTGGGTTAAAAACCCTTGATTTTTCAAGCTTTCCACGGAGGTGTACTTGGTTTGTGTAGTAGCGAATTCTATTCGCCTAATACTTTTCAAACATCCTCTTAGAAGAATAATTCTCATTAATAGACCTACAATACCTTGCCTTTGCGCGATCGTTAGTTACTCGTCTTAGCGTCACTATAGTAATATAAAATTTTTGCTTGAGCCTTTTGGATAAGCGTATAGTTTCAAACATCGTCAATTTTTGTCATGATGTTTATACTTAGCTATAGGTCAATGAAGCAGGTGCAATATGAAACTACAAGATTTTTTGGGAAAAGAGGAGAAATGGGGATTTGAGGCGATCGCAGATGACGCAGACTTGGCTCGTCAGATTCAGATATTGTTAATTGGCTTAGGTTTGCTAGAACCCCCAGCCGATGGGAAATTTGGCCCTGTTTCTGTGATCTCTCTCAAAAAATTTCAAGAATTAATAAAAACTGAAGAGAGTGGCTTTTTAGGAGCAGTCACAGCCAAGAAACTGATTGAAACCAAACCAGATGATCTTCCTAAACCCCCTTTAAAGCTTGGTAATGACATTGCCAGCAAAATTGTGAAATATATGCTCTCCAAGAATTATGAGGTATTCACTAATCTAAAAGAATACAACATTGTTTATATAGAGGGTATAAATGCAGACTGGACTCTCAACAATGATGCGCCCAATGAATTTAATGACCGGCGGATTGTGATTGAAGTCGTAAATGGTGTTCCTAAAATTGTTGATCACTGGGAAGCTACTACAGAACCAGGGAAGTACTACACTTATACACCAATGAATTCCAAAGGAGCAGCGAGGATTCAGTTTGGGCAATACAAAGCTTGGGCTGTTGGCACTCACGGTACAGCAGAACCTCACGAAGCATTAGTGCAAGTTGGAGATATAACTGTTTGTAGAGATTTCAACAAAGATTTTAAACGGACTGGCGACAAACTTGATACAGGTGATAATTTTTATGTGAATCAGCACTACGGCTTTGATTTTCCCCGAAATGATATTCGCCTTGCTAGTGCGGGTTGTTTAGTGGGGCGTACCCGTGAAGGACATAGAGAGTTTATGGCGATTATTAAACAAGATCGCCGTTATGTTGCTAATCGCAAATATGCTTTCTACACTACTGTGATTCCTGGGGATGATTTACTGAAAACGTTTCCAGGATGAAGTAATTAGTGGTAGAGACGCACAGTTATCATTTAGAGCCAGGGCGAAATAGAATTTACAGCTATACAAACATAGACGCTTTGCGTCTACTCTTAAGAGAACCCTTGCAGCTAACCCACAAAGTAGTCAGCGCAACCGGGCTGAAGAAAAATTGAGGGTTTGAAACCCACTGAGGTGGGTTTTGCCTTGTGTAGTTGCGGTTTCTAATCGCCCTTTTAACTTTGTTCTTGTGGTTGCCCTATCTGTGCTGTCAGCTTCTCTTTATCCTGCCTGCGTTTTTTGGCGTAAAGTTGAATAGTGACTGCCATCAAAATAATCATGGCGAAAATAGCCCAAGCAGCAATATCTGTAGGTAAATTATTCTTAAATACAGCTAGTAAGACGATCGCTACTAACATAACTGTAGGCGCTTCATTTAAAGCACGTAATTGCTGACCACTCCAGCGACATTCATCTACTGCTAATTTCTTCATCAGCCGAGCGCAGTAATGATGGTAGCCAATTAAAATAGCGACAAACAGCAGTTTTATATGCAACCAACCCTCTTTTAAAACATCCGGTTCAGTACTTACTAAACCAATAGCCATTGCGATCGTCACGTACATTCCTGGGTTCGTGATGATGTAATAGAGACGCTTTTCCATCAGTTGATACTGATTTTTCAGTATCGTTCGCGCTGGTTCCGGTTCAAGGTTCGCTTCAACGTGATAGATAAAAAGACGTACTAGGTAGAACAAACCAGCAAACCAAACTACAAATCCAACAATATGAAAGGCTTTAAACCATGAATAAGCCATGAATCATAATCTCCTTTATTTGTGGTTGCAATCCATTTTTAATGGCAATAAAAAGTAGTCAGAATTCAGAATTCAGAATTCAGAATATTTCACCCGTTAAAGGATAGATTTTTAACAAGAAATAACATTTCAATTCTGCCACTCAATCTTCCATCTAGTGGACTAAAGTGATGATTTTGCATCCTCTACTAATTGATTCTGACTCCTGAATTCTGAATTCTGACTCCTGAATTCTGACTCCTGATATTTTGACTCCTGAATTCTGACTCCTGATATTTTGACATTCATTTTTATAATATCGATTTTTGCCAAAGCTATATTATCAATGAGCATCTTTACGACGTACAAAGGGTAAAAGGTCTTCCAAAATCGTCTCGTGGTAGTGTTCTTGAGGATAATGTCCGACGTTATTAAGTTTTATTAATTCGGTATTTGGTACGGAATTGGCAAAGTTTTCGGCAATGTCTACAGGTAGCCAAGGGTCAATCATACCCCATTGAATGAGAATTGGCTGTTGCCATTCTTTAAAGCCAGATTGTATTTCTGTCATGGCTGAATCAAGCTGTAAATTGCGAATACTTGCTAAGAGACTTCGACCAGATGCAGAAGTTTTCAAAAATGGTTTTCGATAAATATCTAAATCTTTATCTTCTATGCGATAACGGCTACCACCTTCTAGCGTCCGGTCAACTAATAGGGGGTCTTGGGTCATGACTTCACCTGCCAAAGGTAAGCCCATTTGTTTAATTTTCCAAGGTAATTTGGCAGCAGTTGAAATTGGTGTATTTAAAATAACTAAATTGGCAATTTGTTCTGGATGACGCAAGGCATATTGTAGTCCTACAGAACCTAAAAAACCTTGGACAACTAAGGAAAAATTTTCCAGTTCTAAAGCTTTAATAAATCCTTCTAAAGCTGTGATAAAAGCATCAGGAGTATAAGCAAAATCTCGTTTTTCTGGTTTAGCAGAAAAGCCGTAACCAATCCAATCGGGAGCGATCGCTCTTGTCCCCTGATTCGCCAAAGCAGGTATAATATGACGCCAACTGTAACTTTGTGAAACTAAGCCATGTAGCAACAACACAGGCGCTAAATCACTTCTGCCGATTGGTAAAGATTCCCGATAAAACCATTCCAGTGAATCTACATTGATTTTATGTTCTGTTATTGACACGTTATTTTCCTATATTGGGGATTGGGTACTGGGTACTGGGGATTGGGTACTGGGATATTGATAAGAAGAATTCAGTCCTTAGTCCCTAGTCCCTAGTCCCCAGTCCCTCATTCCCCATTCCCTGAGAAATAATCATCTCACGAATCGCATAAGCTGTGGCGGGTGCTAGTAAAACGCCGTTGCGATAGTGTCCGGTGGCTAGGAGGATGTTACTAAACCCTGGCAACTTACCAATAACTGGGGCTGGACGACCTTCAGGACGGGGACGTAAGCCCGACCAAGTGCGGATAATTTTTGCTGTGGCTAATTCTGGGCAAAATGCGATCGCTTGTTCTCTAACAGATTCCAACAGTTCTTGATTTGGCGGTATCTCATTTCCATTGCTGGGAAATTCCACTGTTGCGCCTACCCAATAATCTCCACCGCCCACAGGAACAATATGGACATCATTACCCGTTATTGCTGGCTGGAAATCAGGATTACCTAACGGATGCCCCACACGCATTTGCAATGCTTGCCCAAGTACAGGGCGAATATCAATTATCTGATTTAATTTTGCTGTTAGGGGTGTTGAACCTAGCCCCGCAGCGATTACAAACCAATCTGCGGTTATTTTTCCTTCTGTAGTCTCTAGTTGATTGCAAAATTCAGATGTTGAGGTTTGGGCATCCAAAACAGTCACGCCAAATTTGAAAGTTACCCCATTTTGCTGGGCAGCCTCAACTAAAGCTAAGGTGAGGGCAGTTGGATCAAGCTGGCGGTCTTGCGGAGAATAGACAGCACCAGTAATTTTTTCGTGAGCAACTTGAGGACAAATATTTTGGAGTTTAGTGGTGTCCCAAATTTCTAAATTCCAGCCTTGAGAGTGGCGAATTTCTACAAGCTTTTCCCATGCTGCTAAATTCTCCTCTTGCAAACCCAGACTGAGAATTCCCTGGCGATTAAAAGGAATTTTGCGACCTGTTAAAGCTTCTAACTCAGGAATCAAGGTTTCATAGCGCTGGATGCTAGTTTGTCGCATCTGCCAAGCTTTACCCTTGATTTTTTGGCTGATTACGCCCATTAAAACGCCAAGTGCAGCGCCCGTGGAAGCTTGTGCTGGTGGTTGGCGATCGCAAACTGTAATTTTTAGCCCTTTTTCTTGACTCAGTTGGTATGCGATCGCAGCCCCAACTACACCACAACCGATAATAACTACATTCATGATTTCTGCTTAAAGTGAGAAGTTAGAAGCGAGAAGTTAAAAATTCTTAATTCTTAACTCCTAACTCCTAACTCCTAACTCCTAACTCCTAACTCCTAACTCTTTTCTGTTTTCGGAAGTAGATCGAGGAATTTGTCAATCTCTGCGAAAGCAGCTTGGGATTGATTCAAGGCAACTAGAGGATTGCCAGCACTAGTAGCTTTATCGAGTTTAACCAGGTCTTTAAAAAAATCTCGCGTTATTTGACGTGCTTTGGGTTGGTCTTCGGGTAGAAGATTGGGAGTGACATAAGTCAGATTCAGCTTTGCTTCTGTTATCGGGCCATGTATAAAGTTACGCACATTGATCCAATCACCTTGTTTTATTAGGGTTGTCAATTCTTCTGAGCGATCGCGCACAGCCTGAATTTCAGGAACATAAGCCTGAATTTTTTCAAGTTGTACTGCTGTGTAAGTTGGAGGTGCGATCGCAACACCAGGGCCACCACAACTAATCAGGAATGTGGCCAATAGTACTAGGAAAAATGAAAAAATCGAGCGTTGACGCACCATATATTCAACTTAATTGCTTTTGGTTTACCGATTCACAGTGTCATTTTAGATCGCTACCGCATTCAATCGTTCTTGTCAGCCAAGGATTTTGCAGAAAATCTTGATATTTTATCCAAAGAGCAGAGTTATCATCTGCTTTTGAGGAATTTTTAAGTACAATTACTTAATAGGTGTTAGGCAGTCCCAACAAGAAGCGATTTTTGGTTTCTGTTAGTAACTAAACGTGAGTTCGATGAACCTCTCCCTCCCAGCCTCCCTCTCCGAAACGGAAAGGGAGGAGCAAGGAAAAATTCCGCTTTTTGCTCCCCTCTCCGACACGGAGAGGGGCTGGGGGAGAGGTCAAATAAAACTTGTCGAACTCACGTTAACTGATATTGTTAGGGAAATATGATTTAGAGTTGCTAAATCTTAAAGGTCTTGATAAGCTGAAACACCAATATATATAAGCCTTCTGGCGGTTTTTCTCTCTTCACATCCCCGAAGATGCCGACGCAATATAGGAGTGTTTTTTAGTGAATGCAGCTGAACAGGCAACGAACCTTGAACTCGCCAGCAACATTGCTACGGTAGTTAATTTGTTCAAATTCGAGTTTCCTGATGCCAAATCTGATCTCAAACCCTGGAAAAATGACCCAGAAACTAGGGAGTTAGTCGATCCAGATTCTATAGATATTGGCTTTCACTTTCCTGGTATCAGCAAATCTTGGCGAAGTCGTAGTATTTTAATTCAAATCCGATTTTATCAAGATCCCATCAATAATTCCCGCCGTGCGATCGGCGTGGAGGTAGCTGGATTCGATCATCGCGGCGAAGCGTGGCGACTTTCTACGGTAGAAAACTGGAGTGTTGTCGGCGCATCTTCGCCTTCTGATGAAATCGAGGATAAGCTCAAACAAATTTGCCGACAGATTTTAGAAGTTTTTAATAAACCAAGCGATAATTACTAATTCGTAATTCGTAATTCGTAATTCGTAATTAAATAGGTACAAGCCTCTTGATTCATCAATGGAAATATAAAAACGCGTAGTATCATTATTTCAAGCTCCTAACTCAGGTATGGGGTAAAAATTACGAATTACGAATTATAAATTACGAATTATTGTGACTACCGTAATATTTGTACATGGCACAGGCATTAGGGAACGAGAATACAACGAAACTTTTCAGATAATTGAGCAAAAGATTCACGCCCAACGTCCTGATATCAAAGTTTCTCCCTGCCTTTGGGGTGTATTAGGTGCAAAGTTCAATGATAATCGGGCATCAGTACCCTTGGAGAATGCGACACTGGCTTTATCTCAAGGAGAAGAAGACGCAGATATTGTACTGTGGAGGCAATTATACCGCGATCCTCTGTATGAATTACGGCTGTTGTCTTTGAAACCGATTGAGGCAGGAAATCCCTTTGGGGAACAACCAGGGGATATTTTACAATCTCGTGTGGCGAGTTTTACTCCAACATTGGAACTGCAAGCTAAGTTGCAAGAGGCGGGAATTGCAGAGGTATTTGAGCCAGCACGAGAGGCGGTTATCCGCAGTGAACCGTATGAACGTACATTGCTCACAGTTTCCGAATCTGATTTGAGTGAATATTATGCACCAATAGCTAGAGCAGTTGTGGCTCAAGCAATGTTTATTAGCGAACTGCAAGAACAATTTCCCGCCATACTCACCGATGCCCAATTGCGGGATGATGTTGTGGAATTGCTGACTCTGGCTTTGGGAGAGGCGGAATTAGGATTGGGCGGCTGGTTATTAAAACCATTTGTTGAATTAGCGTTACCAATCGGAACAAATTATGTCAGAGGAAACCGCCTTGAGTTAACTGATAAAATTTCGCCTATGCCTGGTGATATTTTGTTGTATCAGACGCGGGGTGAAAAAATCAGGGCGTTTATCCAGCAACAAATTGCCCAAGCAGAACCGCCAGTGGTTTTAATCGCCCATAGTTTGGGAGGTATCGCTTGTGTAGATTTGCTAGTGCAGCAGCAGTTGTCTCAGGTGGAATTATTGGTAACAGTTGGTTCCCAAGCACCATTTTTATATGAGATTAACGCCCTCTACAGCTTAGAATATGGGCAGTTATTGCCAGAGCATTTCCCGCAATGGTTGAATATCTACGATTTACGGGATTTTCTCAGTTACGTGGGTAATAGAATTTTCCCTGATAAAGTGCAGGATGTGGTAGTGGATAGCAGACAACCGTTTCCCCGTTCCCACGGTGCTTATTGGACAAATGCCAAAACCTGGGAGGCGATTATTTCGAGGTTGCCATAATGGTTTACTTTTTACTGTATTTAGAAAAACCCTCTCCAAACCTCTCCCCTACAAGGATAAAGGTTTTAAATTTCCTCCCTTCTCTAGTAAGGAAGGGGGTTAGGGACTGTTTTCAAACTCGAAGATCCCCCCTAACCCCCCTTAAAAAGGGGGGAAAAGAAATTCTAAAAGCCTCCCTAGCTTTTGTAAAGGAGAGAAAAGAAACTCTAAAAGCCCCCCTTAAAAAGGGGGGTTGGGGGGATCTCCAAAGACTCAGGTGCTTCAAGAAAGGTTTGAAAACACGCCCTAGCGGGTTAGGTCATTTTCCCCATAACGTGAGAGGCTAGGTCATCATGCAGTTGATGGCTAAACCTGAGCGGACATTTGGGTTAATTGTGGGTATTGAAAAGTACCACGAAACCGCTTGGAACGTGCCAGGTGGGGGGCCAGCCGATGACGCGCTGAAATTTGCTCATTGGCTGCATCAGCACGGTGTACCGAAAGAAAATATCCGGTTATGTTTATCAGCACTGGAAGAAAATCATCAGTTAATTGGGGAATGTGGGTTAACTGTAGAGTTAGCAACAGAGCAAAATATCTCCAACATTGTGACTAACTTTTTATCCCCAAAGTCGGGGGATTTACTCTACATTTTTTGGGCGGGACATGGTTGGATTACCTCAGAACGAGAGCGTCGGTTGTTTTGTGCCGATGCGAATGAACGGAATTACCAGAACTTAAATTTGAATTCTTTATTAGTTTATTTGGCTTCAGATAAATTTCAGATTCGTAATCATATTTGTATTGTTGATGCCTGTGCTAATTTTCCTTTATCGCTACGAGGCCAATCAGGTGAATTACCTGGGAAAACTTTTTTTAGTGGACAGCCAAGGAAAGATAGTCAACAATTTGTGTTACTGGCTACGCGGGAAGGAGAGACAGCTAAGGTAAATTCTGAAACTAAAACAGGATACTTTTCTCAAGCTGTGAGAGAAGCTTTAGCCGCAGCTAATGGGAATTTTCCCCCGAATATGAGGGAAGTTACTGAGGCAGTTAAGCAGCGATTTAATAGTTTAGATAAAAAACAACTGCCTACTTATTTTTATTCCCGCAGTTGGGATGGAGATATCGAAAAATCTCATTTCAACCCGTTTGATATCCCGCATGATATTCCACAGAGTCAAGCTCGTAAGTTTGTTGGGAGGGATGAGCAAATAGAACAATTGCGTCAGCTGTTGCAAGCAAATGATATTGTGGCTATTACCGATGTGACTGGGCAAGGTGGCGTGGGTAAAACAGAGTTAGCTATTCAATACTCATGGCAATATTTAGAAAATTATTCTGGCGGGTGTTGTTGGTTAAATCCCCAAGGTATTGATTTGGGAACCCAGTTAGTAGAGTTTGGAGTTGTGAATTTACCTAACTTTAATCCGCCGGATGGATTAAGCCTAGCAGGTCAAGTTAATTATTGCTGGAAGAAGTGGCAAGCTGGCAAAGTTTTATTGATATTTGATGATGTCAAAGACTGGAAGCTAATTCAACCCTATTTACCACCTAAAGGTTCTCGGTTTAAGGTGTTGATTACCACTCGTCTAAATATAGGGTTAGCATATCCATCACTGCCGTTAGGTGGATTGTCAGAAGATGGAGCCTTAGAATTATTAGCAAAGCTATTGGGGGATGAATATGTTCAACAAAAGACGGAGACAGCAAAAGAAATTTGTAAATTAATCGGTTATTCACCCATTGCACTCTACCAAATAGCGGGGCATAGTCAAAACCGAGGAGGAGTATGATGCTAGCAGACATTCTCGCACGGCTACAAAAGCAAACATCAGCAGGCGAGTCTGGTGTAGCAGCAGCTTTTGAGTTGAATTGGGAGTGCTTAGAACCAGAAGCGCAAGAATTAGCTTGTTTGCTGAGTTTGTTTGCTTTGGCTCCTATTCCTTGGTCTTTGGTAGAATCAGCAGCAAGTTATAGCAATTTGGAATTTGACATTAAAGGTAACTGCGCTGTTTTAGTTGAGCGTTATTTGCTGCAAGAATTGGCAGAGGACACTTACCAAGTTCACGATCGCATTCAGGAATTATTGCAGCAGAAGTTAGAAGAGTTAGCTGAAGCCAACGAACTCAAGCGTGGCTATTGTCAAGCAATGGTAGTTGTAGCAAAAGATATTCCTCAGACACCCACATTGATAGACATTGTTAAAGCAACTCTTGCCATCCCTCACCTTGCCGGAACTGCTACAGTTTACCAAGCTTGGTTAAGTGATGATGATTTAATCTGGCCTTTTTTGGGCTTGGGTAGATTTTACCAAGGTCAAGGAGCTTACGTCCAAGCCTTACCTTGGTACGAACAAAGTTTATTTGCTGCTAAAAAACGTTTTGGCGATGAACACCCCTCTGTGGCAAGTAGCCTGAACAATTTGGCAGTATTTTATAAATCACAGGGAAGGTACAGCGATGCCGAACCTTTGTACATCGAAGCTTTGTCCATGAAAAAACGCCTGCTGGGGGATGAACACCCCTCTGTGGCAACCAGCCTGAACAATTTGGCAGTATTTTATAAATCACAGGGAAGGTACAGCGATGCCGAACCTTTGTACATCGAAGCTTTGTCCATGAGGAAAAGCCTGCTGGGGGATGAAGACCCAGATGTGGCAACTAGCCTGAACAATTTGGCATTACTCTACAAATCACAGGGAAGGTACAGCGATGCTGAACCTTTGTACATCGAAGCTTTGTCCATGAGAAAACGCTTGCTAGGGGATGAACATCCAGATGTGGCACAAAGCCTGAACAATTTGGCAGTATTTTATAAATCACAGGGAAGGTACAGCGATGCTGAACCTTTGTACGTCGAAGCTTTGTTTATGAGAAAACGCCTGCTGGAGGATGAACACCTCTCTGTGGCAAGTAGCCTGAAAAATTTGGCAGTATTTTATAAATCACAGGGAAGGTACAGCGATGCCGAACCTTTGTACATCGAAGCTTTGTCCATGAGAAAACGCCTGCTGGGGGATGAACACCCAGATGTGGCAAAAAGCCTGAATAATTTGGCAGAACTTTACGATTCGCAGGGAAGGTACAGCGATGCCCAACATTTGTATATCGATGCTTTAAAGATCGCTGAAAAACGCTTAGGGGCAAATCATCCCAATACAATAACCATTCGTGAAAATCTGGAAGACTTGCGGCGGAATCGTCAGCCTTGATTCAGGAGAATGGTTGCTTTTGTCTCCCGTTGGTTTCAGTAATTTAGGTAATCTGCATCGGCTGCATTACCCGTCTGGGATTCAAATCCTAGTCTAATAAGTAGGCAAGATAATTAATTACACAATGTCATTGCAAATGCAGTGAAGCAAAATAAAGCGATCGCAACCCCTAAAACTACTTCTCTACGATATGCTTTGCGAAGGGTGCGATCGTAATAACTGTAAATATTTTTGTTTATCTATTTAATGAGCCTCTGAACTCCGTCAACGAGGCTTTTATCTCCGTTCACGAGGCTTTTATCTCCGTTCACGAGGCTTTTATCTCCGTTCACGAGTATTTTATCTCCGTCAACGAGTATTTTATCTCCGTTCACGAGGCTTTTATCTCCGTTCACGAGTCTTTTATCTCCGTTGACGAGTCTTTTAGCTCCGTTCACGAGGCTTTTATCTCCGTTAACGGGTTATAGAGATAGCGATCGTGGTTAATTGCACCATCTTTTACATCACATTCCACAGGATTTGAACCTAAATCCCAAATAGAAGATGTTTGTTTTATGCTAGTAATAATAATTTTTCCATTTTCTTGAATAATCTCAAACTCTTGGTTTTCTCCTAATAGTTCTTTAGGGATTAATAAGCCTTTTTCTGTTGCTGTTAATTTCATGTTTAATTACCTCGATTGATTTTGTAAGCTAATCAAATTAATTTGCTTTAAGAGGTTGTTTGAAAAGTGGTTGGCTGTGATTTTAGGCGCTTTTAGATCCCCCCTAACCCCCCTTAAAAAGGGGGGAACCGGAATCAAAGTCCCCCTTTTTAAGGGGGATTTAGGGGGATCTAAAATGTTTTGCTACCAAGAAAAGAACTTTTCAAACATCCTCTAAGGCGGGCAAGATGCCCACCCCACAAAATTGAATAAGGCTTACCAGTTACCTACGGGTTGAGCATTATGAGAAAATACTGAGGGATCAATTGAAATGCCTAACCCCTCAGCTACACGACTACCATAAGAAATATCTGCCCGGAAGAAGTGGCAAAGTTGGCGCATTTGAATGTCCTGTCTCGCTTGAGAGAGACTACCGACAATATTTTTTGCCAAACGCTCTTGCTGTTCAGGAGTTAGTAACCGATACAGATTACCTGCTTGCGTATAATCGTCGTTTCCTTCACGATGACTGTAACGATCGACTGTGACATCGCCCAAATGACTAGGTGGTTCTGCATAAGCTGGATTTTCTTTGGGCGTACCCTCAGCACTATTCGGTTCATAGTTAGGAACGCTACCGTGGTTGTTCCCCGATGCCATAAAGCCATCTCGCTGATAATGCATCACTGGACATTTGGGCTGGTTAACAGGTAGTTGCTGATAGTTACCACCCAAACGATACCGTTGAGCATCTGGGTAAGAAAAAATTCGAGCTTGCAGCATTTTGTCTGGAGAGAAACTAACGCCAGGAACCACTGCACTAGGGCTAAAAGCGGCTTGCTCTACTTCGGCAAAATAATTCTCAGGGTTACGATTTAGCTCTAATATCCCGACTTCAATTAAAGGATATTCGCCTTGTTTCCAAACTTTGGTTAAGTCAAAAGGATTATCAGGATGTTTTTCCGCTTGCTCCTCGGTCATCACCTGAATACACATCCGCCACTTAGGATAGTCTTTTTTAGCGATCGCTTCAAACAAATCGTGAGTTGCATGATCTGGATCTTCGCCCTTAATCTTAGCGGATTCTTCCTCCGTCAAGGTTTGATGCCCTTGCAGAGTCTTAAAGTGAAATTTACACCAAACGCGATCGCCTTCAGCATTAATTAAACTAAAGGTGTGGCTACCAAAACCATCCATGTGGCGATGGGTTTTGGGAATTCCCCGATCTGAAAAGAGGATCGTCACCTGGTGAAGCGATTCTGGACTGAGTGACCAAAAATCCCACTTTGCATTCTGATCTTTACAATTGGTTTGGGGATTGCGCTTTTGGGTATGGATGAAATCAGGAAACTTCAAAGGGTCGCGGATGAAGAAAATAGGGGTATTGTTACCGACAAGATCCCAGTTACCCTCCTCAGTATAAAACTTGAGGGAAAAACCTCTAGGGTCGCGCTCGGCATCTGCTGAACCTTTTTCTCCTCCGACTGTAGAAAAACGCAACAGAAGTTCCGTTTTCTTGCCAATTTCAGAAAAAAGTTTCGCTTTACTGTAGCGGGTAATGTCATTGGTAATAGTCAAAGTGCCGTGAGCAGCCGCACCTTTAGCGTGGACAACTCTTTCAGGAATACGTTCTCTATTGAAATGAGCCAGCTTTTCTAAGAGGTGGAAATCCTGGATTAATACAGGCCCACGCGCTCCAGCGGTAAGTGAGTTCTGGTTATCGCTAACTGGAATACCGTCAGCAGTTGTCAAATTTTGGGGTTCAGTCATGGGTTAAGAAGCTCTCCATGTAAGTTAACTCAGATTGCCCACAGTACATTTTAGTCAGTAGATGGATACCTACTGATAGAACAATCTAATTCATAGTCATAACGAGTTTGTATTTAAAGCATACTCGATATGATTATGAATTACCATAAATTTTTTTGTATTTTGGTAAGATATAGATACGATATATAGCCTCTATACTGCCTTTCAGGTATTTAAATGTTTGAGAATCAACGAGCAAACATCTGTCGCCTCAATTTGATGTTCATTAACTAGGTGAGTTTGATGGGTGATAAATAGAGGCCCTTCATCTGGGGAAGTGGTGATATTACCGTGAGAACCACGCACCAGGGAAGCATCCAGAGGGATCACATCCATTAAGTAGCGAAAACCCAGTTGTTTCTTAAGTAACTTGAGAGCAATTTTTCCTTGAGGAAATTTAATCTGCGGATCGAGGAAAAGTTCTACAGGATCGTAACCAGGTTTGCGGTGGATATCTACAGTTCTAGCAAAATCAGGCGCTTTGGCATCATCGAGCCAATAATAATAGGTAAACCAAGCGTCAGATTGTGCGATCGCCACCAACTCACCCGATCTAGGATGATCGAGATGGTAGGCTTGTTTACCCTGTTCATCCAATACCTGCGCTACACCTTCAGTCGCTTCTAAAAGCGATCGCACTTTCGGGATATACGCCGGATCGTTCACATACACATGAGCAATTTGGTGATCGGCAACGGCAAAGGCAATGCTAGCACCAAAATCGAGCAGTTCTCGCCCTAATTCTTCTCGCACAGCAATTAAACCATTTTCCCGTAGTACGCGGTTTAAATCCACAGCTTTAGAAACTGGGGTAATACCATACTCAGAAAGAATAATTACCTGAGTATTACGTGCTTGAAAATATTCAATTAAATCCCCACAAACAGCATCAATTTCTCGCAAATCTGCTTGAATCTGTGTTTGATTGTTACCAAATTTTTGCAGACAGTAATCTAAATGTGGTAGATAAACCAGTGATAATGTCGGGCTGTAACGTTCCTCAATCCATTTTGCGGAATTGGCAATCCATTGACTAGAACTAATGGTAGTTTTTGGCCCCCAGAAATCGAAAAGGGGGAAGTTTCCTAAATCAGATTGAATTTGCGATCGCACATCACTAGGATGGGTATAAATATCAGGTAATTTTCTCCCATCTGCGGGATACATTGGGCGCGGCGTAATGGCATAATCTGCTGTAGAGTACATATTGTACCACCAAAAAAGGTTGGCACAAGTGAAATTTGGATCGATTGATTTAGCTATTTCCCAAACTTTGGGAGCTTGTACTAGCTTATTAGATTGCCGCCAAAACTTCACTTCACATTCATCGCGGAAGTACCAACCATTAGCGACAATTCCATGTTCATTAGGCAACTTTCCGGTTAAATAAGTAGCCTGAACAGAACAAGTCACAGCAGGTAACACTTTTTTGATAGGAAGCACTTGCCCAATAGCCGCCCAAGAAGATAAAAACGGCGTATTTTCTCCTAGTAAACTGGGCGTTAATCCCACGACATTTAGAACAACTGTTTTCTGCATAAACTTAATTCTCTCTTATAGCAATTTGAAAAAATAACTAGAAACACACAATAACGTATCTCTAAAGATTTAAACTAGAAAACTAAGTTTAAACCTTTAATTACGAATTACGAATTACGAACTACGAATTAATTTTAATACCCACTCATACTCACGCTGAATAGAAGTTGCTAAATCTATCTTCATTTCTGATGGCAATACATCCCATGTGTAAGTCTCAATTTCTAAATGTGAGCAAGCATTGTTTGTTTGAAGTAGATGTAAAACAGTAGCAATATCATCTTGGGTAGATTGCAAAATTTGATAATCATGAATAAAAATTGGGACATGGAAGTGAGTCCTCCATTCTTCAGCTAGAGATTGCTCTAAATGGGGTAATGCAGTTATTAAGTCAGGATAGTGATGGAGTGTACCATCACTGCGACGTTCTATTACTTGATGAAGATAAGTAGATTCTGCAAAAGGGCGTAAGCGTTCAACTATTAAGCTACGTTTCTCAACCTCAGCAGGTATTTTTACTTGAATTGCTGCGCTGATTTGAATCTTGCCAATCTTAATTCCTGCTGATTGAAAACGTGCAAATACAGACTGCGGTTCCTCATATTCAACTGAAAAATGGCAGGTGTCATAGCAAACCCGAACGTGTTCTAGTAATTTAGTTTCTGCTAACGTCTGGTCAATATTTAATTTCTCTGATAAATAACTACCACTAATTGGCAATAACCAGTTTTGATAAAAATCAATTACTTCTGAGGTATTTTCAATTAATCCATCAGGCTCAGGTTCTAAATCAATATGTAGTAACTTACCTGTTTCTTCGCGGATGCGAATCATTTCTACAACAACTGATGCTATGTTCAAACAACTCTTTTTCAGAACAGTCTCGAAAGTTGCTTGGTCTTTTACCCACCAAGGTTTATAGGATAATGGTAGTGTAGAAATTCCACCATCAAGTCCTTGGGGTAATAGACTAGCTAAAATATGTGCCAAGTTTAATGTATAATTAACGCGTTCTTGTGTAGACCAATCTGGTGCATAAACTTGATCTTTTACCACCTGCCGATGAAATCCGCCATACGGGAATCCGTTTAAGGTGAAAACATATAAATCTTGTTGAGTCAGCCAAGCTTGAAATTGAGCTAAATTATTACTTTCTAAAAGTTGTTTCGCAGCTACATCTGATAACCTTAAGCCAATACCAAAAGGTTCTGTAGGTGATAAACGTGACTTGAGTTCGGGAATATAGTTTTCTAAATTGGCGAAAACCTCTAGCCAACTTTCACCAGGATGAATATTGCTGCAATAAGTTAAGTGAAAATTATTGTTTTTTGTAATTTTCATTTTCTCGCTTTATCTCTTGTATATGTAATCTGTTTTCTTTGGCTTAAACTATTTCACAAAATACTTGCCATATATTCATGGGTAAGGGCGCACATTTATCATTGGTGTCAACTTAAGCCAAAAANNTTTCGCGTTAAGTTGACACCAACCAATGCACATTTATACGCCCCTACAGCCGATTAATGGTATTACTGGGTGTGTACATTCAACTTCAAGTAACAGCAAATACTTTTGCTAACTTCATCGAAATTGGTAGCAAGATTAGAACTAATAAACCGTAATACAACCCAGCAAAACCAGATGCAACGGTTGCATCTAAAACTATTAGAGATAAAACGCCTATTCTCACGGCATTGCGGATGTTTTCGGCTATCGGTTCCCGCGCAGCTTTGATAAAGTTAGGTAAGATTCTGATAGCTAATAAAATAGCAAATGGTAGTGCTGCGATCGCAGTGTACCCTTCTAATAATCCTAAAGCTAAAACTGCCGTCAAAACTATTGCAATTAGCAGTAATGCGAGTACTCCTGTAATCTTCTTACCTCCATGAACTTCACCCTGACTAATTGCGGTGATCGCAGCAATGTAAAGAACAGGAATTAGCGCTAAATACCAACGTTCCCAAACTATTGCGGGTACTGCACTTACACCTAATAATAAGTTACTGCCACGACACAAACCCATATTTAAAGGGCCAAAAAAAGGATGATGTTTGGCAAGTGAATCATATAAAAGGGATGAAAGAGTGATAAATATAGCGATCGCAGCACTCAACCAGGATACTTGAAAAGCAGCTATAATCCCGATGGCAAATAGTATACTCCCCAATAAAGTAGCATTTTGACGAGATACGCGTCCACTAGGAATTGCTCTATTCGGTCGCTCTTTTGCATCTAAGTCTGCATCGAAAACATCATTAAAAACTATACCACCGCCATATAAGCCAGTGGTAGCCAATAACAACCAAGCTAATGGAATTAGTATGGAAAAACTTGCTTCTCCATTCATTAATTGAACAAAAATAATCCCAGAACCAGAAGCAGCAAAACCTAGAAGAATATCCGCCCAAGCAGTAACAATATTAGCAGGACGCATCAATTCAAGATAACCCCGCCAGCTTTGAAAGTTTAAGCTTGCAACATTCACTTATCTGCCTCCGTACCTAATTATTTCTCAAAATAAACCGCATACTATACAGATGAATCAAATATTTATGCAATTCCTCATCCCCACTCCCCACTCCCTACTCCCAATTTATTACTCAATCAACACAAAATCTGAAACTGATTTGATTCCTGGTTCTTGTCCCCGCAGCACAGAATTACCACTGAACAACTGACGCTGATCAACAGATTGGGGATTGAGCCAGTCTGAAGCTTTCATCTGCCCAGTTTGACTGTAAGCCGCTAGGGCATTTTCATAACAAACTGCTTGCACATGTTCTTCAGGAATACCCCTATCTAACATCAACTGAGCCGTTTTCGGGACTGCCAAAGGATCGCTGATACCCCAATCAGCACTACTATCTACAATGATGCGATCGCGCCCATACTTGCGGACAACCTCTACCATCCTGGCGTTACCCATCTTCGTCTGTGGGTAAATTGTGAAAGCCGCCCAAAAACCCCGTCCTAATACTTCTTCAACAGTTTCTTCGTTGTTGTGATCGATAACTACTTGTGAGGGATCTAAGCCATATTCAATACAGCGATCCATACTCTTACTAGCACCTTCCTTTTTATTGCGGTGAGGAGTATGAATTAGTACTAACATATCGAGTTCTTTAGCTAATGCCAACTGTTGACAAAAGTACTTATCTTCTGCTTCTGTCATATCGTCATAGCCAATTTCACCAATGGCAACAACACCTTCTTTGCAGGCGTAAAGTGGTAGCAGATCTATAACTTCTGCTGCTAGTGCTTCATTGTTAGCTTCTTTCGGATTTAGTCCAATTGTGCAGTAGTGTTGGATGCCAAACTGACTAGCACGAAACCTTTCCCAGCCCACAAGACTACTGAAGTAGTCTTTAAATGAGCCAGAATTGGTTCGAGGTTGTCCTAACCAAAAAGCTGGTTCAATAACGGCGACAATACCATATTCCCGCATTACTAGGTAATCGTAAGTAGTACGGGAACACATGTGAATGTGAGGATCGATAAACATCATGGTTTTAATTATTGGGAATTGGGATTAGGGGAGAGGAGACAGGTGAGAGGTTATAGGGAATAATCTGTACCCTGTAACCTGTAACCTATTCCCTTCTTCACTCCCTTCTATTTGTAAACAAAAAGGCGTTAGCGTGGCTCGCCGCAGGTATCGCGGCTAAAACTGCTCCAAGTCAGATTGCCTTGTTGAATGGATGACTGTAAATCTGGGTAACGAGAAAGTAATGCTTGTGCTTCGGGTACAGGAGACTCAGCACAAGCTAAGGCTGCTGCTTCTTGCTCGTGTACATCCCCATTAGCTAGTACTTTTTCCAAATCTGTGATGATGGTGCTATCGGCAAACCGTCCTACAGGTCGCCAAAGTTCTGGCGTAACTGAGCGTTTGGCTGCCCAACGTTCATGGGCATAGGCTGCCAACATCTTCGCCAATTCTGGGTTAGCACGCCGATCCAGACCCCAAATTAGATGCAACGGACTGCCAACAAACACAGCCTTCAGCACCATCTGATTCCAAGCAGCATTGTCTAAATAATCTGCTGGATAAGGGTTACGTAATGCGATCGCTTGGAACACATTACTCATGTTACTGCGAATTCCCTCAGCAGTACGGTGGCGATGTAACTCTGGATGTGGTAGAAGCGGCAAACTTTGATAAAGGGCAACTAACTCTCCCATATCGGCAGTGGAGAAGACTTGATCAAGCGATCGCACATAGCCCTCAACATCATCGTGGGGCAAAGCTAAAAGCAAGAGTGTGCGACCTGCTTGATCTACACTCCAATGACCAGGATGCCAACCGGGAATCACATCCTGTGCTGCTTCCAAGTCCTGGAATGTTAGCTGCAAATCCTCTTTACCTAGATAACGCGGCACAGCACTAAAAGCTGTAAAAAACACTCGTTCAGCAGCGCCGCTAGCAATCTGTGCCTGTTTCTGTTCCAGCCAAGCCAAACCTTTCTCCGAAACAGACTTTAACAGCCAGTTATGCAGTAACTTGTTTACTTTACTCATGATAAATTCAGGACAAGTTGCCCAACTTTTTTTGTGACAACCAAGTATAAAATCTACCACTAAACTTGATATTTTGGGATGAAGCAGTTAGAGAATATACTGATGAGATCATAACTTCACTGAATCTATAAAAATCTCCGAATTTTAAAGAAGCTACTGTAAAGATACCATTTTGATTAGATAAATTCTCAGATTATCTAACGGAAAAAACGTAGAATTCTATGTAATAATGATCTCCAGTGCCAACCTCATATATCAAGTCTAGGCATCAAAAAAATTGTAACCTAATATTATTTTGAACTTTATCTACTAAGTAAATATGCTTCAAATGCATGTTTTATTTATTAGTTAAAATTTTCTATTGGATAGTTTTATCTGGAAATATTCAATAAATTATTTGTATTTATTTACTGTTAGCTTCCATTAAATCAGCCACCCATCTCAAACGTGTGAAACCCTTGCAAACAATTAATTACGAATTACGCGCAGCGGTACTAGTGCATCATTTACAGTTACTTAAAAAGCAATAATATTCAAATGGCTATTCAACAAAAGACTGCTCTTAATCTGCAACCAATTAACCAATCTGTCCGTGTGACCTTCAATTATGATGTTCACTTTACTAGAGGTCTATTTCAGTTAGATAATCCTTTACTCGCACAAGTGATCGCCGCAGATGGGGAGGCAACACCAAAACGAGTCCTAGCAGTGGTAGATGGAGGATTTTTACAGTACCAGGATGGATTGCTCAAAAAATTATCAGCCTACGCCCAGCATTATGAAGATGTACTAACACTGAGCGGTAAACCAATAGTAGTTGCGGGTGGAGAAGCAGTTAAGAATGATTCTAGATTTATAGAGCAAATTCATCAACAGATCAATGAATCTGGATTGTGCCGTCACTCCTACGTCTTAGCAATTGGAGGTGGAGCCGTCCTAGACATGGCAGGATACGCAGCAACAACGGCTCATCGAGGAATCCGACTGCTACGAGTACCGACAACAGTATTAGGTCAAAACGATTCGGGTGTCGGGGTAAAAAATGGAATCAATGCCTTCGGCAAGAAAAACTTTTTGGGTACATTCATGCCACCTTATGCTGTCTTGAATGACTTTGATTTTCTCACTAGCCTTGATGATCGAGATTGGCGATCGGGTATTGCAGAAGCAGTGAAAGTAGCGCTGATTAAAGATGCAGACTTCTTCGACTTTATTATGACTAATGCCGATAAATTGGCTAATCGGGACATGAACATAATGGAAAGGCTGATCTATCGTTGTTCACAGTTGCACTTAGAGCATATTGCTGGTGGTGGCGATCCCTTTGAAATGGGTTCATCGCGTCCTTTAGATTTTGGACACTGGGCGGCTCATAAACTAGAGCATTTAACTAATTACAGCCTACGTCACGGTGAAGCTGTAGCGATCGGCATTGCTTTAGATACGACCTATTCATATTTAACAGGTCAATTATTGCAATCTGAGTGGCAAAGGGTTTTAAATACGCTCAAAAAACTAGGCTTTACTTTGTACGTATCAGCACTGACAGAGCAGTTAGATCAACTAGATCATCCGCATTGTATATTTAGGGGGCTTACCGAGTTCCGTGAACACTTGGGAGGAAAATTGACAATCACTCTTCTACAAGGAATCGGAGAGGGAATAGAAGTTAACCAGGTGGATTTGTCTTTGTATAAAGATGCTATTTTGATGCTGCAAGATTGGGAACTTTTACATTAATTATCCCTTGGATACAATCAGGAGAAGTGATGTTTAATGACAAGCCTTCTGGGTTCGTGGGTGACGATTGACTATCGCAATCCTATTTTATTTGTGAAAATCACAAAACTCAGATATCCGATTTTTTAGAGAAGTCGGGTATCTCGTTGTTGACGAATGATTTAGGATTGCTATATTTCAACCTCTGATGCATCTTGGAGTGTTTATAATAAAGCAAATTTGATATTGGTTATGAATCCAAATCCTATGCAAATACACTAAATTAAAGTTATCGTGAGCTAAAAAAGTTATGATGTCTTCGCTTCCCGTTAACGATGCTCAAAATAATTTGCAAGAGATCATCGACCAAGTTGCAGAGCAGGGTAAGCCTGTGATCATTCGAGGCGATCGCGGTAATGCGATTCTAGTTGCAGAAAAAGATTGGTCTGCAATTCAGGAGACTCTTTACTTATTATCTGTCCCTGGAATGCGAGAATCTATAAAAGAAGGACTAGCAACCCCGATCCAAGAATGTGATGGGGAGTTGGATTGGTGAGTCAGCAAGCTTCTGAGGAGCCACTTGCAAACCCCGAAGGAGCGAGTTGGAGGTTGATTTACACAAAACAAGCGCAAAAAGACGCGAAGAAATTAGCTTCTAGTAACTTAAAAGAAAAGGCGGAGGAATTACTTGCAGTCCTTGAAGACAATCCTTTGCAAAATCCTCCACCTTATGAAAAGCTGGTTGGTGACTTATCAGGTGCTTATTCTCGTAGGATAAATATACAGCATCGGTTGGTATATGAGGTCATCGAATCCGAGCAAGTAGTCAAGATAATTCGCATGTGGACGCATTACGAGTAAGAGGATCTTTGAAAAGTTTTGAGCGAATATAATTCGCTACTACCCAAGCTAAGTCCACCTGCGTGGACTAGCAGAAAATCAAGTTTTATAACCCGCTTAGGCGGTTTTTGTATGTGTAGCCGCGACTTCTAGTCGCAGAGGCAAGTAATAATTTAGACTTTTCAAACAACCTCTAAGTTATCTCCCCAACCCACCTTGGTGTTCACAATGAAAACCTCGATTTTCCCAAGCTTGCATATCTACTTGGGTAAGTCTTGTCACATTTGAGCATTGCGGTTGAATAATTTGACTTAAAAGCGCCCAAAATAAGCTGCGTGTTACATCTAATCCAGTTTTGGTCCAAGATTCATTATTGCCAGGGACACCCAATTCCTGAACAATTTCTGGCTCTACCCAAATACCATGAGCGCCTAAGAGAATCTGTGCCATCCATTTAGCTCTGGGTAAGTGACTTTGCGAGGTAATCAACATGACTTTATGCACTCCCCAACGCCGCAGAATTGGAATACTATAATAAAAATTTTCAAAAGTAGAATTCGCGCACTTTTCTAACCAAACGTTTTGTAAACTTGCTAATTCCGCCTGAAAAATTAACAATATACAGGGATCTGGGGAACCATGAGAAATTAAAATTGGGATTTGCGGGTATTGTTTTGCTTGTTGGGCAACATAAGCTTCTCGGCGAATACTGCCACCAAGCACAAAGTAGGCATCTACTGGCTGCGAAGAAGCAAAAACTAAGGTTATAGTAGTAAAAATCAGCCAAGCACCCAGGACAACATACAATACACCAGTTAGTTTTTGTAACAATTGCCACAAATTAACCGATTTTTTTTTAATAGAAATTAATGATTTGATGGTAAATTTGCGTTTCATGACTTAAGTAAGAAAAGCTGATTTAATGACTGTCTAACAGTGCTGCAATTCAGTGAGCAAAGTGCTATCTTATAAAAGTAATCTAGAATGCAAACATGACGCTAACCAAAGTGTCACATAGTAAGTTTTGCCTTCCGGAGAAGGCAAACAAACTGAGAAATGATTGTTAATAACTAATGCAGTATTTCGGCATCATTCAACGATAAAAATGATGAAGGAACATAGTTGATTTTGGGGTATAAAAACTTAAAATTTTCTGGAAAGCCTGATTGCTAAACTGTCAACAACACAATTATTCCAGCTAATTATACATGAACCAATCTGCGAAAAGTTACTCACCGCTCCAAGTAGCCTTGATTGGTGGAGCGATCGCCACGACTGCTACGATGTCAGTGTTCGGCCCCGCTTGGACTCGTGCTGTCCGTGCCTCTCTAACCCTACAAGACAGCCCAAAAGCGATAGTTGACCAAGTTTGGCAACTGGTAAATCATGAATATGTTGATGGTAAATTTAATCAACAAAATTGGCAAGCAACCAGACAAAGCCTGTTGAGCAAAGAATACTCTTCTCGTGAAGAAGCTTATGCTGCCATCCGTGTAGCTTTGCAAACCTTGGGAGATCCTTACACTCGGTTCATGGACCCCCAACAGTTTGAAGCCCTCACTAGCCAAACATCTGGGGAAGTCTCTGGGATTGGCATTCGGATGGAACTGAACGAAAAAACTCAGCGGCTAACTGTTGTCGAAGCCATAGAAAATTCTCCCGCGCTGAAATCTGGGATCAAAGCGGGCGATGAAATTTTAGCCATTGATGGCAAACCCACTCTTAAAATGAAAGTGGATGACGCTTCCAAGCTGATTCGCGGCAAAGCCGGTACTCCCATCAATCTCCGGTTGGGACGAAAAGGGCAAAATGCCTTTAATTTAAAACTGACCAGAGCAAATATTGAAGTGCCAACGGTACGTTATACCCTCAAACAAGAAGGGAATCGTCGCGTTGGCTATATCCGTTTGCGGGAATTTAGCGCCCACGCCGCAGAACAAATGCAACGAGCCATCCGCGATTTGAACGGTAAGAAAGCTGATTCTTATGTCTTGGATTTGCGGGGAAATCCTGGCGGTTTGTTGCAGGCGAGCATTGAAATTGCTCGGATGTGGTACGATGACGGCGGAATTGTCAAGACAGTAGACCGTGTAGGCGGCAGTGAGGAAACTAAAGCCAATCGCACTGCTCTAACAAATCGTCCTTTGGCGGTCTTGGTAGATGGTAATTCAGCGAGTGCTAGTGAAATTCTCACAGGGGCACTCAAGGATAATAAACGCGCGGTAGTTGTTGGTGGTCAAACCTTTGGCAAGGCCTTAGTGCAGTCAGTTCATGAACTCGCAGATGGTTCAGGCTTGGCTGTCACCATTGCCCATTACTACACACCTGCGGGAACGGATATTAACCATAAAGGGATTACACCAGATATCAAGCTAGACTTGACAGAGGCTCAAGAGCGGCAGTTGGCTTCTAATCCAGATTTAATTGGAACTAAGAGTGATCCACAATATGCCCGTGCGATCGCAATTTTATCAAATAACAACTTCGCCCAGCCGCCGGCAAATCAACCCACTCGACCCATGAGCCGCGCTGGTGACTTGAAATTTTAGTATTCCCAAATCAAGATTTTTGGAGTTATAAAAACTCCTTAATTTACCAGTCCAGGATTTTTGTTTGGGAATACTAGGTAGTAATCCCATCTCCAAAATCTCAGATTTATGAATCATCAGCCAGTTGATGCAACCACCGCCACCAGCTTTTTACCAATGGTGTCGGTGGTTGTTCCTATTTATAACGGTGAGGCGGATTTACCAGAGTTAATCAATTGTCTGTTGTCTCAAACCTACCCAAAAGATCGGGTAGAGTACTTATTGGTGGACAATAATAGTAGCGATCGCACTCTCACCAACCTCAAAACATCTGCCGAAAATTGCCCAATTACAATTCGCCCCTTGAGCGAAAACCAAATTCAAAGCTCCTACGCTGCTCGTAATACTGGGATTCGCGCCGCTACGGGTGAAATTATAGTTTTTACTGATGCAGATTGTCGTCCCCAACCGCAATGGTTGGATGCATTAATTCAGCCTTTTGTCAACAAAGAAGTGGTGATTGTCGCTGGTGAAATCTTAGCACTACCAGGTAGAACTCTCTTAGAACAACACGCAGAGCGTCAAGAAACTTTGTCGCAAAAGCATACCCTTAAGCATTCCTTTCGTCCCTATGGTCAAACCGCTAATTTGGGGATTCGACGCATTGCCTTAGAAAAAGCGGGTTTATTTCGCCCCTATCTTACCACTGGTGGCGATGCCGATATTTGCTGGCGGATTTTGGGGGAAAATATTGGGCGTTTGGAATTTGCTCCAAATGCGATCGTTCAGCACCGCCACCGCGCTACACTTCAAGAACTGCAAAGTCAATGGCGGCGCTATGGACGCTCAAATCGCTATCTGCACGAACTGCATGGTGTAGATTTAATGCGAGATATGACACCCAAAGAATACGGCTATCGTTTGGCACGTTGGTTACTCAAAGAAATACCAAGAGATATTAAAAAGGCGTTGGCGCAGCCCGCCGCAGGCATTGCGGGTCAAGCCACCCTAGTGGATTTATTAAATACTCCCATTGGTTTGTTCACAGCTAGGGCGCGTACTGCTGGGCAAAGAGACGCCAAGCTGCCAGAGAATGCCAAGATAATTGATCGACTATGAATCAATACGCTTGGGTTGCGCTTTGCTGAACCCAAGCGTATTGGAACAGACACTAATGATAGCCGTAGTCACATAGGTTAGGACATTTTGAAAACCCCAAGGCTAGGAATAGTAATACTTTTACCTCCTGCCTCCTGCCTCCTGCCTCCTGCTGTATCATCCTAGATTTGCGAAATCCCACAGACCAAGGGTATTGGCTTCTACTCCAATGAGTGTGGCTAGAACTTCACCATCCTGTTTACTGATTAGAGTATCGCTGGTATTAGTACCAATGCCTTGAGTAATGGTGATCTGTTCAAAGGTCAGACCATTCAATAATCCCAGATAATCGCTACCGACTGTAAAGTTGAAAATGGTGTCAATTCCACTCTCGCTAGCCAGCACGAACATATCACGACCGCTGCCGCCGTACAATGTATCTTCACCCGTTCCACCATTCAGGATGTTGTCGCCGCCTGTAAGATAGTCGTTGCCACCTCTGTTGTAGATTGGTTCCAAGAGATAATTATCTCCGTCCGGCTGCGGGATATCGGCATAGAGCAGATCGTTGCCAGCACCACCCTCTAGTGAGTTGTTACCAGTTCCACCGTAGAGTCGGTCGTCACCGTCATTACCAAAGAGATAATCATCTCCATCCTCCCCTTGCAGGATATCGGCATCGTCGCCACCCTGAAGATTGTCATTACCACTGCCTCCAGCAAGAGTGTCGTTACCTTCTTGACCAAAGAGTTGGTCGTCACCGTCGCCGCCTATGAGTTGGTCATCGCCCAATCCAGCTTCTAGATAATCATTATCAGCACCACCATCAAGAATGTCGTTGCCGCCACCACCGTAGAGTTGGTCATTGCCTAATCCAGCTATGAGTTGGTCATTGCCTAACCCACCTTCTAAGTAGTCATCGCCAGTACCTCCATCAAGAATGTCGTTCCCTTCTTGACCAGAGAGTAGATCGTTGCCATCGCCTCCTAAGAGATTGTCATTTCCGATTCCACCATATAAATTGTCATTATCAGCACCGCCGTTGAGGGTGTCGTTACCATCCTGACCGTAGAGGAAATCATTACCGTTGCCCCCGGTCAATTGGTCATTGCCGTTTCCACCTTCAAGGTAATCATTGCCAACACTGCCATCAAGGGTGTCATCGCCATCCCGACCATATAGTTGGTCATTGCCGTCGCCACCATCTAATTGATCGGCGCCAGAGCCACCATCTAAGTAGTCATTGCCAGTTTGCCCTAGCAGCTTATCAGCATCATCGCCCCCATAGAGGAAGTCCTCGCCGATACCGCCATCGAGGTAGTCACGCCCTTGCTGCCCGAAGAGTTGGTCATCACCCGTACCCCCTTCAAGGCGGTCATCGTCATTGCCGCCATCAAGATAGTCCTGACCTGCTTGACCGTAAAGGCGATCGCTACCATCTCTGCCATAGAGATAGTCATCTTCTAAGCCACCATCCAGGAAGTCAGCCCCAGCACCACCATCCAGGATATCGTAACCTTGCTGACCGTAGAGGCGATCGTTGCCTTCATTACCATTGAGTTCGTCATTGTCTAACCCACCATCCAGGTAGTCATCACCAGTGTTGCCGTTAAGTAAATCATCACCTTGTTGACCGTAAAGGCGATCGCTACCTTCGTTGCCATTGAGTAGGTCATCGTCCGCCCCACCATCGAGGTAGTCATCACCCGCTTGCCCTAAAAGGGTATCTATACCAGTACCTCCGTAGAGAGCGTCATTTCCCGCTCCACCATCGAGGTTGTCATCACCAGCTTGACCGTAAAGTTGATCGTTACCGTCGTCGCCATCAAGTAGGTCGTTATTGTCACCCCCATCCAGCAGGTCATTACCTAACCAGCCACTTAAGTTGTCTTCACCAACTTGACCGTAGAGGCGATCGTTACCGTTATCGCCAGAAAGTTGATCATCTCCGTCACCCCCATCCAGCAGGTCATTACCTAACCCGCCATCTAGGGTGTCTTTATCGGATTGACCATAAAGTTGATCGTCCCCGTCTCCTCCAGTGAGGAAGTCTTCGCCGATGCCACCATCGAGAAGGTCATCGCCTGTGCCACCTTCGAGATAGTCATCGCCTTCCTGACCAGAAAGTTGGTCATTGCCATTGCCACCATCGAGGAGGTCATCGCCTGTGCCACCTTCGAGATAATCATTGCCAGCATCGCCATTTAAGGTGTCGTTGCCATCTTGACCGTAGAGTTGATCGTTGCTGTCTCCTCCATTGAGGTTGTCATTACCAGCTTCACCTTTGAGGAGGTCTTCATCAGCTCGACCATATAGTTTGTCGTTGCCGTCTCCACCGTAAAGGCGATCGCTTCCTGTGCCGCCATCGAGCCAGTCGTCGCCAGCTTCACCGTAAATTAGGTCATTGCCACCCAACCCGCTGATGATATTGTTTCCAGCATCACCGGTCAGCAAATCTTCAAATTCTGAACCTTCTAGGTTTTCGATGGCTTGGAGGCGATCGCCTTTGGCATCTCCAGCCCAGCCAGTACCCGTTGTGAGACTAACAGATACACGCGTCGCTGAGGTGAAATAGGAAGCTGTATCGTTGCCTTCTCCACCATTGAGGCGATCGGCATCCGTACCCCCAACTAGGAAATCGTCACCGTTTTCGCCAGAGAGAGTGTCTTTACCACCTTCGCCAAAAATGATGTCGTTGCCATTTCTGGCGTTAACAATGTCATTGCCATCTCCAGCGTGGATGATATTGGCTTTGGCATCGCCGATGATTTCATCATTGAAAGCAGAACCGATGACATTTTCAACATTAAAGATTTGGTCAGTACCGCCAAAGCCATCTTTAGCGTAGTTTTGCTCTAAGTTAACTATGACTCGGCTAGGATCACGGCGATAACTAACGGTATCAATGCGATCGCCTCCGTCAAGGGAGTCATTGCCAGCATTGCCAACTAACAGGTCATTCCCGACTAAGCCGGAGATGCGGTTATTTAGGCTGTTGCCAATTAGAACATCATCAAATCCAGAGCCGATGATATTTTCTAGATTTCGTAGGGTATCTGTAGTGCCAAAGCCATCTTTAGCTGTGCCTGCTGCGATCGTAAAACTTGGTTCTGTGTCGGTAGGAATGAGGCTGGTTGTAACTATGCTTGTGTGGAAAGTTCCGCCGGGATTTTGGTAGTTCTGTGCTTCATCAATATTTACAACTACACTACTGGGGGAGTTGTCGTAACTGACGGTATCGACTTCAGTGCCACCGTCAAGGTAGTCATTGCCTGCTTCTCCCAGCAGTAGGTCATTGCCAGCATCACCAGACAGATAATCATCGTTAGTACCGCCGTATATAGTGTCAGCTTCAGTACCACCGTATATAGTATCAACACCAGCACCACCCAGCAGTAGATCATTGCCAGCATCACCTTTGAGGAGGTCATTGCCATCTTCACCGAAGAGATTGTCATTCCCTGCACCGCCATAAAGACGGTCATTGTCTATACCCCCGTAGAGGCGATCGCTGTTATCGCCACCTGTTAGTTCGTCATTGCCAGCATCACCATAGAGGAAGTCATTCCCGCTTTCGCCAAAGAGTTTGTCATTTCCTGCACCGCCATAAAGACGGTCATTATCTATACCTCCATAGAGGCGATCGCTGTCGTCACCACCCGTTAGTTCGTCATCGCCAGCATCGCCATAGAGGAAGTCATTCCCGCTTTCACCATAGAGGCTATCATTTCCAGTACCACCAGACAGAGTATCATCACCACTGTCACCAATAAGGGTATCGTTACCAACCTGTCCATTCAGAGTATTATTAGCACTATTACCAGTAATAATGTTGTTAAGACTGTTACCTGTGCCATTAATCGCATTATTACCAGTTAAAGTCAAATTTTCTATATTGTTACCCAGTGTGTAGCTGATTGAAGAGTTGACGGTATCTATGCCTTCGTTGGCACGTTCAGTGATTGTGTCAGCTGTGTTGTCAACCTCATAAAAATCGTCACCCGCTCCACCCAGCATAGAGTCACTGCCTTTACCGCCAATGAGGGTGTCATTGCCACCACGACCATCAAGGGTATCGTTACCAGCCTGTCCATTCAGAGTATTATTAGCACTATTACCAGTGATGATGTTATTAAGACTATTGCCTGTTCCTTTAATTGAATTATTACCAATTAGGCTGAGATTTTCCAGGTTTTGACCCAACGTGTAGGTGATTGAAGAGTTAACTTGGTCAATACCTCGATTAGGGAATTCTATGACTAAATCATCAATGCTGTTAACAACAAAGGTATCATTGTCTAAACCACCATACATTCGGTCATTACCTAAGCCGCCATCGATGTAATCATCGCCAGCAAAGCCTACCAATACTTCATCCCTGTTATCACCATTGAGTAGGTCAGAGTTATTGGTGCCAAGAATTAAGCCATAGGGAGCAGGAATTAAAGTGGTTAGAGGCAGGGTTGATACTTCTTGGACAAAGTATGCATATATAGCTAAGTACTTGTTGTTATCAGTTCTAAGTGCGCCTCCGTCTTGTTTATCTTCCCTTATTGTGTAGTAATCTTGTATGATTTTAGCTTGCTGCTCGTAGTTAAAACTTCTAAGTTCTTGTCCAGCATCCATACGCTTTTCAAGTTCAGTGTAGCCACCATAGCGATAACCATTACTGTCACTCTCTTCAATACCAGGTGGGTAAGTTCCATCAATACCAGGACTGTTTTGTGCATCTAATGCATCTGGGATGTAGATAGCACCATCTTGTCCGTACTGCCAGACATGGGTTAATTCATGAATCAGAGTAGCGTCATCTAAAGTATCCCATGTATTAATAGTATTGAAAGTTGTAAACGGTCTCTTGCCATTTACCAAATTACCGAGACTCCATTCATCAATTCGCACAAGGTCTAGATTAATTGAATCACCAAAGACACTTTGGGCAACTGCTTTTTCTCGGTCAGTCAATGCACGAGTATTGATCTTAAGAAGATCGGCTAATGTCTCGGCAAATTCTGGGATGCCATAAAGCTCTGCCACATTTATCAAGTTTTCTTCTAGCCATCTCCCAAAATTGTTCCAAAGATTATCACTGAAAAAGTCATTTGCAGTCCGCTCAATACGAGATGGTAGTTTTTCTATGTATTGGGCTCCACGCTCAATAATGCCCTGTATCTTTTCCCCACTTCTATCAGTTAAAAAATTAAGAGCAGCGCCCACAAAGTCAAGACCAACTGCACTGAATGAAGCTTTTAATCCATCACCAACCTTATCGCTTACATATACTATTGCTTCACCAACTGTTTTGAATGGGAATGTTACTGCGTCAACGAGGACTCCTCCTATGTTCACAGCGCCTTCTACAATGCCCCCTCCTACATCCCCTAAAAAATCACCTAGATCGCTCAAAAAACCTGTTGGGCGTTCGAGTATAGCGATAGCGTTCTCTATTCTTGAAGCTTCCCAAGTTTTGGGAAATACTGTTCTAGGCAATGTATGATTACGATCTGGAGTGGTTAAAGTTGCCAGATTAATTGCACTTGAAATATTCAACAAGCCAAATCCTGTTTCTACGTCCCATTCAGACGTATTTAAATCTGTCGCTGTAGTCTTTAAAATGTCAATCAGCTGGTGGTAACTCAGTAGAGGATTTACTGCCCACACTTGGGAGACGGTTCCTGTTACTCTAGCAGCAGCAGATGAGGTGCCTGCTATATTACCTAAGCCATGACCGTCAGCTAAAAGCGTAAGACCATTGCCATAGCTAGAGTAATGTGCACGAGATAAGCCTTCAGCCGCACCTACAGTAATGATGTTGTCAAATTCCTGAGAAGCCTGACCCAGAGCGGATATAGCGCCGTCTTCGTTCCCTGCTGCGGCCACAATTAGAACGCCATTTTGGCGAGCATACTCAATTGCAGCTCGTTCTTGTGAAGTTAGCTCATAGCGTGTAGTAACACTACTATCAGGATTAACTTGTACTAAGTCAAAACTAAGGTTAATAACTGCATTTAGATATTCAGATGCCTTTGCTGCATCAACAAATTCAATTAGTGATTCTGCCCATTTGCCAGAACCCACAGCACGACCTAACCACAGTGATTTAGTATTGGCCGCCTTAATAATTTGTAGAACATAAGAGCCATGTTCTTGACCAACCCCTTCCGCTAGTAAGGGGTTATCATCGCCATCAATAAAATCGCTTCCCAAGTAAATTTGTGAATAATCAATATCTAGATTATCTGCACTAAAGCCTGTGTCAATAACTCCTACTAGGGGCTGGAAATTTGGAAAATTGGCAATGCTATTATTTATGGACATATTATTCCTCTCTACTACTGACTGAAGAAAACTGCAAAAAACTTAGAAAGAATTGATAATTGTCGGTGACTCAGCAAGAAATTATTTTGTCTTTGAGCAAAACTGTTTACCCAAATACTCTATAACCTTGTATAAAATTTGATGGTGAGAAAAAGTCGGGAAAAAGTCGGACTTTTTGGTAAATTCACGTAACCTTTCTGGAAAAAATCAAGTTTATGGTGCAAATATCGTAATTAAGCTAGTATTACCACGTAAATACATTGATAGTTGAAAAAGCGATACCTTCTGGTGGATCCGCTATGTGTAGCTTGCTTCTCCATCGAAATATGGTGTACCAACACACTGAAGAACTAGCCAAACGTGAAAAGTCAGGTAGAAATGTCAAGTCTTTTTGATAGATTGGCGTAAACTTTATGAAAACCATCAGGTTTATAGTGGGAAAATCGTAGTTAACTTAGTATTGCTACGTAAATAAATGACCATTGAAGAAGCGATCGCACTAGTTGAGCAATTATTGGAGCGAGGATGCTTAACGAAAGTACAAAAGATGGTATTTCGCTACGCCTGGGAAGGGAAAACTTACCTAGAAATGGCGCGAGAAGTCAGATATGATCATGGTCACATCAAAGACGTTGGTTCGCAACTATGGCGATCGCTCTCTCAAGCTTTAGATGAAAAAGTTACCAAGAATAATCTGCACGCAGTTCTGAAACGAGCTGCACAACAGCAGAGTGATGCAGATATCTCCTCAAGATTAAACCTCCAACCGCTCAGAAATCGCATCAATTGGGGAGAAGCGATTGACGTTTCCCGCTTCTATGGACGTACTGCTGAATTAGAAACCTTAAGCCAATGGATTGTTGGCGATGCCTGCGGCGGGCGAAGCGATCGCACTCGTCTGATAACTTTATTAGGGATGGGTGGTATTGGTAAAACTACCCTTGCGGTTAAGGTTGCAGAAAATAACCAAGATGCCTTTGAATATGTTTTTTGGCGTTCTCTACGCAATGCACCGCCGATACAAAATATCTTGTTAGACCTAATTAAATTTTTATCTAATCAGCAGGAAGTAAATTTACCCGACACCGACGAAGCACAACTAGCGTTGCTAATAAAATATTTATCTTCATCACGGTGTTTGCTGATATTAGATAACGTTGAAACAATTCTCGTTAGTGGTGTAAATGCCGGCAATTATCGAGAAGGATATGAAAGTTACGGACAGCTATTTCGGTATATCGCCCAAGTATCTCATCAAAGCTGCTTATTATTAACTAGCCGCGAAAAGCTGAAAGGTTTGACATTGCAAGAAGGGGAAAATTTACCCATTCGTTCTCTACAAGTTACAGGGTTAACTCAATTAGAGATCCATGAAATTTTTACAGATAAAGGTTTCTCTGCTTCGCCAGAACATGAGCAGTTATTAACAGCAATTTATAGCGGCAATCCCTTAGCTTTAAAGATAGTTGCAAATACAACCCAAGAATTATTTGCTGGAAATGTCTTGCAATTCTTAGACTGTAACACCTCTGTTTTTGGTGACATTTGGGAACTTTTAGACCAACAATGTCAACGTTTATCTCCTTTAGAAAGGCAGGTTATGTGCTGGTTAGCAATTAATCGAGAAGCAGTTTCTTTAGCTGAATTACAAAACGATATTATACCACAAATATCGACACGAGAACTTATTGAATCACTAGAGTCTTTAAAAGGAAGGTCACTAATTGAAACAAGTCATCCTATTGCTAATCATAGTGTAACTTTTACTCAACAACCTATTGTTATGGAATACACAACAGAAAAATTAGTCGCGGCTGTATTTCATGAAATTACCACAAGTAGTATTTCGATTTTTAATTCTTATGCCCTGATTAAAGCAACTGCTAAAGACTATATCCGAGACTCACAGATATGTTTGTTATTAAAACCATTAGCTAATAAACTATTTGCACATTTTGAAAATAAAACTAGGCTAGAAAAATATCTTTATCAATTTATTAGTAAATTACAAAATCATCCTCCAATTCAAACTGGGTATGCTGGAGGAAATCTTTTAAATATACTCTGCCATATCTCAGCAAATTTACAAAATGCCGATTTTTCAAATCTCACCCTTTGGCAAGCATATCTGAAAGATATTAATTTAAATTGCATTAACTTCCAAAATTCTGATTTATCAAAGTCGGTTTTTAGCGAAACTTTTGACAGTATTTTGGCAGTAGCATTTAGTCCCGATGGAAGAATTTTAGCGGCTGGTGGCGTTGCGGGTGAGGTGCAATTATGGCAAGTAGCTGACGGAAAACCACTTTCGAGATGGAAAGCACATTCCTCTTGGATTATTTCACTGGCTTTTAGTCCTAATGGTCAAATACTAGCTACTGGTAGCGATGATCAAAGTGTAAAGCTATGGAGTGCTAACACAGGAATTTGCTTAGAAACCTTTCAAGGACATACAAGTTGGGTATTTGATGTAGCTTTTGCTCCGCAACGCTGCGCGAACAGTTCAGAAAGCCAAACACTTGCCAGCATTGGTGATGAACACACTATTAAATTATGGGATGTCGCTAAAGGTAAACTATTAAGAACTTTTATAGGACACAGCACCCAACCTCACTCCATCGCCTTTAGTCCTGATGGACAAATGCTAGTTAGTAGTGCGAATGACAGCACTATCAGGTTATGGAGTGTATCTACAGGTGAGCTACTCAAAACTTTCCCAGGACAAAGCAATTTTGTACAGGCTGTTGCTTTTAGTCCTGATGGAACAACTATTGCCAGTGTAGGCAATGACTATATTATCCAGTTATGGGATGCGAGAACGGGCGAACTACTCAATACTTTCATACAGGGACATGTTTCTTTTGTACAATCAATCGCCTTTAGCCCTGATGGGAAAACCCTGGTCAGTGCTAGTCATGACAAAACCATCAAGTTGTGGGATGTGGCTGCGGGTATCTGCAAGAAAATTTTGCAAGGACACACTAGCCAAGTTTGGTCAATTGCTTTTAATCATGATGGGAAAATAATTGCTAGCAGCAGTCAAGACCACACTGTTAAGCTATGGAATACTACGACTGGACAATGTGTAAGAACTTTCAAAGGATACACTAATGCATTTCGATTAATTGCCTTTAGTCCTGACGGGAAAACTTTGCTAAGTGGTAGCGGTGACTGTCAAGTGCGATTGTGGGATATTCAGGCAGGTGCGTGTATGAGGACTTTGGCGGGACATACAAGTTTAGTTGTATCGGTTGCCTTTAGTCCTAATGGTAAGACCTTAGCAAGTGGCAGTACCGTAGTTAAGTTATGGAACTCAAGCACAGGTGAATGTCTCTTGACTTTGCACGGACATAGTAATTGGGTTTGGTCGGTAAATTTTAGTCCTGACGGCAAAACTTTATTGACTGGTAGCGCTGATCGAACTTTAAAATTATGGGATGTGCAAACGGGTGAGTGTTTAAAAACATTACAAGGTCATACTAATTGGGTTTGGTGTGCTGTTTTTAGTCCTAATGGTCAAACTTTGGCAAGCGCCAGCGGAGACTATACGGCGAAAATCTGGGATATAAATACAGGTGTATGCTTAATCACTCTTAAAGGACATTGCAATGGTGTATCGTCGATCGCTTTTAGTCCTGATGGTAAAATTGCAGCTACCGCCAGCGATGACCGCACTACAAAATTGTGGGATTTAACGATAGACAATAGCGATCGCTTATCATCTGGTGTATGTATCAAAACCTTAGAAGGGCATACCAGTGGTGTTTATTTTGTAGCATTCAGCCCCGATGGTTCACAACTGGAGTTTGGACTAAAAAGCGAGAGAAAAGCAGTCAGCAGTAACACTGACTGCCGTAAAGTCAATGAAAGTAATCAATAAATCATTGACGTGATGATCCTGACACAACTAGAAAAATTCCGCCAAGGTATCTACGATTGTTTGGG